>NZ_JBEYVV010000001.1:0-575523 GCF_040644155.1 Streptomyces sp. NPDC047022 | reverse complement strand
CGCACCCTGACAGGGGGCGCGGGGAACTGCGCAAAACCCACAACGCACCGGCAGCCGACGATGAACCGGCATGACCCGACAGGGGCGCGGGGAACTGCGCGACAAGCCACGACGCACGCGCAGTCGACAACGCACCTGACAGGGGGCGCGGGGAACTGCGCAAAACCCACAACGCACCGGCAGCCGACGATGAACCGGCATGACCCGACAGGGGCGCGGGGAACTGCGCAAAAACCCCGCGTCCCCGGGGTGTCCGGAACGTGTCCCACCGGTAACCACGCCGGAGCCCCCGGCCAACCCGCACGTCAGCCCCGGTGGCGCCCGCCGGAACGATTTTGTATCGTGAAGGAACAAAGTGGCTCCCGCCCGCTCCCCCTGACCGGCGGGCGGGGCCGCCTTGTCCCCCGGGCCGCCCGCCGGCCGCCGCCTCGCCCACTGGAGTCCCGCCGATGACGACGGTCCCCACGGTTCTCACCGCCCGTGCCCTGCTGCTGGACATGGACGGCACCCTCGTCAACTCCGACGCCGTCGTGGAACGCGTCTGGCGGCACTGGGCGGACCGGCACGGACTCGACGGCGACGAGGTGATGAGGGTCGTGCACGGCCGCCAGGGGCACGCCTCGATGGCGGTCCTGCTCCCGGACCGCCCGATGGAGCAGAACCTCGCGGACAACGCCCGCATGCTCGCGGAGGAGACCGCCGACATGAACGGCGTGGTGGAGGTCCCCGGCGCCGCCGCGTTCCTCGTCTCCCTGGCCTCGGTCCCGCACGCCCTGGTCACGTCGGCCGACGTGGCGCTGTCCACCGGGCGGATGGCCGCCGCGGGCCTGAAGCTGCCGGATGTGCGGATCACCGCCGAGTGCGTGGGCGCGAGCAAGCCGGACCCCGAGGGCTTTCTCAAGGGCGCGGCCGAACTGGGCGTCGCCCCCGGGGACTGCGTCGTCTTCGAGGACTCCGGTGCGGGCATCGCCGCCGGGCGGGCGGCCGGGATGCGGGTGGTCGGTGTCGGCCCCCGGGCCGGTGCGCACCGCCCCGACGCGCTGGTGGAGGACCTCACCCGGGTGCGGGTGGAGCAGGCCCCCGACGGAACCGTCCGCCTGCACATCACGAAGACCGGCCGAGGCTGACAGGGCAGAGCGGAGCGACCGGTCAGGGCCTGGTTGTCTCCGACTCCAGCATCGCCCTGGTGGCCGGCCCGTACACCCCGTACGAGTCATCTGTGATGCCGCGCGCGAACTGGTAGGTCATCACGGCCGACTCCACCTGTTCGCTGTAGTGGCCGTTCACCGGACCCCAGTACAGGTTCAGCTGGTTCAGCCGTAGCTGGAGCTCGGTGACCCCGGCACCCTTGTCCCCGGGCCGCAGGACCTGGCTGCCGCTCTGGCCGCCGCCGGGCCCGAAGGGCTCGGGGGATGCCGTGGCCTTGGGCCGCGCGGTCGTCGCCGAGGGGCTCGGGGAGGCCGGTGCGGAGGTGCTCGGCGACGCGCTCGCCGGGGACGCCGAGGGGGACGTGCTGCTGCTCTTCGAGGGCGGCGCGCTCACCGGCGTCGGGGGCGCGGACACCGTGGACGGCGGAGCCGACGACGCCTCGCTCGGCGACGGCTGGTCCGGCACGCTCGCCCGTACGTCCTCGGGCATCGCGGTGTCACGCTCCGGCGTGCTGTAGGAGAACAGTCCGCTCGCGAACCCCGCGGCGGCCACGACCGCGGCGACGGCCCCGGTGCCGGCGGTGGCCAGCAGGGCTGTGCGCCTGCCGCGGCTGCGGCGGCGCGGTCCCCTCGTTCTGCGCGCGTCCTCGTCGGTGGCGGGTGCCGGGATCGCGCCGAGGCGCATGGTCTCGTCCGGCCGGGGCATCCCCTCCCGCACGGCCGCGAGCCGCATGGTCCGCTCCGGGGCCGTCTCCGGGATCCCCGGCGCCTCGGGCGCGGGGACCGCCAGTTCCACATACGGCCGGATGCGCAGTGGATCGAAGTCCTCCGCCGCTGCCGCCTCCTCCGTACGGGCGTCCCGGAGCGCGTCGGACGCACGCAGCGTGCAGCCGCAGGACGGCGTTCCGTCCCTCCGCCGCGGTGCCGAGCACTCCGGACAGGTCTGTTCGTTCGTTTCGCTCACGCCTGGGTCCCCTCCCGATGAGCTCCAGAACTCCAGGAATTATGCATATCCCCCTCACAAGATCTTCAGGGAGCCCCGGAATCCGCCCTTCCCAACCGGACTCGACAGGCCATAACCGGTCACACACACCAGGATGAGAGTGGGACTTTCCCGGGAGGCCGGCATGACGGACGACACACAGGGCGGTGCGGGGGAAGCGGAAGCGGCACAGACGGAGACGGGCGGCATCGCGAGTGTCGGTCCGCTCTACGGACGACACACGTCCGTCGAGCAGACCGTGGGCGGTGGTGTCCTGGTCTCCATCGGCGCGCTCCTGCTCGGCATGCTGCTCGCCGCCCTGGACCAGACGATCGTGTCGACCGCCCTGCCCACCATCGTCAGCGACCTCGGCGGCCTGCAGCACCTGTCCTGGGTCGTCACCGCCTACCTCCTCGCCTCCACCGCGGCGACCCCGCTCTGGGGCAAACTCGGCGACCAGTACGGCCGAAAGAAGCTGTTCCAGGCCGCGATCGTCATCTTCCTCATCGGGTCGGCGCTGTGCGGCATGGCGGAGAACATGTCCGAGCTGATCGCCTTCCGCGCCCTTCAGGGCCTCGGCGGCGGCGGGCTCATCGTGCTGTCGATGGCGATCGTCGGCGACATCGTCCCGCCCAGGGAGCGCGGCCGTTACCAGGGGCTCTTCGGTGCCGTCTTCGGTACGACCAGCGTGCTCGGGCCGCTGCTCGGCGGGCTGCTCACCCAGCATCTGAGCTGGCGCTGGGTGTTCTACGTCAACCTGCCCGTCGGTATCGTCGCGCTCGCCGTGATCGCGACGGTCCTGCGCATCCCGCACAAGCGCGCACGGCACGTCATCGACTATCTCGGCACCTTCCTCATCGCCTCAGTCGCCACCTGCCTCGTCCTGGTCGCCTCACTCGGCGGTACGACCTGGAGCTGGGGCTCGCCACAGATCATCGGACTCGCGGTCGCCGCCGCCGTGCTGCTCGCGGCCTTCGTCCTGGTCGAACAGGGGGCGGCCGAGCCGGTCATCCCGCTGAGGCTCTTCCGGGTCCGCACCTTCACGCTCTCCGCGGTCATCAGCTTCATCGTCGGTTTCGCGATGTTCGGCGCGATGACGTACCTGCCGACGTTCCTGCAGGTCGTCCACGGCATCACCCCGACGATGTCGGGTGTGCACATGCTGCCGATGGTGTTCGGAATGCTGCTGTCGACCACCGGCTCCGGCCAGATCGTCAGCCGCACCGGCCGCTGGAAGGTGTTCCCCGTCGCGGGCACAGGCATCACCACGATCGGTCTGCTCCTGCTGCACAAGCTCGACGAATTCAGCGGCAACGCGGAGATGAGCTTCTCCTTCTTCGTCTTCGGCGTGGGTCTCGGCCTGGTGATCCAGGTCCTGGTGCTGATCGTGCAGAACGCCGTCGGCTACGAGGATCTCGGCGTCGCCACCTCCGGCGCGACCTTCTTCCGCTCCATCGGCGCGTCGTTCGGTGTCGCGATCTTCGGCACGCTCTTCGCGAGCAGCCTCGGCCACAACCTCGTGCAGGCGCTCGCCGGGAGCAGGCTCCCCGCCGCCGTCACCCCGGGCTCTCTGGAGGCCGATCCGCGTGGTGTCGTGGCGCTCCCGGTGACGGTCCGGCCCGCCGTGCTGCACGCGTTCTCCGACTCGATCACCGATGTCTTCCTGTACGCGGCGCCGGTCGCCCTTCTCGGCTTCGTCCTGGCGTGGTTCCTGCGCGAGGACAAGCTGCGCGGCTCGGTGACGGCACCGGACGGGACGGAGACGCTCGCGAGCAACCCGGTGGAGCGCTCCTCCTACGACGAGGTGTGCCGGGCACTGTCGCTGCTCGGCTCCCGCGAGGGGCGGCGCCAGGTCTACGAGAAGATCACCGCGCGGGCCGGGTACGACCTGCTGCCCGCGGCGAGCTGGCTGCTGCTGCGCATCAAGAAGTACGGGTGGGCCGAACCGGGGATGCTCGCCGAGCGCAGCATGGTCCCGCTGACCGTCATTCTCGACGCGGGGCGGCAGCTGGAGGAGCGGCAGCTGGCGCGGCGCGAGGGACTCGACCTGATCCTCACCGAGGAGGGCCGTGAGGTCGCCGATCGCCTGGCCCAGGCCCGGGAGGAGTCCATGGCCGAGCTGCTCGGCGACTGGTGGGGGCCGGATCGGCCGACGGACCTCATCCGGTTGGTGCGGGAGCTCAACACGGAGCTGTGCGGGTCCGATGCGGAGCGCCCGCAGGGCGTGTAGCCGGAGTTCTTCCGCAGCCGTGCGGGGGGTGTCGTTTTTGCGCAGTTCCCCGCGCCCCTTATGGGGTGTGTCGTCGGCTGGGGGTGCGTCGTGGTTTTTTGCGCAGTTCCCCGCGCCCCTTATGAGGTGCTTCGTCGGCTGCGGGTGTGTTGTGGGTTTTTTGCGCGGTTCCCCGTGCCTCTGGCGGCGCGCTTCGCACGGTCCTATGGGGTGGGCTTCTTCTTGGGGCGCAGGCGGTCTACCTTGCCGGTGACCAAGGGGTGTTCGGGGTCGACTGCGCCTACGATTCGGCGGCCGATGGTGGTCAGCTGGCGGACCTGTGCCCTGGTGAGTGCGTCGAAGATGTAGGTGCGCACCGCCTCGACGTGCCCGGGAGCGGTGGCGGTCACCTTGTCGAAGCCCTCGTCGGTGAGGGTGGCCACCGTGTACCGGCCGTCGGTGGGGTCGGGGCTGCGGCGTACCCAGTCGCGCTTCTCCAGCCGTCCGACGACCTGGGACAGCCGTGGCAGGGAGCCCTCGACGAACGCGGCCAGCTCGCTCATCCGCAGGGTGCGGTCGGGGACGATCGACAGTCCGGCCATCACCTGGTACTCGAAGTGGCTCAGCCCGGCGTCGCGCTGCAACTGCGCGTCCAGCGCCGCGGGCAGCCGCATCAGCATGCAGCTGAGCGCGATCCACGCCTCGTCTTCCTCGGCGTCCAGCCAGCGGGGCTCCTGCGGGGTCTGCATGAGGGAAGAGTACAGCTTCACGCGTTAAGTGATCCACATCTCCGATGACTTGCATCTTGAAGTCATCGCGGCCTAGCCTTCAGTTAATGCTTTAAGTCATTTGAAAGGTGTGGAGCATGATGAACGGTGTGTTGTGGGTCCTCGCGAGCGTGCTCGCCGTGGCGTTCCTGGCTTCCGGGGCGATGAAGCTGACCCAGCCGAAGGAGAAGCTGGCGGCTTCGGGGATGGGCTGGGCCGAGGACGTGAGCACAGGGACGGTGAAGCTGATCGGAGCCCTGGAGGCGCTCGGCGCGATCGGGCTGATCCTGCCGGCCGCACTCGGTTTCGCACAGACGCTGGTTCCCGTGGCCGCGTTCGGGCTGGGCCTGGTCATGGCGGGTGGCGCGGCCGTGCATGCCCGACGCGGCGAGATGCGGCTGATCGCGGTGAACGCGCTGCTGCTCGCACTCGCGGCCGTCGTGGCGTGGGGCCGCTTCGGGCCGTATTCCTTCTAGTGCCGCGGCAGGAGACCTGCCGGGCGGTCCGGCTCACGTCGGCAGCTGCTTGGTGAACCAGTGCTCCGCGTACGGTGCGTCGTTGTGCCGCTCGGTTTCCGTGTAACCCAGGCGGGCGTACAGGGTGCGGGCCTCCACGAGGTCGTGGCGGGTGTCCAGGATCATGCGCCGGGCGCCCAGTGCGCGGGCCGCGTTCTCGGCGGCGGTCACCAGGAGTGCCGCGCCGCCGAGTCCCCGCATCTCCTTGCGCAGGAAGACCCGCTTCAGCTCGGCGGTGGCGGCGTCCAGGAGCTGTACCCCCGCCGTGCCCGCCGGCTCGTCCTCGTGACGGGCCACCAAGAGCGTGCCGTTCGGCGGGGCAAGGTAGTCGCCGGTGTCGGCGGCGATCTCCCGCTCCAGCTCGTCAGGGGGCGTGCAACGCCCCTCGTGGACCTCGTACCAGCGGTCGCTGACCTCGGCGTAGTAAGCACGCCACAGCGCGGCGGCCACGGGGGAGTCATGGGGCTCGGGGGCAATGGTCCAGCTCATGTGGATCATTCTCGGTGGAGGGCGGGTGGGCCCGGCAACCCGATGTCACCCGCGCTCGCGCCACTCCCGGACGATCTCTTCGACGTCGTAAGGCTTCAGGCCCAGGGGCGGGCCCGGCGGCGGCTTGAACATCATGTCGCGGATCTTCACGTTGAGATCCTCGATCATCCGCCGCACCACCCGCTCGGACGGCGCCTGCGCGGCAGCCGCCAGGGTGTCCTCCGCCTCCTTGCGCAGGGCCAGTGTCGGCGGCAGGACCGCCATTCCCTCGCGGACCATCTTCCGCTTGATCCACCACAGTTCGTCGTACGTCGTGTCCGCGACGGCGGGGGACGGGCGGCCCGCTCCGGGGAGGTGGGCGAAGTCCCCGCGTTCCTGAGCGTCGCGGATCTGCTTGTCGACGAACGACTCGAAGCTGACGCCGGGTGGCTTGCGCTCGGTCATGCGTCCATTGTGCCGGACGTCACCCTGAGGGGCGATCGGGCGAATTATCATTCGGCCTCGAGACGTCAACATGGCTTGGCCGTAGACGCATTCAGGAGGAGCGCACGTGCTCGAACTCACCATGGCCTCGGTCTCCGGGGCGGACGCCGGGGCGACGGCCGGCATGCTGATGGCCGACGCGCCCAGCGACCCGGGCGCCGTGCTGCGGGTGGGCCGGGACCCGTCCGTGTGCCGCCTGGCCACCCCCGATGACTGGCTGTTCGTCTCCCGTGTCCACCTGGAGTTCGTGTGCGGCCCGGACGGCGGGTGGCAGGTGACGTGGCTGCGTGGCTCCCACCCCGACCCCTCGTCCCACGTGATGCTGGTCCTGCCCGGACACCCGGCCCAGCCCCTGCCCTACGGCGGCACGGTCAGGCTCCCGCACGGCGGGGCAGGGGAACTGGTCATCCAGGACCGCACCGCCCCGCGCAGCGTCAACGTGGGGTTCTTCCACGAGGCCTGACGGCCGGCGTCGGTCAGTCCAGCACCCGTGCCAGCGCGAAGCCGTCGTAGCCCTTGCTGCCCACCGTCTGGACCGCCGTACCGTCCAGCTTCGGGTGGGAGGCGATCAGCTCCAGTGCGGCACGGGTGCCCCGCACGGCCGGGTCATCGCCGCCGGTATCGGTGACCTGGCCGCCGCGCACCACGTTGTCCACGATGATCAGGCTTCCCGGGCGGGTCAGCTTGAGAGCCCACTCGACGTAGTTGGGGTTGTTGACCTTGTCCGCGTCGATGAAGACCAGGTCGAACGGCTCCTGGTTCTCGTCGGCCAGCTTCGGCAGGGACTCCAGAGCGGGTCCGACGCGTACCTCGGTGATCGCGTCCAGGCCCGCCCGCTCGAGGTTGCGGCGGGCCACCTCGGCGTGCTTGGCGTCGTACTCCAGGGTGATCAGACGGCCGTTCTCGGGCAGTGCGCGGCCGAGCCAGATCGTGCTGTAGCCGCCGAGCGTGCCGATCTCCAGGATGCGGCGGGCGCCCTGGATGCGGGCGAAGAGGTGGAGCAGCTTGCCCTGGTTCGGGGCGACGTAGATCGGCGGCAGTCCGGCCGCCTCGCTCTCCCGCAGGGTCTCGGTGAGCACCTCGTCGTTGAGGGAGAGGAGGTCGGTGAAGTACGCGTCGACGTCGTCCCAGATCTGCTGCGCTGCGCTCGCTGTGCTCATGAACCAGACCTTTCGGCTGCCTAGTTAGGCGTCATAACTAGATTCGCTAATGAAAGATAGTCAAGATCGGACGCCGTGTCAGGCCCCCTTTCGCGGAACGAGTAACACTCCATCAGAGTGCCATTCGGAGCGACCATCTTGTCGCGTTCGGGGGCCTGCTCGGCCCGGTGAGGCGCTTTTCGGCCGGTCATGGCCGCCTCGGCGCTCCGCGGGAATTCCGGTTCATCACCCGAGGGTCCGTCGTGGCGGATCGTGCCCGCAGGGCGGAGCCGCATACCGACTGGGTCCCACGCCCCTTGGAGGCGCTGCCGTACGCATCCGACTTCGCCGGATCCCGCTGGATCCCGCCGGATCCAAACGAAGGACCCCTAGTTCTTCCCCGCCCGAACCTGGTCGATGGACCACGCGCCCAGTCCCACCAGCACTGCCGCTCCGGCCGCGTAGACCGGCAGCCACAGGGTGGTGGTGGCCGACAGGCAGTCGGCGACCACGGCATGGCTCTGGACGTTCTGCGCGTGAGCCAGGGCGGCGACGTCGCGGCCGGACAGGTTCGCCAGCGCTGCCTCCGTTCGGATGCGCTCGTAGGTGCCCAGCGCGGGACAGCCGGCACGGGTGCCCGGCATCGGGAACAGCCACGCCCAGCGCTGCATCATGGGGGCCAGCGCGATGGCTACGCACAGGCCGACGACCATCGAGTACGCCGCCAGATTCCGCATGTACGTGGATCGGAGACCGGGTGTCCACGTCGGCAGCCGGTAGAAGGAGAAGATCACCGTGAGGAGCGTCGCTCCGATGTAGGTGGCGAACCACTGCCACGAACCCTGCGCGAGTGCGGCCGTCAGTACGGCGGCGAGGCCGATGCCGATGACCCCCGCCTGACCGGAGGCATCATGGCTCGTTCTGGTGGATGCCGGGCTCCGGGCCCCTTGAAGGCTGGGGTCGTCCACAGTCTCTCCTGCCTGGTTCGGCCCTCAGCATCCAGGCGCGCGGCGCCGTCGCGCCGCAGCCATGCCGGACCGGCCCTGCACCCTGGCCCGGTTGGCGGATCGGCTCACCTGGGTGCTCCTCGGCACCCCCGGCGTCACCGGCGGAGCGGGGGCGGAATCTGCACCGGTGGCGGGGGTATGACCACGCGTCGCCTGCGGTGTCGTAGCACGACGGCCACGGTCGCGAAGGTCAGGGCCAGGGCGGCCGGCAGGGTCAGCAGCCATGCCGGGATGCCGCCCACCGTGAGCAGGGAGTCCACGTAGACGACCTGGTGGTACGGGGTGTCCGCCGCCGTCCGCGCCATTTCGTGGTCACCGGAGATCCGTGACGGCTGCGGAAACTGCTGGTCGAACGCGGTCAGGAAGTCCGTACCGCCCGCTGTGAGCGACGCCAGTGCGCCGGGGGCGTCCCTGACCCGGTCCGCGTAGAGGATCTGCGGCAGTTGGCCGCCGATCGTGGAACGCGGCTCCATGCGGTGCGCGGCGAAGACGTAGAGGCTGAGCGACTGCGGGGTGCTCGCCAGGCGGGACAGCCGCATCGGGTAGACGAGCCGGTCGCTGGCGAACGTCAGGTGCAGAGGGTCGAGGGTCCCGGCGAGCGTGGTGCCGGAGCCCTGGCCCGGGGCGAGCCGGATCGCCACGTACTCCCAGCCCTCGTCGACGTACGGCCGCAGCGCCTGGCTGAGGCGCGGCGGGAGGGCGAAGCCGTTGTCCCGCAGCCATGTGCCGAGCGCGTTCGCGTCGGTGGCCGTCAGCCGTGCCACGTCGAAGGGGCCGAGGCGCTGACGGCCCACGACGCTCACCGGGGGCGCCGCGGCTCCCTCCTGGTTCGAAGCCGAACCGCTTTCGCCGGCGAAGGGCCAGTCGTGGCCGCGTGGCCAGAAATAGTGGCGGGTGCGGATCCGAGGGGCCGTCGCGGTGTCGAGTTCGTCGAAGAGGGCGGAGTCGCCGAGCCGTACGGTCGCGCGGTGCGGGACCGGCATGATCCAGGCGGCCTTGTGCGCGTCGCCCGCCACCGTCAGGCGCATGACGATGTCTTCCTGCTTGCCGTCCCAGCGGACCGCGGAGACCTCCCGGCTCACCGTCACATGCTGCCGCCCGTCGGGCACCATCGCGCCGCAGCCGCATGCGTACGCCGGTGCCATCAGCGAGCCCAGTTGCAGGGCCAGCAGTGCCAGGACGATGGCCACCACGCGCGCCCGCGCGTGATGTGAGCGGGTCGTACGACGCCGTAGGCGGCGCATGAGCCCCATGCGGCCCATACGCCCCGTGCGTCCCAGACCTGGACTTGTCTCCATCCCCCGTGATCCTCCCCGTCGCGCCTGTGGCCGGATCGTCACGTGGCCGGACGCCCCCTGATCAGATCGCCATGTGACTAGATCACAGACGGCGCGACGGGGAGAACGGTTCCGGGGTCAGTGCCCCGTGCTCCCGACGGCGGGCCACGACCCCGGCAGCGGCCGACCCGCCGACTCCGCGGCTCGTCCAGGGGCGACGCGCGGGTGGCGATCCGTCGTCCACCGTCCCGTCTGTGATCCTTCTCGCGCCCCGGCGGTGGAACCGGAGGGGGTGAGCATTATCGTCTTCCGGACAAAAGGTGGGCGGCTCTCAGGTGAAGCGAGGGTTGCCCGCGTCTCACGAACTGGGGCGCCGCAGACGGGACGAGCGGGGCGGGAGGGCCGACAGCGCGTGGCGAACGTGGAGCACGGCGGGCAGATGGCGGGTGCCCTGGGGGCTGCGGGAGCCGCCGCCCAGCAGGCGCGAGCACGGCTCAAGGCGGCCCGCGTCGGCCTCTGGGCGATCGCCGCGGTCCTGGCGGTGCGCCAGGTCACCGCGGTCCTGAACACTCCGCGCACCGAACGACTGACCGTCCTTGAAACCTGGGTCGGCCCGAACGGCGTCCTGCACGTCAACGGCTCGCTGTACGACTCCACACGGTTCACCGGCACCCCCTTCGCCGGGCTCGTCCTCAAGCCGCTCACCCGCGCGGCGCAGCAGTATCTCGGCTGGGGCTGGACCTTCGGCTCGCTCCTGCTCGTCGTCGCGCTCGGCCTGGTCGCCGCCCGCGCCCTGCCCAAGCCGGTCAGCTGGCGCAGCTCCCTGCTCGCCGCGCCCGTCGCGATCAGCCTGCTGATGCTGTCGCTGCCCGTGCGCAACGCCCTCTACCTCGGCCAGACCAGCATCATCCCGGTCCTTCTCGTTCTGCTCGGCTGCTTCACCGTGCGCGGGGAACGCGCCGGCGGGCTGCTGATCGGCGTGGGCGCCGCGCTCCAGCCGACCGTCCTGCTGTTCGCACCCCTGCTGTGGTTCACCGGCCGCCGCCGCGCCGCCGTCGGGGCCGCGGGAACGTTCGCCGTCGCCACCGTGCTCGCCTGGGCGGCGATGCCGCACGACTCGTACACCTACTGGGTTCACCACCTGGCCGGTACCGGCCTCGGCGGCAAGGCGTACGACCACGCCAACCAGTCCCTGCACGGAGCCCTTCTCCGGCTGGGCCTCAACGGGCCTCTGGAGATCGGCCTGTTCTTCCTCCTGGGCGCTGCCGTCGCCGTTCTCGGGCTGAGCCGCGCCATCCGGTACGCGCGCGACGGGCAGTTGCTGCTCGCCGTCGCGGTCACCGGCTGCGTCGCCGTCGCCGTCTCACCCACCAGCTGGCAGCACCAGCTGCTGTGGGTGCTGCTCGCGGTGGTCGGCCGCGTCGGCCGACGGGCCTCCGGCCGCCATGTGTGGCCGGTCGCCGTCGTCCTGGTGATGACGCTGCCCGCGAAGATGATGGTCCCGAACGGCTACGCGCTCGAAGCGATGCGCGACAACCTGGTGCTGCTCGCGGCGCTCGCCGCCGCCACCTTCGTGCCGTTCCTGTCCCGCACCTCCCCCTACTACCGGGCGCCCATCCCGACCCAGTACGCGCAGCCCGTTCCCGCCCGCTTCCGGCACATCCCCCTCGTGCCGTTCCTGCGCCGCGTCCTCACCCGCCCCAACCTGCTCCTCGAACTGCTCCTGATCCGCGTCACCTACGCTGCCTACTCCCAGGTCAGGCTGGCCGCCACCGGAGACAACGCGGCGGCGGGCCGGGCCACCGCCGAGCATCACGGCGACCAGATCCTCGCCATCGAGCGTGCCCTGCACATCGACATCGAGCACGGGGTCAACCACGCCGTCGTCCAGGTCGGCTGGCTGCGGGAGTTCTTCGGCTTCTACTACGAGTCGTTCCACTTCGTCGTCCCGCTGACCATCCTCGCCGTGCTCTACTGGCGCCGCCCCGCCGACTACCGCTGGGCGCGCGCGACGCTCGGCTTCGCCACGTTCACCGGGCTGCTGGGCTTCTGGCTCTACCCCCTGGCCCCGCCCCGGCTGATGCCGCACCTGGGGATCATCGACACCGTGCACGGCGTGCAGGACTTCTCCAAACCGGACTACGGCGCCCTGACCGCGCTCACCAACCAGTACGCGGCGATGCCCTCACTGCACTTCGGCTGGTCCCTGTGGTGCGGTCTGGTCATCGTGATCCTCGCGCCCAAGTGGTGGATGAAGGCACTGGGTCTGCTGCACCCGCTCTTCACGGTTTCGGCGATCATCGCGACCGGCAACCACTGGGTGCTTGACGCGGTCGGCGGAGCGGCCGTCGTCGGCGTGGGCTTCGGGCTGGCCTACCTGCTCCAGGGGCCCCGGGGAGTCGCCCTTCCCGTCGAGGCCGGGCCTGTGGAAGCCGCCGCCGAGGTCAGCAGCGTGCCGGACGCGCCGAGGCAACGTACTCCGAGCTGATCCGGTACGTGCCCGGCGCGGTGACCGTCAGCCGCGTGAACTCGCCGTCCTGGCTCAGGCAGCCGCGCCCGGCGTGCAGCCACGGCGAGTAGGCGATGCGTACGGTCACGGAGCCGGCCCGCGGCATCCGCACGTCCATCGCGGCGCTCGACGTCCGCAGCACGCTGCCGGGCGCCGACACCAGCGGCACCGCGCCGCGCACCCGGTACACCCTCCAGTGCGCGTCCTGCCACACAGGCTCAAGCCAGGAGGGACGGTGGTCGCGCACCAGCCGCGCCTCCTCCTCCGCGTACCCGTCGGGCTTGCCGAGCGGCAGGGCGACGAGACCCACCCCCCAGCGGTCGAGCCAGCGGCGGTAGGTGTCCGCGGAGAACGTGCCGTCGTAGAAGAGGCGGTCGCGCACCATGTCGAGCTGGCGGTTCCAGCCGCGGGCCAGGTTCATACGGGGGGCGAGCGCGGTCGCCTCCCGGTGATTGCGGGCCGGGACCACCTCGACGCGCGTGCGGTCGGAGCCCAGCCCTTCGAGGGCCCGGGTCACCCCGGCGGTGTCCGCGGCCCAGGCGGGGACCACGGTGGAGACCTCCAGATCGTCGGCGGTCTTACGGCCCACCCACACCATGGAGAAGACCAGCGCGGCGACCAGCAGGGCGCGGCGCAGCGCGTGCAGCCGGGGTGCGGTGAGCAGGACCGCGAGCAGAGCGGCGGGCGCGAACAGCTCCGCGAGCCGCTCGACGTTCGTCCCGACGGGGGAGGGGATGAGGTACGCGAGCACGGTCCCCGCCGCGTACACGGCCCCGCTCCACCGCGCGACCCGCCAGCCGCGCGGGGCCAGCACCGTCACGGCCAGCCCCAGCACCACCGGCTGCCATATCCGGTCCGCGGGCATCAACTGCTCACCGGAGAAGGGGAACAGCAGCGTGGTGGCGCCGACCACCACGGACGGCGGCACCAGCAGCACCAGGGCCCGGGCCCAGTCCCGTACGAACAGGAAACCGGCCCCCACCACGGCGAGGAACAGCCCGGCCACCGGGCTCGCAGCCGTCGCGAGCACCGCGCAGAGGGCCGCCCAGGCAGGCCGCCGCTGCCCCGCCAGCAGCACACAGGCGCCGAGCCCGAACGCGACACCCAGGGCGAATGTCGTACGGCCGGACGCGACATCGCACCACAACGCCGACGACGCGAGCAGCGCCGGGGCGAGCGGCCTCCTGACCCCGGACCG
Organism: Streptomyces sp. NPDC047022; assembly: GCF_040644155.1. Lineage (NCBI taxonomy): Bacteria > Bacillati > Actinomycetota > Actinomycetes > Kitasatosporales > Streptomycetaceae > Streptomyces > Streptomyces sp. NPDC047022. The sequence continues at coordinate 561,800 of NZ_JBEYVV010000001.1, read as the reverse complement.
CACGAAGAGCACGGCCGCCAGCCAGGAGGAAGCGATCCCTGACACCACGGTGACCGTGCGCACGCCGAGTGCCGCCATCAGATACGGCGAGATGAGGCTGTAGTTGGCGGTGTGCATCCCGCCGTACCAGAACAGGTTGTACGCCGACCCGCCGTCCCCGGCCGCGAACCGCGCCCACGCCTGCTGCGCCGCGAGATCCCCGCCGCCGGTGGCCAGGAACAGCCACCACACCGCGTACGGCGGCAGCGTGGGAAGCGTGGCGAGGAGCGGGACCCGGTGGCGGCGCAGGAACGCCCGCGGGCGGCGGGCGCGGGCGTTCGGGGTGTCCGTGTCCTGCGACGGTACGAGGGCGAGCTGCTGGGCGGGGACCACGGGTGCGGGTTTCCGTTCGACGTCTTCGGGGTGTCGGGACGATGGTGCCCCGGTGAAGACGCGGTGGGGAAGGCGGGCGTTGCCTGCCGTGGCGGCCTCAGTTGGTGAGTTCCTCTGGACTCGGAGGGAGGCAGGGGCGGGGCGTAGGGGGATCGCCCCTGCCTCCCACGGGGCGGGTCGGCGGGGCCGGGAGGCCGCCGACCCGGGTCTACTCCGCGCTGACCCGGAGCTCCTTCACGCCGTTGATCCAGGCCGAGCGCAGGCGACGTGGGGCGTCGAGCAGGCGGAGGTTCGGCATGACATCGGCTACCGCGCGGAAGATGAGGTCGATCTCCAGGACGGCCAATGACTTGCCGAGGCAGAAGTGCGGGCCGCCGCCTCCGAAGCCGAGGTGCGGGTTGGGGTCGCGGGTGATGTCGAAGTCGTCGGGGCGGTCGAAGACCTCGGGGTCGTGATTGGCGGAGGAGTAGAAGAGGCCGACCCGGTCGCCCTTCCGGATCTGCTTGCCGCCGAGTTCCGTGTCCTGGGTGGCCGTGCGCTGGAAGGCGACCACGGGGGTGGCCCAGCGGACGATCTCCTCGGCGGTGGTGGCCGGGTGCTCCCGCTTGTAGAGGTCCCACTGCTCGGGGTGGGTCAGGAACGCGTGCATGCCGTGCGTGATGGCGTTGCGGGTCGTCTCGTTGCCGGCCACGGACAGCATCAGCACGAAGAACCCGAACTCGTCGTAGGTGAGGTTTCCTTGGTCCTCCGCCGCCACCAGTGTGCTGACGATGTCCTGGGCCGGGCACCGCTTGCGTTCGGCGGCCATGTTCATGGAGTAGGCGATGATCTCGGCGGCCGACTGGGCGCCGACCTCCTCGGTGATCGCGTACTCGGGATCGTCGTACGCGATCATCTTGTTGGACCAGTCGAAGATCTTGATCCGGTCCTCCTGCGGCACACCGATCAGCTCGGCGATGGCCTGGAGGGGCAGTTCGCAGGCGACCTGGGTGACGAAGTCGAACGCGCCCCGCTGGGCGAGGGCGCCCTGGACTATGGCTTCGGCGCGGGCGCGCAGGCGGTCCTCCAGGGAGCGGATCGCGCGCGGGGTGAAGCCCCGCTGGACGATCTGGCGGACCCGCGTGTGCTCGGGCGGGTCCATGTTCAGCATGATCAGCCGCTGTGCGTCGATCGTGGCGCGTTCCATGCGGTCGTGGAACCGGATGATCGCGGTGTTGAGGTTCGAGGAGAAGATCTCCGGGTGCGTGGAGACGTACTTGACGTCGGCGTGCCGGGTGACGGCCCAGTACCCCTCGTCCTGGAACCCGGCCACATTGCCCGCCTGGGGTATCCAGCACACCGGTTCCACCCGGCGCAGGGCGGCGAACTCGGGGAACGGCACGCGGTGGTGCAGCACATCGGGGTCGGTGAAGTCGAACCCGTCGGGCAGCTCGGGACAGTGCATCGGGGGCGCCTCCCACCGTTCTGCTTCTGACGACCCATCAGAAATGAGGGATTGCGGTGAAGGTAGTAACGGGTTCTACAAGTCGCAAGAGGTACGACGCCCCCAATCGGCCCGAGCCTGCGGCCGTCCCGCTCAGCCGAGCGTCAGGTGCACGGGATCGGTCTCCTGGTCCGGCCTGCGCGAAGCAGGTGAGCGCTCCCCGGCTCGGTCGGCTGTAGCTCGGGCTCCGTCAACTGCTCCCGGATGAACGGCAGGTAGCTGTCCGGAAGTGCGCGCAGGGGTATATCCCTGGGTGTGGTGTCAGCCCCCGTGAGATCGTTGGTGAAGCGGTCGGCTCGGCCTAAGAGGCGTCGGCCCTGTCCGACGGATCACCAGGGGGAACGATGGCCGCGCCGCAGTATGACCTCGACGATCTCGACGACCGGCTCGTGTCAGCCGTCAGTACCAAGGACCCGGACGCGGTACGGGAATGCCTGGGTGACGGCGCCGATCCGAACACCTCGGGCCCCGACGGCCTTCCGCTGCTCTGCGCCGCCGTCGCCGGATTCGACCACGAGACCGCCGGCGCCCTGACGGAGGCGGGCGCCGACTTCGGCGCCGAGCTGCCGGACGGCACGACACCGCTCCTGCGGGCCGTCGACCTCGGCTCCCCGGCGCTGGTAGGCGCCATGCTCGGCAGGGACTCGCGGCTGCGGATCGCCGAGGCCGACCAGCAGCGGCTGCTCGACCTCGCCCGGCACTGGTACGAGACGGGAGAGGCCGAGGAGCTGCGCCGCCGCACGGGGGCGTCGGGCCCGGTCACCCGGCGCCTGACCGCGGACGACGAGTACACGGACGTCGAGGAGGTCAGCCTCGGAGGGCTCACCGTCCGGGCGGGCCACGGCTCCGTCCTCACCTTGCTGGAGCGGGAGTTCGGCGTCCAGGCGCCGGTGGCGGAACTGGTGGCACGCGCCGTCCCTTACGCGGAGCCGGACGAGATGCACGTCAACTGGTCCGACGCCCGCGGTGCCCTCGCCCTCCGCCGGAGTCCTCAGGACTGGTCCGCGCTGACGGCCCTGCGTCACCACCCCGATCCCGTCCACCGCCGGTTCCTCGCCAGCGTCCTGTGGTCCCGGAACTCTCTGGCGGGCATCCAGGACCGCCAGGACACCGGGCAGGAGGTCGAGTTCCTGGCGATGTGGGCGCGCGACGAACCGGACGCCCAGGTGCTCGCCAGGGTCCTGGTCGCCTACACCTGCGACGACCATGAGGACCAGGAAGCCATCGGGCTCCGGTACGCCGACCACCCGGACCCGCTCGTGCGCCGTGAGGTGCCGTACTGCCTGATCCCGTGGCAGACCCCGCCGAGCGAGGCTGCCACCGCCGCCCTCCTCGCCCTGGCGCGCGACCCCGACTCCGGGGTCCGGTTGAACATGGCGCAGCTCTTCGCCCAGCCGCGCGACCTCACCCCGTCGATCCGGGAGGCCCTGCTCGCCCTGGTCCGGGACCCCGACCCCGACGTCCGGGGCCGTGCCGCCGGATCCCTCGCCTGCTCCCACGACCGGACGGCCGACGTCACGGAGGCCTTCGTCGCCCTGCTGGACGAGGAGGACCAGATCCTGCGTCTGGAGGGCGCCTTCGGCCTCGCGGTCCGCGACGACCCGCGCACCGATCACGCCTACGAACGCGTCGGTCCGCTCGGCCCGGGGTTCGAACATGATCACCGCGTGTCCGCCCACTGGCACTACCGGCGCCGCAACCGGCCGACCGGAGCCGGCGGTCCCCTCGACGTGTGACCCGGAGGGCTCAGGCCTGTGCGCTCGCGGCCCCCGAGAGCCCGTACGCGGCTACTTGGGCCTGCAAGACCCTTGCCAGCCCGGACACGGTGTCCGCAGACTGCAACACAGAACTAGAACGCGTACTAGTTCAGCGTGGCGGGTGGGCCGGGACGCCCGCGCCGCGCGGGTTGACCGAGGAGAGGACACACCCCCCATGGCCGCGGAACCCGTGATAGTCGAAGCCGTACGCACCCCCATCGGCAAGCGCGGTGGCGCGCTCGCCAACCTCCATCCCGCCTACCTCCTGGGCGAGACCTACCGCGAACTCCTCGGCCGCACCGGCATCCACGCCGACTGCGTCGAGCAGATCGTCGGCGGCACGGTGACCCACGCCGGCGAGCAGTCCATGAACCCCGCGCGCACCGCCTGGCTCACCATGGGCCTGCCCTACGAGACCGCCGCGACGACCGTCGACTGCCAGTGCGGCTCCTCGCAGCAGGCCTCGCACATGGTGGCCAACATGATCTCGGCGGGCGTCATCGACGTGGGGATCAGCTGCGGCGTCGAGGCCATGTCGCGGGTGCCGCTCGGCTCCGGGTCCAAGCACGGCCCCGGCAAGCCCTTCCCCGACGAGTGGAACGTGGACCTGCCGAACCAGTTCGAGGCGGCCGAGCGCATCGCCCGCCACCGGAGCCTGACCCGGGAGAACGTCGACTCCCTCGGCCTCATCTCGCAGGAGCGGGCGGCGGTCGCCTGGTCCGAGGAGCGGTTCAAGCGCGAGACGTTCTCCGTGCAGGTCCCCACCACGGACGAGGAGCAGCGCGCCGGGCAGGGCATGTGGCGGCTGGTCGACCGGGACGAGGGGCTGCGCGACACGTCGATGGACGCGCTGGCCTCGCTCAAGCCCATCATGCCCACGGCCGTGCACACCGCCGGGAACTCCTCGCAGATCTCCGACGGCGCGGCGGCCATCATGTGGGCGTCCAAGCGGATGGCGCGGGCGCTGAAACTGCGGCCCCGGGCGCGGATCGTGGCACAGGCGCTGGTCGGCGCCGACCCGCACTTCCACCTCGACGGGCCCATCGACGCGACCAAGGCCGTCCTAGGGAAGGCCGGGATGTCGCTCAAGGACATCGACCTCGTGGAGATCAACGAGGCTTTCGCGTCGGTGGTGTTGAGCTGGGCGCAGGTCTTCGGTCAGGACCTGGAGAAGGTCAACGTCAACGGCGGTGCGATCGCGCTCGGGCACCCCGTCGGGGCGACGGGTGCCCGGCTCATCACGACGGCTCTGCATGAACTGGAACGCAGGGACAAGGAGTTCGCCTTGATCACGATGTGCGCGGGCGGCGGACTGGCCACCGGCACGATCATCCAGCGGCTGTAGCGGCCCAGTTCACGAACGCGCCGAAGGAAGAGGGCGCGAGGGTCAGCATCGGCCCGGCGGGGACCTTGGAGTCGCGGACGGCTACGGCGGCGTAGGGGGTTTCGGCGATCTCTACGCAGGAGCCACCCGTGTCGCCGCTGTAGCTGGACTTACGCCACTGGATACCCGTCGGCATCGTGCTGTTGTCCACTGAGTGTCTCCATTACGTGCCGGATGAGCTCCGCCGATTTTCCGATGGAGAGTGCGGCGGCTTGGAGGTGATCGTAGCGCAGCGAACAGTCCTTGACCGTGGATGAATTGGCGGTTGTATTACCGTTGTTGTAGCTCTCCGTGTGGACGACATCGGGGTCCTCGGCGAAGCGGAAGAGGTCGAACGAGCCCATCAGCCCCGCATGCACTCCGGCGGAGAAGGGCAGCACCTGGATATTGACCCGCGAGTTGTGCTCGAAGGACAACAGGTGAGCAAGTTGCTGCCGCATCGTCTCCGGGTTGCCGATGACTTGGCGCAGGGCGGCTTCACCGAGCACCGCCCAGAAGACTGGTGGCTCGCCCTTCTCGAAGATGCGCTGACGCGCCAGTCGTGCGGCGGTGCGGTTGTCGAGGTTGCTCTGGTTCAGCACGCCGAGCACGGCACGCGCGTACGCCGGGGTCTGCAACAGTCCATGCACGAGGTGAGGGTGGAAGATGCAGACCTCCGTGGCGAGCCCCTCCAACTTGGCAGTCTGTTGGAACCACGCCGGGAGCTGACTCCGCAACACCAGCACGAGGAGCCGTGCCAGCGATCCGCCCGTTCCGAACGCCGCGTCCGCTCGTTGGCTGAACTCCAGCGTCGGCAACTTCCGGGCCGTCTCGATCTGGCCGATCAGGGAGCCGGTGTAGTTGAGGATGTCGCCCAGCTGCTTCTGTGTCAGGCCCGCTTCTTCTCTGTAGCGGCGTAGCTCGGACCCGTAGTAGTCGAGTGGCGAGGCGCCCGGGTCGAGGACGTTGATGTGCGTCACGCACGACTCCTCCCGTGCAGCCGACCTGACCCACCGCGGAACAGGTTGTATTGAGCCTGTAGCCGAGCGTAGCCACTGGACGTCAGTCTCGTACCGTGAACGAATTCTTTCCCTCGGCCCTTTTGGCCCCGCTGTCCCCCCACTACCGCATGCGGCTCGTCGTCGGTGAGCACTCGGCGCGGCACATCCGCCGTGTCGTCCGCTCGCTCCTGGACGAGTGGGGGATGGAGGAGCTGACGGACGCGGCGGAGCTCGGCGTCACCGAGCTGATCGCCAACGTCGTACGCCATGTCATGGACCGGCGGTGCACCGTACTGCTGTTGCGGCAGAAGACCGGCCTCCGGGTGGAGGTCTCGGACGGTTCCCTCGGGCTTCCCGTGGTGCGGCTCGATCAGCCCGAGGACGCGGAGGGCGGGCGGGGGCTGTTCCTGCTGGACGCGGTCGTGGACAAGTGGGGGGTGGATCTCGCGCCGGGCGGCAAGATCGTGTGGTTCGAGTGTCTGACCGGCCGTTCGGCCGAGGCCGTCTGAGGCTTCTCAGTTGACGCAGCCGGTGACGATGACGGGGGAGAGGAGGCAGTTGGTGGGGATGTTGCCGGTGAAGGTGTTGGTGCCGCTCAGAGTGAACTGGACGTTGGTCCAGATCCCGCCGGGGGCGGGGGCGAGGGGAGCGGTGTTGTTGTTGACCGTGCTGTCGGTCAGGGAGACGGGCGTGGTGTCGTTGTACATACCGGCGGCGAAGGAGCCGGTGCCTGTCACCTTGTTGCGGTCGATGTGCGAGTTGCTGATGTCGAGCGCGGTGGCGGTCCGGCTGAAGATGCCACCGCCGACTGAGTACCGCCCCGAGGCGAGGTTTCCGGTGACGTTGACGTGGTCCAGGGTCAAGGTGCCGGAGTTCTGAAAGATGCCGGCGCCCGTTCCTTGCGGGGTGATGAGCTTGTTGTCGGTGATGTCCGTGTCGATGACCGTGGTGGTGCCTTCGGAATCGAGGCCGCCGGCGAACCCCTTGGAACTGGACGCGGCGGTGTTGCCGGAGATCGTGGACCCGGTGATCTGCAAGGTACTCGCGCTACCGCTGAAGATGCCTCCCGCGAAGGCGACGTGAGGCGTCTCGTTGTCCACGATCCGGGTGCCGCTGATCGTCGTGTTGCCGGCGTCGAGGTCGATACCGCCGCTGAACTCTCTGCCGACGTTGTTCTTGACGACGCTGTCGGTGATGCTGAGTGTCTGCGCGCCGGGGTCGGTGTTGATGCCGCCGCCACCCAGCCCCCGGTTGCCGTCCACGGTGACCCGCAGCAGTGTGACGTCGCCCTCGGCGTCGACCCCGCCGCCCTCGCTCCCGCTGGAGTTGTCGTTGACCCGCCCGTCCGTGAGGCCGGCGCTGCCACCGTTGTCGACGCTGATGCCGCCGCCGTGTCTGGTGGTCCGGTTGCCCTGCACGGTGACCGTGTCGGTGGTCAGGGCGCCACCGCTCTGGACGAGGATGCCGCCACCGTCAGTGGTGGTGGAGCCGCCGACCACGGCGAGGTTGTCCAGGTGCAGCCCGCCTCCGCCCGCGACGTTGAAGATGCGGAAGTTCGGGGATCCCGGGGCGCGTTCGATGGTGGCGTTGTTGCCGTGGACGATGACGTTGGACGCGGTGATGGGAGGCAGGCCGTTCTCGGAGCCCTGGTCCACGGTGAGCGAGTACAGGCAGTAGCTCGTCAGGTTCAGCACGTTGTCGCCGCCGCTGTTGGCAGTGATGATCGCGTTGATGAGATCGGTGGTGTCACAGGCCACGGTCGCCGCGTATGCCGCGGGAGCCGCCGGGAACACCACCGCGGTCATCGCCGCCGCGGCACACACGGACCCTGCTCGGAATCGCCGGACCTGGGCGCGGTCCTTCTTCTGATGCCTCGTCACAAAGGCATCCATACCATCGGCCCGGCCCCGCGGGGTGCTTGGCCGGGAATTCCACCCGCTCGGGCGAGGAGGCATCACCTGGAAGGCGGCAACTCGCTCGCGAAGCAACCCGGGTGATGTCGCAATGCCTCACTCCTCGCCCGAGACCGTCACGGCCAGGACCGCCGTCGTGAACGACGCGGCCAGCAGGGCGGCGGGCAGGCCCACGTGAAGCATCAGCCAGCCGCCGAGCAGGGCGCCCGCGAGAAGTGAGAGCGCGGAGGAGGCGCGGCGCAGGGAGCGACCGCCCGTGCCGCTTCCGGCGCGTGAGTCGGCGGCGAGTTTGGTGAGCGTGGTGGTGAGGACGGTCGTCGTGGACAGGTCGGTCACCTTCAGCATGCGTACCGTCGCGTTGCGCATGCCCATCGCGAATGCCGTGAGCACGATCACGGCGTACACCGTGCCGGTGCCGCCCGGTGCGACGTGGGCGACCGCCGCCGCGATGCCCACCAGCACGGTCTCCACCGCGAAGGCGTTCCGCGCCAGGGCGCGCCGTGACCGCTTGCTGAAGTGCCTCTCCGCGCGCCCGCCCGCCACGGCTCCGACCAGGAACGCTCCCAGGGACGTCGCCGAGTGGGACGTGGAGAAGCCGGGCGCTCCGGCGGCGGCGAAGCCGAGCACCACCACGTTGCCCGTCATGTTCGCCGTGAAGACGTGCCCGAGGCCGAGATAGCTCGCCGCGTCGATGAGTCCGCTGACCACGGTGATCAGCAGGAGCGCCGGTACCAGGCGCAGCCCGCGCGCCCCGGGACCGCGGTCGCCCTGCGCGTCGGTCGTCTCCGTCGTCATGGCGGTCAAGTGGACCATGGGGAACTCCGGGGCGGGTCCGGAAACGCCGAAGGCGGCGACTCCCTCGTGGGGAGTCGCCGCCCTGCGCAGTCGCGTGGGTCAGGCGTGTCGGCCGGACCGGTCGGCTCAGTACCAGTGGTGGGTGGACCAGAAGTTCCACGCGGCGACGGGGCTGCCGTAGCGGGAGTTCATGTAGTTCAGGCCCCACTTGATCTGGGTGGCCGGGTTCGTCTTCCAGTCGGCGCCGGCGGAAGCCATCTTCGAGCCGGGCAGCGCCTGGACCAGGCCGTAGGCACCGGAGGAGGCGTTGGTGGCGTGCATGTTCCAGCCGCTCTCATGGGAGACGATCTTGTTGAACGCGTCGTACTGCGCGGCGTCCGGGATCATCTGGTGCGCGATCGCCTGGGCGTTGGTCGCCGAGTTGGGGGTGGCGGCCATGGCGGTACCCGAGCTGAGGGCCACGCCGGTCGTGGCGGCGACCACGGCGGCGGTGACGAGGGCCTTCTTCGGGGAAGCGATGCGGCGGATGAAGGAGACGGACACGTAGGACTCTTTCGTCGGGGACAAGGACGTCGTCGGCACACCGGATCCACGGGACACGTGGTCCGTGGGAGAGGTCTGCGATGGTGCCTCGGCCCCTGTGGGCTTCGTCGGCACCCGGCGACGTCCACAAGAGAAGCAGGACGGAGGGAATGTCCGCAATGCCCCCATTTTGCTAAGCGTGCTCGTAGGTGTCGCGGCCGCCCGGGGTCCGGGCCCTGCCCGCCGGGGGGCGGGCCTACGACGCCCCCTCGTAAGTGACACGGGTCATATGGGGGTCGTCACGGCTTGTGTCACCGAGGGTCGATCGTCCGGGTGCGGAGAGGTGACGAAATGGGGCGAAAGGTGTGACCCGGGCCGAGGGGTGGTGTGTCGGATCGCGTGGTTGGCGTGGGTTCCGGACAGCATGTGCTGATCTTTCAGGCAGGCGAGAGCGGGGCGATGGGCTGGACGAAGGCCGGTGCGGGGGGTGGTGACGCCGACCTGGACGCCACGGTGTCGCCCGGCAACTCCTCCGGCGTCGGCAACGACAACGTCTCGGTGCCGCCCACATCGACCGACTGTCTGCGCAGCTCATGGCTGTCCTCACCTGCGTCGACCGAACGTCGAGAACGAGGAGTACGACGATGAACCGGCGAAACGTGCACATCGGGTCGGCCGCGGCCGCGGGGGTGCTGCTGGCGGGGCTGGCGACGGCCCCCGCGCACGCGGTGACGGCTGTGGGATGCTCGACGGCTGCCCTGGTCGGCGCGATCAACGCCTCCAACGGGATCCCGGGCGGCGACACGCTGGACCTGACGCCGTACTGCGTCTACACCCTGACCGATGGCGACGGCTCCCTCCCCTCCATCACCCAGCCCCTGACGATCCACGGCCACAACGCCACGATCCGCCGCGATCCCGCCGCCACTCTCGCCTTCCGGATCTTCACGGTCAGCGCCAACTCGATCAGCGGCCCCGACACGCTGACGATGGACACCCTGACGGTGATGAACGGCAACGACCCCACCGGCGGTGGCGGGGTGCTCCTCCCCGACGACGACGTGCATCTGGTCACCACGAACGTGAACTTCCAGGGCAACTCGGCCGGGAGCGGGGACGGCGGCGCGATTCTCGCCTCCGCCGCCACCGGGGCCTCGATCTCCCTCAAGGGCGGCACGGTCAGCGACAACAGCTCCATCACCGGTCTGGGCGGCGGTGTCATGGCCAACAACGACGCCGACGTGACCCTGGACTCGGTCACCATGACACGCAACCGCTCCAGCTCGGGCGGAGCAGTCCGGACGGAGAACAGCAGCGGCGCGCTGATCATCAAAGACTGCATCATCACCAACAACACCGTGAACCCCGCCTTCGCCGGCGGTGGAGGCGGAGTCAATCACCAGGGTGTCGCCGGTTCCTCGGTCACCATCACCGGCAGCACGATCACGAACAACCATGTGCAGAACGGCGGCACGGGTGGGGGCGGCGTCCGGTTCAGGGAGGACGACGCCGGCACCGTCCTCACCATCACCGACTCCACCATCAGCGGCAATTCCATCGTGGGGTTCAACGGGGACACCGACTCCAAACAGGGCGCAGGCATTCACCAGAGCGGTGGAATCCTCACCGTGAGCAACACGCGCGTGGCCGGCAACCGGATCGTCGGTCAGAACGGACAGGGCGCGGGGATCGCGGTGAACGGCTTCGACTCGGCGGGCACGCTGATCCTCCAGAACGGCACCACCGTCACCGGCAACCTGGCCTCCGGTCAGTACTCCCAGGGCGGTGGCGTCTTCAGTGACAACGACGAAACCAGCGCGACCCTGTTGGTGAGCGGCTCCCAGATCGACGGCAACAAGGTCACCGGCACCGGTTCCGTCGCGGGCGGGCTCTACAACACCAACGCCTTCGTGTCGCTCGCCAACTCCAGCGTCGACAACAACATCGCCCCGGCGGCGCCCGCGCCCGGCGGCGTCTCCACGGTCCTCGTGCCGATCTCCAGCGTCTCCGGGACCACGATCACCGGGAACACCCCGACCAACTGCCTGCGCAGCCCCATGCCCGTCGCCACCTGTTCCAACTGAACCCACCGCGACCGGCGGCGCGGACAGCGGTTCCCCGTCATCGCCACCGGGTGTCCGCGTTGAGGCCGGCTACGGCTGGGGTTCGAAGTCGACGGGGCTCTCGAAGGCCGCGCGGCGGGTCGCCCGGCGCAGGGCCCTGAGGACTGCCGGGCCCAGGACGGCCGTCAGAAGAAGGGTGACGACGGCTCGGCCCAGGTCCCAGCCCAGTGAGGTGGCCAGGCAGAAGGCGAGGAAGCGGGTGAGGTTGGTGGCCAGGTGGGCGTGCGGATCGAAGGCGATGCCCGAGGCGAGCGCGCCCATGTAGGGCCAGCCGACCAGGTTCATCACCGTGCCGTACGCGAACGACGCCAGGAAGCCGTACACCGCGAGCATCGCCACCTCCCACCGGCCTCGGGGGCCGTTCCGGCCCGGGAGAAGTCCTGCCCCGAGCGTGAACCAGCCCATGGCCAGCATCTGGAACGGCATCCACGGGCCCACCCCGCCCGTCAGCAGCGCCGACGCGAACATCGTCACGTTGCCGAGGACGAAGCCGAAGCCCGGCCCGAGTACCCGTCCGCTCAGCACCATCAGGAAGAACATCGGCTCGATCCCGGCGGTCCCGGCTCCGACGGGGCGCAGAGCGGCGCCGGTCGCGGCCAGGACGCCCAGCATGGCCACCGCCTTCGGGCCCAGCCCCGATTCGGAGATCGTCGCCGCGACGACGGCCACGAGGAGGATCAGCAGGCCGGTGAAGAGCCAGGGGGCGTCCTGCGTGTGCGCGCCCAGCGCCGAGTCCGGGTCGGCGAACAGGGGCCAGGCGAAGCCCACGACGCCGACCGCGCTGACCAGGAGCAGGGCGGCTGTGGAGCGGGTACCCAGGCGTACGGGGCGGGCTTGGGGGGTCATCGCGACAGTGCCTCCCGGACCTGGGACACCGTGAGCCACTCCTGCGGGGCCAGGATCTTCGTCACCTGCGGTGCGAAGGACGGGGAGGCCACGACCACCTCGGCGGCGGGACCGTCGGCGACCACCTCGCCCTCGGCGAGGATCACCACGCGGTGGGCGAGTTCGGCGGCCAGTTCCACATCGTGGGTGGCCAGCACGATGGCGTGCCCCTCGGCGGCCAGCTCGCGCAGGATGGTGACCAGGCGGGCCTTCGCCGCGTAGTCGAGGCCGCGCGTCGGCTCGTCCAGGAGCAGCAGGCCGGGGCGTGCCGTGAGTACGACGGCGAGGGCGAGCGCCAGCCGCTGGCCCTCCGACAGATCCCTCGGGTGAGTGTCGTCCGCGACGTCCGGCAGCAGCTCGGAGACGAGGGCGCGGCACCTTCCGGGTGCGGCGCCCGCGTCCTGGTCCGCCGCCGCGCACTCGGCGGCCACCGTGTCGGCGTACAGCAGGTCGCGCGGCTCCTGGGGGACCAGGCCCACACGGCGCACCAGTTCCCGGGGAGCCGTCCGGTGCGGGACCGCGCCGCCCACCCGGGCGCTGCCGTGCGCGGGTTCGACGAGTCCGACGAGCGCGGACAGGAGCGTGGACTTTCCGGCGCCGTTGCGGCCCATGAGGGCCACCGTCTCACCGGGAGTCACCGTGAAGTCCACATGGCGCAGGGCTTGGACGTGGCCGTGGTGGACGGCGAGGGAGGTGACGGCGGCGGCTGCGCCGGTCGAGGGCGCCTCAGCGGTACGGCGGCGCAGCAGACGGCGTGAGGCCGGGGGCGTCTCAGGGGCCGGGGCGTCCGTGGGCACACGGGGCGCGGGCACGCGGTCGGCGAGCCGTTCACGCAGATCTCCCGAGCGGCGGCGGGCGTCGCGGACCGTCAGCGGCAGCGGGGACCAGTCCGCCAGCCGGCCCAGGTCCACCACAGGCGGATACACGGGGGACACCGCCATCACCTCCGCCGGGGTGCCCAGGACCGGCGCGGCCCCGCGACCCGGGATCAGGGCGACCTGGTCGGCGTACTGCACGACCCGCTCCAGCCGGTGCTCGGCCATCAGGACCGTCGTCCCGAGGTCGTGCACCAGGCGCTGGAGCACCGCGAGGACCTCCTCGGCCGCCGCCGGGTCGAGCGCGGACGTGGGCTCGTCGAGGACCAGCACCTTCGGGTGCGGGGTGAGCACCGAGCCGATCGCGACCCGCTGCCGCTGCCCGCCGGAGAGGGTGGCGATGGGGCGGTTGCGCAGGTCGGCGAGGCCGAGCAGGTCCAGGGTCTCCTCCACCCTGCGCCGCATCACGTCCGGGGCGAGGCCCAACGACTCCATGCCGTAGGCGAGTTCGTCCTCCACCGTGTCCGTCACGAAGTGCGCGAGCGGATCCTGGCCCACCGTGCCAACCACGTCCGCGAGTTCGCGCGGCTTGTGCGTACGGGTGTCGCGTCCCGCGACCGTGACCCGGCCGCGCAGCACACCGCCGGTGAAGTGCGGGACCAGTCCGCTGACCGCGCCGAGCACCGTCGACTTGCCGGCCCCGGACGGGCCGACGAGGAGCACCAGTTCGCCTTCCGGGACCGTGAAGTCGATGTTCCGCACGGCTGGTTCGGTGGCGCCGTCGTAGGTCACGGAGACGTTCTCGAAGCGGATCACGAGGGTTCCTCAGATGCGGGCGCAGGGGCGATGAACGCGGGGAGCAGGCCGAGCAGGACCGCCGCGGCGGGCAGCAGGGGCAGCGTCGGGGCCGTCAGGGGTACGACTCCGGGGTGCAGGGCGGCCGGGTCCCGGGCGGCGGCGAGGGCCAGCAGCGCCGCCGTCGCGATCCCGGAACCGGCGGTGACCCAGGCCCGCAAGCCCCACACGTCCGGACGGTAGCGCGTACGCGGCGAGCGCCTGCCGCCGAGCCGCAGCCCCGCGAGGGCGGCGGCCAGGCCCGCGAGCAGGACGGGCAGACCGTAGGTGCCCCCTTCCGCCGTCAGCAGTCCGTACGTTCCCGCGCACACGCCGAGCAGACCGCCCAGCGTGAGCGCGGCGGTCGTACGGCGGACGGCGGGCGGTACGTCGGCGGTCCGGCCGAAGCCACGGGCGTCCATCGAGGCGGCGAGGGCGACCGAGCGTTCCAGCGCGCCCTCCAGGACGGGCAGACCGACCTGGAGCAGACCGGAAAGCCCCCGGTCGGGCCGCCCGCGCAGCCGGCGCGCGGCGCGCAGCCGTCGTACGTCGGCGACCAGATGCGGCGCGAAGGTGAGCGCGACGACGACCGCGACACCCACCTCGTACAGGGCGCCCGGGAGCGACTTGAGCAACCGCACCGGATTTGCCAGGGCGTTCGCGGCGCCGACGCAGATCAGCAGCGTGGCCAGCTTCAGACCGTCGTACAGGGCGAAGAGGAGGGCCTCGGCGGAGATCCGGCCGCCGATGCGGATGCCCTGCGCCCAGTGCGGCAGGGGCACCTCGGGGAGGGTGAGAAGCGTGTGGGTGCCGGGGATCGGCGAGCCGAGGGCCACGGCGAAGAAGAGCCGGATGACGAGGACGGCGAGCCCGAGCCTGACGAACGCCGCATAGGAGCGGGACCAGGGGGCCGAGGTGCGGCGCGCCGCGACGACGTACGCGGACACGGCGACGAGGAGCGCCAGCACCAGGGGGTTGGTGGTGCGGGTGGCCGCGACGGCAAGCCCCAGGGCCCACAGCCACCAGGCGGCGGGGGGCAGGGCGGCGCCGCGGGGGACCCTTGCCATGGTCAGCCCTTGCGGCGGCGGGCCTGCCAGACCGCTGCCGCCCCGAGCACGGCCACCGCGCCGACGCCCGCGTAGACGCCGACGGACGGGCCGTGGCCGGTCGTGTGCGCGGCTGTCGCCGTGGGTGCGGCCGAAGGCTCCTTGGACGTCTTCCCGGCGACCTGTTCCCCGCAGCCCTTCTCCGGATAGCCCGCTATCGCGCACAGCAGCGCGTTCATGTCGTAGCGCAGCGGCTTCGCCACCGCGGCCAGGGCGTCCGCCGTCGTCGCGTCCTCGGGGACGCGGGCGCAGGCCGTGCGGGGGGCGGGCGGGGTCTCGCCGGAGGGCGCGTCCGCCGCCGTACCGAAGTCCAGGACCAGAGCGAGGCGCTTCTCGCCGCCCCGCGCGGGCGTCCTGGCGCAGACGGCGGCGAAGTCGGCGGTGCCGCGCGGCTTCGTGGCGTCCTGGGAGTCCACGCTGACGGCGAACCGGAAGCCCTGCACATCCCCGTCGTCCGGGCGGGCCGTCGAGGGGCCCTCGGTGGCGTACGTCCAGTGGCCGCCGTCACGTTCCCAGAAGGACCAGTAGCGGTAGCCGGTGGCCTGCGCCGGGCCCCCGCCCAGGAGCACCAGCAGGGCCGGTGCCAGGAGCAGGACGAGGGCGGTCAGGGCACGGCGGATCACGGGGTGCGCTTCCGGCGGGCGGAGATCAGGAAGCCGATGCCGACACCGGCGACGAGGCCGACGCCGACGATCCACCACAGGGCGGTCGTGGAACTCGAGCCGGACTTCTCGCTCTTCGCGCTCTTCCCGGTCTCGCTGTGCTCGGCGGCCCCTGGGGCGGGACCCGTCGCGTTCAGCGCGGTGACCAGGTCCGTGCCGCCGAAGTGGTGCAGGTCGGCGCCCATCGCGTGCGCGGCCAGGACGAGAGCGGCGTACGCGCTCGGTCCGGACCCCTTGGCCCAGGCCGCGGAGTTCTTCTCGAGCCACGCGTAGGGCTTCTGCGCGGCCTGCATGTCGCCCTGCGCGGCGAGCGACACCACCGTGTCGACGGTGTTGCCGTAGTCGGGCTGGGGCTTGGCGCCGGGCATCGCCGACGTCAGGTGGCCGGTCTTGGCCGTGGCGTTCGCCAGGTAGGCGGCGCCGTTGCGTGCGATCTCCTGGGGCGTGAGCGCCTTGCCGGAGGCGGCGGCGCAGGCGCCGCCCTGCTCCGGCGCCTTGCCGGCCGTCACCACGGCCCCCTTGCCGAGGGCCCCCAGCACTCCGGCCGCCGTCGCGTCCGCGTTGGGCGCCGTCTTGCCGCTCTTGTCGGGCTGGTAGGCGAGCGCGCCGCCGTCCTTGTCGCAGGGCAGCGAGTACTTCGCCAGCAGGTCGTACGGCGACGCGCCGCCCTTGACGGTCGTCGCGGGGTTCTCGCCGACGGCGGCGAGCGCGCCGATCACGACGCCCGTCGAGTTGGTGTCGCTGGGCGTGCCCGGGGCGAATCCCCAGCCGCCGTCCTTGTTCTGGGCGGACTTCAGCCAGGCGACGGCCTTGCCGGTGGCGGAGTCGTGGCCGCCGAGCGCCGCGAGGGCCTGGACGGCGATGCCCGTGCTGTTGGTGTCCACCATGACCTTGGCGTCGCACGCCTTGGAGGCGTCCGCGCGGAACGCGGGGAATGCCCCGCTCGCGCACTGCTGAACCGTGAGCCAGTTCACGGCGCTCGCGGCGGGCCGCTCACCGACGGTGTGCTGCGCGAGGAGGGCCACCGACTGGCGCCAGACACCGTCATAGGTGGGGTCGGCGGTGCCGTACAGGCCGTCGGGTATCGCCACGGAGGGCGACGCGGACGGCGCGGGGCCGGCGACGGCGGGTGCGGCTGCGCCGAACACGGTGAAGGCGGCGGCCAGCGCCACAGCGCTGCGGCGGACATTCATGATCGGCGGATGCCTCTCCCTGCGGGGGAGCCGGGCAGCGCGGGGACACCGGGCGGCTCGGCTCCGTAGACCTCGACGGTGCCGTGTACCGGCAGGCTTGCCGGTACGCGTGAGCCGGTCACGTACCGCGCGGGGCATTCCGGCTCACCGCCCTGGGGCAGCTCACGGTTGCGGGTCAGCGCCGGGTTCGCACCGGCTTCCCCCCGTACGGGTGTGATGACGACCGGGCCACTCTACCGGCAGGTAAGAAGGGCTTCCGAGGGCGTGGGTCACGCCGGCCCTGGGCCGTCGGTCTGGATCACGCCGGATCAGGGGGCGGGGTGTGGTGAAGGGGGCATCTCCCAGCGGTGGCCGGGGGAGCGCCGCAAGGCGGAGGACGGCGTCATGGCGGAGGCGTGTGATGGCGGAGCCGTACCCGGCAAGCGCGGCCGATCGTATGGCTACCGATATCCATGACGGCATGTCAGCTTTGGTGCCTTTATGTCCTGTTTAGTTTGGGTGCTGCCGTTCCGCATCGGCGGACCGGGTGAGCGCGATGAGTCAGCGGAGGACAGCGCATGGGCCGACGAACTGTGGGGCTCGGAGTGGCGGCCGGAGTGCTGCTCGCGGGAGCGGTGGCGGTTCCCGCGCACGCGAATACGCCCGTGGGCTGCTCGGACCTGGCGTTGATCCAGGCGATCAACGACTCCAACAGCGGCGCGAACGATCACATTCTGGACCTGACGTCGTACTGCGTGTACACGCTGACCGACGCCGACGGCACCCTGCCGGTGATCACGCAGGCGCTGACGATCCACGGCCACAACGCCACCATCCGCCGCGACCCCAACGCCGGCACCGACTTCCGGATCTTCGAGGTCGGCGGCACTTCACTGACCATGGACACCCTCACCGTCATGAACGGCCACGACAGTTTCGGCGGCGGGGTGCTCCTGAACACCAACGGAGGATCCCTCACCGGCACCGACGTCAACTTCCAGGGCAACACGGCCAATGGCTTCGGCGGCGCGATCGAGGTCGGCGCGAGCACGACCCTCTCCCTCACCCGCGGAACCATCACCGACAACCGCTCCGCGAGCGGAGGCGGCGGCATCGACAACACGGGCGCAACCGCGATCACGCTGGACTCGGTCACCATGTCCCGCAACCTCGCTACGGAGGGCCACGGCGCCGCCCTGTATCTCGACACCAGCCAGCCCTCCACCATCACCAACAGCACCATCAGCAACAACACCGCGCTCACGGGCGGCGGAGGGCTCTTCATCACCGACAACACCCCGCTGACCGTGACGGGCAGCAGGATCATCAGCAACCGGGTCGCCAACAGCAACGAGGGCGGAGGCGGGATCGACAACGGTTCCGGCGTCGTCACCATCATGGACTCCACCATCAGCGGCAACACCGTCACAACGAACACGGGCACCAGCGATGACGCCAGGAGAGGCGGCGGCATCAAACACGTGGACGGCCAGCTCACCCTGGACCACACCACGGTCGCGAACAACAGGGTCATCGGCGAGAGCTCCGGCGGCGGCGGCATCGCCGCGGTCCCTCTGATCGGCCCGTCGACGCTTACCCTGCAGAACAACACCACCGTGACCGGCAACCTCGTCTCCGGCCGCTACGCCCAGGGCGGCGGCCTCCACACCGACAACACGTCCGCTGCCGTGACCGTGTTCGTGAACGGCTCCCACATCGACGCCAACAAGGTCACCGGTACCGGCTCCGCCCCCGCAGGCATCTACAACAACGGCGGCACCTGGGCCGTGCTCACCAACTCCACCGTGAACAACAACACCGCACCGATCGCCCCGGCGCCCGGCGGCATCTACACCACCGTAGCCATCACCAACACCAGCGGTTCCGCCTTCACCGGCAACACCCCCACCAACTGCCTCCTCAGCCCCGCACCCGTCACCGGCTGCGTCGGCTGAGGAGGCACCCGAGCCCCGCATCCCACGCCGACCGGTCCCTGCGCGGTGCGATCCGCCGCGCAGGCCGGGGCGCGGCGGGACGCGGCGGGGTCACGCCGCCACGTACGCCACCGGGTCCGAGCCCGGCACCGGCTCCGCGCGGCCCAGTTTCACCAGGCGGCGCAGATGGGCCTCCGCCTCCGAGACCGCTATGTGGCGGGAGCCGTAGGGGATCTGTTCCCAGGGGCGGTTCCACTCCATGCGCGTCGCGAGCTGCCAGGGGGTCAGCGGTGTGCTGAGGAGGGTGAGGAGGCCGGTCAGCCGCTCCTCGTGGTGCGCCAGAAGCTCCCGTACGCGGGAGGGCGCGTCCGTGAACGTGTGCTGGTGGGCCGGGAGCACCTCCGCGACGCCGAGGCGGCCGACGCGCTCCAGGGAGTCGAGGTAGTCGCCGAGCGGGTCGGTCACGGTGGTGTCGTCCGGGTCCTCGTACAGGCCGATGTGCGGGGTGATCTCGGGCAGCAGATGGTCCCCGGAGAACAGGCGGCCATGGCCGGGGAGTTCGGCGGGGTGTTCCTCCTCCAGATGCAGGCACACATGGCCGGGGGTGTGGCCCGGGGTCCAGATCGCGCGCAGCCGGCGGCCCGGGAGGTCGAGGAGTTCGCCCGGGACGATCTCGCGGTCGGGGAGCGCGGGGGAGAAGCCGCGCGCGCCGCTCCGGACGCGCGCGGCGCGCAGCGGGGCGACATGCTCCTCGGGGGCTCCGGCCGCCGCCAGCTTGGCGGCCATGTAGGCGAACCAGCGCTCGGGACGGTTCTCGCGGGTGCGCCGTACGACCGCGCTGTCCGCCGCGTGCATCGCGACCCACGCCCCGGACGCCTCCCGGACCTTGCCGGACAGGCCGTGGTGGTCGGGGTGGTGGTGGGTGACGACCACACCGAGGATCCCGGCGGGCGAGGTGCCGCACTCCGCCAGGCCCTCGGCGAGGGTGTCCCAGGAGCCGGGGTCGTCCCAGCCCGTGTCCACCAGCACCGGGCCCCGGTCGGTGTCCACGACGTAGACCAGCGTGTGGCCGAGGGGGTTGTCAGGGATCGGGACCCTGATCGACCGTACGCCCCCGCCGTGATCCGCCGTCCGAGCCATGGGTTCCACGGGTTCCATGGATTCCACGTTTCCCCAATCGCCGCCCTCGCCCTGCGGCCCACTATGAACTAGAACAAGTTATGACGGTAGCCCCGGTCACCTTCCAGCCCGCGTTCCAGCCCGCGTTCCGGCGTATGCCCCGACCGTGGACTCCGTCGGCCGGAACTGGTATCTGTTCATCGATATCTGATGAACCGTCAGAGATCTCCCTGGGGAGGCAGTCGGTCATGACCGGACTCGTGGAACACGGACAGCTGTACATCGGCGGGGAGTTGACCGACCCCCTGGGCCGGGACGTCATCGAGGTCGTCTCACCGCACACGGAGGAGGTCATCGGACGGGTCCCGCACGCCTCGCGGGAGGACGTCGACCGGGCCGTGGCCGCCGCGCGCCGCGCCTTCGACGAGGGGCCCTGGCCGAGGATGACGCCGGACGAGCGGATCGCGGTCGTCACCCGGATCAAGGACGCGATCGCCGTACGCCACGAAGAGCTCGCCCGGGTGATCTCCTCCGAGAACGGCTCCCCCTACTCCTGGAGCGTCCTCGCCCAGGCGCTCGGCGCGATGATGGTGTGGGACGCGGCGATCACGGTCGCGCGGAACTTCACCTATGAGGAACGGCGGGACGGCGTCCTCGGCAAGATCCTCGTACGACGCGAACCGGTCGGCGTCGTGGCGGCCGTCGTCCCGTGGAACGTGCCGCAGTTCGTGGCCGCCGCCAAACTCGCGCCCGCCCTGCTGACGGGCTGCACCGTCGTACTCAAGCCGTCGCCCGAGTCGCCGCTGGACGCGTATCTCCTCGGCGAGATCGCGCGCGAGGCCGGGCTGCCCGAGGGGGTGCTGTCGATCCTGCCCGCCGACCGCGAGGTGAGCGAGTACCTCGTGGGGCACCCCGGCATCGACAAGGTGTCCTTCACCGGCTCGGTCGCGGCGGGCAGGCGCGTCATGGAGGTCGCGTCCCGCAACCTCACGCGCGTGACGCTGGAGCTGGGCGGCAAGTCGGCGGCCGTGGTGCTGCCGGACGCGGACGTCGCCACGACCGTCGCGGGGGTCGTCCCGGCGGCCTGGATGAACAACGGCCAGGCGTGCGTCGCCCAGACCCGCATCCTGCTGCCGCGCTCGCGCTACGACGAGTTCGCCGAGGCCTTCGCCGCCGCGGCGAGCGCCCTCGTGGTCGGCGACCCGCTGGACCCGGCGACCCAGGTCGGGCCGCTGGTGGCCCGGCGCCAGCAGCAGCGCAGCCTCGACTACATCCGCATCGGCCAGGAGGAGGGCGCGAAGATCCTCACCGGAGGCGGGCGCCCGCGGGGCCTGGACCGCGGCTGGTACGTGGAGCCCACGCTCTTCGGCGACGTCGACAACTCCATGCGGATCGCCCGCGAGGAGATCTTCGGACCGGTCATCTGCCTGCTCCCGTACGGCGAGGAGAGCGAGGCCGTGAAGATCGCGAACGACTCCGACTACGGGCTCAGCGGCAGCGTCTGGACGGCCGACGCCGAGCGCGGAATCGAGGTGGCCCGGCGGGTGCGCACCGGCACGTACTCCGTGAACACCTTCAGCCTCGACATGCTGGGCCCCTTCGGCGGCTACAAGAACTCCGGCCTCGGGCGGGAGTTCGGGCCCGAGGGGTACGGGGAGTTCCTGGAGCACAAGATGATCCACCTGCCGGCCGGGTACGAGGAGGCGTAGCGCATGGGCGACCGCTGGCACATCGAGGTCGACCGCTCGGTCTGCATCGGCTCCGCGCAGTGCGTCCACCGCGCCGAGGACGCCTTCCGCCTCGACTCCGCACGCCAGTCCCACCCCGTCGAGCCGGACACGGACGCGGCCGAGCAGGTCCTCGAGGCGGCGGAGAACTGCCCGGTCGAGGCAATCCTGATCACGCTGGCGCACAGCGGGGAGGCGGTGTTCCCGCCGGAGGACTGAGTGGTCGGCTCCGGAAGTCCTCCGGACGCCGGGCAGGGTTCGCGGGGTCGTCCGTGTGGCTGGTGTGGGCTGACCGTATGACAGTCCGACGCGTAACGGAATGTCACCGTTGACGGCCGTACGTCCTGGCTAGGTTTGGTGCTGCCGTTCCGCGCCGGCGGACCGGACGGGTCCGGACGTGTCAGCGGAGGAGAGCGATGGCCTGGCGGAGCATGCGTGTCGGGACGGCAGCGGTGGCCGGAGTGCTGCTCGCGGGAGCGGTGGCGGTTCCCGCGCACGCGAATACGCCCGTGGGCTGCTCGGACCTGGCGTTGATCCAGGCGATCAACGACTCCAACGGCGGCCTGAACGACCACATCCTGGACCTGACGCCGTACTGCGTCTACACGCTGACCGACGCCGACGGCACCCTGCCGACCATCACTCAAGCCCTGATGATCCACGGCCACAACGCCACCATCCGCCGCGACCCGAACGCCGCGAACGCCTTCCGGATCTTCGAGGTGGGCGGCACGTCGCTGACCATGGACACCCTCACCGTCATGAACGGCAGCGACGCCGGCGGTGGCGGCGTGTTCCTCAACACCAGCGGCGGGTCCCTGATCACCACGGACGTGAACTTCCAGGGGAACCACAGCAGCCTGGAAGGCGGCGCGATCGACTCCACCGACACCGCCGTCGGGAACACGATCTCCCTCACCGGCGGAACGGTCAGCGACAACAGCGCCGACCAGGAGGGCGGCGGCATCGAGGGCAGAAGCGACGTCGCGGTGACCCTGACCTCGGTGACCCTGACCCGCAACCGCGCCGAAGTGCGCGGCGGCGCCGTCTCCATGGACAGCAGCACCGGGCCGCTGAACATCACCGGCAGCACCATCAGCCACAACACGGCACGGCGCTACGGCGGCGGGATCTCCCACTTCGGCAACACCGGCGGCGGCTCGGCCACCATCAGCGGCAGCACGATCTCGGACAACCGGGTCATCCAGAGCACCGCCGGTGGCGGCGGTATCGGCGTCTACGAGTCGGCCCTCAGCGTCCCCGTGACGATCACCGGCTCCACCATCAGCGGCAACCTGGTCACCGGGTTCATCGTCGTCAACGACATCGACAACGCCGGCGGAGGTATCCAGCAGCAAGGCGGCAGCCTCACCCTGGACAGCACGAACGTGACCGGCAACCGGCTCGTCGGCCAGGGCGGACACGGCGGGGGCATCGTGGTGACAGGGGACATCGCGCCCTCCCTTCTGACCCTCCAGAACAACACCAACGTCACCGGCAACCTGGCCTCCGGCCGCTATGCCCAGGGCGGCGGCCTCTTCTTCCACGGCATCAGCAACATCCTCTCCGTGGTGATCAACGGCTCCCACGTCGACGGCAACAAGGTCACCGGCACCGGCTCGTCCGTCGGCGGCGTCTACAACGTCGACGCCGCCGTGTCGTTCAACGGCTCCACGGTGAACAACAACATCGCCCCGAGCGCCCCCGCCCCCGGCGGCGTCTCCACGGTCACGGTGCCGATCACCTCCGTCACGTCGACCGTGATCACCGGCAACACCCCCACCAACTGCCTCCTCAGCCCCCAGCCCGTCACCGGCTGCGTGGGCTGAGACGTCTCCCGTGGCCCCGCGTCCCGCGCCGCCGTCCCTTCGTACGTCGGCGGGCAGCGCGGGCAGTCGCGCGAGGGCCCCGCGCGAGGAAGCTGTGCTCATGCCGGCGGACCGGCACCCGATCCTGGTGAAGTCCGGCAGCATGCCGGCGTGTTGCCCCAAGTGGCCTGCAGCGCCGTTGAGTTACTGTCGTGCGTGCAGGCGGAGGCGAGCAGTGTTACGGGGGCTGTACTTCGATGACGTTCGATGTGCTGTTAATGGTCGGCATCACCGCCTTGGTCGTGGTGAGCCAGTTCTCCGCGCGGCCGGTCCGGCCGGTGGCGTATCTGTGGGTCGTTCTCCTGATCGCGCGCGGCTGTGTTCCGCCCGGTCCGGGCCGTATGACCGTGGCGGGGGTCGCGTTCCTCGCTGCCGGGCTCGTCGTGTCCGCGATAGCCGGGGTTCTGCGCGGTCGCACCATGCCGATGTGGCGGGAGGCGGACGGGACGCTGTACCGCAAGGGCGGCCGGACGACGCTGGTGCTGTGGGTCGCCACCGTCGTCGTCAAACTCGGGCTCGGCGCGATCGCGGAGGCGACGTTCCGTGAGCCCTTCGACGGCGACGCCCTGTGGCTCGGACTCGGGGTCACTCTGGGTGCTCAGCAGATGGTCATGGCGTATTACGGACGACGTCTGCCGGTGCCGGCGCCGGAGGTCGACGCACCCGATGTCCGGGTTATCTGAAAAATCTCTGTTTGGGGTGTTCCATCCGGGCCCGGAAGAGCTATCCTGAAAGTCGCCTACGAGGCGAGCGAGGAAGCTCGACCGGAAGCTGCCGACTTTGGCGTGAGGTTACGATTTCCGCCGGGGCCGACAGAGGTCGGCCGAGAGGCTGGAAGGCCGAAAAGACCTGAAGGTCATCCGCACCCGTCTCGTAGGTTTTTCCATGCCCCGCCCGGGCTCGGCGGCTCAGTGCGGCTCCGGGCCGCCGGTCAGGTCGATCAGGCGGCAGACCGTCTCGATGTCGATCTTCACCTGCGCGATGGAGGCCCGCCCCGACAGCCAGGTGATCAGCGCCGAGTGCCAGGTGTGCTCGATCACCCGGACCGCGGAGAGCTGCTCGGGTGTGGGCTCGTGCTCCAGGCCCATCGCGTCCAGGATGATCGCCGTCGTCTGACGCGAGACCTGGTCCACCTCGGGGGAGACGCTGCGGTCCGCGAAGGTCAGCGCGCGCACCATGGCGTCGGCCAGATGCGGCTCCCGCTGGAGCGCCCGGAACGCGCGCATCAACGTCTCCGCCACCCGCTCGGACGCCCTCTCCCCGGCGGGCGGCTTCTTGCGGAGCGTGCCGTGCATGTGCGCCAGCTGGTCCTGCATCGTCGCGACCAGCAGATGCACCTTCGACGGGAAGTAGCGGTACAGCGTGCCCAGCGCAACCTGCGACGACTCCGCGACCTCCCGCATCTGCACCGCGTCGAACCCGCCCCTGCTGGCAAGCTGCGCGCTCGCGCGCAGGATCCTGCGGCGGCGTGCCTCCTGCCGCTCGGTGAGCGGTGAGGTACTGGCTGGCACCTTGGCTTCCGCAGGCATGGGTCCCGTTCCGTGACAGTCGGTGAGGGCGGGCGGTCGGTCAGCCGGCAGGGCGACGGTCGTGGCGCGAATCACCTGATCCAACGCTCACAGTGGCACTACCTGCCGGTAGATTCAGAGGCTCTACGATCAAGTCTGAAACTTGTTCTAGATTACCGTCCCGGCGTAGTCTCGCGGGAAATCGCAGGGAGAAGGGGCCGAGAGTGACCGCTGAGGCCATGGAGGCGGGTCCCCAGGCGGGCTTGGCCGCCGACGGGCACCGCCCGCTGCGCATCGCGCTCCTCACGTACAAGGGAAACCCGTTCTGCGGCGGCCAGGGCGTGTACGTACGGCACCTCTCGCGCGAGCTGGCCCGGCTCGGCCACCGGGTCGAGGTCATCGGCTCCCAGCCGTACCCCGTGCTCGACGAGGGCGACGACCTGGAGGGGCTCTCCCTCACCGAACTGCCCAGCCTCGACCTGTACCGCCAGCCCGACCCCTTCCGCACCCCCGGGCGCGACGAGTACCGCGACTGGGTCGACGCTCTCGAGGTCGCGACGATGTGGACCGGCGGCTTCCCCGAGCCGCTGACGTTCTCGCTGCGCGCCCGCCGCCATCTGCGCGCCCGGCGCGGTGACTTCGACGTCGTGCACGACAACCAGACGCTCGGGTACGGCCTGCTGGGCGAGGTGGGCGCCCCGCTCGTCACCACCATCCACCACCCCATCACCGTGGACCGCCAGTTGGAGCTGGACGCGGCCCAGGGCTGGAAGCGGCGCGCCTCCGTACGCCGCTGGTACGCGTTCACGCGCATGCAGAAGCGGGTCGCCCGCCGGCTCTCCTCCGTGCTCACCGTCTCCGGCACCTCCCGGCAGGAGATCATCGAGCACCTCGGCGTGGACCGGGACCGTATCCACGTCGTGCACATCGGCGCCGACACCGACCTCTTCTCACCGGACCCCTCGGTGCCGAAGATCCCGGGCCGGATCGTGACCACCTCCAGCGCGGACGTACCGCTCAAGGGCCTCGTGTTCCTCGTCGAGGCGCTCGCGAAGGTGCGCACCGAGCACCCCGCCGCCCATCTCGTGGTCGTCGGCAAGCGCCCCCAGGAGGGGCCGGTCGCGCAGGCGATGGAGCGGTACGGGCTCGAGGGCGCCGTCGACTTCGTGAAGGGCATCTCGGACGCGGAACTGGTCGACCTGGTGCGGTCGGCCGAGGTGGCGTGCGTGCCGTCGCTGTACGAGGGCTTCTCGCTGCCCGCCGCCGAGGCCATGGCGACGGGTACGCCGCTGGTGGCCACCACCGGTGGCGCCATACCGGAGGTCGCGGGGCCGGACGGCGAGACATGCCTCGCGGTGCCGCCCGGTGACGCGGGTGCGCTGGCCGCCGGGCTGAGCAGACTGCTGGGGGACCGGGAACTCAGGGTCCGGCTCGGCCGGGCGGGCCGGGAACGGGTGCTGGGCCGGTTCACCTGGGCCAAGGCCGCCGAGGGCACGGTCGCGCGGTACCGGGAGGCCATCGCGGCCTCCACCGGTTTCTACGGCGCCGCGGCCATCAGCGTGCCCGTGGCGTCGGCGGTGCGCGGTGGGTCCGTGCGCGGCGAGGCCGTCGTGGGCGCCACCGGCGCATCACTGACCGACGCCGATTCCGGCCGTTCCAGCCGCTCCAACCGTTCCGACCGCGAAAGCAGGGCCACGTGCTGACCGTCGACTTCTCCCGGTTCCCGCTCGCCGCGGGCGACCGTGTCCTGGACCTCGGGTGCGGTGCCGGACGGCACGCGTTCGAGTGCTACCGGCGCGGTGCGCAGGTGGTCGCCCTGGACCAGAACGGCGAGGAGATCCGCGAGGTCGCCAAGTGGTTCGCGGCGATGAAGGAGGCGGGCGAGGCACCGGCCGGTGCCACCGCGACCGCCATGGAGGGCGACGCCCTCGCGCTCCCCTTCCCGGACGAGTCCTTCGACGTCGTGATCATCTCCGAGGTCATGGAGCACATCCCGGACGACAAGGGCGTGCTCGCCGAGATGGTCCGGGTCCTCAAGCCCGGCGGACGCATAGCGATCACCGTTCCGCGCTACGGTCCCGAGAAGGTCTGCTGGGCCCTGTCCGACGCCTACCACGAGGTCGAGGGCGGCCACATCCGCATCTACAAGGCGGACGAACTCCTCGCGAAGATCCGGGAGGCGGGCCTCAAGCCGTACGGCACGCACCACGCGCACGCGCTGCACTCACCGTACTGGTGGCTGAAGTGCGCGTTCGGCGTCGACAACGACAAGGCGCTGCCGGTGCGCGCGTACCACAAGCTCCTGGTCTGGGACATCATGAAGAAGCCGCTCGCCACCCGGGTCGCCGAACAGGCGCTCAACCCGCTGATCGGCAAGAGCTTCGTGGCGTACGCGACCAAGCCGCACCTGCCCCGCGCCGCCGAGGCGGACGCCGCGTGACCACTCCCCGGACGGAACACCTCGTCCTGCCCGGGGTCCTCACCGCGGAGCAGGCCGCCGCGACCGTCCACGGGATCCTGTCCCTCCAGCGGGAGGACGGGGCCATACCGTGGTTCCGCGGGCACCACCTCGACCCCTGGGACCATGTCGAGGCCGCCATGGCGCTCGACGCGGCCGGTGAGCACACGGCGGCCGAACGGGCGTACGAGTGGCTGGCGCGGCACCAGAACGAGGACGGGTCGTGGTACGCCGCCTACGCCGACGGCGAGGCGAAGGACGTCACCGACCGCGGCCGTGAGACGAACTTCGTCGCGTACATCGCCGTCGGCGTCTGGCACCACTACCTGGCCACCGGCGACGACATGTTCCTGGACCGCATGTGGCCGACGGTGTACTCGGCCATCGAGTTCGTGCTGCGGCTGCAGCAGCCCGGCGGCCAGATCGGCTGGAAGCGCGAGGACGACGGCACGGCCACGGTGGACGCGCTGCTGACCGGCTGCTCGTCCATTCACCATGCGCTGCGGTGCGGTCTCGCGATCGCCGAGCAGCGTGAGGAGGCGCAGCCGGACTGGGAGCTCGCGGCCGGCGCGCTGCGGCATGCGATACGACGGCACCCGGAGCGCTTCCTCGACAAGGACCGCTACTCGATGGACTGGTACTACCCGGTCCTCGGGGGCGCCCTGACGGGCGAGGAGGCGAAGGAGCGCATCGAGGCGCACTGGGAGCGGTTCGTGGTGCCCGGGCTCGGTGTGCGGTGCGTCGTGCCCAACCCATGGGTGACCGGCGGGGAGTCGGCCGAACTCGCGCTGGCGCTGTGGGCGATGGGCGAGTCCGACCGTGCGCTGGAGATCCTCCAGTCGATCCAGCATCTGCGGGATCCGGAGTCCGGGCTGTACTGGACGGGGTACGTCTTCGACGACGGTGCCATCTGGCCGGAGGAGCTGACCAGTTGGACCGCCGGGTCGTTGCTGCTCGCGGTGGCGGCGCTGGGGGGTGACGAGCCCACCTGTGCGGTGTTCGGGGGCGAGCGGTTGCCCAGGGGGCTGGACCCCGACTGCTGCGCCTGACGCTGAGCCGGCTCGGGGATGAGTCGCCGCCCCCGGGAACGTGCAGGTTTCGCGCAGTTCCCCGCGCCCCTGTAGGGGCGCGGGGAACTGCGCGGTCAACCACGATGGAGCCGCGGGGAGTCACCGGCGTGAGCCACCCCTACAGGGGCGCGGGGAACTGCGCAAAACCCCCCACGCACCCGCAGGGACTCAGTGGCGATGAATGCGGCTGGCTATCGCGTGGCCGATGAAGAGGTAGACCACCGCTGCCAAGCCGTAGCCCGCCACCACCCGGGCCCACGCCTCGTTGAAGGTGAACAGGTCGTGCGACCAACCCGCAAGCCAGTTCGCCGCGTTGTGGACGACGCGCACCAAGTCGTTGGCACGGTTGGCGTCCAGCAGGTACATCACGATCCACAGGCCCAGGATGAAGGCCATGACATCGGCGACGATCGCGATGACCGTGCCGGCCTGGTTGGCGCCGTTGCGATATCGAGGGGACATGCACTTCGGATTGCCCGTCGCCCGCGGCTGAAACCCGCCCCTGCCTCGTCACCCGAACGGCCCTGCCGGGGCGGCGTGGCCGGGCGGTGCGGGTGACGCTGCCGGTAGACCAATCGGCCCCCCGGCAGCGGGAGGCCCGCCGTCCCCCCAAGGTCCGGAGGAACCCGTGCCCGTACCTGTACGCACCCTCGCCGCCACCCTCGCCCTGAGCAGCACTCTGTTCGTCGGCGCCGCCGCCTGCAGTACCAGTAGCACCGCGCAGGAGGCCTCCGCCTACATCGCCGTCGCCACGCCCTCCCCGACCACCCAGGCGGAGCGCCAGAAATTCGCCAAGGCCCGCTTCGTGGCGAACGCGGGACTCGCGGCCGGGGCGACGTACCAGTGGATCGTGAAGCCGTGGAAGGCCGGTGCGTTCAAGAAGGGCGCGAAGGGGCGAAGTGCCGCAATGATCAAGGCGGGCCTCGCGGGCACCTTCGCCTACAACCGGCTCAAGGCGGCCCAGCGCAACGCCCAGGGCGACCCCGCGCTCTCCAAGGCACTGGCACCGCTCGGCGCCGCCATCGACGCGCTCAAGGGCCTGCCCCCTCGGCTGCGCGCAGGCGACGAGTCGGCCGCGAGCCCCTTCAACGACGTCATCGGCAAGGTGAAGAAGGCGGGAAGCAGCGCGGGCGCGCCGGTCGCCAACCAGGTCCCGACCGCCCGGCAGCTCGCGGGAGGCTGAGCGCCGCCGCGATCCCCAGGGACGCGTCCTCGCGGGAACTGATCGGCTCTCATATCCGCGTCGCTGAACGGTAGTTCCCGGCTGGTAACTTCTGTCGAGTTGATCAGGCTCAGTGCCGTCACGGCCGTGAGCACCCCCCAATCACTCGACAAGGACGCGACCTTGGCTCCTGCCCGGCTCCGCCGCACGATCCGTCTCGTCGCCACCTCGGCGGCTCTCGCCCTCTCCGTCGGCCCGTTGTCCTCCGCCCCGGCCCTCGCGGCCGGATCCGCCGGATCCGCCGGGTCGACGGGCGAACCCGCCCCGCACCTCGATGCCGTCGAGAAGACACTGCGCGAGGTGTCACCGGGCCTCGAAGGCCAGGTGTGGGAGCGTACGGACGGCAACCGCCTGGACGCCCCGGCCGATGACCCCTCCGGCTGGCTGCTCCAGACGCCGGGCTGCTGGGGTGACGCCGGTTGCGCGGAGCGTTCCGGCACCCGGCGGCTGCTGGCGAAGATGAGCGCGAACATCGCGCAGGCCACGCGCACGGTGGACATATCCACCCTGGCGCCGTTCCCCAACGGGGAGTTCCAGGACGCGATCGTCTCCGGTCTCAAGAGCGCGGCGTTGAAGGGCGGTTCGGGTGACAAGATCAAGGTGCGGGTTCTCGTCGGGGCCGCACCGATCTACCACTTGAACGTGCTGCCGTCGAAATACCGCGACGAGCTGCTCTCGAAGCTGGGCGCGGCCGCCGACGACATCAGCCTCGACGTGGCGTCCATGACGACTTCCAAGACCGGTCTGTCCTGGAACCACTCCAAGCTGCTCGTGGTCGACGGCCGGTCGGCGGTCACCGGCGGCATCAACGACTGGAAGGACGACTACATCGACACCGCTCACCCGGTGTCCGACGTCGACCTCGCCCTCACCGGCCCCGCGGCGGGCTCGGCCGGCCGCTATCTGGACCAGCTGTGGTCCTGGACGTGCCAGAACAAGAACAACCTCACCAAGGTGTGGTTCGCGTCGTCCCCCGGAACCGGCTGCATGTCCACGCTGTCCGACGCGTCCTCGGCACGGCAGGCCTCCGCATCGCCCGCTCCGGCCGGTGACACCCCGGTGATCGCGGTCGGCGGCCTCGGCGTCGGTGTCAAGGACCGCGACACGTCGTCCGAGTACCGGCCCGGCCTGCCGACCGCGCCGGACACCAAGTGCGGCGTCGGACTGTCCGACCGCACCAACTCCGATCGCGACTACGACACGGTCAACCCGGAGGAGAGCGCACTGCGGGCGCTGGTGGGCAGCGCGACCAGCCATGTCGAGATCTCCCAGCAGGACATGAACGCCACCTGCCCGCCGCTGCCGCGTTACGACATCCGGCTGTACGACACGCTGGCCGCGAAGCTGGCCGCCGGAGTGAAGGTCCGCATCGTGGTCAGCGACCCGGCCAACCGTGGCACGTTCGGCAGTGGAGGCTACTCGCAGATCAAGTCGCTGGACGAGATCAGCGATGTGCTGCGCGGCCGACTCACCCGGATCACCGGTGACAGTGCGAAGGCGGCGGCGGCCCTGTGCGGCAATCTCCAACTGGCCTCCGCCCGCGGTGCGGACAGCGCCACCTGGGCCGACGGCAAGCCGTACGCGCAGCACCACAAGCTGGTGTCGGTGGACGGATCGGCCTTCTACATCGGCTCGAAGAACCTGTACCCGGCCTGGCTCGAGGACTTCGGCTACATCGTGGAGAGCCCGAGGGCCGCGGCCCAGCTCGACGCGGCACTGCTCGCTCCGCAGTGGAAGTACGCGCAGAAGACCGCCACGTACGACTACACCCGCGGGCTCTGCCAGGGCTGAGTGCCCGCGGGAGGGTCGAACCCGACCGTGGCTGCGGCCCCCCGGCCGCCGGAGGTTTGGTCGGTGGTGAGGTAGTTGTTCGGGATGCCGGAGGCGAGGACGCTGTAGTCGGGGATGTTGTCGGTGTTGGTGCGCAGGCGGTACGAGAGGTCGTTGTTGTAGCGGAGGGTGTTGGAGCCGGCTGTGAAGCCTGATCCGGCGTTGACCAGGCCGTCGCCGAGTACGGAGACCGCCGGCCTGTGGTCGGTGTTGGTGACGTCGACTTCGGTGAGGATGTCGGAGAAGCGGCCCACGGCTGTTCCGGTGCCGGTGAACGCGGTGTCGGCGGTGTCGGTGGTGTGGTCGCCGCTGTCGGCGGCGCTGACGCAGCCGAGGGTGTCGGGCGCTGCCCAGGGGTGCATGACGAGGTAGTCGACCTGGTTGACCAGGTGCATGCTGGTGGTCAGTGACACGCCGGGGCTGACGTTCATGGGTATGGGGTCGCTGTAGAGTTCGCCGCCTTCGGGGATGACCACGGATTTGCTGCCGCCGAAGGTCACGTCGACGGGTGTGGCGGTCGTTGCGGCCCCGCTTTTGTAGTAGCCGGTGGTGACGTGGTCGAGGGTCAGCGGGTCTGTTCCCAGCGCGTTGGACAGCCGGAGCCGGACGTTGTCGCCGCCCGCGCTGCTCTGGGTGATGATGCGAATGGTCTCGTTCTTGAACGCGCCGAGGTTGGTGAACTGGATGCGCTGCTCGGTGGGTGCGCTCCAGGTGCCGGTCCAGGTGGCGCCGTCGGCCGCGGTGGTGGTGTCCCGGATGCTCATGCCGAGGATGTGCAGCCCGGGGACGAACGCGCGTGCCGCGTCGGCCACGTCGGGCAGGGAGACCGAGTCGAGGGTGGCGCCTGCCTTCAGCGGGACGGCGAAGGCATAGATGTTCGTGTTGCGTGTCTGCTGGGTGCTTGCGGTGTTGCGGTGGGGGAGGGTGGTGGCGGCGAGGGTGTCGGAGCCGTAGACCCAGTCGGGCATGGTGAGGTAGTAGCCCTGCGTGGTGCCGTCACCGTAGGTGATACTTCCCCGGGGGGGGGTGACGCAGTCCTGGTATGTGCCGTTCCCCAGGCTGCAGTTGGTGGCCGCGGTGTTGGTGCCGTCGGGCACGACGGGGCTGGTGGAATCGTCGTCGTGGTGTTTGGAGGAGACGGAGCCGTACGTGGAGAAGCCGAGGAAGACGAGGGCTTGTCCGCTGCTGCCGTTCATCTGGATGGTCTGGTTGGCGGCCGTCACATTGTCGCCGGTTGCGGCGCCGAAGTCGGGCAGGGTGAAGGTGGCGCCGTCGATGGTGACCTTGCCGCCGGGTTGCCAGCCGGCTGCCTTGAGGTCCTGCAGGGACAGGGTGGCGCCGGAGCCGTCGGCGTTTCCTGTGGTGTGGTTGCTGTCGTCGGTGACGGCGGTGTTGTTGAAGGCCGCTTGCAGGCTGGCGTCGGTGTTGCCGGTGTGACCGAGTGCGGTGAACTCGTACTGCTGCTGTGAGGAGACGTTGCCGGCGGAGTCGACGGCGTAGGCGTACAGCGTGTGCGTGCCCGGCGCGGGCGGGGTCACGGTGATGGTGGCGGTGTTGTTCTTGGCCGGCTGCGTCTGCGAGGACGGTATGTTGGAGGTGGGCGGGGCGGCGTCCAGGCCGTAGAGGAACTTGGCGGCGTTGTTGCCGTTGGTTCCGGGGTCGGTGGACAGGGTCGTCCGCCGAAGGCGCCCTGGCCGGCAACTACATCCACCAGAACAACTACAACCTGACCGGCACGCTGGCCCACTACACCGACCAGGACCCCACCAGCGTCAAGCTGCCGGAAGAGACGATCGGCTACACCTACGACGACTACGGCCGACCCATCGCCGTCGGCGGCTGGAACACCTGGTCCTACGTCAGCAAGCTCAGCTACACCGAGTTCGACGAGCCGTACCAGTTCACCTACGGCACCGACGGCAACTTCACCCAGCAAACCCTCAACTACGACGACCAGACCCACCGCCTGACCGACTCCACCACCGTCACCCAGTCCGGCGCGGCGATAGCCGACAAGACCGCCTACAGCTACCAGCCCTCCGGCAACGTCACGAAGATCAGCGACAAGCTGGACACCGGCCAGACCGACATTCAGTGCTTCACCTACGACTGGGCCCAGCGCCTCAAAGCCGCGTGGACGGCGACCGACGCCTGCTCGGCCACCCCGGCCCCAGGCGCATCCTCCACGGTCGGCGGCCCGTCCCCGTACTGGCAGTCCTGGACCTACGACACCACCGGCGCACGCCAGACCCAGGTGGACCACGCCACGTCCGGCGACACCTCCCACGACACCACCGCCACCTACACCCCGTTCGCGGCGGGCAAGGGCCCGGCCCACGCCGTCTCCCAGGTGGCCAAGGTGACGCCCGGCGACACGAGTGCCAACACCACCAACAGCTACACCTACGACGAGAACGGCAACGCCCTCACCCGTACCACCCGCGCCGGCACCGACACCCTCACCTACGACGACGAGGGCAAACTCACCGAACTGTCCTCCACCGGCACCAGCGGCGACACCAAATACCTCTACGGCCCGGACGGCAGCCTGTTGCTGCGCCGCAGCCCCGACGCCACCACCCTGTACACCGGCGACGAGGAGA
Organism: Streptomyces sp. NPDC047022; assembly: GCF_040644155.1. Classification (NCBI taxonomy): domain Bacteria; kingdom Bacillati; phylum Actinomycetota; class Actinomycetes; order Kitasatosporales; family Streptomycetaceae; genus Streptomyces; species Streptomyces sp. NPDC047022. Next base: position 527,658 of record NZ_JBEYVV010000001.1, on the reverse strand, counting down.
TCACCCTCAAAAAGGGTGCCACCAGCGCCGACGGCACCCGCTACATCTCCCTCGCCGGCCAGACCGTGGCCACCCACTCCTCCGACGGCCACTACACCTACCTCATCCCCGACCGCCAGGGCACCGGCACCCTCGCCATCGACTCAGGCACCCAGGCCGTCACCCGACGCCAGTACAAACCCTTCGGCGAATCCCGCGACCAGACAGGCACGTGGACCGCGGGCCAGCGCGGCTACGTCGGCGGCACCCAGGACGACAACACCGGCCTGACCAACCTCGGCGCCCGCGAATACGACCCCACCATCGGCCGGTTCCTCGCCCCGGACCCCCTGCTCGACGCGGGTGCTCCGCAGTCCTGGGACGCCTACGACTACGCCGACGACACCCCCGTCACCACCTCCGACCCCTCCGGCGCCTGCGCAACGGCCGACTGCCCGACCCGCAACTGCCCCTACTGCATCAACGCCACGCCCGGCGACCAGGGATCCGCCGACAGGGCGGCCCGCGACTACCCGGGCTCCGGCAGCACACCCAACAACACCAAGGCATACGCCAAGCAGTACGCCAGACAGAACAAAGCCGACATCAGCCAGTCCGCGCGACCCGGCCAGGCCGAGCACCAGGCAGTGGAGCAAGCGAAAGCCACCGCAGACGCGGCCGCAGCCGCCGCGAAGAAACAGGCGTCCGGCCTCACACACAAGATCCTCAGCCTCGTCGCCGACGTCATCGGCCTGACCGACGCCTACAACTGCTTCACCAAGGGCGACGTCATGGGCTGCATCAACACCGCCCTGACCGCCGTCCCCTGGGGCAAAATCTTCAAAGCCATCAAGGTCGGCATCGAAGCATTCAAGGTCTGGCGCGAACTCGACCGTGCCTACGCCGCGGTCAAGGACGCCGAAGAAGCCGCCAAGATCGCCGACGACGCACTGGACGCCGAACGCGCAGTCAACGAAGCCCGCGAAGTCGAAAGCGCCGGAACAGAAGCCGCAGGCTGCACGCACAGTTTCGTCCCCACCACAGAGGTCCGGCTGGCCGACGGCTCCTCCAAACCCATCAGCCAGGTGAAAACCGGCGACACCGTCCTGGCCACCGACCCCCAGACCGGCGTCACCGCCCCCGAAAAGGTCCAGCAGCTCATCGTCACGACCAATGACCGTGACTTCACCACCTGAGGCGTCCCCCGGAGTGTGGACACAGGGGTTCATGCTGCGAGTGTGAGTTTACGTCCTGGCCGGTGCTGCTGTTCGAATTCGGCGGGCGAGAGGTAGTTGAGGGCGCTGTGGCGCCGTCGGGCGTTGTAATAGGTCAGCCACTGGAAGATCTCCAGCCTCGCCTGACGCACCGTCGAGAACAGTCTCTGGTGCATCGTCTCTCTCTTGAGTCCCTGCCAGAACGACTCGGCGAGGGCGTTGTCGTAGCTCGAGCCGACCCGGCCCATGCTCCTGAGGATCCCGAAACCGTCACAGACCTGCGCGAACGCCGCCGACGTGTACTGGGCGCCCCTGTCCGCGTGGAAGATCACTCCGGTGACGTTGCCGCCGCGGGTCGCTACCGCCATCGTCAGAGCGTCGATGACCAGTTCGGCGCGCATGTGCGAAGCCATCGAGTAGCCGAGCACCCGGCGTGAGCAGATGTCGATGACGCAGGCGAGATATAGCCACGTCCCGCCGACCTGCACGTATGTGATGTCGCCGCACCACTTCTCATCCAGCCGGGCGGCGGTGAACTGGCGTTGGACGAGGTCCGGGGCGGGCGGCGCGAGCCGGTCCGGGACGGTGGTGCGCTTGCGGCGGCGCAGGTGTCGTCCCTCGATGCCGTGCCGTCGCATCAGCCGCTCGATGCGCTTGCGGTTGACTGTGCGCCCGAGACCCCGCAGTTCAGCGTGAACGCGGCGGACTCCGTAGGTTCCCTTGTGCTCGGTGTGTATCTCGCGGATCTCCGCAACAAGGTCGTCCTCCGCGGCCTGCCGCTCTTCGCGGGCCTTCGCGCCGGCAAGCCATCGGTAGTACCCGGAGCGGGAGACCTGAAGGACCCGGCATATCCGCTGAACGCCGAAGGTCTCGGCGTGGCCGGAGACGAAGTCCCAGCGGCGGGTCTTCACTTCATCTCCTTGGCGAAATAGGCCGCCGCCCGGCGCAGGATCTCCCGCTCGAGCTCCCACTCCTTCTCCGCCTTGCGCAGTCGGCTGTTCTCTGCTCGCAGCCGGGCCAGTTCCTCATTCTGGCTCTCCGAGTTCTGCTCGCCGCGGCCGTGAGCGCGGCCGGCGTGTTCGTCGGCCTGGCGCACCCAGCTGCGCAGCGTCTCGCCGGTCACCCCGACGTCTGCCGCGACCGCGGCGTAGGTGCGCTTCCCGCCCGCCGCGCGGTACAGCGCGACGGCATCGTTCCTGAACTCCTCCGGATACGGAGACTTCCGTCCCACCAGGACACCCTTCCTCGGATCAGCAAGATCCATTGTCAGTGTGTCCACACCGCCGGGGTCACCTCACACCCTCACCCTGGACACCACCCCCGTCCGCGGCCCCCCGCACCACACCAAGAACAACACCAGCGCGGCGCAGCGGCAGACCCTCACGACTACCTGGCACCACCCCTTCTGGGACGCCACCCACCACCGCTGGACCGACGCCCACAACCTCACCCCCGGCACCAAACTCCGCCAACCCGACGGCACCACCATCACCATCCACGCCGTCCACAACTTCCACCAGCACAAAACCACCTACGACCTCACCGTCAACAACCTCCACACGTACTATGTGCTGGCGGGGGCCACCCCGGTCCTGGTTCACAACTGCGGTACCGTCGATCTCTATCGTGTATCGCCCAGAGACCGAGGCGCGAGCGAACTCGACAACGGAGTCCTTCCCGAGAATCACCCGCTCGATTTGGACGAGGGGCTCGATGGGTCTGCATACTTTGGAAACAGGCAGCGAGTCGAAGACTATGCGTCTCAACATCGTGACACGCACGGCCAGGGATTCCGGGTAACTGTTCCGTCCCGATGGTTGAGGGAGAACGACATCGAGCCGATGGAAGATTTTCTCAACGAAGGGGCGGTTGAATACGCCATCCCGAGGCATTTGTTTGACGAGTTCAATTCATTCCCGCGTGCTCCATGGAATCCTGGAGGGCGATGATGGATATTTCGAGTGTGCGAAACTATTCGCTCATCGAATGTCGAATCGCGAGTCACCAGCACTACGGCCTGACGGTTCATACCATTGTGGGCAACATACCTGGCTACGTGGATGAGTCCGCCATATCGGACGAGGATTTCACCCCGCGAGTCTACTGGCCGCCTAAAGGTGAACGGCTGACTTGTGTGGTCCTTGGGCAAGCCGGCGGTGGCAGGCTTCGTCTGAGTTCCCGTCCCCGTGACATCGAACTGGCAAATTCTGTCGTTGATGTGGCGATCGCGCTGACCGCGTGGCGACTGGCGCGAGATAATGAAGAAGGTTCGGGTGGACTGACGGAGTTTTGGCGGTCGCCTGACGTAGTAGCTGTCTTGCGGTGGGCGCTGCACCGCCCCGCAGACTCAAGAGATCATGCACGCGCGGTGGAAATTGCCGCCTTGGCGCCGATGGCAATATCGGATTCACTGCGGGAGGCGCGTCATATCTCCTCCAGTCCAAGAGGGAAAGAACCCGACGCGGATCACCCGCGCCCTGGCTGAGTCGCCCACAGGGGCCGTTCTGCGGCTTGACGGCAGTAGATGACGGCAACGGCGGCGGACACCACTTGGTGTCCGCCGCCGTTGCCGTGCGTGTGTCAAGGACGGTCGAGGGCGTGGCCGAGGAGGTCGATGGCGTCGCGTTGGAGGCGGAGTCGGACGTGGGCGTAGACGGTGGCGGTAACGCCAATGTGGGCGTGGCCGAGGAGTTTCTTGATCACGACGAGTTCGACGCCTTGTTCCAGCAGCAGGGTGGCGGTGGAGTGGCGGAGGTCGTGGAAGCGGATGCGGCGGAGGCCGGCCTTGCGGAGGAGCGTGGTGAAGGCACGGGTGAGGTTGGTCGGGTCGATCGGTCTGCCCTGCACCGTGGTGAACACCTGCCCGTCGTGCTGCCAGGTGGTGCCTGAAGCCTCGCGTTCGCGCTGCTGCTGCTCGTGGCGGTGCCTCAGCGACTGGACGCAGCGGGTGGGAAGGGCGATGCGGCGTTCGGAGGCTCGGGTCTTGGTGGGCAGCGTGGTGAGCCCGGCTGTGGTGGTGCGCTGGAGTGTGCGGCGGATGGCGGCGGTGCCCGAGTCGAGGTCGAGGTCTTCCCAGTGCAGGCCGAGGAGTTCGCCCTTGCGGAGTCCGGTGTGGAGGGCGAGTTCGAACAGTGCGTGCAGCCGATGACCCTGGGTCGCGATGAGGAGTCGGCGGGCTTCGTCTGCGGTGAGGGGTTCGAAGCGCCGGGGGCGGGGTGTGCCGGTGCGGACGTTGCGGGCGACGTTGCGCGGGATCTCTTCCTCGCGGACGGCGTGCTCCAGGGCGGACTTGAGCACCGAGTGGATGGAGGTGAGCGTCAAGGGGGAGAGCACCTTGTGGCAGCACCGGCCGACGGCACAGCAGCGGGGCTCATCACGCCGGGCGTCGATGCCGCGGGTGCAGCACTGGCAGGTGGTGCGTAGTTGGTTGAGCCAGGTGCGGACGTCCTTGGCGGTGAGCTTGGTGAGCTTCTTCTTGCCCAGGCCGGGGATGAGGTACCGGCTGACGCAGGCGGTGTAGCGGGTGTGGGTGTTCCCAGATCCGCCACCGACAGGTGCGACCGCACGGTCTTGATCCGTGCTCCCGCGATCAGCAGATGGATCACCGAGGTGTCGGCCCAGAACGTCACCGTCAGCCCCGAGCGGGCCGGCCCGAGCCAGAACTGCTTGCCCGCGACCTGCAGATTCCCACTCGCAGGCACCACCCGCTCGAACTCCACCGGCCCGCCCTCGTCCACCTGCACCACCTCGGAAAGAGGGGCAGGGGCAGGCGGCGCTTTGGCCGGGTCCGGCGTCACCGCAGGGGCCGTCCGCTGTTGCGGCACCAGCTCGAGCACTCCGGGCACCCTCAGACCCAGTACGTCCCTCTCCTCCTCAGCAACCGCAGTGAACCGGTCACCCGGAGACTGCATGTCCAGCGCCTGATGCGGACGCATGGAGTTGTACTCCTCAACCCACTCATCCAATGCCGCCTGAGCCGCCTCGATGCTCTCGAACGCGCCGCAGTCGTCGAGGAGTTCGCGCCGCAGCGTCTGATGGAACCGCTCGACCTTGCCCGTCGTGGTCGGCGACGCCGGCTGGGTGAGCCGGTGCGCGATTCCGTTCTCCCGGCAGATCCGGTCGAACAGCACCTCACCGCCCTGCCCGAACCGGTCGGTGAACTGTTTGCCGTTGTCGGTCAGCACCTCTTCCGGCACCCCGAACGCCTGCAAGGCCCGGGCGAAGGCCGCACACACCGCCCGTCCGGTCGCCCGCTCGACCACCGACGCGATCACGCAGTACCGGGAATGGTCGTCCACCCCGGTCACGACCTTGACCTCCGTCAGCTCCCCGGTCACCGGGTTGACCAGCATCACCCCGCCGACGATGTCCATCTGCCACAGCTGCATCGGCCGAGCCCGCTGCCACCGCTTGTAATCCGACCGCTTCCTCCGCCGCACCCCTGGCTCCACCAGCCCGTGACGGACCAGGATCCGATACACGGTCATCCGTGACGGCACCGGGCTCACCGTCCCGGACCGTTCCAGCACATGAGCGATCCGCCGCGGACCCCACTTCGGGTGCTTGCGCCGCAGTTCGCACACGGCCGCCCCGACCTCGGCAGAGGCCTGATGCGGACACGACACCGGCCTACGCGACCGGTCCGCCAGCCCCGCCAGACCAGAGGCCTCATACCGGGACTTCCACCCGCTGACCGTCTGCCGCGACACCCCCAACGACGCGGCGACCTCGGTCACGGTCGCACCCGCCAGCACGGCCAGGACAGCCCGGTATCTCTGCTCGACAACCGACAACTCCACCAGCGCCAATCCCGGCCTCCTGCCACGCACCGCAACGACGCGCACAGAAAAGCCGATCACGGCCCCTGTCAACCATCAGCTGGGATCGAACTGTCAAGCATCACCCGGGATCGGACAAGTTGACCAGTGGGTGAGCTGTTCAGAGTTTCTTTACTTGATCAAGGGCGTCCCGCTGACGCGGGCCGCCGCGCGCCGGCGGTCGGAGACCGCCGCCCGCTCCTGTCTACCGCCCCGCTGGCGACGGCCGCCGACCACTCGACGCGCAGGGCCCAGAGGCATAGGCCGGACTGTCAATCGGACGCTCCGCTGTCCGACCGCTCAGCAGCAGACCGGCCGGGTTCCCGAGAGGCCGTCCGGCGAGCTCGTACCGTGCGGCGTCGGCACCCCGGCGGAGCTGTCGTCCGGAACGCAGCCGTTGTGTCTGGCTGGGGCCGTGACGATGGAGATAACTGGGCTGATGCCGGTGCGGGGTTGAGCGAGACCCACGTGACGGATGATCGGTCGGCGCGCCCGCCGTCGTGGCTGGCTTTCTGTGGCTGAGGCCAGAACCTCATGGCCATGGGCACGGCACGCACGTAAGGACCCGCCCCTGCCAGGGCTGACGAGGAGGGGGAGCCTCGATCGGCCGTGCCCGGCAGGGACGGGAGTTAGGTGGGTCAGCGCGGTGCGACGCCTGGTCGAGAGAGGCGGGTCACGTCTGGCGCCAGGTCCGCCAGGGGCGGGTGATGATCTCCCGGTAGGTGTGGTGGGACGGGTTCTGGCCGCAGTGCCGCAGCACCCAGTCCTGCGGTTCGGCGAAGTCCTCGCTTGACGGTGAGGTCTCTCCGTCCACGACACACTGCATCGCGTACAGGACCGGCTCCGCGTCCGGCTCGCGATCGGGCTGGAGCGTCCAGGTCTCGTACCGCAGGACCGAGCGAGGAGTCACCGTCCCCACCTCCGGTTGGCCACGGCCACCTTCGCGCTCAACTCCTCCGTCGGAGTCGGTGGGCGAACGTCCTCGGGCGGCACGTCCCACTCCCGGCCACCGCGCGGCGGTCGAAGCTGCACGTACGGCCCCACATGCCCCATCACCACGCCCACCTTGCCGCTCCGCCGGTCGACCACCAGGGCGCCGGCATCGGGCGAGACGGTGTGCCCGTCGGCATCAGGAGTGGGGGACGTCATCATGACCACCCCGGCGAGGCGGCGCACGACCGGGCGTCCAGTCGCAGGGCGGGAACACATGGGGTGGCGCTCATTCGCACGGTGACGCTCCTCGGCGGCGTTGATGCGTGCCCCTGGGCCTGTTGGTGCCGCAGGGTCGGCACCGATCTTCACGCCGGTCACCGGGACGAAGGAACCTCCACCAAAACCCACTTCGGGACGTCCCGCAGCCTGTAGAACGTCCCTAGTGCCGTCCTGGGACGAAAGGGGAGACTCGTGCCGAACGAGAGACTACGAGCCGTCATGACGGCGGGAGGCTGGACGTACGCCGCACTCGCTCAGCAGGTCGAGGTCGACCCCAAGTCGGTCGAGCGCTGGGTGAACCTCGGGCGTATCCCACGCCGTGCCACCGCCCTCCAGGCGGCCAAAGCCCTGGGAGAAGACGTGCACGCACTCTGGCCGGCGCTCCGCCAGGCCCGCCCCGCCCGCGCCATCAGCCCCGAACTGGTGGCGCTTTACGAGCAGCGGGCCGACATCCCCGTCTCGGCGTTCACCGACCTCATGGCCCAGGCCCGGGAACGGATCGACATCCTCGTCTACGCGGCCGTCTTCCTCCACGAGGCGTACCCGCGGCTGAACGAACTCCTCACCGAACGCGCCGCCGAAGGCTGCACCGTCCGCATCGCGATCGGGGACCCCGACAGCGATAACGTCCAAGCCCGCGGCCAGGAGGAGCGGTTCGGCCACGGCATCGAATCCCGCTGCCGCCTCGCGCTCATGCACTACAGGCCCCTCGCCGCCACCCCGGGTATCGAAGTCCGCGCCCACGGCACCACGCTGTACAACTCCCTCTACCGCGCCGACGACCAGCAACTCGTCAACGCACACGTCTGGGGCGTCAACGCCTACGCCGCCCCTGTATGGCACCTTCGCCGAAACCAGGAGAGCGGCATGTTCGACACCTACGCTGAGAGCTTCAACGCCGTGTGGGCGACGGCAACCCCCGTACGAGAGGAAGGCTGATCGTGGCCCGCACCGAGTACTACGACGACCCGAACGCACCTAAGCCGAACAGCATGGTCGTCGCCGCCTCCGCCGTCGTCACCGACGACCACGGGCGCATCCTCCTCCAGCGTCGCCGTGACAACGACCTGTGGGCCCTGCCCGGCGGCGGCATGGACCTCACCGACTCCCTGCCCGGCACAGCCGTCCGCGAGGTCAAGGAAGAGACCGGCCTGGACGTCGAGATCACTGGCCTGGTCGGCACCTACACCGACCCGAAACACATCATCGCCTACACCGACGGCGAGGTCCGTCGCCAGTTCAACGTCTGCTTCACCGCCCGCATCACCGGCGGCCGGCTGGAGATCTCCGACGAGTCCACCGAACTCCGGTACGTACCGCCGGAAGAGATCGAGCAGGTGCCGATGCACCACACCCAACGGCTCCGGCTCCAGCACTTCCTGGAACACCGTGAAAGCCCCTACCTGGGCTGAATCGCCTGACGGCAGTAGCGACGGCAACACCAACGGATTTCCGCGCACAACCACGGACGCCAGCGGAACACAAAACCCACGCTGACCAGCGAAGAAGCAGGTAGAGGGGTACCGCCTAGCACACGTACTATGTGCTGGCAGGTCATGAGATCTGACGGGAGCCCTAGCAGTTGAGTTCCGCCAGCACCCGTAGTGTGTGAGGGTCCGGGGACAGGGCCAGCAGGTCCGTCACCGGGCCCTTGCGCCACAACTCCAGGCGTTCCGCGATGCGTTCGCGCGGTCCGACGAGTGAGATCTCGTCGGCGAAGGCGTCGGGCACGGCCAGCACCGCCTCCTCCCGCCGGCCCTCCTGGAACAGCCGCTGGATGCGGCGCGCCTCCTCCTCGTACCCCATGCGCGCCATCAGATCGGCGTGGAAGTTGCGGGCCGCGTGGCCCATCCCGCCGATGTAGAAGCCGAGCATCGTCTTCACCGGCAGCAGCCCGTCCGCCACGTTCTCGCAGACCCTCACCTGGGCCATCGGTGCGATCAGGAAGCCCTTCCGGAGTTCCGCGAGCGCGTTCTCGTACGTCTCCGGGCGGCTCGGCGACCAGTACAGCGGCAGCCAGCCGTCCGCGATCCGGGTCGTCTGCGCCACGTTCTTCGGCCCCTCGGCGCCGAGCAGAACCGGCAGATCGGCGCGCAGTGGGTGGGTGATCGGCTTGAGGGGCTTGCCGAGGCCGGTGCCGTCCGGGCCGGGATAGGGCAGGGGGTGGAAGCGCCCGTCCAGCGCCACCGGGGCCTCGCGGCGCAGGACCTGGCGTACGACGTCGACGTACTCGCGGGTCGCGGTGAGCGGCGACGCGGGAAACGGGCGGCCGTACCAGCCCTCGACCACCTGCGGCCCGGACAGGCCGAGGCCGAGCATCATGCGTCCGCCCGAGAGATGGTCCAGGGTGAGCGCGTGCATCGCGGTGGTGGCGGGGGAGCGTGCCGCCATCTGGGCAACCGCCGTGCCCAGCTTGATCCTCGACGTCTGCGCGGCGATCCAGGTGAGCGGGGTGAAGGCGTCCGAGCCCCATGACTCGGCGGTCCACACTGAGTCGTATCCGAGCCGCTCGGCCTCCCGGGCCAGCGTCACATGGTCCGCCGTCGGGCCGCGGCCCCAGTAGCCGAGCGCCAGTCCGAGCCGCATGCCGCCTCCTGGGAGATTCATTGACGGTGCATCAGATGGCTTGGGCGCGCCCGACTGTACGACAAAGGCCCCCCGCCCGGAAGGGCGAAGGGCCTCACTGCGGGAGACGCGGTCAGCCGCGCTGGATGCCGCTCGTGTCCTGGAGCACACCGCGACGGCCGTCCTGCGTCTGCGCCACCAGACCGGGGCCGCGCTGCTCCACGGCCAGGTACCAGGTCCCCGGGGCGAGTTCGGCGATCGGGGTGGGCGAGCCGTCCTCCGCGAACAGCGGGCGCGGCACAGGTACCGCGAACCAGAACGGCGAGAAGTCCCCGGCAGGAGCAGGAGCAGGAGCAGGAGCAGGTGCCGGTGCCGCCTGCTGCTGAGGCTGCTGCCCGCCGAAGGGACCGGCCTGCTGCGGCTGCTGGCCGCCGAACGGCTGCTGCTGCTGGGCGCCCGGGTAGCCGTAACCGCCCTGCGCCTGCTGCATGCCGTAGGGCGCCGGGGCGGCGGGCGCGGAGGCGGAGAGCAGGGCGGCCTTGAGGGCCGGGACCAGCGGGGTGGCGATCGCGGCGCCGGCCAGCAGGAGGGCGGCGATCAGGCCCAGGATGAGGCCGGAGCCCGCGCCGACGTTCGTATCCTGGTAGACGTCGCTGAACGCGCCCAGCGGGTCCAGGATCGTCCAGAACGACGTCCACGCGGCGAAGACGGTCAGGCCGACGCCGAGCTGACCGAGGTCGAGACCGGCGACCTTGCGCGGCTGCGGCATCATGCGGGTGAGGACGATCAGGACCGCACCGACGATGCCGCCGACGTACATGCTCATCACCAGGCCGAGGTTGTCCCAGGCGTTGAAGCTCTTGCTGCCGGAGCTGTCGAACGTGTCGAGAAACGACGCGATGAACAGCAATACCGCTGCTCCGATCACCACGCCGTCGCCTCTAGTGAGGGAGCGGATATTCACTTCGGGTCCTTCGTCTGTCGTCTGAACGTCGTAGTGGAGGCGTCGCTGTCACCAGGTCGGCTTCGGGCCGCGGTGCGAAGCGCGGGGGTGGCCCCTCATCGTAGGGATGACACTATCGTCTGCCCGGTCCGCGTGTCCGTCGGGTTCGTATCCTTGATCGCTACCCGCGCAAGAAACCCACGATTCCCTCAGAGATCCCTTGCGCCGCCTTCTGCCGCCACGCGCCGTTCGTGAACTGTGCCGCGTCCTTGCTGTCACGCATGTTGCCGCACTCGATGAACACCTTCGGAACCGTCGACAGATTGAGACCGCCGAGGTCGCTGCGTACGACGAGACCGGTGCCGTGGCCCACGTAGTTGGAGGGGGCGCTGCCGGTGACCCGGACGAAGCTGCCCGCGACGTGCTCGCCCAGATCACGCGAGGAGGCCACGATCGGACGGGTGTCCGCGGCACCCGAGTGCACCGTGGCCGGAAGGATGACATGGAAGCCGCGGTCACCGGCAGCGGCGCCGTCCGCGTGGATGGAGATCGCCGCGTCGGCGTGCGCCTGGTTGCCGATCCGGGCCCGTTCGTCCACACACGGACCCCACGCCCGGTCGCCGTCCTGGGTGAACTTCACCGTGGCGCCCTGCGCTTCGAGGAGCGTGCGCAGCCGGCGCGCCACGTCAAGCGTGAACCGGGCCTCCGTGTAACCGGAGTTGGTGGCGGTGCCGGTGGTGTCGCACTCCTTGCTGTTCGTCCCGATGTTCACCTTGCGGGCGATCTCGGAGGCATGCTGGAAGTTGCCGGGGTTGTGCCCCGGGTCGATGACGACGACCTTGCCCGAGAGGGGGCCGGAGCCGGGACGAGCGGCTGCCCCGGGTGTGGCGGCGGGCGACGCGGCCGGTCTCTTGCCGTCGTCCGGCGGGGAGGCCGCGGCGGAGGGCGCGGAGCTCTTGGCGGACGCCGTGCCGGCCGGGCCGTGGCCGGAGTCGGCCACCGCCTCGTAGACCAGCCATCCCACGAGCGCGGCCGGCACCAGCGCGGCGACCGCGAGGGTCAGCGGACCGCGCCGGGGGCGGCGCGGCTGGGGAGGATCGAACTCGGGACCTGCGTACGACATGTCTGCGACCCTAACGGCGCGGGTGGCCCGGCGCCTTCGTTCGCTGCAGGACACGCAGCGAGTCGGTCGCCGACACCTCCGTGAACTCGCCGGACTCCAGTGCCCTGAGGTAGACGCGGTAGGGAGCCTGGCCGGTGAACTCGTCCTCCGGCTCGGGGAAGACGTCGTGGATGACGAGCAGCCCGTCCGGCGCCACGTGGGGGGCCCAGCCCTCGTAGTCGGCGTTGGCGTGTTCGTCGGAGTGGCCGCCGTCGATGAAGACGAGGGCGAGGGGGGAGTTCCAGACGCCCGCGATCTGGGGCGAGCGGCCGACGAGAGCGACCACGTGGTCTTCGAGGCCGGCCTTGTGGAGGGTGCGCCGGAAGGTGGGCAGGGTGTCCATCAGGCCGATCTCGGGGTCGACCGTCTCCGGGTCGTGGTAGTCCCAGCCCGGCTGCTGTTCCTCGCTGCCGCGGTGATGGTCGACGGTGAGCGCGACGACCCCGGCGGCGCGGGCCGCGTCGGCGAGCAGGATCGTGGAGCGCCCGCAGTACGTGCCGACCTCCAGCAGCGGCAGCCCCAGCCGCCCGGCCTCGACGGCGGCCTCGTAGAGCGCGAGGCCCTCACGCCCCGGCATGAACCCCTTGGCGGCCTCGAACGCGGCCAGGATCTCGGGCTTGGGCGCCGGGGGCATGGGGGCTCCTTACGGTCGGTCTACGTGTAGGCGCCCATGCTGCCGCACCCCCCGTCACGTGGGCGAACGGGGGGTGCGCAGGGAGGGCCCGGTGCGGGCGGCCGTTGCCGGCTGTCAGACGGGGACCGTCTCGCCGGGCAGGGCGAGGTCCAGGTCCACCGTGCCGTCGTCGCCCGGGTGGATGGCCGAGGAGGCGAGCGGGGCGTGGCCCGCGGCCTTCGCTGCCAGGACGTAGGGCCCCTCGCCCGGGACGGCCAGCGCGTATCCGCCGTCCTCCGCGGAGAGCGTGGCACCGGCCTGGCGGCCCCGGCGGTCGATCAGTGTGACCTTGGCGCGGGCGACCGGGGTGCCGCCCGCGTCCAGGACCCGTCCGCGGAAGCCGCGCAGTACCTCTTCGGCACGCTCGAGGCCCGCGTCCTCCTCGCTGCCGGCGCGCAGCTGCGGGGCGGTCGCCGGGCGCCGGCGCGGCAGGAAGACGGCGAGCAGCAGACCGACGGCGACCGCGGCCGTCGCGATCAGGAAGGAGACGTGGAAGCCGTGCATGGTCGGGATCGCGACCCCGTGCACCTGCTGCGCGGTGTTGGTGAGCACCATGCCGATGACGGCGCTGGAGACCGAGGTGCCGATGGAGCGCATGAGGGTGTTGAGGCCGTTGGCCGCGCCCGTCTCGGAGGCCGGGACCGCGTCGACGATCAGTGCGGGCAGCGAGGAGTAGGCGAGGCCGATACCCGCGCCCAGGACCACCGAGGTGACCACGGTCTGCCACGCCGCGCTCATCAGGCCGAGGCCGCCGCCATAGCCGAGGCCGATGACGATCAGGCCGATGATGAGGGTCGTCCTGGGGCCGTACCGGGCGGACAGGCGGGCGTAGACCGGCGCGGTGAACATCATCGTCAGGCCCAGCGGAGCCACGCACAGACCGGCGACGACCATCGAACGCCCGAGGCCGTATCCGGTGGCGGCCGGGAGCTGGAGCAGCTGGGGCAGGACGAGCGAGACGACGTAGAACGAGACGCCGACCATGATCGAGGCGAGGTTGGTGAGAAGCACCTCGCGGCGGGCCGTGGTGCGCAGATCCACGAGCGGGGCGCTCAGGCGCAGCTCCAGCAGGCCCCACAGGACGAGGACGAGGGCGGAGCCCGCGAACAGGCCGAGAGTGGTGCCGGAGGACCAGCCCCAGTCACTGCCCTTGGTGATCGGCAGCAGGAGCAGGACGAGACCGGCCGACAGGCCGATCGCGCCGAGGATGTCGAAGGAGCCCTCGGCGCGGGCCGGGGACTCCGGCACGACGAGGAGGGTCAGCACGATGGAGAGGACGCCGAGCCCGGCGGCGCCGAAGAAGAGGACGTGCCAGTCGGTGTGCTGGGCGACCAGGGCCGCCGCGGGCAGCGCGAGTCCGCCGCCGACGCCGATCGAGGAGCTCATGAGGGCCATCGCCGAGCCGAGCCGCTCACGGGGCAGCATGTCGCGCATCAGGCCGATGCCGAGGGGTATCGCGCCCATCGCGAAGCCCTGGAGCGTACGTCCGACGATCATCGGCAGTACGGCGTCGGTGAACGCGCTGACCAGCGCGCCGACCACCATCACGGCCAGGCTGGTGAGCAGCATCCGCCGCTTGCCGTAGAGGTCGCCGAGGCGGCCCATGATCGGCGTGGCCACGGCGCCGGAGAGAAGGGTGGAGGTCAGGACCCAGGTGGCGTTGCTGGGCGCGGTGCTCAGCAGTTGCGGAAGATCCTTGATGACCGGGACGAGCAGGGTCTGCATGACCGCGACAACGATGCCCGCGAAGGCGAGCACCGGCACGAGCGCGCCGGAGGGCCTCCGTGTGGGCTGGTCGGTCGTCGTGTGCGTCATCGCGTGGGGCCTCCAGGCCAGGAGTGGAGCGGGGATAAGCCCCGGGTAAACCCCGTATGCCTGGGCAACTATTCCGATGCTTCAGCGTACTAACGAATCCTTGACCATCTCATGATGAACTGACGTTCCATCAGATCTATTGTATTGATGGAACATGTTCTACTCTCCCTCGCCATGAAGTCCTATGTGGCTGGTGTCGGTTTGACCCGTTTCGAGAAGCCCGAGACGCGTCAGTGGCAGTACTGGGACATGGCGCGGGAGGCGGGCGACGCGGCGCTCCGGGACGCCGGAATCACATACTCCGAGGTGGAACAAGTTCCCGTCGGTTACTGCTTCCAGCCCTCCACCGCCGGGCAGCGCGCCGTCTATGAACTGGGCCTGACCGGGGTGCCCGTCTACAACGTGAGCAACAACTGCGCCACGGGCTCGACCGCGCTGATGCTGGCCCGGCAGTTCGTCGAGGGCGGGGTGAGCGACTGCGTGCTCGCGCTGGGCTTCGAGAAGATGAAGAAGGGGTCGCTGGGCTCGGGCGCCGACGGGGGAGACTTCGCCGCGTCCCCCGTGGCCCGGCACTACGGGATCATGGCGGCCCGGCACGGCTTCGAGACGACCCCGCCCACCGCGCAGATCTTCGGTGACGCCGCCCGGGAGCACATGGAGCTCTACGGGACGACCGAGGCGCAGCTGGCGGCCGTGGCCGCCAAGAACCACCGGCACTCGGCGCACAACCCGTACGCGCAGTTCCAGGACGTCTACGAGGTGGACGACATCCTCGCGGCGCGCATGGTCCACCGGCCGCTGACCAAGCTCCAGTGCTCGCCCACGTCGGACGGCGCGGCTGCCGCGGTCGTCGTCTCCGAACGGTTCGTGCAACGGCACGGGCTCGGGGACAGGGCCGTCGAGATCGCCGCGCAGGCGATGGCGACGGACACGGGGGAGTCCTTCGCCTCGGGCTCGTGCATCGACGTCGTTGGGCAGCCGGTGACGCGGGAGGCCGCGCGGCAGGTCTACGAGCGTGCCGGTACCGGCATCGAGGACGTCGACGTCGTGGAGCTCCACGACTGCTTCTCCATCAACGAACTGCTGACCTACGAGGCGCTCGGCATGTGCGAGCCGGGGGAGTCCGGCAAGCTCGTGGAGTCGGGTGCGACGACGTACGGCGGACGCTGGGTGGTGAACCCGTCGGGCGGACTGATCTCCAAGGGCCACCCTCTGGGAGCCACCGGAATCGCCCAGATCGCCGAACTGGTCTGGCAGTTGCGCGGAGAGGCGGGCCCCCGCCAGGTCGACGACGCCCGCACCGCGCTCGCCCACAACATCGGGCTCGGAGGCGCGGCGGTCGTGACGCTGCTGCAGGCGCCGTAGCGACGGGGGCGCTCCAGGTCACCTGGAGCGCACGCTCCGGGTCACCTCGCCTCATGGTCGGCGCAAGCAACCCCGCCTGGGTGTGCGGCGGTCCTACCAAGGTGTCGTGTGCAGAGGATCAGCTCCTGGCGATCTCTGCCGACGCGTACCGGTGAACCGACTGGAAAGGGCGCGCACTCCATGGTGCTGGACCCCCGCTTCTGCCTGGACGTTCCGGAGGGTTTCGACGACTCCGACGCCGAGACCTGCGTACATCCCATGGCCAGGAAGCTGTTCGTCGCCCCCACTGCCGCGGATGCCTTCGAGAAGGCCTCCGGGTGGGTGCGGGAACAGAAGGTCCGTCTGGTGGACGTGTCGTGGGACTGCCTCCACGGCGAGGACGAGCCCTACTGCCTGAGCATCTATTTCACGTTCGAGGCGGATCCCGAAGACGCCTGACCGTATGAGCCGCCTTGAGACGGCCAGTGCTGTGGTCGGTAAACCTTTCCGGCCGCGGCGCTAGCGGGCGGCGGTCATGGATCCCATGACCAGGACCGCACGACGTCTGCTCAACCCCCGGCCCAGGCTCGCCATCACGCGGTTGAGCCGGCCGGAGACGACGCTCGGCGGTGGCGTGCGGCGGTCGAGGGCCCGTAGCGCCGTCGCCACGACCTCCTCGGGGGACTGGCGCCTGGAGCCGCCGTCCGCGGCGTCACTGCCGATGACGTCGAAGAACTCGGTGCTGGTCGCGCCGGGAGACAGTGCGATCACACGCAGGCCGGTGTCACGGGACTCCTGCCACAGGGCCTCGGTGAAGCTCAGCACGAACGCCTTGGACGCCGCGTAGACGGCCATGTTGGGTACGGGCAGGTACGCGGCCATGCTCGCGACGTTGATCAGCACCCCGGTGCCGGCGGTCCGCAGCGGCTCGATGAACGCCCGGCTGATGTCGACGACGCCCGCGACATCGACGCCGATCTCTTCCCGCAGGCGCTGTGGGTCTTCTTGATGGAACGGGCCGAAGGTGCCGAACCCCGCGTTGTTCACGAGGCTCGTCACGGCCAGGCCGCGCCGCGCCACCTCCTCGGCCAGGGTCTGCCCCGGTGCGGGCAGGCTCAGGTCGAGCGGTATGGCCGTTGCCCGGACGCCGTGGGCCGCGGTCAGTTCGGCGGCCAGTTCATCGAGCCGCTCTTGGCGCCGGGCGACGAGGACGACGTCCGATCCGCGCTGCGCGAGCCGGCGGGCGAACTCCGTGCCGATGCCGGCGCTGGCGCCGGTGATGAGGGTGGTCTGGCCGCGGTAGTCGACGGCGTTCATGGGTGCTCCCGGGAGAGGGCGGGCGTGCTCACAATGGCACTGTAGGCCTAAACTGGCACTCGATGTCAATATGGCACTGGGTGCGGATGGTGGTAGGCTGCGTACTCATGAACGATCACGAGGGCCGCCCGGCCGGACTGCGGGAGCGCACCCGGCGAGCGGTGCGGGACGAGATCGTCGCCACCGCGATGAGGCTGTTCCTCGAGCGCGGTTTCGAGGCCACGACCATGGAGCAGATCGCGGGCGAGATCGGCATTTCGCGGCGCTCGCTGTTCCGCTACTTCGGCACGAAGGAAGACATCGTGCTGGGTGACCATGCCGAAAGCGGCAGGGTCCTGCGGGCCGCGCTGGAGGCCCGTCCGGCGGACGAGCCCCCGTGGGAAGCGCTCCGTGCGGCCCTCAAGGCACTCGTGGAGTCCCTCCCCTACTCTCCGGAGGACTTCCTCAAGATCACCAGCATGCTCCACGCATCGCCCTCGCTGCGGGCGCGCCAGCTGGACAAACAGCAGCAGTGGATGGAACTGCTCGTGCCGGACATCGCCGTACGGCTGGGCTCCCCGGCGGACCCCATGACCGAGGTGCGGGCCCGCGCGCTCGTCGCCTGTGCCCTGGCCTGCTCCGCCATCGCGACGGAGACCTGGGTCCGCAGCAACGGGACGGTCGACATGGAACAGGTCTTCGACGAGGCGGCTGCCGCGGTACGCGGGCAGGGCACCTGAAGCAGATCCTCGGTGGGCATCAGGTGCGCCGTGCCGGGGGGCCGGTGACATCCGTGCCGGGTGAGTGCTTCACCCCCGCTCAGAGCCACCCCTGCTGCCGGGCCTCCCGTACCGCCTCCATGCGGTTGCGCGTGCCCGTCTTCCCGATGGCGGAGGACAGGTAGTTGCGGACCGTGGACTCGGAGAGATGGAGTCTCGCGGCGATGTCGGAGACCGTCGCCCCGTCCACGGACGCCTTCAGCACATCGCACTCGCGTGCCGTCAGCGGGCTCGGTCCGGCGCTGAGGGCCGCGGTGGCCAGGGCCGGGTCGACCACCGTCTCCCCGGCGAGCACGCGCCGTATCGCGGCGGCCAGTTCCTCCACCGGTCCGTCCTTGACCAGGAAGCCCGCGGCGCCCGCCTCCATCGCGCGGCGCAGATAGCCCGGCCGCCCGAAGGTGGTCAGGATCAGCACCCGGCACTCCGGGGCCTGTTCACGCAGCCGGGCCGCCGCGTCCAGGCCGCTGATGCCCGGCAGTTCGATGTCCAGCAGGGCCACGTCCGGGCGGTGGGCGAGCGCCGCGTCCACGATGGCGTCGCCCCGGGCGACCTGGGCGACGACCTCGATGTCCTCCTCCAGACCCAGCAGGAGGGCCAGGGCGCCGCGCATCATGCCCTGGTCCTCGGCGAGGAGGACTCGTACACATCGTGCCGGGCGGTGGTCCTGCGGCATCTCGTCCATGAGCCAAGAGTACGGGCGGACTTGCTGGTCACAGCGAGACCAGCCCCCTTCCGGTGAGTAGCGAGCCAGTGCCGGGGCAGGCAACGTTCGCCCCGCCGGCGAACGTTGCATGCCGGGGCGCTGACGCGAGGGCCTCTGGACATGTCAGGGAGCCGGGGCGGCGGTCGCTTCCGCAGGGGTCGCCGGAACATCCTCAGCGGCATTCTGGGCGCGGTCTCCGGAGGCGGCCATGTGGCCGTCCCTCTTCCGCAGACACGCCAGCACACCGAAGAAGCAGGCCAGGAAACCGCTGAGCAGCCCGGAGATCGCGTGGTTGAGAGCGTTCGCCGCGGCGGTGCCGGGCATCCCGACGACGACGTAGTTGGCCAGAGCACTCATCACCGCGCCGATCAGGCCTCCGATCAGGCCGTTGATGACGGCTTCGGGTACAGCCCTCGGTGTCGCGGCTGCGGGCTGCGCGCTTGGTATCGGCAGGGAGTCGGCATGCCTGGTGGCAGGGAACTTTGTGATGGTAGGGGTGACCGGGCGGAAGCCCCAGGGTCGATGACGAAGATCCATACTCCAGATGTTCGCTGCCGGGCCGACGTTGTTCACCCCGGTCTACTCCAACCGGCTCAGCAACTACCCGGCCGGCGGCCGCGAACGCCCCGGGTCCGCCCCTACGACGGTCCCGGGCGCCGTGGCCGTCGTGGACAGCGCCGTGCCGTGCGGCTCCACGGCAAGTGCTGGTTCCACCGGGAGTTCCGCGGTGACCGTGAAGCCTCCGCGCGGGGACGGGCCCGCGCTCAGGGAGCCGCTCGCCGACGCGAGGCGCTCCGTGAGGCCCTTCAGGCCGGTGCCGCCGATGCCCTCCACCGGTTCGGCCGCCGGGCCGCCCGTGCCGTTGTCCGTGACCGTCAGCCGTACCCGCTCGGGAGTGCCGTCGACGGCGATCTCGCAGCGGGTCGCGCCGCTGTGGCGTACGGCGTTGGTGACCGCCTCGCGGACCACCCAGCCGAGCAGCGCCTCCGTCTGCGGCACCAGAGGCGGGCCCGACTGCCGTACGACCGGTTCGATGCCGGCGGCCGTCAGGGCCGAGCGGGCCCGGTCCAGGTCCGTGGCCAGGCTGCCCTCTCGGTAGCCGGTCACCGCCTCCCGGATCTCGGTCAGCGCCTGGCGTCCGACCGACTCGATGTCGGTGACCTGCGCCAGAGCCGCGTCCAGGTCGCGAGAGGCCAGGCGACGGGCCGCCTCCGATTTCACGACGATCACCGAGAGGGTGTGCCCGAGCAGGTCGTGCAGATCGCGGGAGAAGCGCATCCGCTCCTGTTCCACCGCGCGGCGGGCCAACTCCTCGCGGGCGGCGCGCAGTTCGCGTACCGCCTCGGACAGGGACAGGATCGCCGACGTCACCATCGTCGAGATCCAGGTGGCGTACGCGATGTTGAGCCCGACCCAGCCCTCGCGGCCGAAGCAGACCGCGCCCGCGAGCACGGTGAGGGCCAAGACAGGGGTGTGCAGGAACGGGGCCCGCAGGATCGACCCCGTCGCCAGGCCCAGCAGCGGGAAGAAGTACAGCCAGTTGCCGCCGTACCCGATGGCCAGCCCGCAGGTCACCAGCACCATCAGGCCGAGGGCCACCCGCGTGGACAGGGCCTCCCGCGTCTCCTTCCTGAAGGCGCGGAAGACGACGTAGATATAGAGCGAGTTGAAGGTGAGAAGCCCGATGCCACCGACCCATGGGTTCGGGTTGCGGCCCTGCAGGAGGTTGGAGAAGGCACCCAGCCCCATGAGCAGCCACGGCAGCAGAGTGAAACCGTTCATCGGCGGGCCGGACGGCTCGGGGAACAGCGCCCCCAGCTTGTGGGCGGCCCGGCGCTCCGCCTTGAGCCGGTCCTTGTTCTCCTTGTACCACCGCTGCTGCTCGCGCCCCTGCCGCACCGCGGACCGCACCTCGTCCGCCTGGCAGGAGATTCCGTGTGCGATTCTGCGCGTCCAGGCCATGTCCCGCTTCCCTCGTTCAGGCGTTCGCCGCGCTCCGGCGGTACGACAGCACAGCGTACGAACCGAAGACCAGCAGCCAGGCGGACAGTATGAGGATCGGGCCGAGCGCCGGGACGTGGCCGTCGGCGACCGTCGCGCCGAGCTGCGCGTACCCATGGGTCGGGGTGTAGGTGGAGATCGCGCGCAGCCAGCCCGGGAGCAGCTTGACCGGGAGCCACAGGCCGCCGAGCACGGCGAGCCCCACGTTGCTGATGATGTTCGCCACGCCCGTCGTCTGCGCGGTCAGCCGGTAGCCGTTGCCGAGCCCGAGCAGGGTGAAGGGCACCGAGCCCAGCCACAGCAGCAGCGCGATCGCCGCCCACTGCCATGCGTGAAGCCGTACGCCGTTGACGAGACCGCCCGCCACGAACACCGCGACGATCGCGGGCAGCACCGTCACCGAACCGGTCAGCGCCCGCCCCACGACGACCTGGCGCGGGGTCATCGGGGTCACCCTCAGCTGCCGCAGCCAGCCGATCGCACGGTCCTCGGCGACCCCGCCACCGGTGTTCAGTGCCGAACCGACGGCGCCGTACGCGGCCATGCCCACCATGGAAGCCGTCTTCCAACCGCCGTCGCTGTTACCGACGTTGGTGAACAGCAGATACATCAACACCGGCATCGCCACCCCGCCGATCACAAAGCCCACGTCGCGCAGGGTCCGGCGTACTTCCAGCCACAGGTAGTCCAGCATCACACCGTCTCCGTCATCTTCTTCGTCGTCTCGGGTGCCGTCAGGGCCAGGAAGGCGTCGTCCATCGACGCGGGGGCGACCTCCAGGCCCCGTATCGCGTTCTGCCGCGCCAGCGAGATCACCGTCGCGTCCGAGTCGTCCGTCCGCAGTACCGCCCGGTCCCCGCGAACCTCGACCGACCGCACACCGGGCAGCAGGTCGAGGCCCTCGGCGCCGCGCCCGGCCAGGTCGAAGGAGACGAGGTTGCCCCCGGCCGCCCGCCGCAGCTGCTCGCCCGTGCCGTCCGCCACGATGCGGCCGTGGTCGATGACGACGATCCGGTCGGCGTACGCGTCCGCCTCCTCCAGGTAGTGCGTCGAGAACAGGAGGGTGTGACCCAGCCCGGCGTACGTCCGCATGGAGTGCCAGAACGCGTGCCGGGCCTCCACGTCCAGGGCCGCCGTCGGCTCGTCCAGCACGAGCAGCGAGGGGTTTCCGGCGAGCGCCATCGCGAACCGCACCCGCTGCGTCTGTCCGCCCGAGAGCCGGTCCACGCGCCGTCCGGCCAGATCCGCGATCCCGGCCAGCTCCAGGGCCCGCGCCAGGGGCATCGGGTCCGGGTAGCGGCCGGCCACGAACGCGACCAGCTCCCGTACGGTGACCCGCGTGACCGCCCGGGCCTCCTGGAGCATGGTGCCCACCTTGCCCGCGAGCACGGCATGCTGCGGGGTGGTGCCGAAGAGCCTCACCGCGCCCTCGTCGGGCTCGTTCAGGCCCAGCAGCAGGGAGATCGCGGTGGACTTCCCGGCCCCGTTGCGGCCGAGCAGGGCCACTGTCTCGCCGCTCGCGATCTCCAGGTCCACACCGTCCACGGCACGAACCGCACCGTAGGTCTTGACCGCCCCGGTGAAGGACACGGCGGGCGGTGTCCCGTTCGTCGCCCCCGTGGAAAGCCCCGTTGTCTTCGTCATGCCCACGACGCTACGGATACGGGCGCGCCCGCAGCAGAGGCGCTTGTACGGACTCCGGCGGGACAAATGTCACGGGTGGGCGGACGACGTGCCCGGCGAGGCATCTGACGTGGCGTCAGTCGTGGTCTTCACAAGTCACAGGGGCTGGGCTATACAGGGAGCGCCGTACTGGAACGCGTTCTAGAACCGGCGGGTTCCGCGGCCCCGTGACGACCCCGGTGCGGCCGACGGTGCGGACGGCCGCGCCGGGGTCTTACCCGCCAGTGTCAGGAGCCCCATGCCCATCGACGCAGCCAAGGCCCTCGCAGCCGAACCCCGGACCGGCGAGATCACCTGGGACAGCAAGGACGTCCAGCTCTACCACCTGGGCATCGGCGCGGGCCTTCCGGCGACCGACCCCGGCGAACTCCGCTACACCCTGGAATCCCGGCTGCATGTCCTGCCGAGCTTCGCCACCGTCGCCGGCGCGGGCGCGCCCGGTGTCATCAGCGGCCTGTCCCTGCCCGGCATCGAGGTCGACCTCGCACGTGTCCTGCACGGCGGCCAGACCCTGGTGCTCCACCGTCCCATCCCGGCCAAGGGAGGGGCGAAGACCACCTCCCGGATCGGCGGCCTGTACGACAAGGGCAAGGCCGCCATACTCGTTCTGCGCACCGAAGTCGCCGACTCCGACGGCCCGTTGTGGACCAGCGACTCACAGATCTTCCTGCGCGGCGAGGGTGGCTTCGGCGGCGACCGGGGGCCGTCCACCCGGCTCGAACCGCTCACCGCCGAGCCGGACCACGTGCTCGAGCGTCGCATCCGCGAGGACCAGGCCCTCCTCTACCGCCTCTCCGGCGACTGGAACCCCCTGCACGCGGACCCCGATTTCGCCCGGCTCGCCGGCTTCGAGCAACCCATCCTGCACGGCCTGTGCACCTACGGGATGACGCTCAAGGCCGTGGTCGACACACTGCTCGACGGGGACGTGACCCGCGTCCGCTCCTACTCCACGCGCTTCGCCGGAGTCGTCTTCCCGGGTGAGACCCTGCGTATCCGCCTGTGGCGGCAGGAAGGCTCGGTACGGGCAGCCGTGAGCACGGTCGAACGGGACGACGCGCCGGTACTCGCCGACACGATCGTCGAACACTCCTGAGCAACCCCGTTTCACCCAGTCAGTCTTCGAGGGGAGCCGCACCATGCGGGCAGCCGTACTGCACGAGATCGGCCAGGACAAACTGGAGGTCCTGGACGACGTCGAGGCGACGGGCTTCGGCCCGGGCAAGGTCAGGATCCGGATGCACGCCACCGGGCTGTGCCACTCGGACCTCTCCGCGATGAGCGGCGTCCTGCCGCAGCCCGCCCCCTTCGTACCCGGACACGAGGGCGCGGGCGAGATCCTCGAAGCGGGCGAGGGCGTCACCGGCCTGAAGCCCGGCGACCGCGTGCTCGTCTGCTGGCTCCCCGCCTGCGGCGCCTGTCCCGCCTGCCGGCGCGGCCAGACCGAGCTGTGCCTGGCCGGGTTCATGAACGCGGGCACCCCCAACTTCAAGCGCCCCGGCGGCGATGTCTTCGGCTTCGCGGGCACCGGGACCTTCGCCGAGGAGGTCGTGGTCGACGCGGGCTGCGCGGTGCCGATCCCGGACGACGTGCCGTACGACATCGCCGCCCTCATCGGCTGCGGTGTCACCACCGGCCTCGGCGCGGCCATCAACACAGCGGACCTGGAAGCCGGTTCGTCCGTCGCCGTGATCGGCTGCGGAGGAGTCGGGATCTCCGCCATCCAGGGTGCGCGGCTCAAGGGCGCCGCCGAGATCGTCGCCGTCGACCCGGTCCCCTCGCGCCGCGAGGCCGCCCTCCGTTTCGGGGCCACCAAGGCGGTGTCGCCCGACGAACTCCCCGACGCCAAGCAGCAGCTCACCGGCAGCGAAGGCTTCGACTACGTCTTCGAGGTCGTCGGAAAGTCCGCCACCGCGCGCACCGCCTACGAGAACACCCGGCGCGGCGGCACCCTCGTCGTCGTCGGCGCGGGCGCCATGGACGACTTCCTCCAGCTCAACATGTTCGAGCTGTTCTTCGACGAGAAGCGCATCCTGCCCTCGATGTACGGCGGCGGAGACGTACTGCGCTCCTACGAGAAGGCCGTCGCCCTCTGGCGCGCCGGGCGTATCGACCTGGCCGGACTGATCACGCACCGGGTGCCGCTCGCCGGGATCAACGAGGCACTGGAGCAGATGCGCACGGGCACGGCCCTGCGCACGTGCATCGAGATCTGAGCCCGCTCCCGATCCCCCTCCTGCGAAGGGAACTTGATGTCGCTGCCACTGGAAGGACTGTCCGCGGTCGTCACCGGGGCGGGCCGGGGCCTGGGCCGGGCCGAGGCACTGGAACTCGCCCGGCTCGGCGCGTCCGTCGTCGTCAACGACTACGGACAGCCGGGCCGGGACGGTTCGGGCGCGGCATCCGCCGCCCCCGCCGAAGACGTCGCCGTCGAGATCCGCGCGGCGGGCGGCCGGGCGGTCGCCCACACCGGGGATGTCGCCGACTTCGGCCAGGCCCGCGATCTCGTCGAGCGGGCCGTCACCGAATTCGGCGGGCTGGACATACTGGTCAACAACGCGGGCATCCTGCGTGACCGTATGGTCTTCTCGATGGCCGAGGACGAGTGGGACTCGGTGATACGGGTCCACCTCAAGGGCCATTTCAACACCACGCGCTTCGCCGCCGCCCACTGGCGGGCACGCTCCAAGGCGGCGGGCGGACCGGTGTACGGGCGGATCGTGAACACCTCGTCGGAGGCGTTCCTGGCGGGTTCGGCCGGGCAGCCCAACTACGCGGCGGCCAAAGGCGGGATCGTCGGCCTGACGACGTCGACGGCGCTCGCCCTCGCCAAGTACGGAGTCACGGCGAACGCGATCTGCCCCCGGGCCCGCACCCGTATGACGGAGGACGTCTTCGCCGGGTTCGAGCAGCCCGACGAGGGCCTCGATCCGCTCGCCCCCGAGCATGTCGCCCCGCTCGTCGGCTACTTGGCCTCACCCGCCGCCGCACGGGTCAACGGGCAGCTCCTCGTCGTGCACGGCGGCATGGTCGCCATCGCCGAACGGCCGTGCATCCAGGCGAGGTTCGACACCAAACAGGACGCGTTCACGTACGACGAACTGGACGCGCTGCTCACCCCGCACTACGCACAGCGGCCGACGGGGGAGACGTTCGCGGCCGTGGAGGTGCTCGGACTGCGCCACGAACAGGCCTCGTCGGAGCGCTGAACGACCGTGCAGGAGAAAGAATGAACGGGGGAGAAGACGAGAGCGGAATACGACAACGGCCCCGCCCGTCGTGTGACGTGCGGGGCCGTGCGGACGCGTCAGTCCCGGTCCGCCTGCTCTGACGGCCTACGGTGCCGTCCGTGCGCCGTTTCCTCGTGGTCCTCGGCGGAGAACGAACCACGGTGTCGTCCGTGCCCGTGGTTCTCCTCCGCCTCGGCGTCCAGAGGCGCTGTGGTGCTGGTGTCGCTCATTGTGTAGTGCTCACCCCGAAAACCTGATCCTTCGTACAGCCGGGCGAGTCTAACGGGCGGCTGCGACAACGGCGTCAGGGGCTGGGGCTCGTGTCGCGGCCGGGGTCCGCAGCGGGGCCGGGGCCGCGGTGGCGGCGGAGGCCCGTAGCGGGGCCGGGCCCGTAGCGGTGGCCGGGGTCCGTAGCGGGGCCGGCGTCGGGGTGGCGGCCGGGCCCCGTCGGGGAGCCGGGGCCGCGGCCGGGGGCACACGGCTGCCGCCGCGTCCCTCTCCGCTCCCCAGCGGCCTTCTCCGCGCCTCGACGGGCACCACCCCGGTGCGCACCCACACGAGGGGACCCCGCTCGGTGCCCCCCGGACCCGCCGTCGACGCCTGTCGAGCCCGCCCCTGTCCGCCCTGCCCACCGGTTTGCGGCCGCGGAGACCAGCTCGGCTCGCCGCCTTGTGACCGCGGAGCCGGGCCCTGCCCGTCCTGCTCCCCAGCTCGCGGTAGCGGGGCCCGGTCCGGTGCCTGGACCCGCCGCAGCAGCGCCTGCTGCAACGGCACCGGCCGCGCCGCCACCCGCTGCCCGGCTGCGGGGACCGCCGGCCCGCCCGCGCTCTCCGCGGGCGGGCCGTCCGTCCCCCCTGCCGCCGAGGGGCCGTCCGCCCTCCCCGCCGACGGCGCGACCGCTCGCGGGGGTGCCTCGATCCGCGCCACCCCGCACCGCACCGCGCCGTTCGCGTACGGCAGCCGCAGCACCCCCTCCCGGGTCCACAGCCCCGCACCCGTCAACCAGCCCTCCGGCGCCGCGAAATGGTGGACCCGGCGGTCCGCCGGTCGCCACACCCCCACCCAGCTCCCGGTCGGCCCCTCGATCCGCAGCGCCACCGCGCAGCTCTCCGGCGTCAGCGCCTGCCCCGGCTGGATCGCGAACGGAACGGTCGGACAGCCCAGACGCAGGCACTCGGGGAAGCGCACCGGCAGCGCGCTCCCCAACACGCCCCAGCCCAGCCGGTCCTGGCCGGGCTCGGGCGCGTCCGAGCGGATCAGCAGCAGCCCGCTGTCCGGATCGGCCAGCAGCAGACGGTCGTTGCTCCCCTCCGCGATCTGCAGCAGCGGCGAGACCTCACCGCCACGCTCCAGATCCACCACGACCGTCTTCGTGGGCCCCCCGTTCACCGCGCGGTCGAGGGCCAGCATCCGGCCCGCGCGATCCAGCCACACGCCGCCCGAGCACCGGCCCGGCACCCGAGCCAGCCGCTGCGGTCCGGCCTGACCGCCCGCGACCAGCCACACCGTCGTCGAGCCCGCGTCCACCGCGAGCGCGTACGCACGGTCTCCCGCCGGAGCGGGCGGCAGCAGCCGCAGCGCCTGAGCGGGGCCCTCCACCGCGCCCAGCGGCAGCTCACCGGTGCCGGGACCGGTCGGGTACAGCAGCGAGAACTGGTGCCGCCCGGCCACGGCCCGGTGGATCAGCACCCGCCCGTCGGCCAGTGGCTGCACCTCGGTGCCCGGGTCCTCGGGCTGGTTGCCGGGCAGCGGTACGGCGTACGGTTCCGGGCCGTCCAGGGTCCAGCGCTCCGGGAACCAGGACGGTCCGGCCGGCGCGAGACGTGCCGCGTAGGCCCCGTCCGCGGTGATCACACACCCGGACCGTACCGCCCATGCGTCCCCGTCCGCCGTCGCGGTCACCGTCGCGGCCGCTGTCGCGAAGGCACACTCCGTCATCGTTCGGTCACCTCCGGCGAAGAAGCTAGTTACGTACGCGCGGCCGTGACCCCCACCGCGGGACGCTTCACACATAAGGGTGTTCGTGTGGCCGTTCCCCTGAAGAAGAGGGGGCGGATGTGCTGGACGAAGGGGCGCGCGATCCCTCATCGCACCACCCTCGTCCCGGAAGGACCCGTAGCCGGTGGGAGGAGGACCAGGGACAGGTAGCCTTTCCCCGTGCCCCGTCTGTCTGAAGTCATCGCCGCGCTGGAGACCCTGTGGCCCGCCGAGCGGGCCGAGTCCTGGGACGCGGTCGGTACGGTCACCGGCGACCCCGCCCAGGAGGTCTCCCGGGTCCTGTTCGCCGTCGACCCCGTACAGGAGATCGTCGAAGAGGCGGTGAAGCTGGGCGCGGACCTCCTGGTCACCCACCACCCGCTCTATCTGCGCGGTACGACGACCGTGGCGGCCTCCACCTTCAAGGGCCGTGTCGTCCACACCCTCATCAAGAACGACATCGCGCTGCACGTCGCCCACACCAACGCCGACCGCGCCGACCCGGGAGTGAGCGACGCCCTCGCCGGAGCGCTCGGCCTGCGGGTCCTGCGCCCCCTCGTACCGGACCCGTCCGACCCGGAGGGCCGCCGCGGCCTCGGGCGCGTCTGCGAGCTGGACCACCCGCTGACCGTGCGCGAACTGGCCGCCCGCGCCGCCGAACGGCTGCCCGCCACCGCCCAGGGCATCCGCGTCGCGGGCGACCCGGACGCGCACGTCCGCACGGTCGCCGTCAGCGGCGGCTCCGGCGACAGCCTCTTCGACGCCGTCCGCGCGGCCGGCGCCGACGCCTTCCTCACCGCGGACCTGCGCCACCACCCGGTGTCCGAGGCCCGCGCGCAGAGCCCCCTCGCGCTGCTCGACGCGGCGCACTGGGCCACCGAATGGCCCTGGTGCGAGCTGGCCGCCAGCCAGCTCGACGAGATCTCCGACCGCAACGGATGGGACCTCCGCGTCCATGTCTCGAAGACGGTCACCGACCCCTGGACCGCGCACGCGGCCTCGGAACCGACCGATACCCCTGGAGCCCCCAACTGAACGCCGCGCCCGCCGACCAGATCCGACTCCTCGACGTCCAGGCCCTCGACGTGCGCCTGCAGCAGCTCGCGCACAAGCGGAAGTCCCTGCCCGAGCACGCCGAGATCGAGTCGCTGACCAAGGACCTCACGCAGCTGCGCGACCTGCTGGTGGCCGCGCAGACCGAGGAGAGCGACTGCGCCCGTGAGCAGACCAAGGCGGAGCAGGACGTGGACCAGGTGCGCAAGCGCGCCGCCCGCGACCAGCAGCGCCTCGACTCCGGCGCGGTCACTTCTCCGAAGGACCTGGAGAACCTCCAGCACGAGATCGTCTCGCTCGCCAAGCGGCAGGGGGACCTGGAGGACGTCGTCCTGGAGGTGATGGAGCGCCGCGAGTCCGCGCAGGAGCGTGTGAGCGAGCTGACCGGGCGGGTCGCGTCGGTGCAGTCGAAGATCGACGACGCCACCGCGCGCCGGGACGCGGTCTTCGAGGAGATCGACACCGAGGCCGCCTCGGTGACCAAGGAGCGCGAGGTCATCGCCGGCTCGGTGCCCGCTGACCTGCTGAAGCTGTACGACAAGCTGCGCGGGCAGCAGGGCGGCATCGGTGCTGCCAAGCTGTACCAGCGCACCTGCCAGGGCTGCCGCCAGGAGCTGGCGATCACCGAGCTGAACGAGGTCCGTGCCGCCGCCCCCGACACGGTGGTGCGCTGCGAGAACTGCCGCCGCATCCTGGTGCGCACGTCCGAGTCCGGTCTGTAGGCGGTCCGTGAGCGGCGTGAGGGCATAAAGGCGTACGGAGTGCGGGAGTTCATCGTCGAGGCCGACGGCGGATCCCGGGGCAACCCGGGGCCCGCCGGTTACGGCAGCGTGGTGCGGGATGCCGCGACGGGCGAAACGCTGGCGGAGCGGGCCGAGTTCATCGGGACGGCCACCAACAACGTCGCCGAGTACCGGGGGTTGCTCGCCGGCCTGCGCGCGGCCCGCGAACTGGACCCGGACGCGCGGGTCCATGTCCGCATGGACTCCAAGCTGGTCGTGGAGCAGATGTCCGGCCGCTGGAAGATCAAGCACCCGGACATGAGGCCGCTGGCGATGCAAGCCGCAGGGGTCCTTCCGGCCGGGCAGGTCACCTACGAGTGGATCCCGCGCGAGCAGAACAAGCACGCGGACCGCCTGGCCAACGAGGCGATGGACGCTGGGACTTCGGGGGTCCCGGGGGCCCCGGGAACTTCTGTGGTCTCCGGAGCTGAGCCGGCCGCCGACATCCGCGCCGCCCGCAACGTCGCCTCCGCCTCCGCCCCGCCGCCCGACCTGGGCACCCCCACCACCTTCGTGCTGCTCCGGCACGGAGAGACCGCCCTCACCCCGCTCAAACGGTTCTCCGGCAGCGGCGGGGACGATCCGGCGCTTTCCGAGGCGGGCAGGCGGCAGGCCGAACTGGTCGCCCGCGCCCTCGCCGCGCGCGGGACCATCCAGGAGATCGTCTCCTCACCCCTGGCCCGCTGCCGCGAGACGGCCGCCGCCGTCGCTTCGCGCCTCGGGCTGGACGTGAGCGTGGAAGACGGTCTGCGCGAGACGGACTTCGGCGCGTGGGAGGACCTCACCTTCGGTGAGGTCCGCGAGCGGTACCCCGATGCCATGAACGCCTGGCTGACCGACCCGGAGGCCGAACCCAGCGGCGGCGGCGAGAGCTTCGCGGCCGTCGCCCGCCGGGTCGCCGCCACCCGGGACGAACTGCTCGCCTCCCGCGCGGGCCGCACGGTCCTGCTCGTCTCGCACGTCACGCCCATCAAGACCCTCGTGCGCCTCGCCCTGGACGCGCCTCCCAGGGCACTGTTCCGCATGGACCTGTCGGCGGCGTCCCTGACCGCGGTGGCGTACTACGCGGACGGCAACGCAACCGTCCGCCTCCTCAACGACACATCCCACCTGCGCTGAGACGCCCTGGGCCGTGGCTCAGTGGATCTCGGTGACCACCACGTCCAGCGCCCAGGACTTCCC
The DNA here is from genome assembly GCF_040644155.1 of Streptomyces sp. NPDC047022. Taxonomy (NCBI): domain Bacteria; kingdom Bacillati; phylum Actinomycetota; class Actinomycetes; order Kitasatosporales; family Streptomycetaceae; genus Streptomyces; species Streptomyces sp. NPDC047022. The sequence goes on along the minus strand of NZ_JBEYVV010000001.1, from coordinate 497,248 downwards.
GGCCCTGGCGGGCGCCTCGGCCTCCACCGTGTAGCCGAGGTCCCGCAGGGCTTCCACGAGCCTCGCCGGATCCTTCGGCGGCGCCCCGGCGGCCAGCAGAGAGCGCACGATGCGCCCCTTCGTCGCCTTGTTGAAGTGGCTGACGACGGAGCGCTTCTCCACTCCGTTCACGAGCTGGGAGTGCAGCACCCGCACCGTCGCCGTCCGCCCCGCGACCTCGCCCTTGGGCTTCCACGCGGCCGAGTACGCGGAGGACCTCAGGTCCAGCACCAGGCCGTCGCCCGCCGCCTCGGGCAGCACGGAGGCCATCGGCGTGCGCCAGTACGCCGCGAGCGACCCGAGCCCGGGCAGCTTCACGCCCATCGAGCAGCGGTAGGAGGGGATGCGGTCGGTGACGCGTACGGCGCCCCACAGCCCGGAGAAGACGAGCAGCGACCTCGCGGCGCGCCGCTTGGCCGCCGCGTCCAGTGAGGCGAGGTCCAGGGCGTCGTACAGGACACCCGTGTAGATCTCCCCGGCGGGCCGCGCACCGGCGGTGCGCAGCGCCGCGTTCTTCGCGACCTCGCCCCGCAGGCCCTCGCTGAGCCCCAGAACCTCGCGCGCCTTCTCCTCGTCGCCCGCGCACAGCTCCACGAGCTCACCGAGGACCGCCTCCCGCGCCGGGCCGAGCCCGGGCAGCGACAGCGACCGAAGGTCCAGCGGGGCACCGCGGCCGGAGGACGCCTTGCCTTCGGAGGGCGGCAACAGGACCAGCACACGTACTCCTTCTGTAGCGCTCAGTGCGGCTCCGCGACAGCGTACGGCGTGCCGGGATCGCTCAGGAATTCGCCCGCGGGGGCGCCGGGGATGCCCCTGGGGCACACCGGGCCGTCCGGTCCTTTACGATGGTCAGCACGGCAGACGAGCCGAGTGGACGGTCGCGACGGGGCCCATGGGCTTCGCCGAGGAACGTCCGGACTCCACAGGGCAGGGTGGTGGCTAACGGCCACCCGGGGTAACCCGCGGGACAGTGCCACAGAAAGCAGACCGCCGGGGATCTCGGTCCTCGGTAAGGGTGAAACGGTGGTGTAAGAGACCACCAGTGCTCAGGGTGACCTGGGCAGCTAGGTAAACCCCACCTGGAGCAAGGTCAAAAGGGAGCGCCCCGGTGCTCCTGCGCGGACGATCGAGGGCTGCCCGCCCGAGTTCGCGGGTAGACCGCATGAGGCCGGCGGCAACGCAGGCCCTAGATGGATGGCCGTCTCCCCGGCCGCCGCGAGGCGACCGGGTGACAGAATCCGGCGTACAGCTCGACTCGTCTGCCGCTTTCCCCTTTGACCTGGACGCCGCCGGGCACCCACGCTTGCGGAACAACCGCGTCAGCCGGTACCTGGGCGGCACCGGCTGATCGGATCCAATTTCCTCTACGGAGGTGCCCATCGCGGAAGGCGGCATGCGGGCATCACCCCGGAGGGGAAATGCCTTCGGCCGACTACCGCATCCCCCGGAGAGGATGGGCGGCCCACCGGTTGGACATTCACATCCAATCCGTCGTGACGGGGCGTCAGCAAGGAAATTCCGGGTGCGTCACTCGAACAGGTGAGCAGATTCGTTTCGCTTGTTGGTGCTGAAATTCGGGATCGGGATTTCGCAAGCCGCGCGCGCCGTGTGTATTTCGCTCACCCTTCGCCGACCTGGGCCTTCTTCATGTGGAGAGGGGGGAGGGGGGAGGGAATTGCTCCAATCGGGTGATTGGATTGACCGTCCCTTGTAACTCGATCGGGCGTATGCGTCACTGTATGTGTGAAACCGGCGGGCTGCCCATCCCCGTGCCGGGGGAACGCTCAGACAGGCAGCGCTTGCCGGTTTTCTCCATGCCCAAAGACAGGGCACAGGCTGCTCTGCGCCGGGCCATGAGTGCCGGGGGCGACTGTCCGTCCGTTCACCCTGGGCCCGGCAGCGCTCCAGAGCCGCGTTTTCGCTCCCCCGGAGACGGCGGTCAAGGCTGACGACGCCCTTTCACCGGCCCCGGCCCCGGGCCGCTCCGTCGGTTTCGCGCAACCCATACAAGAGCGCATGCCACGCAGAGCGCAGAAGGAGTGTCCCCATGTCCCTTACTCCGAACCAGGGCTCCACTGTGGAGGCACGCTGGTGACCATCAACGGCACCAACCTCTCCAACACCTCCGCGGTGACGTTCGGGTCGAAGCCGGCCACGAACGTCACCAACGTCTCCCCGACCCAGGTCACCGCGGTGTCCCCCTCCGGGACGGGTGTGGTCGGGGTGACCGTGACGACGCCGGGCGGCACCAGCAACCCGGTGTCGTTCTTCTATGTCGGCCCCCGTTCAAGTCCTCCCTGAGCGCCTACTCCGGCCCGCTGGCCGGCGGGAACACCGTCACCGTCCATGGCACGGGCCTGTCGACCGCGACCGGTGTGACCTTCGGCGCCAACACCGTCGCCCCCACCGTGGTCTCCGACACCACCATCACCGCGGTGGTGCCGGCGGGCGCGGCGGCCGGGCCGGGCCGGTCTCGGTGAGCGTGACGACACAGGGCGGCACCAACAACGGCCTGTCCTACACCTACATCGACGTGCCCACGATCACCACGGTGTCCCCGTCCTCCGGACCGGCGTCCGGCGGCACGGGCGTGACCATCACGGGAACCAACTTCTCCAGCACCGATTCGGTCACGTTCGGCGGTGTCGACGCGCCGTTCTCCATGGTCAACGCCACCACGCTCTCGGTGGTCACGCCGCCCGGAGCCGCGGGTGCCGTCGACGTGGTGGTGACCAACCCCGCCGGCTCGGCGACCGACGCGAACGCCTTCACCTACGTCGCGGGCCCGGGCATCTAGTCCGGCTCTCCGGTCTCGTACCGGGCGACGTATCCCCCGTCCGGGCGGTAGTCCCACACCGCCCGGACGGGCACCCCCCACAGCGGCGCGTGAAGGAGTACAGCCATGGCTGCCCCCGTCGTCACCTCTGTCAGTCCGAACGTGGGGCCGCCCGCGGGCGGAGCCACGGTGACCCTGACCGGTACCGGCTTCACCGGCACGACAACCGTCAAGTTCGGCAGCAACGCCGCACCTTCGTTCACCGTCGTCAGCGCGACCCAGATCTCCGCGGTGACGCCGGCCGGCACCGGCGCGGTCAACGTCACCGTCACCAACAGCGAGGGCACCAGTGCCCAGGTCGTCACCTACACCTATGTCCCCGCCCCCACCCTGTCGAGCCTGTCGCCCGGTCAGGGGCCCGCCGCGGGAGGCACCTCCGTGACGCTCACGGGGACGAACCTGTCGGGGGCGACGGCCGTGCGCTTCGACGCGATCGCGTCGCCGTCGTTCACGGTCGTCTCCGCCACCCAGATCACCGCATGGACCCCCCGCCCACGCGGCCGGCAGCTCGGCGGTCACGGTGACCACCCCCGGTGGCACCAGCAACTCCCTCACGTACTCCTACATCGCGGCGCCGACCGTCAGCGGCCTGAACCCCACTCAGGGTCCCGTCTCGGGAGGCACCGGGGTGACGACTCCCGGCGGCACCAGCAACCCCGACAGCCCGAGTATTTCGACTCGACCGCGGCGACGTCGTTCACCGTCAACTCCTCCACCCAGATCACCGCGACGGCTCCGGCGCACGCGGCCGCCACCGCGGCGGTCACGGTGACCGCCGCGGGCGGCACCAGCAATCCCCTCAGCTACGACTACCTCAACGCCCCCACCCTGACGTCCCTGACTCCGGTGCAGGGGCCGACGTATGCGGGAACTCCCGTGCTGCTGACGGGAACGAACCTCGCGACCACCACCGGCGTGCTGATCGGCGGCATCCCCGCGTCGTTCTCCGTCGTGTCCCCGACCCAGGTCACCGCCTCCGTCCCGGTGGGATCCCCGGGCCCGGTCACCGTGACGGTCACCACCACCGCCGGTGTCAGCAACGGGCTTACGTACACCCGGGTCAATGGCCCCGCTGTATGAAGATCCGATCTTGTCCGTGCCACAAAGAGGTTTCCGTTGTCATATGCGCTTTTCTTTTCACGTCTGCCCCAATCGCAAGCGCTAAGTGAAAGGTGTGGTGGTTCGCAATGTGAAGGATTGTCGTTTCATCTCTTGTTCTGGGCGCGGTGAGCGTCGGTCTGGCCTGTGAGCCGGCCGTGCCCGTCGCGGCCGATCAGGGAATAAGAGGTGGCGCGATCCGGGGCCCTCACCTTGAACGCGGAGCGGAACTTGTCCACGTCGGCGGCGTCGGTCGGCGGTGTCGTCGATGCGAGGCATGGGCTGACTGTCCGCGCCCAGCCGACGACCTACTCCGCCGACTTGGCAGATATCGCGACCATGGCCGCATCGAGATCCAGTGCTGGTCGCCCGGCGAGAGCATCGACGGTGACCCGGAGTGGTATCTGCTCGCGGACCGCCCGGGCTGGGTGGCAGGCCGCCACGTCAGGGTCCGGGACAACGTCCCGTTGTGCGGCGGTTCGGGCGGCACGGGCACGACAGGGCCTACGGGTGCCACGGGTTCCACGGGTCCCACGGGTCCTCATGGAGCAACCGGAATGACCGGTCCCACGGGGGCTACGGGGGCTCACGGAGCGGCGGGCGCGACGGGCGCGACCGGAGGCGCGGGTTCTAGGGGGCCCACGGGGACGACGGGTTCTCCTGGTGCGACCGGGGCGACCGGTGTGACTGGCGCTGAGGGAGCCACCGGCCCGACGGGTCCGACCGGCGCCGATGGCGCGACCGGCGCGACCGGTGTGACCGGAGCTGATGGCGCCACCGGAGCTGATGGCGCCACCGGAGCTGATGGCGCCACCGGCCCCACCGGACCCACTGGATCTTCCGGAGTCCCTGACATCACCACCGTCTCCCCATCAGGGCCCACGACGGTCGGACCGGGGGCGTCCGCGAATCTCGTCGCCCAGTGCACGCCGAACAGGAAGGCGATCGCCGGTGGCTGGTTCTCGACCATCGACGATGTCAACGTCCCAAGCAGTTTCAAGAGCCAGACCGCGGTCCCCGACGACAGCCGGACCGTCAGCGTCCACAACAACTCCTCCACCACCAGCGCTGGCGTCGTCCCCATCGTCCACTGCGTGCCGACCTCCTGACCGAGTCCCGCCTGCCCGGCAGCGCGAAGGCTCCAGGAATGCGGTCCTGGAGGCTTCGCGCGCGTCTCTACTCCTCGAACAGAGCCTCCTGCCTCCCCTCAGGCTTCTCACGCAGCCGCCGGCAGCGCGCCCCGACCACCAGCGCCGTGACCGCCGCAGTCACCGCGAACGCCGCCGGGACCATCCAGTCCCGGTTCACCGAGTGACCGAGCAGCGCGTCGGCGGAGAGCCGGCCGGGTCCGGAGGCCGCGAGACCCGCCGCCGTCAGTGCGAGGGTCGCCGGATACTCGTAGCCGCCGCCCTGTGCGAAAAAGCCGTTCGGCACATGGACGGCCGCCGCCCCCGTCATCGCGCCGACCGCCGCCGCGCCCGCCGCCGGTGTCGCGAGCCCCAGGGCCAGCAGGGTGCCGCTGCCCGTCTCCGCGAGTCCGGACGCCAGGGCGCTCGCCTTGCCCGGCCGGTAGCCCACCGACTCCATGAACCCTCCGGTCGCCGCGAGCCCGTGCCCGCCGAACCAGCCGAACAGTTTCTGGGTGCCGTGCGCCGCCAGCACCCCGCCGATACCCAGCCGGAGCAGCAGCAGCCCCACGTCGCGTCGGTCGATACAGGTCACGGTCACTCCCGGTGCAGGCAACAGGTACGGGCTCCCGCCGTCCTCCCACCGTCCCACCGCCCGTGGCCGTCCGGCCCGTCCACGGTGCCGTTCGGGTGGCGGGGGCGGGGGGCCGGTGTGACGCTGCAGCCATGACGATTCAGATCACCAGACTCAGCGATCCCGCCGTGCGGGCCTTCGTCGCCGCCGTCAACTCCCACGACCGCGAAGGCTTCCTGGCCCTGCTCGCGCCCGGTGCCACCATGTCCGACGACGGCGCCGACCGGGACCTCGCCGACTGGATCGACCAGGAGATCTTCTCCACGCACGGCCACATGGACGTCGACAACGAGTCCAACGGCGGGCGCTCGCTCATCGCCCGCTACAGCAACGACACCTGGGGCGAGATGCGCACCCGCTGGTCCTTCGTCGTGGACGACGACGGCAGGATCTCCCGCTTCGAGACCGGCCAGGCATAGCCCCCGCACCCACGCCCCCGCTCCCTCGCCCCGCGCACCCTCACCCGTTCGGGGCAGGGCCGCGCGCCGCTGTTCGACTCCGCGTCCAAGTCGGCCGTACGGCCGTGAGGTGGCGGAATCGGGGCTCGCGCACCCCGTGACCCCCCGCCCCACCATAAATATGACCCCACCGTGACTTGGCCTTTACCTCCCTTTTGTCACCCCGCTGCGTGTCGGGCAGGGATCCCTTTGTACGGTCCCCGAATGCGCGATTCCTCTCCGCCCTCCTCGCCTGCCGCGCGGATGTCCCGCCGTGCCGTTCTCGGGTTCGCCGCCGCTGCCCCGGTGGCTCTTGCCGCGACCGCTCCCGCCTCCGCGGCCACGGCCATCGGTGGTGAACAGCTGGGCCGTTCCGGCATCCAGGTGCGAGGCGGCGCCGTTCTGCCCAAGAAGCTCACCGCCCACTCCTGGGTCGTCGCCGACCACGACAGCGGTGAGGTACTCGCCGCCTGCAATGCGCACCAGCGCCTCGCCCCGGCCTCCACCCTGAAGATGCTGTTCGCGGACACCATGCTGAAGAAGTTCGAGCGGACCCGGACGTACAAGGTGAAAGACGCCGATGTCGCGGACGTCCCGGAAGGCTCGAGCCTGGTCGGCATCAAGCCCGGACTCACGTACACCGTCGAGCAGTTGTGGCTCGGCGTATTCCTGCGCTCCGGAAACGACGCGGTGCATGTCCTGAGCCATATGAACGGCGGGATCGCCAAGACCGTGGCCGAGATGCAGGCCAGGGCCCGGGATCTGCAGGCTCTGGACACGCATGTGGTCAGCCCCGACGGCTTCGACCACAAGGGGCAGGTGTCCTCCGCGTACGACCTCACGCTGTTCGCCCGTCACGGACTGAAGAACGCCGACTTCCGCAGCTACTGCTCGACGCGGACGGCGGACTTCCCGGCGGGCGGCAAGAAGTCGTTCCAGATCCAGAACACCGACCGCCTGCTCACCGGGGCGTGGGGGCTCGGCACGTACAAGGGGATCATCGGGGTCAAGAACGGCTACACGACCAACGCGGGCAACACCTTCACCGGTGCCGCCACCCGCGGTGGGCGCACCCTTCTTGTGACGGTCATGCACCCGGAGCCCGGCGGCAACGGTGTCTACCAGGAGACCGCCGCCCTGCTCGACTGGGGCTTCGCGCAGGCCAGGGCCGTGCGGCCGGTCGGCTTGCTGGTCGACCCGCTCAGCGAGGGCGGGGCGAGGGCGGTGCCGTCGTCCACGGGTATGCCGGCGAAGGGCGCGGCCGGTGTGAACGCCTCGTCCCTGATGGGCGGGTCGTCGTGGCAGCTGGTCGGCGGCGCCGGAGGTGTGGTCGCGCTGCTGGCCGGCGGGGCGTACGCGCTGCGCGGGCGCCGGCGGAAGGCCGCGGAAATCGAGGGGCGGCACCGCCGTTGACGTACGGGCAGCCGCTCCGCGAGCCGGTGCGCACCCCGCGGTCCCACGCGAGGTCCACCCCCTGCCCGGCCGCGGAACGGCTGCCACCCCCCTGATATGGCTTGCGGAGCCATTGTGCTCCAACTGTGAAGCTCTGGTGGAGGAGATTCGAGCATAAGCCCACCACGTGCCGCAACAGCGCGGAGTGGTTCACTCCGTTTGTGTAGGTTGATACGTCCACCAATGACGTCAGCCGCGGCCCACGTACGGCATCGTGGTCGCCAGCACCGTCGCGAACTGCACATTCGCCTCGAGCGGCAGCTCGGCCATGTGCCGTACGGTGCGCGCGACATCGGCCACGTCCATCATGGGCTCGACCGCGAGTTCCCCGTTGGCCTGCGGGACACCCTCGCGCATGCGTGCGGTCATGTCGGTGGCCGCGTTGCCGATGTCGATCTGGCCGACCGCGATGCGGTACGGACGCCCGTCCAGGGAGAGCGATTTCGTCAGACCGGTGAGTGCGTGCTTGGTCGCCGTGTACGCCACCGAGTGCGGGCGGGGTGTGTGCGCCGCGAGCGAGCCGTTGTTGATGATCCGGCCGCCCTGCGGGTCCTGCTCCTTCATCTGCCGGTACGCCGCCTGTGCGCACAGGAACGCGCCGTGGAGGTTGGTGTCCACCACGTGCCGCCAGGCGTCGTACGGCAGATCCTCGACCGGCACCCCGCCAGGACCGAACGTGCCCGCGTTGTTGAAGAGCAGATCCACCCGCCCGAACCGGTCGCGCGCGGCGGTGAACAGGGCCCTCACGTCGTCCGGCCGGGAGACGTCGGCAGGGACGACCGCGGTCGCGGCGTCTTCGGGGGCGAGCGCGGCCGTCTCCTCCAGGGTCGCGGCGCGCCGTCCCGCGAGCGCCACCGACCAGCCCGCACGCAGCAGTTCCAGTGCGACCGCGCGGCCGATCCCCGAGCCCGCGCCGGTCACCACCGCTACCCCCGAGGTTCCTCCCGGCCGCCGGGCAGACTCCTTGGCTTCCATGGCATCCATGGGGCGGCAGCGTACGGGGTCGTGCCGGGCCGGTCCTGGCTCATGCGGGAGTGAGGTGTGGCGACGGGGCCGGGGTCTCGCCGGGGTAGCGGACGCCGATCCGGTCCCGGATCGCATCGAGTGTGCGCATCACGGCCAGCGTGCCCGCCAACGGGACGAGGGGGGACTCGGTCTCGCCGGCGCGCAGGGCGCGCATGACCTCGGCCGCCTCGTGCTTGAGGCTGGTGCGCGGGCCGTCCGCGGGATCGGCGCGGAACTCCTCGGTGGCGCGGCCGTCGCGGTGAAGTACGAAGCGGTCCGGACAGTAGAAGCCGTCGGGGATGTCGATGCGGCCCCGGGAGCCGGTGACCGAGGCGGCGACTGGGGTGCCGCCGTGGATGGAGCAGTGCACCGTTGCGAGAGCGCCGCTCTCCCAGGAGAGCAGCGCACCCGTCTGGAGATCGACGCCCTGTTCCGAGAGCACTGCTCTCGCGGTGATGTCCGACGGCTCCCCGAGCAGCAAGTGCGCGAAGGACACCGGATAGACGCCCAGATCCAGCAGCGCCCCACCGCCCAGCGCCGGATCCCGCAGCCGGTGCGAGGGCGGAAACGGACCGGCGAGCCCGAAGTCGGCCTGCACACTGCGCACCTCACCGATCGCCCCGTCGTCCACGAGAGCCTTCAACCGCCGGATCAGCGGATGGCAGTACATCCACATGGCCTCCATCAGGAAGGCCCCGCGCTCCCCGGCCAGTGCGACCAGTTCCAGCGCCTGACGGGCGTTCAGCGTGAACGCCTTCTCGCACAGCACGTTGCGCCCCGCCTCCAGGCACATCCCGGCCGCCGCCCGGTGCGCCGAGTGCGGCGCGGCGACGTAGACCACATCCACGTCCTCGTCCTCGGCGAGGGCGCCCCACTCCCCGTAGGCCCGGGGTATCCCGAACCGTTCGGCGAACGCCTTCGCCGACTCCTCGCCACGCGAGGCCACCGCCACGATCTCGGCGTCCGGCAGGTCGACCAGATCCGCCGCGAACGCCGCCGCGATCCCCCCGGTCGCCAGGATCCCCCAGCGCACCCGCCCGTCCGTCGTCCCCACCGTCGTCCCCACCACCGTGTCCGCCCCTCGCCGCACCGCCCCGGCCGCCCCGCGCGGACCGGCCACCTTGCACGGGCTGAGAGCATAAGTGGCGGAACCGAGGAACAGGGAGGGACACATGCCGGAGCGTGGCCGCACCGCGCACGACGACAGAGAGCCGGACGGAGGCATACCGGAGGACGGCACAGCGGACGGCGGCATACCCGAAGGCGGCATCGCGGACGCCCGTCCGGACACACCCGCCCGCATCGCCGACACCGCGCCCACCGCCCTCAGCACCCCGGGCGACGTATCCCCGGCACAGGCCACCGCCCACCGCCGTACCGGCCTCCTCGTCACCTTCATCCTCGGCGGCCTCACCGCGACGCCCCCGCTGGCCATGGACATGTACCTCCCGTCCCTGCCGGAGGTCACCACATCGCTGCACGCGCCCGCCGCGACCGTGCAGCTCACACTCACCGGCTGCCTCGCCGGAATGGCGCTCGGCCAGTTGCTCGTCGGCCCGATGAGCGACAAGTGGGGGCGCCGCCGCCCGCTGCTCATCGGCCTCGCGATCTACGTCGTGGCCACGGCGCTGTGCGCGCTCGCGCCATCGGTGGAGGCACTCGTCACGTTCCGCCTGCTGCAGGGGCTCGCGGGCGCGGCGGGGATCGTGATCGCGCGCGCCGTCGTCCGCGATCTGTACGACGGCGTGGCCATGGCCCGGTTCTTCTCCACCCTCATGCTGATCTCCGGGGCCGCCCCGATCGTGGCGCCCCTGATCGGCGGGCAGATCCTGCGCGTGACGGACTGGCGGGGCGTCTTCGTCGTCCTGACGGCCGTCGGTATCGCGCTCACGGCGCTCGTGTGGGTGAGGCTGCCGGAGACCCTCGCGCCCGGCCGGAGGCGCGGCGGGGGAGCCGGGGAGGCCTTCCGCGCCATGCGGTCCCTGCTGGCCGACCGGGTCTTCACCGGCTACACGATCGCGGGCGGGTTCGCGTTCGCGGCGCTGTTCGCGTACATCAGCGCGTCCCCGTTCGTGATGCAGGACATCTACGGCGCCTCCCCGCAGACCTTCAGCCTGCTTTTCGGCCTCAACTCGGTGGGCCTGGTGGCCGCCGGGCAGATCAACGGCAAGGTGCTGGTCGGCCGGGTCTCCCTGGACAAGGTGCTGGCGACCGGCCTCACGGTCATCACGCTCGCCGCGACCACACTGCTGCTGATCTCGACGGGCGTCCTCGGCCACACCGGGCTCGTGCCGGTCGCCGTAGCGCTCTTCGTCCTCATGTCGGCGATGGGCCTCACCCTGCCCAACACCCAGGCGCTGGCCCTGATGCGCACCCGTGAGCACGCCGGAGCGGCGTCCGCGCTGCTCGGCACGTCCTCCTTCCTCATCGGCGCCGTCGCCTCGCCGCTCGTCGGGATCGCGGGGGAGCACACCGCCGTCCCGATGGCCGTAGTCCAACTGGCGGCGGCGGTGGTGGCCGGCGTCTGCTTCATGGCACTGTGCCGTCCCTGGAGCCGGTACGTGAGCGCGGAGACCGGGGGCACCCCCGTTCCGGCGCCCCGAAGAGAGCGGGAGAAGTGAGCTGAGCGGGCCGAAACTGCGCGTGGACACCCCGGAGAGGGCAGGGCTCGATCCGGAGGAACTGCGTCTGCTGGTGAGCGAGGTCCACGACGCCGTCGTCAGGGGCGTCGAAGGGGAGCACCCCTGGGCCCCGGGCGCCGTGGTGGTCGCCGGGCGCGGCCCGGTGATCGCCGTCGAGGAGGCGGTCGGCTGGGCGGTGCGGTACTCGGCCTACGACGCGGCCACGGACCGCGGCATCGAGCTGCCGCCCCGGGCACGGGTGCCGATGACCGCTGACACGCCCTTCGACCTGGCCTCCCTCACCAAGCTGTTCACGGCGGTCGCCGCGGTCCAGCAACTGGAGCGCGGAGCGCTCGGCCTGGACGCGCCGGTGGCGGAGTACCTGCCGGAGTTCCGGTCGGCGGCGGAGCGGCATGGCATCACGGTGCGCAGGCTGCTGACCCACACGTCCGGGCTGCGGCCGGAACTCCCGTTGTACGCCTGCTCGTCGCAGGAGGAGCGGCTCGCGCTGCTGCGTGCCGAGGAACCGGTGGACGCGCCCGGCACCTACCGCTACTCCGACCTGAACCTGCTGCTCCTGCAGTACGCGCTGGAACGCGTCACCGGACACACCCTCGACGTGCTCGTCCGCGACGGCATCACACGGCCGCTGGGGATGGCCGCGACGGGCTTCGGGCCGAGGCCGGGCGCCGCGGCCACGGAGGACCAGCGACCGCCATGGGCCAAGGCGGACCGGGGGATGGTGCGCGGTGAGGTCCACGACGAGAGCGCGTGGGCGCTCGGCGGGGTCGCCGGCCATGCCGGACTCTTCTCCACGGCACGCGATCTCGCCGTCTTCTGCCGCACGCTGCTGTCGGGCGGCTCCTACGGCCCCGCACGCATCCTGAGTCCCGCCTCCGTCGCCCTCATGCTCGCCCCGCCCGGACTGGGGTTCGCGGTGGACCAGCCGTGGTTCATGGGGGAACTGTCGGGCCGTGGCGCGGCGGGGCACACCGGGTTCACGGGCACGTCCCTGGTCCTGGACCCGGCGACGGACACCTACCTCGTACTGCTGGCCAACACGGTGCATCCCCGGCGCGGCGTCGTGGACAACCGGGTGCGGGTGGCGGCGGCGAACCGGCTGGCACGGGCGGTCCGGGAGACCTGAGGGAACCTGGTCCGGCGGACCTGGGCGAACCTGAGAGAATCTGCGGGTGAACGCCCCCGCCTCCCCAGCCGATTCCCTGCGCGCCGCCCTCGCCGGGCTGCTCGACGGACTGCCGCCCCGGCAGGCGGCCCAGGCCGTGGACCGGCTGATCGCCAACTACCGGGGCCGGACCCCGACCGACGCACCGGTCCTGCGGGACCGCGCGGACGTGGTCGCGTACGCGGCGTACCGGATGCCCGCGACATTCGAGGCGGTGTGCGCGGCGCTGGAGGCGTTCGCCGACGCCGCGCCCGGATGGTCGCCGGCGAGCCATGTGGACATCGGCGGCGGGACGGGCGCGGCGACCTGGGCCGTCAGCGCCACCTGGGACGGCGACCGCCCGGTCACTGTGCTCGACTGGGCCGAGCCCGCGCTCGCGCTGGGACGGGAGATCGCCGCGGCGAACCCGGCCCTGAAGACCGCCGAGTGGCGCCGCTCTCGTATCGGATCGGCGCTCTCGCTGGAGAGCACTGATCTCGTGACGGTCTCGTACGTCCTCGGCGAGCTCACCGACGCCGACCGCGCCGGACTGGTCGACACCGTGGCCGCCGCGGCGCGGACCGTCGTGATCGTGGAGCCGGGCACCCCGGGCGGCTACGCCCGCGTCATCGAGGCCCGCGACCGGCTGATCGGCGCCGGATTCCGGGTCGCCGCCCCCTGCCCGCACAGCGCGGCCTGCCCCATCGTCCCCGGCGAGGACTGGTGCCACTTCTCGGCCCGGGTGAGCCGCTCCTCACTGCACCGGCAGGTCAAGGGCGGATCACTGGCTTACGAGGACGAGAAGTTCAGCTACGTCGCGGCCACCCGTCTCCCGGCTGCCCCGGCCGCCTCCCGGGTCGTCCGCAAACCGCAGATCCGCAAGGGCCTGGTCCTCCTCGACCTGTGCGGCCCGGACGAGAGCTTGCACCGCGAAACGGTGACCAAACGCCACGGCTCCCTCTACCGAGCGGCCCGCGACACCACGTGGGGCGCGGCCTGGCCCCCGCCCGAGGGCGACTGACACCGGGCAGACGCACTCTGAGCGCGCGGTAACCCCGAAGGTGGACCGGAGGGCAAAACGTACCCTCCGGTCACGTAAGCCCCGGCATGGTGGGACCATGTACGACATGCTTCCGGACCACCCAGCGAGGCGAGGGGACAGATGAGCGCAGAGTTCGGCCGCCGCGCGGGCGCGCAGGGCAGGATCTCCCAGTGGCTGCGCGGCCGACGCCCCGCCCGTCCCGCGGAGAACGCCGGGGACGGTGGCCGCGAGGCGATGCTGCTGGCTGCCGCGGCCGCCGGCCTGCCGCTCGCGCCCGCCGCGCACCCCGTCGGGTTCCGCTGCTCCTGCGACCGTGTCGGCTGTCCCACGCCCGCCCGCCATCCGGTCTCGTTCGCCTGGCAGACGCAGTCCACCACGGACAGGGCGCAGATCGAGCGCTGGGCCAGGAACCAGCCCCAGGCGAACTTCATCACCGCGACCGGGATGGTGCACGACGTGCTCGACGTCCCGCGCGTGGCGGGCGAGGAAGCGCTGGAGCGGCTGCTCGCCGCCGGCGTGGACGTGGGGCCGGTCGCCGTGACCGGCGACGGGCGCGCGCTGTTCTTCACGCTCACCCGCGGTACGCCCGAGGACGAGGACGAGTGGTGGCCGTGCGAGCTGGACTGCCGTCCCGAGACGATGGACGAGCATCCCGGGCTCCGCTGGCACTGCCGCGGCTCGTACGTGCTGCTGCCGCCCGCGCAGTTGCCGGGGGACCTGACGGTGGAGTGGGTACGTGGGCCGGAGCATGCGCTTCCGGATCCGTTGAGTGTGCTCGAGGCGCTGACCGATGCGTGTGCGCGGTATGCGGGGGAGGAGTCGGGGCTCGCGGGGTGGCCGCACCACTGAATGCGCATTTCGCCGCGCCCCTGTGAGGTTGTTGCGGTGCGTTGTCGTGTGCGGCCCGTCGCCCCTGCCCGATGGAGGCGCCGGTCGATCCGGCCTGATCCAAACGAAAGACCCTAGGCCTCCTTGTTGGCCTTCAGCTTCTGCCAGACCCTGCCGAGCGCCCGCAGGTCGTCCTCGTCCAGGAGGTCCGTGAAGACGGGGGCCAGGCAGGCGCGGCGGGTGGCGTCGGCCGCCTCGAAGAGGCGGTGGCCCTCCGGGGTGAGGGAGACCTCGACGGAGCGGGCGTCGCGGGGTGAAGGGGTGCGGGTGACCAGGCCGCGGCCCTGGAGCGCGTCGACCACGCGCGAGACCTGGCTGCGGCTGAGCATGGTGCTGTTGCCCAGCACCGAGGCGGGGACGGGGTCGGAGCTCGAGGCCAGCCAGAGCAGGACCTCGAACCAGGAGACGGGAAGGTCGTGCGCCTTGCTGAGCGCGCGGTCCACGCGGTCCGTCAGGGTGGTACCGGCCCAGACCAGCCCGTAGAAGGCGTAGTCGGCGTCCGGCATCTCCGCCTGCGCGAGCTTCTTCTTCGTCATGTAGTCAGCTTAGCGGTTGCGTGTACACGCACGTATATGCATTATGGTGTGTGTACACGCACTCAAATGCATGTCCGAACGAAGGGCCACCCCATGTCTTCCCAGTCCCAGTCCTCCAAGGTCGTCCTCATCACCGGCACCTCCTCCGGCATCGGTCTCGCCGCCGCCGTCGCCGCCGCCCGCGCCGGCTGGACCACGGTCGCCACGCTGCGTGACCCGAGCCGCTCCGACGCCCTGCGCAAGGCCGCCGCCGAGGCGGGCGTGGAGCTGGACATCCGTCGGCTCGACGTCACGGACGAGGCGTCGATCCGGTCCGCGATCGAGGGCGTGCTCGCCGACCACGGGCGCCTCGACGCCGTCGTCAACAACGCGGGCGCCGGACACCTCGGCACCATGGAGAACGAGTCCGTGGCCGAGGTGCGCAAGGTCATGGAGGTCAACTTCTTCGGCGTGCTCAACGTCTCCAGGGAGGCCATGCCCCACCTGCGTGCCACCGGCGGCCGTCTGATCACCGTCACCAGCGTCGGCGGCGTGATCGGCCAGCCCTTCAACGAGGCGTACTGCGCGGCGAAGTTCGCCGTCGAGGGATACATGGAGAGCCTGGCCCCCGTGGCGGCGGCGCACGGTGTGTCCGTCTCCGTGATCGAACCCGGAGCCGTGGCCACCGAGTTCGTCGCCAACGTCGGCGTCGACCTGGAAGGCGCCGTCGCCGAGGCCGGGGTCTACGCGCCCCAGCTGAGCGCCTACCTGAACCGTACGATCGCGCAGTTCTCCGGGAGCGCCGCCCAGACCCCCGAGGGCGCCGCCGAGTCGGTGATGGAGGCGTTGACCGCGGACGAGCCCGCCTTCCGTCTCCAGACCTCCGACTGGGCCCGTGGCTTCGTGGGCACCAAGCTCACCGACCTGGACGGCTCCGCGGTCCTCGGTCTGACCAACGCCTGGATCGCCTGACGGGCTCGAGTGCGAGTCCGGACCGGGGTCCGGGTCCGGGGCCGGGCCCTCGGCCTCACTCGCCCTTCGCGCCCGTGAGGCCCTCCACCCGGCTCAGGAACGTCACCTTGCCCTGCGCCGGGTCGAGCACCGCCTCGTTGGAGACGGTCGTCAGCGTCAGCGACTGATGCACGTCACCGCTCAGCAGGGCCTTGATGGTCGGGTCGGAGGCATCGCGGGGCACGCCCTGCGAGGCCGTCTGCTTCTCGTAGTGCCGCGTCGTGAAGAACACCACCGCGCCCCCGTCCTTGGTGCGCAGTGCCACCGGCGCGTAGTCGCCGTTCGTCAGCGGCTCGTCGACGTACTGCCGGACCAGCCCCGGCCTGCGCGCGTTCTGCTGACGGGTGGCACGCCACTGCGAGGTGTGCGGGCCGGGGACGAACGTGTCGCCGCCGGACTTCAGATACGCCGTGTAGGCGGAGCCGAGCTTGTCGGGTCGCACGGCCAGCGCCGCGTCGTCCACGGGCACCGGCTCCGCCCAGCCGTCCTTGTCCTTCTTGAACTCCGGTACGGCGTCGGCCGCGAGGATCGTCAGATACGACACCGCCCACACCTTGTCCGGCCCTGAGCGGGTGAAGACGAGCAGCCAATGGGCTTCCGCGCTGCCCTTGTTGGCGTGGGCGTCGGCGACGAACCAGCGCGGCCAGCCGGCCTTCTCGGGGATCGTGAACTTCGCGTCGGTCAGCTTCAGCGGACTGTGCGACGGGTTGCCGCCGGGGTTGTTCCTGTGCCCCGCGGCCAGCTTGCCGCCATCGATGTCGCCGAGCGCGCCGGTGACGCGGGCCGCGTCCTTGGAGCGGTCGTCGGTACTGTCCGCCTCGTTGTACGCGTCGAGGAAGTCGCCCAGCGCGCGGGCGGCTTCGGCCCGTGTCGCCGTCGGCACGACCTCGCGCTCGCCGTGGACCACGACACAGCCGCTCGCCGTCAGGGAGACGGCGGCCACCACGGCCGTCGCCGCGACGACGCGGCCGCCTGCACTACGAAGCGTTCGAGGGCTGCGATCCCTGCGGTCCCCGCGATCCCTGCTCATCAGTGACCTTCACCTTCCCCTTCCCGGAGGCGAACCCTACCGGGGCGAGGAACACCGCGAGTGTGGGGACCAGATACAGAGCCCACACCGTGATCTGGAGAACTGTCGGATCGGGCTGGAAGTTGAACACGCCCTTCAGAAGCGTGCCGTACCAGCTGTCCGGCTCGATCGTGCCGCTGATGTCGAAGGCGAGGTTCGTCAGGCCCGGGAGCCAGTCGGCCTCCTGAAGGTCGTGGAAGCCGTAGGCGAGCACGCCCGCCGCGACGACCACCAGCATCCCGCCGGTCCAGGTGAAGAACTTGGCGAGGTTGATCTTCAGCGCGCCGCGGTAGAACAGCCAGCCCAGCAGGACCGCCGTGGCCAGGCCCAGGGCCACGCCGATCAGCGGGCGCGGGGTGCCGTCGCTCGCCGCGTGCACCGACGCCCAGACGAACAGCGCGGTCTCCAGGCCCTCGCGGCCCACGGCGAGGAACGCGGTGGCCACCAGTGCGCCGGTGCCCATCTGCAGGGCCGAGTCCAGCTTGCCGTGGAGTTCGGACTTCAGGTGCCGGGCGGTGCGCCGCATCCAGAAGACCATCCAGGTCACCAGGCCGACCGCGACGATCGACAGGGAACCGCCGAGCGCCTCCTGCGCCTGGAACGTCAGCTCCTGGGAGCCGTACTGGAGGACGCAGCCGAAGCCCAGAGCGATGGCGATCGCGATGCCGATCCCGGCCCAGATCGGCTTGAGGGCGTCCCGGCGGCCGGTCTTGACCAGATAGGCGATCAGGATGCAGACGACGAGGCTGGCTTCCAGCCCTTCACGCAGGCCGATCAGGTAGTTGGAGAACACTGGCTCACGCCTCCCCGGTCAGCAGCGTCCGGCCCCACCAGTCGTCCTTGTCGCGGACGCCGGGCGGGACGGCGAAGACGGCCGAACCCACATGCTGGATGTACTCGTTGAGCGCGTCGGACGCCGACAGGCGGCGCTGGAGCGGGATGAAGCCCTTGCGCACGTCGCGCTGGTAGGCGAGGAAGAACAGGCCCGCGTCCAGACGGCCGAGCCCGTCGGTGCCGTCGGTGAAGGAGTAGCCCCGGCGCAGGATCGTTATCCCGTTGTTCGATTCGGGGTGCGCGAGCCGGACATGCGCGTCCGGCTTCATCGCCTTCAGGAACGGCTCGTCGTGCTCCTTCGCCTTGCCGACCGGCGCGCCCTCGCCCTTGTCGCGGCCGAAGACGTCCTCCTGCTCCTGGAGAGAGGTGCGGTCCCAGGTCTCGATGTTCATCCGGATGCGCCGGGCGACCAGGTACGAGCCACCGGTCATCCAGTGCGGCCCGTCGCCGTCGCCGACCCAGACGAACTTCTTCAGCCGGTCCGGCTCCGTGCCCGCGATGTTGCGGGTGCCGTCCTTGAACCCCATGAGGTTGCGCGGGGTCTGGGCGCCGGGGGTCGTCGAGGAGGTCTTGCCGAAGCCGAGCTGGGACCAGCGGATGGCGACCTTGCCGAAGCCGATGCGGGCCAGGTTGCGGATCGCGTGCACGGCGACCTGCGGGTCGTCCGCGCATGCCTGGATGCACAGGTCGCCGCCGGTGCGGGACTTGTCGAGGTTGTCCCCGGGGAACTGCGGCAGGTCGACCAGGGCCCCCGGGCGCTTGCCGGACAGCCCGAACTTGTCGAACAGCGAGGGACCGAAACCGATCGTCAGCGTCAGCCGCGACGGTTTGAGGCCCAGGGCTTCACCCGTGTCGTCCGGCGGAGCCTCGGCCAGACCGCCGTACGCGCCGTCGCCGATGGCCTTCCCGGAGGTCATCCGCCGGGCCGCATCCGTCCAGTCCTTGAGCATCTGGACGAACTCGGCACGGTCGTCGGTCTTCACATCGAAGGCGGCGAAGTGCAGCCGGTCCTGCACGGGAGTGGCGATACCCGCCTGTTGCGCGCCGTGGAACTCCACGGCGCCACCCATGGCGGCCTCGTCCGGGGCGGCGTCGCCGCCCGTACCGGCCACCGCGACCGCACCGCCGGCGACGGCGGCGCCGAGCGCGAGCCCCGCACCGCCCCAGCCGATCAGTGCACGCCGGGAAGGCGCGGGGGAGGCCTCCCGCGAGATGCCCGAGTCCGTGTCCGTACCCATGTCCGCGCCCATGTCCGCGCCCGTGTCCGTGTCCGTCATGCTTCCAGGTCCCTTACTGTCCCTCGATGTGCCCGTTGCCCTTTTCCGTCCCTTACTTCACGACGGCGGCGGCGAGCTTGGACAGCGGCTCGGCGAGTGCGTTCACCGAGTCCGACAGCTCCTTGCGCTGGTCCTCGGTCACCTTGTCGTACGAGGTGAAGTCGTACGCCGTCTTGTCCGTGCGGTACTTGTCGAGCAGCGTGTTCAGCGCCGCGAACTGCTTGTCCAGCTCCTGGGTCAGGGCGGCGTCGTTCTTCTGAGCGACCGGCTTCAGCAGCTCGTACGCCTTCTGCGCACCCTCGACGTTGGCCTTGAAGTCGGCCAGGTCGGTGTGCGAGTAACGGTCCTCCTCACCGGTGACCTTGCCGGTGGCGACCTCGTCCAGCAGTTCCTTGGCGCCGTTGGCCATGGAGGTCGGGGTGATCTCGGCCTTGCCGACCCGCTTCTGCCAGTCCTTGAGGTCGGTCACCAGCTGACCGGCGACGGCCTTCTCCTCGGCGCCGATCTTCTTGTCCTGCCACAGGGCCTTCTCCAGGCGGTGCCAGCCGGTCCACTTCTGGCCGGCCTCCAGGCCGTCGGCGCGCGTGTCGGTCTTGGGGTCGATGTCACCGAAGGACTCGGCGATCGGCTCGGTGCGCTCCCAGCCGAGGCGCGAGGGGCTGTACGCCTTCTTGGCGGCCTCCATGTCGCCGGCCTGGACGGCCTTCGCGAAGGTCTCGGCGAGCGGCACCGTGGCGTCGGCCTGCTCCTGGGCGTACTCGCGGTAGTCGGCGACGGCCTTGTCCAGCCTGGGGTCGCGCTTGGCGGCCGAGCCGCCGGTGACCGTGAGCTTCTGCCGCACGCCGCGGCCCTTCATGCCCGGACGGCAGGCGATCTCGTACGAACCGGCCTTCACCTCGGCGGTGAGCGTGTACGTGGTGCCCGGGCCGATGTTCTCCTTCTCGGAGACGATCCGGTCGTCCGGGAAGAGGATCTCGACCTCGGTGGCCTTGGAGCCCTTGTTCTCGATCTTCAGCGTGACCTGGCCCGCCGGAACGGACGTGGCCGAGGTGTCGCACTTCGAGTCGGCCGCCGTCACCTGGATGCCGTCGCCGTCCTTGGCGTCGCTCTTCGCGGTGCAGGCCGTGACGGAGGTCAGGGCGGCCGCGGCGGCGACTGCGGTGACGACGGTGTGTCTGACGGCTCGCATGCGTGCTCCAGGTGGCGAACGGCGGGCATCTCGGGGGAGAGGCAGCCCGGACGGTGTGGTGAGGCTTGCCTAAGTTACCTGAGCCTTACCTCACCCACATCCCCCGGGTCCGCGATTTCGCACACCGGCTGTCCGGCGGGGCGTCGCGGCCCCCGGTTCGAGACGGCGGACGGCGGCCTGCCCGGGCGATGTTTGAATGCCCGAGTGACTGACTACGACGTACTGCGGGTCTTCTGCGGACCCGGCGGGGGACACGGCAACGAACTCGGCGTCGTCCGCGACGGTTCCACGGTGCCGGAGCGGGACGACCGCCAGGCGCTGGCCGCCAAGCTCGGCTTCAGCGAGACCGTGTTCGTCGACGACCCCGAGCGCGGTGTCATCGACATCTACACCCCCACCCTGCGGCTGCCGTTCGCCGGGCACCCCTGCGTGGGCGCCGCCTGGCTGCTCGACGTGCCCGAACTCGTCACGCCCGCCGGGGTGGTGGGCGCGCGGCTGGACGGCGAGTTCAGCTGGATCGAGGCCCGCCCGGAGTGGGCGCCGCCGCGGACGCTGCGGCAGTACGCGACCGCCGGGGAGGTGGACCGCCTGCCGGTCCCTCCGGCCGGGGAGTGGCGGTACGCCTGGGCGTGGGAGGACGAGGCGGCCGGCCGCGTGCGCGCCCGTGGCTTCCCCGGCCGTGACGACGGCATCGAGGAGGACGAGGCGACGGGCGCGGCGGCGCTGCTGCTCACGGACCGGCTGGGCCGCGCCCTGAACATCACCCAGGGCGCGGGCTCGCAGATCCTGACGGCGCCGCAGCCGGAGGGCTGGGTGGAGGTCGGCGGACGAGTGCGTCTGGGGCGTTGACGGTCAGCGGCATGCGCGCGAAGCGTGCCGTGCCACGGCGTGCCGTGGCACGGGCGCGGGGAACCGCGCGAAGCCGCCACGCACCCGCTGTCTGCAACACGCCCCCGACGGGGCCCTACGGAAGCGTCAAGATCTCCGCCCCGGTCTCCGTGACGACCAGCGTGTGCTCGAACTGCGCCGTGCGCTTGCGGTCCTTCGTCACCACGGTCCAGCCGTCGTCCCACATGTCGTACTCGTGCGTCCCGAGCGTGAGCATCGGCTCGATCGTGAAGGTCATCCCCGGCTGCATCACGGTCGTCGCGTGCGGGCTGTCGTAGTGCGGGACGATCAGTCCGGAGTGGAACGACGAGTTGATGCCGTGCCCGGTGAAGTCCCGCACGACGCCGTACCCGAACCGCTTGGCGTACGACTCGATGACGCGTCCGATGACGTTGATCTGGCGGCCGGGCCGCACGGCCTTGATCGCGCGGTCGAGGGACTCCCGGGTGCGCTCGACCAGCAGACGGGACTCGTCGTCCACGTCCCCGACCGGATAGGTGGCGTTGTTGTCACCGTGCACGCCGCCGATGTAGGCCGTCACGTCCAGGTTGACGATGTCGCCGTCGCGCAGCACCGTTGAGTCCGGGATGCCGTGGCAGATCACCTCGTTGACCGAGGTGCACAGCGACTTGGGGAAGCCGCGGTAGCCCAGCGTCGACGGGTAGGCGCCGTGGTCGCACATGTACGCGTGCGCCACCCGGTCCAGTTCGTCCGTGGTGACACCCGGCGCGATGATCTTCGCGGCCTCGGCCATCGCCTGCGCCGCGATCCGCCCGGCGACGCGCATCGCCTCGATGGTCTCGGGGGTCTGCACCTCGGGACCCGAGTACGGGGTCGGCGAGGGTTTTCCTACGTACTCGGGGCGGCGGATGTTTCCGGGTACGGAACGGGTGGGAGACAGCTCTCCCGGTACGAGCAGTGACTGGCCAGACATGCCAGCGAGTCTATCCAGCGGGTGTGCGGGAGCATGGGCCGTGGTGAAAGGAGCTCCGTCGATGGCGCTGTTCAAGAAGCGGGCCGCCGGGAAGCCCGGCGAGTGGTACTACTGCCTGGTCCACCAGAAGGTCGAAGAGGGTCCCGAGTGCCCCGCGAAGGACCGTTTCGGGCCGTACGCCTCCCGTGAGGAGGCGCAGCACGCGATGGACATCGCGCGCGAGCGGAACGAGGAGTGGGAGACGGACCCCCGGTGGCATGACGCGCCCGCCGGTGAGCGCGAGGAAGACTGAGGGCTCCCGAAGCGGGCGGCACCGGCGGTCCCGCCCGCTTCGGGAGGCTCAGGCCGCCGTCGCCGTCCGCTGCGACCTCAGCCGTACCGCGTGCTCGTTGGTACGGGCGTCGTAGCGCATCAGCCCCGGCAGGCACAGGGCCAGCAGCGCCACCGCGCCGGTGCACAGCACCCCGCCCGACCAGACCGACGTCCGCACACCCCGCCAGGCCGCCATGCCACCCGAGCGGACCTGGCCCAGCTGCGGGCCGACGGAGTACGACAGCAGTTCGATACCGGCCAGTCGGCCGCGCAGTTCGTCGGGAATCGTCTGGTTCCACATCGCGCCCCGGAAGATCCCGCTGACCATGTCGAGCCCGCCGCCCAGGGTCAGCAGGAGGAGTACCAGCCAGACGTTCCCCGCGACGCCCGCCGCCGCGACCGCGAGCCCCCAGGCCGCCGCCGCGAGGACCACCATCCGGCCGTGCCGGTGGACCCGCGAGGTCCAGCCGCTGGTCAGCGACACGATCAGCGCCCCGGCGGGCATGCTCGCGTACATCAGGCCCAGCGACCATGGCGCGTGCAGGTCGTCGGCCAGGAACGGCAGCACCGCCAGCGGCATCGCGAACAGCATCGCGGCGATGTCGACGACGTACGTGCCCAGAAGCTCCTTGCGCCCCCAGGCGTAGCGCGCGCCCTCCGCGATCGAGCGCAGCGACGGCGCGGCGGCCTCGTGCGAGGCGGGTGACGCCGTGAGGCCCAGGCCCAGCACCACCGACACCGCGAAGGTCAGGAGGTCCACGGCGTACGCCGGGCCCGGTCCGGCGTACGCCACGACCACGCCCGCCAGCGCGGGCCCCGCCACCCCGCCGACCGTCCAGCGCAGCGAGTTCAGCGCGGTGGCGGCCGGCAGGTCCTCGTGCGCGACGATGCGCGGGAGAAGGGAGTCCAGGGCGGGGCGCTGGAGGGCGCTCAGGGCCGAGTCCAGGGCGGCGACGGCGTACAGGGGCCAGACGCCCGGCTCCGGCAGCAGCGCGTTCACCAGCAGCGCGGCGGCCAGCAGCCCCTGCCCGGCCTCGGTGAAAAGGATCAGCTTCCGCTTGTCGTACGCGTCGGCGAGGGCACCCCCGTAGAGGCCGAAGACGATCAGCGGGCCGAGTTCCACGGCGCCGATCGCACCCACGGCCGCCGCGGAGCCGGTGAGGTCCTTGAGCTGCACCGGCAGCGCGACGAAGCTGAGGAAGGTGCCGAAGTTGGTGATCAGACCGGCCAGCCACAGCCTGCGGAAATCCGCCGAGGCACGCCAGGGCGCGAGGTCGGGAAGCAGGGCACGCAGTCGGGAGTTTCGCGCGGACACGGGCGCGGCGGATACGGACAGGGGTGGTGCGGGGGCGTCTTCGGTCACGACGGGACATGCTCAGCCGATCCGGAGCCCCGGGCAACCGGATTTCCTGTCGCTCACCACCGTGGCGGGGGCGGTGACGTCAGCAGATCGGCCAGCCGGGACAGCCGGTCCCGGAAGCGGTGCCGGCCGCGCGGAGCGGGCAGGGCGTTCTCCCCGGCCGCCGCGCTCACCAGGTGCTGGACCGTGTCCAGGTCCAGGTCGGTGTCCCGGGGGACCGCCAGCGACTCGTGCGCCATCGCCGTGAGGTCGCGGTCCCCGGCGTCCAGCGCCAGAACCGTCGCCCCGGCGCGCCGCGCGTCATGGACGCGCTCCAGAAGCCCGGGCCCCGGAGCGGCGGGCGACACCACCAGCAGCGTCTCACCGCGCCGCGCCGCCGACAGCCGTCCGGGCCCCACCGCCAGATGCGCCGGATCCGAGGCCCGCGCCCCGTGGCGCACCAGCGTCGGGGACAGCTCCGGCGTCCCGGACCAGGCCGCCTCGTCCACCAGGTGCGCCGCCAGATGCCACGGCTCGTACTCCTCCGTGCCCACGAGCAGCAGCCCGCCGCCGTACGACACCACGGAGGTCCGCAGCGTCCCCGCGAACCGCCGGGTGGCCCCCATCCATTCGGTCCCGGCGAGCACTTCGCGCAGCAAGGCGACCCGTACGGCGTCCATGCGATGGCATCCTGCCGCAACCGGGCACGCCTGAACCGGGGTTCACCCCAAAATTCGCCCGGCCCGGGCGGGGGCTCGCCCTCATCCACCGCCGGGCTGCTCCACGGGAAGGGCGACTTCGGCGCGTACGGGACGATCGCCTTCCGCGGAATTCCGGTGGCGGCCCTCACCTGAGCGGCGGGCGGGGCGGGGCCGCACGTAGAGTCGGCCCATGACCTCTAGCACCCCTGGTACCTCTAGCGACAGCGCACCCAAGGCCCCCGCCAAGGACCCCTGGGACCTCCCCGATGTCTCCGGGCTCGTCGTCGGCGTGCTCGGCGGCACCGGGCCGCAGGGCAAGGGCCTCGCCTACCGGCTCGCCAGGGCCGGCCAGAAGGTGATCATCGGCTCGCGTGCCGCCGAGCGCGCGCAGGCCGCCGCCGAGGAGATCGGCCACGGCGTCGAGGGCGCCGACAACGCCGAGGCGTCCCGGCGCAGCGACATCGTGATCGTCGCCGTGCCCTGGGAGGGCCATGGCAAGACGCTCGAATCCCTGCGCGAGGTACTGGCCGGAAAGCTGGTCGTCGACTGCGTCAACCCGCTCGGCTTCGACAAGAAGGGCGCCTACGCGATCAGGCCGGAGGAGGGAAGCGCCGCCGAGCAGGCCGCCGCGCTGCTGCCGGACTCCCGGGTCGCCGCCGCCTTCCACCATCTGTCCGCCGTACTGCTCCAGGACCCGGAGGTCGACCAGATCGACACCGACGTCATGGTCCTCGGGGAAGAGCGCGCCGACGTGGAGATCGTGCAGGCGCTGGCCGGGCGCATCCCCGGCATGCGCGGCATCTTCGCGGGACGCCTGCGCAACGCCCACCAGGTCGAGTCCCTCGTCGCCAACCTGATCTCCGTCAACCGGCGCTACAAGGCCCACGCCGGCCTGCGGGTGACCGACGTGTAGTGCGCGGGCGGGCATGGGGGACACTGGACGCCGTACGACCACGCCGTCCGCCCGTCAGGAGCCCACCCCCATGCCCCGCCTCGCCCTCTACGCCCTCGTCGTGTGCATCCTCGCCGTCGCGGCGGCCGTCGTCGCCTTCGTCGAGGGCACCTGGCTGGTGGGGATCGTTTGGGTGCTGCTCGCGGGGCTCTCCTCCAACATGACCTGGTACTACGCCCGCCGGGGCCGCGGCCGTGGGCGCGGCGAGTCGGTCACTGGCTGACGCACATGTCGGGAGTGGGCTGCCAGAAGCGGTACAGCTCCTGACCGCAGTAGCCGCTGAGGTCGTCGATGCCCAGGCTGCCCAGCAGTGAGTGGATCGCATCGAAGAACGCGGTGTTCACCGACGGGATCCACAGGATCGCGAACACGGCGAGCAGCCCGAACGGCGCGAACGGCTCCACCTGGCGCTTCACGCCGTACGACAGCCAGGGCTCGATCACCCCGTAGCCGTCCAGTCCCGGCACCGGCAGGAAGTTCAGGAGCGCGGCCGTGACCTGGAGCAGACCCAGGAACGCCAGCGCGTACCGGAACTCAAGAGGTACGCCGTCCAGCGCGTGCAGCCAGAACGGGGCCGTGCACACGACTGCGAACGCGACGTTCGTCAGGGGGCCCGCCGCGGAGATCAGGCTGTGCCGCCAGCGCCCCTGGATGCGGTGTCGCTCGATGAACACCGCACCGCCCGGCAGACCGATCCCGCCCATGATCACGAAGAGCACCGGCAGGACGATGCTCAGCAGCGCGTGCGTGTACTTCAGCGGATTGAGCGTGAGATAGCCCTTCGCGCCGATCGAGATGTCGCCGCTGTGCAGCGCGGTGCGCGCGTGGGCGTACTCGTGCAGACACAGCGAGACGATCCACGCGGCCGTCACGAACAGGAACACGGCCACACCGGGCTTCTCGGCGAAGCCGCTCCAGGTGGCCCAGCCGGTGACCGCCGTCACGGCGAGGAGCCCGACGAAGACGGGACTGATCCTGCGGTCACTGCGCCGGGTCGCGGCGGTGGTCATGGGGCTCCTTGGACTCGTGCTCCTGTCGAGGACCGCCCGGCCGTACCGGGCGTATCCCGAAAACGTCTCGCGAACGGTACCTGGTTCCGGAGACGGCAGGGGGATGGGGACCTGAACGCTGTTCTACGCGGATCGGCCCACGGAGTGCCCCGGCGGTCGCCGGAGGTGGTGGAGCGCCTCCCGAGGCGGTCCGGGCAGCGGCGCCGGGCGTCCTGGCCCGCCTCGAGGAGTCCGGGGCGCACCGCACCGGCCCCGTGACCCGCGCTGACGCCGACAGGGACAATGGGCCCGTGCGCTATCGCATCCTCGGTACCACCCAAGCACTCTGCTCCGACGGCAGTCCCGTTCCGGTCGGCGGGGCCCGGCTGCGTGCCCTGCTGACCGTCCTCGCGCTGCGGGCCGGCCGGACCGTGCCCGCCGCTCTCCTCGTGGACGAGGTGTGGCACGGCGACCCGCCCGCCGACGCCACCGGTGCCCTCCAGGCGCTGGTCGGCCGACTGCGCAGGGCGCTCGGCGCGGACGCGGTGGAGTCGGCGGACGGCGGGTACCGGCTGGCCGCGGCACAGGACGACGTGGACCTGCACCGCTTCGAGCGGCTCGCCGGTGAGGGGCTGCGCGCACTGGCCGACGGCGACCCCGCGAAGGCCGCCGCCGTCCTCGACGACGCCCTCGCCCTGTGGCACGGGCCCGCCCTCGCGGACCTCCCTGACCGCACCGCCGAGGCGGCCCGCTGGGAGACCCGCCGCCTGGACGCGCGCCGGGGCAGGCTGAGCGCCGCACTCGCCCTCGGCGACGGCGAGCGGCACCTGCCGGAACTGACCGCGCTGTGCGACCTCCACCCCCTTGACGAGCCCCTCCAGGCGATACGGCTGCGCGCCCTGCACACCGCGGGCCGCACGGCTCAGGCGCTGGCCGCCTACGAGGACGTACGGCAGTTGCTCGCGGACCGCCTCGGCTCCGACCCCGGGCCCGAACTGAGGGCTCTGCACGGGGAGTTGCTCCGGCCTGAGGAGCGGGACGTGTCGTGGCCGCCCGCCGCCGTCCTCGACCCGGCGCCCCGGGCCACGGTGCCACCCGGCGGAACGGGGTCCGTCGCCCTCGCGCCCCCCGGCTCGGCGGGCGCCGTCGCCCTCGCACCTCCCGGCAATCTCCGGGCCCGGCTCACCTCGTTCGTCGGGCGGGACGGCGATATCGGCACCCTGCGCGACGACCTCGCCGCTGCCCGGCTCGTCACCCTGCTCGGGCCCGGCGGGGCCGGGAAGACACGGCTGTCGCAGGAGGCCGCCGAGGCCGTCGCGCACACCGTGCCGGACGGGGTGTGGATGGCCGAACTCGCTCCGGTGGAGGCTCCTCAGGACGTCCCCGAGGCCGTGCTCGCCGCACTGGGGGCACGTGAGACCGTGCTGCGCGGCGCCGGAGCCGAGGAGATGCGCGCTGCCGCCGCCGACCGGCACGACGACCCCCTCGTCCGGCTCGCCGAGCACTGCGCACGGCGCCGCATGCTGCTGATCCTGGACAACTGCGAGCATGTCGTGGACGCCGCCGCGCGGCTCGTCGAACACCTCCTCAGACACTGCCCCGGCGTGACGGTGCTCGCCACCAGCCGCGAGGCCCTCGGCGTCCCCGGGGAGCGACTGCGCCCCCTCGGGCCGCTTCCGCAGCCGTACGCCCTGGAACTGCTGGCCGACCGCGGCGCCGCCGTCCGGCCCGGCTTCCGAGTCGAGGACGACTCCGAGGCCGTCGCGGAGATCTGCCGCCGGCTCGACGGACTGCCCCTCGCCATCGAACTCGCCGCGGCGCGGCTGCGCATGCTCTCGCCGCGCCAGATCGCGGACCGGCTCGACGACCGCTTCCGGCTGCTCACCTCCGGCAGCCGCACCGTGCTGCCCCGCCAGCAGACCCTGCGCGCCGTGGTCGACTGGTCCTGGGACCTCCTCGACGAGGACGAACGCGCGGTGCTGCGCCGGCTGTCCGTCTTCGCCGGCGGCTGCGACCTGACCGCCGCCGAGGCCGTGTGCGGGCCCGCCGCGCTGGACGCGCTCGGCTCGCTGGTCGACAAGTCGCTGGTGGTGGCCGAGCCCGCGACCGAGGGGGAGATGCGCTACCGGCTCCTCGAGACCGTCGCCGAGTACGCGGGCGAGCGGCTCGACGCGTCCGGTGAGCGGCCTGCCGCCGAACGCGCCCATCTCACGTACTACCGCGAACTCGCCCGCACCACCGACCCGTTGCTGCGCTCACCGGGCCAGCGCGCAGCGATCGGGCGCTTCCGGACGGAGTACGAGAACCTGCGCACCGCCCTGCGCCACGCCCTCGCCGCCCGGGACGAGCACGAGGCGCTGTGCCTGCTGCTGTCGCTGTGCTGGTACTGGCAGATGGTCGACCTGCGCACCGAGGCCCGTACCTGGTCCAGCGCGGTCACCGAACTGGGCCCCGACCCCTTCACGGCGCCCGTCCAGCCGGTGCCGGACCTCCACGAGAGCTGCACCGACGCCCCGCCCCCGATGAGCCCGGACGTTCTCGACGAGGCCCGGCGCGGCGCCCATCTCGTCCATCTCGCCTGCATGGACATGGACATGCAGGCGTGGGAGACGGAGGAGGCCAAGGAGAAACTGCGCGTCATCAGCGAGACCTACCGGCCCGGCCAGCCGCAGACCTGCCGGATGCCCGGTTTCCTTTGGTTCTTCGCCGTCCTGTTCAGCGCCGACGAGGACCGCGTGCGGGCCGTCATCGACCAGACCGTGCGCACCTGCCGCGAACTCGGTTACACCTGGGAGCTGGGCCAGGCCCTGCAGTCACGGGCCAATATCCTCGCCAACCGGGGTGCCTGGGCGGGAGACGCGACCCGGGACGCGGAGGAGGCGCTGGAGATCTTCCAGCGGATCGGGGACGCCTGGGGCGCTGCCGAGGCCCTGTCCGCCCGGGGTGAGGCACGCGAGCGCTGCGGCGACTACCTGCCCGCCGCCGCCGACTACGAGGCCGCCCGGGAGCACGCCGAGCACCTCGGTGCCCTCTCCCAGAAGGCCGTGCTCGCCGCCCGCCTCGGCAACGTGCTGATCGACGCGGGGGAGAGCGAGCGCGGCGAGCGCCTGCTGCGCCAGACCATCGAGGAGTCCACCAGCACCTTCAGCGAGGCCAGGCCCGCCGCCCGGCTGTTCCTGGCGACCTGGCTCGGCCGCACGGAGCGCACCGCCGAGGCACGCGAGCAGCTCCGGCTGCTGCGCGAGGAGTTCGGGGCCTCCACCTTCGTCTTCTTCGACGGATTCGTGCTCGGCATGGAGGCATGGCTGGACGCGGAGGACGGTCGGCACGACGAGGCCCTGCCGAAGGTGCGCGCCGCGCTCGAGCGGTCCCTGGACCGGATGAGCCGGGTCATCGCGCCGCACATGATCTCGCTGCATCTGACCACCGCCGCGATCGTGCTCACCCACTGGGACGGCGGACGCCGGGCCGGTGACGCGGTGCGCTGCCTGGCGGCCTGCGACCGGCTGCTGCCGCCGGGCCATGTCCGCGGCCCGGCGGAACGTGAGATCCGCGAGCGGGCGGAGGCCGGTGCCCTCGCCGCGCTGGGCGAGGCGGCGTACGAGGCGGCATACGCGGAGGGCGACGGCCTCTCCCCCGAGGAGGCCGTCGCCCTCGTATGACGCGGATCGCCCTGCCGCGGGGCGGCTCAGGTCTTGTTCGTGAACTTGCGGATGGCGATGGGCGCCATCACCACCGTGAGGGCGACCGACCAGCCCAGCGTCATCAGCACGTCGTGGGCGACCGGCTCGTGGCCGTTCATCAGGCCACGGGCCGCGTCCGCGAGCGTCGAGAGCGGGTTGTAGTCGGTGAAGGCCTGGAGCCAGCCCGGCATGGTCCTGGTCGGGGCGAAGATCGACGAACCGAACTGCAGCGGCATCAGCACAAGGAACCCCATCCCTTGGACGGCCTGGGCACTCTTCATCACCACGCCCAGGGTCAGGAAGATCCACATGACCCCGAAGCCGAAGACCATCGACAGGCCGATGGCCGCGAACAGGCCGGGTACGTTCGACACCGACAGACCCAGCAGGAAGCCCACCACGAGCAGGACAGCGGTGGCGACCAGCATCCGCCCGATCTCCACGGTGATCTTGGCGATCAGGACGGAACCCCGGCTGATGGGCAGGGACCGGAAACGGTCCATGACGCCCTTCTGGAAGTCCTCGTTGAATCCGGTGCCGACACCCTGGGCGATGTTCATGCCCATCATCGCCATCAGGCCGGGGACCACGTAGTTCACATAGGCGTGGCGGTTGTCGGCGCCGGCGATCGCGCCGCCGAAGACGAACACGAACAGCAGGCAGAAGACGATCGGGAAAAGGACCGCGTCGAACATCGACTCCGGGTCCTGGCGGATCCACAGCAGATTGCGGCGGACCAGCGCGCCGATATGGCGCAGATTGCCGCGCAGCCCGATACGGTCGTCCGCGATCGGTGCGGGGCGGGCGGTGACGGTTGCCGTGCTCATACGGCGACCTCCTCACGGGCGGGGGACGCGTCCTGCGGGGCACCGGCCTTGTGGCCGGTCAGGGACAGGAACACCTCGTCCAGGCTGGGCAGTTCGGTGGAGATGTCGGCGATCGTGATGCCGCGGGCGGTGACCGCCCCGACCACCGCGGTCAGCTGCTCGTCGCTGAGGATCGGCACGAGGACGGTGCCGGTCGCGCTGTCCACGGCCGCGCTGCCGGGACCGGTCAGGCCGAACTCGTCCAGCGCGGCGGCCGTCGGGCGCAGCTCCAGCGGGTCGGCCGGGCGGATGCGCAGCGTCCTGCCGCCCACCTTCGCCTTGAGCTCGTCGACACGGCCGGCCGCGACGACCTTGCCGCGGTCGATGACGGTCAGCTCGGAGGCCAGCTGCTCGGCCTCCTCCATGTACTGAGTCGTGAGCAGTACGGTCGCGCCCTCGGCGACCATCCGCTTCACCTCGGTCCACACCTCGTTGCGGGTGCGCGGGTCCAGACCGGTGGTGGGCTCGTCGAGGTAGAGGACCGCCGGGTGGCCGATCATCGAGGCGGCGAGGTCCAGCCGCCGCCGCATGCCGCCGGAGTACGTGGAGGCCGGGCGCTTGGCCGCCTCCGTGAGCGAGAACCGCTCCAGGAGTCCTTCGGCGCGGGCCCTGGCCTCCTTGCGGGGCAGGTCGAGGAGCCGGCCGATCATGTACAGGTTCTCGAAGCCGGAGAGCTTCTCGTCCACCGAGGCGTACTGGCCCGTGAGGCCGATCACACGCCGCGTCTGCCGGGGCCGGCGGACGACGTCGAAGCCGGCGACCGTCGCCCGGCCCGCGTCCGGGGTGATGAGGGTGGACAGGCAGCGCACCAGCGTGGTCTTGCCGGCGCCGTTCGGCCCGAGCACGCCGAGGACGGTGCCCTCGCGCACATCCAGGTCGACGCCGTCCAGTGCCTTGGTGTCGCCGTAGTGCTTGACCAGCCCCCGTACGGTGACGGCCGCGCCCGGGGCGGCGTCGCTGGGGTTCTTGTCGATTCGCGTCATGCCACGGACTGTGTCAGCCACCACCGACAAACCGCCGACAGCCCGCCTACAGCGGGCCCTGGGCACCGACAGAACGCTGACATCCGCCGTCGGCTACGGCAGCAGCCCGCCGACGGGGGACGATCGGCGGGCTGCTGTGCGCCCCTGGGGCGCCGGAAGAGGGCACTCAGTGCACCGAGTGCTCCTCAAGCGGGAACGTTCCGCCCACCACGTCCGCGGCGAACGCCTTGGCGGCGTCCCCCATGACCTGGCGCAGATCGGCGTACTGCTTCACGAACTTCGGGACCCGGCCGCCGGTCAGTCCCATCATGTCCGTCCACACGAGCACCTGCGCGTCCGTCTCGGGACCCGCGCCGATGCCGACGGTCGGGATGTGCAGGGTGCGGGTGACCTCGGCGGCCAGCTCCGCCGGGACCAGCTCCAGGACGACCGCGAACGCGCCCGCGTCCTGCACCGCCTTGGCGTCACGCAGCAACTGCTGCGCCGCCTCCTCGCCACGGCCCTGCACGCGGTAGCCCATGGCGTTCACGGACTGCGGGGTCAGGCCGATGTGCGCCATGACCGGGATCCCGGACTCCACCAGCAGCTCGATCTGGCGGTGCGAACGCTCACCGCCCTCCAGCTTCACCGCGCCGACCCCGGCCTCCTTGACCAGGCGGGTGGCGGAGCGCAGCGCCTGCACCGGGCCCTCCTGGTACGAGCCGAAGGGCAGGTCGCCGACGATCAGGGCGCGCTTGGTGCCCCGTACGACCGCGGCCGAGAGCAGCGTCATCTCGTCGAGGGTGACGGGTACCGTCGTGTCGTACCCGAGGTGGCAGTTGCCCATGGAGTCACCGACGAGCATCACCGGGATGCCGGCCTCGTCGAACACGGAGGCGGTCATCGCGTCGTAGGCGGTGAGCATGGGCCACTTCTCGCCGCGCTCCTTGGCGGCGGCGATGTCGCGCACGGTGATGCGGCGGGTGCTCTTGCCTCCGTACAGCGCCTTGCTGCTGTCGGGCTGCCCCTGGGCAGCGGGAAGCTGCGTCATAGCAACGCTCCTTCTGTCATCTCGAGGCGCCCTGTCGGCGTCCCCGGACCACTCCCCATGGTGGCACTTCGTGCCACGCCCCGGCTAGTACAGGGGCGCTCCGCTCGGGGGCGGGTCGTCCCTGCGGGTCCGTCGTGGCAGTTCGCGCAGTTCCCCGCGCCCCTGAAGACCACGCTCCGCACACACACGCGCACGACGGCGTACCCAGGAGGGCCCCTGCCGGAGTGGCTGACAGGGGCGCGGGGAACTGCGCGAATCCCCACGACGCACCCGCGGACGACGGCGTACGGGAGGTCTCCCGGCAGGGGCGCGGGGGACTGCGCGACCGACCACGGCGCACCCCCGCGATAAAGGCTCCGTAAAGTATTCCGATACGAGACCGTTCCGTATCGGAAGTCGCCTAACCTCCTATGCATGACTACCCCTGCTGCCCCTGTCGAGCGGCGGGTTCCCGAGGCCGTCCACCGCCGCCGGTGGGCCATCCTCGGTGTGCTGATGCTCAGCCTGCTGATCGTGGTGCTCGACAACTCCATCCTGAACGTCGCCATCAAGACCATCTCCTCCCCGGCGCCTACCGGTCTGGGTGCCACCCAGAGCCAGCTGGAGTGGGCGATCAACGCCTACACCCTCGTCTTCGCCGGCCTGCTGTTCACCGCCGGTCTCCTGGGCGACCGCCTGGGCCGCAAGAAGACACTGCTGGCAGGTCTCGCGGTGTTCGGTGCCGGATCGGCGCTCGCCGCCGAGTCGGGCTCGTCCGCTCAGCTCATCGCGTTCCGCGCCCTCATGGGCCTCGGTGCCGCCTTCGTGATGCCCGCGACGCTCGCCGTCCTCATGAACGTCTTCGAGCGCGACGAGCAGCCCAAGGCCATCGGTATCTGGGCCGGCGGCGTCGGTCTCGCCGTCGCGATCGGCCCCATCACCGGAGGTGTGCTCCTCGCCCACTTCTGGTGGGGCTCCGTCTTCCTGGTCAACGTGCCGATCGTGATCCTCGCCCTGGCGCTGATGATCTGGCTCGTCCCCGACTCGCGCGACCCCAGCCCCGGCCGTGTCGACCCCATCGGCGTCGTCCTGTCGGTCGTCGGCCTGGTCCTGCTCGTCTACGGCATCATCAAGGGCGGTCAGCTCGCCGACTTCACCGACGCCAAGGTCCTGGCGACGATAGCCGCCGGTCTCGCCGTGCTCGCCGCCTTCGTCGTGTTCGAGAAGCGCAGCGACCACCCGTCCATAGACGTCACGTACTTCAAGAACAAGGTCTTCTCCGCCGCCATCGCTGCCATCGCGCTGGTCTTCTTCGCGCTGATGGGCGTGACGTTCTTCTCCGTCTTCTACACCCAGAGCGTGCGCGGCTACTCGCCGCTCCAGACCGGTCTGCTGATGCTGCCGCTGGCCGCCGCGCAGATGATCTTCGCGCCGCGCGCCCGGCTGCTGGTGGACCGCTTCGGCAACAAGGCCACCACCACCGCGGGCATGCTGATCATCGCCGCGATGCTCGCCGCGTTCGCCACGCTGAAGGCGGACACCCCGATCTGGATCCTCGAGGTCGTGTTCTTCTTGATGGGCACGGGTATGGCGCACATCATGACCCCGACCAGCGTCGTCATCATGCAGGCCCTGCCCCGCGAGAAGGCCGGCTCGGCGTCCGCGCTCAGCAACACCTTCCGCCAGGTCGGCGGAGCGCTCGGCATCGCGGTCCTCGGCTCCGTCCTGTCGACGGCGTACCGCAACGGCATTCAGGACAAGCTCTCCCTTCTGCCGGCGGGCATCCGCCACACCGCGGGTGAGTCGATCGAGGCGACGCTCGGCGTGGCGGCGAAGCTCGGCCCGAACGGCAAGGCCCTCGTCGCTCCCGCCAACGACGCGTTCCTGCACGCGATGCACATCACGGCGCTGTGCGGCGCCGGTGTCGCGGTGCTCGGCGCGATCAACGTGGCACTGTTCCTGCCCGGGAAGGCGCCCGCCCCGCACAGCGGCGGCAAGGAGGAACCCACGTTGGTCGCGGCCGATCACTGACCGTGCGTCATGACCGGGCACTCGGGGGACCGGGTGCCCGGTCGGGCCCACAGGGGGATGCCACCGGTGGATAATCACTCGGACCAGCAAGGACGGAGTCGAAAGTGAGCCTCGCGGAGAGCCGGCCCCAGCAGGACTGCCCCGTACGGGGGCGTCCCCGTAGTGAGGCCGTCGAACGGGCCATCCTCGAAGGCGTGATGAGGCTCATGGAGGACGGCGTGCCCCTCGCCGACCTGTCGATAGAGCGCATCGCCCGTACCGCGGGTGTCGGCAAGGCCACCATCTACCGCCGGTGGAGCAACAAGGAAGACCTGTTCGTCGACGTCCTGCGGGCCGGCGAGCCCAAGGACCCCGACCTGCCCGGCACATCCGTGCGCGACGACCTCGTGGTCCTCGTGGAGGCACTGCGGCGGCGCGGCCTCGCCAGCCGCTCCTCGGCGATGCTGCACAACGTGTACGCGCAGATGAAGAGCAGCCCCAAGCTCTGGGCCGCCTACCACACCACCGTCGTCGCCCCCCGGCGCAGACTCGCGCTCGAAGTCCTGCGCCGCGGGCAGAAGAACGGCGAACTGCGGCCGGACCTGGACCTCGAGCTGATGAACGACATCTTTGTCGGCCCCATGCTCGTGCGTACGGTGCTGCACCCCGACAGGACCCTCGAGGAGGATCTGGCCGAACGGATAGTCGACGCGGTACTGGAGGGGCTACAGCCCGTCAGCTCAGGCCCGGCCGGTCCGGGTTCCGTCGACTCCCGGTCATAGTGTGACCGTTTCGTCACAGAAGCTCCCTCTCGCATGCGGATCCGGAACCCTGGGCACCGCCTGACCCGTCCTCGTGCCCGTAGGGCCCCATGGGGCGCGGAAAAGACATCGATCATCCCCTAGGGTCGTCATCACGGGGGGACGACGGTGTGCACGGCAGGTTGTGAGGCGACGGTATGGCGCAGGCGTATGCGGCGGAGACGGGCAGCGGTGGCACGGGGCCGGACCGCAGAGGCTCCCGGCTCCGGCGCCTGTACGTCACCCTGCGCACCGACCGCGGTGTCTGGCGCCGCGGGATCGTGCTGGCGGCACTCGCCGTCATCCTCGCGCTGGTGATGCTGCTGCACGCGCGGATCCCCAACACCTATGGCAACCTCGGCAGTCTCACCGAGACGTTTCTGCCCTGGCTCGGCATGGTGTTCATCCCGCTGCTGCTGATCCTCGCGCTGGTGCGCAGGTCGGCTACCGCGCTGATCGCGTTGCTGGTGCCCCTCGTGGTGTGGCTGAACCTGTTCGGCGGACTGTTCGGCGACAAGACCGCCCCCGGCGGTGATCTGACCGTCGCCACGCACAACGTCAACGCGGGCAACCCCGACCCCGCGAAGACGGCGCGCGACGTGGCCGCCTCCGGCGCGGACGTGCTGGCCCTGGAGGAGCTGACGCGCACCTCGCAGTACGAAGAGGCGCTCAAGCCGTGGTACAGGTACCACTCGGTGCAGGGCACGGTCGGGCTGTGGAGCAAGTACCCGTTGAGCGACGTGCGGACCGTGAACATCGAAATGGGCTGGACCCGCGCGATGCGCGCCACGGTGGCCACGCCGTACGGGCAGGTCGCCGTCTACGTCGCCCATATGCCCTCGGTGCGGGTCAAGATGGCGTCCGGGTTCACCGCGCGCCAGCGGGACAACAGCGCGGACGCGCTCGGCGAGACCATCAAGTCCGAGCCGCTGCCCAGGGTGATCCTCCTCGGCGACCTCAACGGCACCATGAACGACCGCTCGCTGAACGCCATCACATCCCAGATGCGCTCCACCCAGGGTGCGGCGGGCAGCGGCTTCGGCTTCAGTTGGCCGGCGTCCTTCCCGATGGCACGGATCGACCAGATCATGGTCAAGGGCGTCGACCCGGTCAGCTCCTGGACCCTGCCCCGCACCGGCAGCGACCATCTCCCGATCGCGGCCCGCGTGAAGGTCACCACGTCGTAACCTCCCGGAACGCGGTTTTCGCGCGGTTCCCCGCGCCCCTGTTGGGTGCGGGGACGTCGTGGTCCTTTGCGTAGTCCCCGCGCCCCCAACGGGGTGGGTGGGGGTTCTTGCGTAGCGCCCCGTGTTCCCTCTCGGACATCGAACCCGACGCGCGGAGCGCGCCCGGCAGGGGCGCGGGGAACTGCGCGAGGGATCACGATGCACCCGCTGACGACGACGTGGCAGGGGTACCCCGATGGGGGCGCGGGGAACTGCGCGAGGGATCACGATGCACCCGCTGACGACGACGTCACAGGGGCACCCCGATAGGGGCGCGGGGAACTGCGCAGAACCCTCGCGCCGAGCGGCCAGCGCTACGCGTGTTCGCGCCAGCGATTGGTGATCGGCAGCCGCCGGTCCTTACCGAAACCCTTCGCCGAGATCTTCGTGCCCGGAGGGTACTGGCGCCGCTTGTACTCCGCCGTGTCGACCATGCGCAACGTCCTCACCACCAGGTCACGGTCGAAGCCCGCCGCCACGATCGCGTCCGCGCCCTGGTCGCGGTCCACGTACAGGTCCAGGATCGCGTCCAGCACCGCGTAGTCGGGCAGCGAGTCGGTGTCGACCTGGCCCGGGCGCAGCTCCGCGCTCGGCGGCTTGGTGATCGAGCTCTCCGGGATGGGCGGGGTCTCGCCCCGCTCCTCCGCGGCGCGGTTGCGCCAGCGCGCCAGCTCGAAGACCGACGTCTTGTAGACGTCCTTGATCGGGCCGTACGCGCCCACCGCGTCGCCGTACAGCGTCGAGTAGCCGACCGCCAGCTCCGACTTGTTGCCGGGCGCGAGCACGATATGGCCCTCCTGGTTGGAGAGCGCCATCAGCAGCGTGCCGCGCAGCCGGGCCTGGAGGTTCTCCTCCGCCAGGCCGGTCAGGCCCAGCGATTCCATATACGCGGAGAACATCGGTTCGATGGGGACCGTGCGTAGGTTCAGACATGTCCGGCGTGCCAGCTCCGCCGCGTCGTCCCTCGAGTGCCCGGAGGAGTACTTCGACGGCATCGACACGCCGTAAACGTTCTCGGCGCCCACCGCGTCGCACGCGATGGACGCCACCAGCGCGGAGTCGATGCCGCCCGACAGGCCGATGAGGACGGACCGGAAGCCGTTCTTCCTGACGTACGCCCG
The DNA here is from genome assembly GCF_040644155.1 of Streptomyces sp. NPDC047022. NCBI lineage: Bacteria > Bacillati > Actinomycetota > Actinomycetes > Kitasatosporales > Streptomycetaceae > Streptomyces > Streptomyces sp. NPDC047022. The sequence goes on along the minus strand of NZ_JBEYVV010000001.1, from coordinate 459,196 downwards.
CAGGCCCGTGACCAGCGCCGAGTAGACCTCTTCGTCGTCGCTCAGGCGCGGCGCGTAGCCGCCCGTCAGGCCGGGCTCGGGCTCGTACGGTGCGAGCGGCTCCTCGGACAGCACCAGGCGGTCGACGCGCAGACCGTCGTCCACCACGCCGCTCGGCGCGTCGGCCCGGGCCGCGGGCAGGTCCAGATCCAGGACCAGGCACTCCTCGGCGAACTGCGGCGAACGCGCCACCACCTTGCCGTCCGGCGCGACGACGATGGAGTCCCCGTCGAAGACCAGTTCGTCCTGGCCGCCCATCATCGCCAGATAGGCGGTGGTGCAGCCCGCTTCCTGCGCCCGCTTGCGCACCAGCTCCAGACGCGTGTCGTCCTTGTCGCGCTCGTACGGCGAGGCGTTGACGGAGAGCAGCAGTCCGGCCCCCGCGGTGCGCGCGGCCGGTACGCGCCCGCCCTCCTGCCACAGGTCCTCGCAGATGGCGAGCGCGATGTCGACGCCGTGCAGCCGCAGGACGGGCATCGTGTCGCCGGGCACGAAGTAGCGGAACTCGTCGAAGACGCCGTAGTTGGGCAGGTGGTGCTTGGCGAAGGCGAGCGCCACCGCGCCGCGGTGCAGCACCGCCGCCGCGTTCTGCGGGGTGCCGGCGGGCTGGCCGTACTTCGGCTGGGCCGTGTCGCAGCGGTCGAGGTAGCCGACGATCACAGGCAGCTCTCCGAGGCCCTCTTCGGCCAGGCGCGCGGCCAGCGCCCGCAGGGCGGCACGCGAGGCCTCCACGAAGGAGGAGCGCAGGGCCAGATCCTCGACGGGGTAGCCGGTCAGCGCCATCTCGGGGAACGCCACCAGATGCGCTCCCCGCTCGGCACAGTGCCGACTCCGGCGGACGATCGTCTCCGCGTTCTTGGCGAGATCACCGACGGTGGAGTCGATCTGGTTCAGGGCGAGGCGTAGTTGAGGCACGCGCCCAGTCTAGAGGCCGGTAATCGTCAGAGCGACATTATGGGGCCCCGGGGCGTCCCACGTCCGGGCGAGCGCGCGGCGGCCGGGGCGTCTACGCTCGTGAGTCATGATCGAGGGACGTGCCGTCGAGGAAGGCATGAGGTACGTACGGGTCGACGGTGTCGCCCACCATGTGCGCGTCGACGGCACCGGACCGCTGTGCGTCCTGAGCCCCGGCCTCGGCATGTGCTGGTTCGACTGGGACCGGGTCGTCCCGCTGCTCGCGCCGTGGCGGACCGTGGTGCGCTTCGACCGGCCCGGGCTCGGGCTCAGCGGGCCCGCGCGCACCTGGCCCACACTCGCCGCCGAGGCCCGGCGCATCGGACAGGTCCTCGACGCCCTCGGACTCGACGGTCCCGCGACCGTCGTCGGGCACTCGCTGGCCGGCTTCCACGCCGAGGCGTTCGCCCGGCTCCACCCGGGGCGGGCGGCGGGAGTCGTGCTCGTCGACTCCAGCATCGAGGAGAACGCGCGCCCCCGTGTCGCGGGCGGGCTCCGCAACGCCGCCACGCGCGTGTGCGCCGCGCTCGTGGGGGCCTCCGGGGTGCCGCGCGCCCTGCTGCCCGGGCTGCGGCGCGCCGTCGTACGGGCCTCCCGTGCCGGGGGCGGCGACCCGGCACCGTATGCCCTCGTCCGCGGCGTCTACTCCACACGTCGCGCGTTCGACGCCATCATGGCCGAGAACACGACGTACATCGATGTGGCCGCCGAACTCACCGCGTTGCGCCGGGAGTCGCCGTTCCCTGACGTCCCCGTCACCGTGCTCGCGGCGGGCGCGGAACCCTGGCTCGACCGCCAGCGGGACCTCGCCGCCCTCCTGCAGGGCACCTTCCGGGTGGCCGAGCCCTCCGGACACCTGGTGATGCTGGACCGGCCCCGGGACATCGCCGAGGCCGTGCTGGAACAGCGTCCCGCGTGAAACGCGGGTGCGCCCCGCCCCTCGAAGGAGGAGCGGGGCGCACGCGTGAAGCGGGTTGAGCAGGGTGTGCGTCAGCGGCGACGGTAGGAGTCGACGTAGCCGGGAGCGGGCGAGCCCACACCGGTGACGTCGTCGTAGCCCTTCACGGCCGACAGCGAGCTGTCCTTGCCGAGGCTGCGCACGGAGACCGCCGTACCGCCGGTGGCGTCGAAGCCGTTGACGAAGTCGACGCGCGCGACCGCGAGGTCCTTGCCGGTCGGCTTGTCCACCACGTCGTGGTACAGGTTCTTGCTGTACCGGGCGTAGATCTCCGGGTTGGCGAAGCCGAGCGCCTTACCGCCGCCCGCCTCCTGGGCCAGTGCCTGGACGGCGGAGATCACCGGAGCGGCCAGCGAGGTGCCGCCGATGCGGTACTCGCTGTACTGCTGCGACCCGTCCGGGAAGGTCTGCGTCTGGCCGACCAGGAAACCGGTGTTGGGGTCGGCGATCGCCGAGATGTCCGGGACGACACGGTTGCCCGTGGCGCTGTTGGCCGTGGCCAGCGCGTTCGGGACGATGCCCTTCTGGTAGTAGGGCTCCGCCACCGTGCTGCTGGTGCCGCCGCCCGCGCCAGAGGTGTACGCACCGGGGAAGTTCGTCCAGCTCTTGCCGTCCGCGGACAGCGTGGCCTTCTCGGTGCCCCAGCCGGTCTCCCACTGGTACTTGTCGCCCTTGCCGACGGCCAGCGAGGTACCGCCGACCGCGGTCACCCACGCCGAGTTGGCCGGGGTGTCGACCTGCTTCTTGCCGGTGTTGGCGACCTCGTCGCCGTTGTCACCGGAGGAGAAGTAGAAGCCGATGCCCTGGACCGCGCCGAACTGGAACACCTGGTCGTAGGCCGCCGCGAGGTCGGGCGTCTGGTTGGCCTCGACGTCGCCCCAGGAGTTGGAGACGATGTCGGCCAGGTGGTTGTCGACGACCTTGCTGAGCGAGTCGAGCAGGTCGTCGTCGTAGCAGGACGCGGCACCGACGTACGTGACATCGGCGGCGGGCGCGACCGCGTGCACGGCCTCGACGTCGAGCGTCTCCTCGCCGTACCAGCCGGCGGCCTTGCACTCGTCGGTCTTGGTGTAGGCGTTCGGCAGGGCCTGGTGCAGCTGGCTGGTCTTCCAGGCCGCGTCACCGTTCTTCTTCGCGTACGAACCCGCGTCGAAGGCGATGGTCGGGGACGCGTAGGCATCCGTGATGGCGATGCGGACGCCCTTGCCCGTGTACTTGCCGGCGCCGTAGGCGGAGCGCAGCTGCTTGCCGGTGTAGCCCTTGATCGCGTACGGGATCTTGGTGCCGTACGCGTCCGGCAGCGTGCTCGCGGTGTTCGAGCCGAAGTACGTGGAGAACGGCCCGGAGTTCTTGAACACCGCGTCCGGCGGGGGCAGCGCGTCGTCGTGGTTCGCCTTGTGCGGGGCGTTGTCGAGACCGGTGACGGTCAGGACGGCACCCTGCAGGCTCTGCGGCACCGTGGCCGCAGTCGACGGCGCGTGGTACGTCTTGGAGCCCTTGGCGTAGTTGTGCAGCTGGGTGCCGAACGCCTTCTCGGCGGCGGCCACGTCACCGGTGACGGAGACGTAGTGCTGCGTGGCACCGGTGACCTTCAGGCCGGCCGACTGCAGCCACGACTTCACCGCGGCCACCTGGGCCTTGGTCGCGCCGAAGCGCTGCTGCGTCTGCTTGGCCGTCAGGTACTTGCCGTACAGCGGCGAGTGCGGGTCCGACACGGCCCGCGCGTAGGCGGCGAGGCCCGAGGCGTTGCGGCCGGCGAAGTAGACCCGAGCGCTGACCTGGGCGTTGTCCGCGGTGGCGCCCTTGTCCGTCTTGGGCGTCGCCCACTGGGGCTTGGTGCCCGCGAGGGCGTCCCGGCCGGGGTGGTCCGCGGCGTGCGCCGTGGGTATGCCGAGCGCCAGTGCACCGGCCAGCAGCGGCAGAGTCGCCGCCATGCTCACGCCGGCGCGCGTCTTGGCGCGATTGGATCTCATATAACCCCCTGCAATGCGATTCGTCGCATCTCGTGGTCGGTCTGTGGTGATCCGCGTAGAACGCCGTGCGAGGGAGGCACGACGAATGGATCACACGTGGGGGTCACTCTTTCGATGAACGGTTCATGTCAGGGGAATGAAAGGGTCAAGAAGAGGCCAAGTGGCCGTGAAGGCGGGGTGTTTGGGGCGATTTGGGTGGCCACTGTATGTTGCGGATTGATTGCGATTCCCGGAGATCGTTTGCGGTGCCGGCCGTCGGCCAAAACGGGGGCCGGGTTCCGGCCGCAGGGCCTCGCATCGGCCGCCCGGTCCCGGTCCCGGTTCCGACCCCGGCTTCCGGAGTCATCTGCGTGCAGGGCCAATATGACGATGTTTCAGGGCAAGGCCGTTCATTCGTCGCAAGTCTCGCCGGTCACCGCGCAGTTGGGGGCGTCATGCAACGCAAGGCTGCCGTGGTCCAGGAGGGCCACGCCTCGCAGTGGCTCTGGTTTCCGGGATGACTCGCGGTCGGCGGGTGCCTGGCTCTCGGGCTCGCCACCCTGCTGACCGGGGGGGCCTGATCGCCGTGACCGCCGCCGGCGCGTTCCTCCTCCTGCGCAAGGGGCATCGGAACGCAGTTGTGGGGAGCGTAGCGGGCCTGGCCCTGCCCCTCTTCTGCCTCGCCTGTCCCAACCGGGGCGGTCCGGGGACCGTGTGCCGGGCGACCGCCGCGGGACGGACGTGCACCGACGAATACACGCCAGTCCCGTTCCTGGCCGTCGGGGTGGTCCTGTTCGGGGCCGGATCCCTGGCCTTCCGGATGCTCGACCGCAGGGGGCGGTGAGCCGGGCGCCCCGGCGCACCGCCGTGCGGACCGGCCCGGTCAGCGCGGTTTCGCGCCGCGCTCCTTGAGCATGTCGGCCATGAGCTGGATCTCGGACTGCTGTGAATCGACCATGTCCTGGGCGAGCCTCTTCCCCGCGCCCACCGTGCACTTGGCGACACAGCCCTCGGCCATGTGGATGCCGCCCTTGTGATGGTCGGTCATCAGCTGGAGGTAGAGGATCTCGGCCTGTTTGCCCTGGAGCGAACCCAGCTTCCTCATGTCGGTGTTGGTCGCCATGCCGGGCATCAGCGCGCCGTCCTCGCCGGAGGCCATGCCACCCATGCCCATCCAGGTCATCGGAGGATCGGCGGACACCTTCGGCAGCCCCCACAGATCGAGCCAGCCGAGCAGCATGCCCCGCTGGGCCCCCTGCGTCTGCGCGATGTCGTACGCGAGCAGGCGTACCTCCTTGTTCGTCGTGCGGTCGCGCACGACGAACGACATCTCCACCGCCTGCTCGTGGTGGACGGCCATGTCCCGGGCGAAGCCCGCGTCCGCGGAGTCGGCCGTCGGCACCTTGCCGGCGGGGGAGCCGTCGTTCTCGGCGGACGCGTAGGTGATGGCCCCCGCCGCGACCAGCGCCGCCGCCGCGGCGCCCGCGATCCAGGCGATATGCCTCACTGGCCCAGCCCGCCCGTGCACGGGGCGCCCGGCTCGGGCGTCGTGGGGCCCTGGTCGAACTCCTTGATGAACTTGTCGACATTCGGGTCGCTCGCGCTCTTCACGGTGCGCTGGTGGGCCCAGGCGCTGAGCATGATCGGGTCCTTCTGGTCCTCGACCGGGCTCATCATGATGAACCTCTCCCGCCTGACCTTGGCGGCGAGCGCCTCGACATCGGCCTTGGCGGCCTTGCTGTTGTACGTCACCCAGACCGCGCCGTGCTCCATGGAGTGCACGGCGTTCATGTTGTTGATCGGCTTGCCGTAGACGTCGCCGTCGCAGTTCTGCCAGACGGGGTTGTGGTCGCCGCCGACCGGGGGCTCCACCGGGTACGTCACGGTCTTGGTGGTGTGGTTGCGGCCCAGCGTGCCCTTCCAGGTCTTCACACCGTCCGCGCCGGTGACGAAGTGGCCCGGGCCCGTCTTGCCGCCCGCGCCCTTCATACCGCTCGTGCCGTTCGTGCCGCTCATGCCCTTCGCGTCGCTCATGCTCTTCGCGTCGCTCGCCGCGGCGGCCTTGTCGCCGGACCGCGACTGGAGCAGGACGACACCACCCACGGCGAGAGCGGCGACGACGGCCACGCTCGCGGTGACGGCCAGGGTCCGGTTGCGGCGCTCACGGGAGCGCTGGGTGCGGCGCATCTCCTCTATGCGAGCCTTGCGCTCGGTGGAACCGGTCGTGTCGGCGGGGCCCATGGCGGAGTCCTTTGAGGGGAGAGGTGAAGGGACGGGCGGGTCCGCCGATCGTAGTGGGGCGGGAGCGTCCCCGGGCGCGAAGATCACGCGAATGGCAGAACGAGGAGACTTCCCGCACATAATTTGAAGCTGAGATGCGCATTATTTACGCTGGATGAATGCGGCTGCTGCGCTCCACCGACCTGGCACTGCGCGTCCTGATGCGACTGGCCGTCGCCGACGGCACCAGCCCCACGACCCGCGAGGTCGCGGAGGCCATGGACGTGCCGTACACGCATGCCGCGAAGGTCGTCGCCGAGCTGCAGCACATGGGGCTCCTCCAGGCCCGGCGGGGCCGGGGCGGCGGGCTCGCGCTCACCGAGGCCGGGCGCAAGGCGTCGGTCGGCGCGATCGTGCGCGCATTCGAGGGAGAGGGCGACGTCGTCGACTGCGAGGGGGCCACGCCCTGCCCCCTGCACACCGGGTGCCGGCTGCGCGGTGCGCTGCGCCGGGCCCAGGAGGCGTTCTTCGCCGCGCTGGACCCCGTGACGGTGGAGGACGTGGTGGCGGCGCCTACGGGACCGCTGCTGCTGAGCATCTCCCGGATGCCTTCCTCCCACTGAGCAGAACGCTGCAGGTGACCGCCGGCCCGGTACGGCAATCACCCCGTGGGACCAGCCTCGGGAACAACGAGGGCAAGGATGCGGGGGAGGGCGGCTCGTGCATCACGAGCCTCCCTCCGGCACCCGGGGCCGGTCAGTTCTGGGCCAGCCACAGGTCGGGGCCGAACACCTCGTAGTGGATGTCCGCGGGTGCCACGCCCTTGCCGATGAGCTGAGTGCGCACCGCCCGCATGAAGGGCAGCGGACCACACAGGTACGCGCGCGTGCCCGGCGCGACCGCCACCCCGGCCAGGTCGACCCGGCCGGTGTGCGCGGACTCCGGCGCCTCGTTCTCGTACCAGAAGTGCACGGCGGACTCAGGCAGCTTGGCCGCGAAGCCCTCGTGGTCGCCGCGCAGGGCGTGCGTGCCGGGGGTGCGATCCGCGTGCACGACCGTGACCGGGGAGCCGTGGCCGGTCCGGGCGAGCTGCTCGAGCATGGCGATCATCGGGGTCACTCCGATGCCGGCGGAGGCCAGCAGCAGGGGCTCGTCCGTGGCGTTCAGGACGAGGTCGCCGTACGGGGCGGACAGCTCCAGAACGTCGCCCTCGTGCACATGCGCGTGGAGGTGGCCGGAGACCTCGCCGTCGGGGGCCGTGTCGTCCTGCACACGCTTGACGCTGATCTGCCGCAGCGGCGAGCCCGGGGCGGCGGAGAGGCTGTACTGGCGGATCTGCCGGGCGCCGTCCGGCAGCTCGACGCGGACGGAGACGTACTGGCCGGCCCGGAAGTCCGGAACCGGGCCGCCGTCGGCCGGGCGGAGCTGGAAGGTGGCGACGTCCGCGGTCTCCTCGACGCGCCCGGCGACCTCCCAGGTCCGCCAGCCGGTCTGCCCGCTCGCCTCGTACAGCCGCTTCTCGATGGCGATCAGGGCGTTCGCCATCAGCCAGTAGACCTCGTCCCAGGCGGCTGCCACCTCGGGGGTGACCGCGTCGCCGAGGACCTCCACGATCGCCGCGAAGAGGTGCTCGTGGACGACCTTGTACTGCTCGGGCGTCACGCCCAGCGAGGCGTGCTTGTGCGCGATGCGGTTCAGCATCACGTCGGGCCGCTCGTCCGGATGGTCCACGAGGTAGGAGGCGAAGGCCGCGATGGAGCCCGCCAGGGCCTGCCGCTGGGTGCCGGCCGCCTGGTTCGCGCGGTTGAACATGCTGCGCAGCAGCTCGGGGTGGGCGGCGAACAGACCGTCGTAGAAGCGATCGGTGATCTCCCCGAGGGAGGCGCCGACGACGGGGAGCGTGGCACGCACGGTGACGGCGGACTGTTCGGACAGCATCGGGGCTCCTTTGTGAAGGGCGGGTACGGCCTTCTCCGGCCGCACATCACGCTAGTAAAACTTTCATTTGAGATGCAAATTTAAGGGAGCCGATGTGAGGAACCAGACCGGACCCTGGCCGGAGCGGGCCGGACTCGACCGGACCTGATCGGATCCCGACTGGAGATCGCCCATTACGCGAGGGCCGCCGAACCGGCAAGATGGGCGTCAGAGGGTTTTTGAACCCCTGGGGCAGGACACCTGCCGCACGCGCGGGTCCGGGCCGGAGACGGCCGGATGATCAAGGTCCGCAACGCGCATGAAATGGTGTTGTGGTGGGATGCTCAGGTGCGCGACCGCCTCCCGCATTGCGGGAGCCAGGCGGCCTGACCAGCAAGGATGGGGAAGCGGAAGATGGACAAGCAGCAGGAGTTCGTGCTCCGTACGTTGGAGGAGCGCGACATCCGGTTCGTACGCCTGTGGTTCACGGACGTGCTGGGCTTCCTCAAGTCCGTGGCCGTGGCCCCCGCCGAGCTTGAGCAGGCGTTCGACGAGGGCATCGGATTCGACGGCTCCGCCATCGAGGGCTTCGCGCGGGTCTACGAGTCCGACATGATCGCCAAGCCTGACCCGTCGACCTTCCAGGTGCTGCCGTGGCGCGCCGAGGCCCCGGGTACGGCCCGTATGTTCTGCGACATCCTGATGCCCGACGGCTCGCCGTCGTTCGCGGACCCGCGCTACGTCCTCAAGCGCGCCCTGAACCGAGCCTCCGACCTGGGCTTCACCTTCTACACCCACCCGGAGATCGAGTTCTTCCTGCTGAAGGACCGACCCCTGGACGGCACCCGCCCCACCCCGGCCGACAACTCCGGCTACTTCGACCACACCCCGCAGAACGTCGGCATGGACTTCCGCCGCCAAGCGATCACGATGCTGGAGTCGATGGGCATCTCGGTCGAGTTCTCCCACCACGAGGGCGCGCCGGGCCAGCAGGAGATCGACCTGCGCTACGCCGACGCGCTGTCCACGGCGGACAACATCATGACGTTCCGCCTGGTCATGAAGCAGGTGGCGCTGGAGCAGGGCGTTCAGGCGACCTTCATGCCCAAGCCGTTCTCCGAGCACCCCGGCTCCGGCATGCACACGCATCTCTCCCTCTTCGAGGGCGACCGCAACGCGTTCTACGAGTCGGGCGCGGAGTTCCAGCTCTCCAAGGTCGGCCGATCCTTCATCGCCGGCCTGCTGCGGCACGCCGCGGAGACCTCCGCGGTCACCAACCAATGGGTGAACTCCTACAAGCGCATCTGGGGCGGCTCCGAGCGCACCGCGGGCGCGGGCGGCGAGGCGCCGTCGTACATCTGCTGGGGCCACAACAACCGCTCGGCCCTGGTCCGCGTCCCGATGTACAAGCCGGGCAAGACCGGCTCGGCGCGTGTCGAGGTCCGCTCGCTGGACGCGGGCACCAACCCGTACCTGGCCTACGCGGTCCTGCTGGCCGCCGGCCTGAAGGGCATCGAGGAGGGCTACGAGCTTCCGCCGGGCGCCGAGGACGACGTCTGGGCCCTCACGGACGCCGAGCGCCGCGCGATGGGCATCGAGCCCCTCCCGCAGAACCTCGGCGAGGCCCTCGCCCTGATGCAGCGCAGCGACCTGGTCGCCGAGACGCTCGGGGAGCACGTCTTCGACTTCTTCCTGCGCAACAAGAAGCAGGAGTGGGAGGAGTACCGCAGCGAGGTCACGGCGTTCGAGCTGCGCAAGAACTTGCCTGTGCTGTAGGCACAGGTCAGCGGGCCTGTCGCTCGATTCTCAGGAGGGGCTCACGGTCGCGGACCGTGGGCCCCTCGGTTACTCCTATTGCCCCTGGGCCGTCCGGCGCCGGATCGGTGCGCTGAAACACGGAGTCCACGGCCTTGCGGCCACGGCCCTCGCTGCTCGGGAGCGGGTGCGTGTACACGCGGAGCGTGAAGCCGGGGTCAGCGTGCCCCAGGTACGTACTCAGGGCCTTGATGTTCTCGCCCGCGTCCGGAAGCACGGACGCGTAGAAGTGCCTGAGCGCGTGCATGCCGTGTTCGCGCGCCGCCTGGTGACGCTCACCCGGCTCGGGCTCCGGGATGACCCCAGCCGCGACGAGAGCGGACTTCCAGAATCGCGTGTTGAAGTGCGTACGTCTCACCGCGCCGTAGCAAAGGCGCGACATGACCTGTCATCACTGGTGGCCGGGCTTCCTCGGTTTCTCGGGCTTGTCGCGCCTGTGTTTCTTGTCGTGCTTGCCGTTGTGGTGGTGGCGTTTTTCGCAGTGTCCGTCGCGTTTGATGGTGGTGGGGTCGGTGGCGGTGGTGGTGTCGGGGGTGCTGCCGCCTCCGGTGACCGTGACGGTGTTGGTGACCTGCTTCGGCGCCCTGCAGGACGCCTTGACCGTGAGCTTGATCTTCGGGTAGCTGCCGGCGGGGGCGAGGGTGTCGTTGCGGGTGCAGGTAAGGGTGGCCAGGGTGCAGGCCCATCCGGTGCCGCTGAGGGAGGTGGCGGTCAGTCCCGTGGGGAGGGTGTCGGTCACGGTGACGGTGGTGCCGTCGGTCGCGCCGGTGCCGTTGTTGGTGACCGTGATCCTGTAGGCGTTCTTCTCGCCCTGGACGAACGCGCCGCGGTGGGTCTTGGTGACGGTCAGGGAGGGGAAGGGCGGCGTGCCGATGGCCACACCGGTCGGCTGGGTGCCGACGGTGATGGTGGCGGTGACTGTGTTCGTCGTCGTGTCGATCACCGACACCGTGCCCGTAGACAGATGGGTGACGTAGGCGCGGGCGCCGTCGGGGGTGATGGCCACACGGACCGGGCCGCTGCCGACGGTGATGGTGGTGGTGACCGTGTTCGTGGTCGTGTCGATCACCGACACCGTGCCCGAGCCGAGATCGGTGACGTAGGCGTGGGTGCCGTCGGGGGTGATCGCCACACCGGTCGGCTGGGTGCCGACGGTGATGGTGGTGGTGACTGCGTTCGTGGTCGTGTCGATCACCGACACCGTGCCCGAGCGGAAATTGGCGACGTATGCGTCCGTCGTGGGGGCGGCCGCCCGTGCCGGGACCGCAGCCAGGACCGGCAGGGACAATCCCGCCAGCATGGCCAGGACCGTCATGACCAACCGCATCCAGATCCCCGGGCGTGGCCTGGACCTGCTCCTGTCCGGTACCGGGCCGCCCCGTGGAAGCCCGGACCGCTTGCCCACATGTGGGATCACGAACGCCTCACCTCGCCAGGAAGAGCGGCCGCGACCGGACACACCGTGGGCGCCGACAGCGCACCGCAGCCACACACGACATGTGACTGCGCGTCACTCTTGTTGGATTTCACCTTGCTCCTGGCGCAGTGCTGAAGAGCCGAATGGCTTGAGTGCCCAACTCGAATGCACCAGGGTGGCGACGGACTCGCCACGGGACGTGCCGCCCTTGGTCGGACGAGGGACTCGCTGCCGTGACCGGGGTGACTACCGCTCCGCCCCTGCTGCTCCCTGTGCCTGTTGACGTCGTCTGCGTCGCCATGACATCACCGCGACGGGGAAGGCAATACTGGCCAGCACCGCCCCGGCGGCTCCTCCATACAGGACCGAGTCGCTGCTGCCGGCATCGGTGTGCGCCCGCCCCGAGGGCCCGTAGCCAGAATGGGCAGGGAAGGTCACGCGGGCGCTGTATGTCCCGTCATACATGCCGCTTTCGAGGTGAAGCCTGGCGTTCCAGGGGCCGTTCGCCAACTGGTCGGTCACCGGAACCGTCACGGGCTCGGACTCACCGGGCGCGAGGGTGGTGCCGAGCTGGACGGCGTAAGGCCCGGCGCTGACGCTCCCTTTCACCTTGCTCAGGTTCAGGGTTCCCTTCAAGTCCAGAGCGCGGCCTCCGGTGTTGTGAACCTGGGCCCGGACGATCGCCCGGCCGGTCCGGTCCCGTTCGCCGGTCATCGTGCTGACACTGAATCTGGTGGGCGGCGGATTGTGGCCCTCCACGGAGAGGTACACCCGGATTCCAGCCCGGTTGACGAGGGTGACTCCCGGGCCGTTCCCGGAAGACATCTGTGCCCAGATGACGCCGTACCGTTCGCCGGGGGCCGCGTCCCCCGGCACGTGAATCGTCACGGTCGTACGGGCCTTGGAGTGAGCCGACAGTACGAGCCGGTTGCTGCTCAGCGAGGTCCATGAAGTCAGTTCGCTTCTTCGGCTCCCGAGCGGGGCTCCGATGAACGAACCGTTTCTGATCTCCGCAGCGCCCGGATACATCGTCACGCGCACCGGTCCGCTGGAGGTGTTGGCCACCTCCACGCGTCGGCGGATGGTGGTGCCGGGGCGTAGGTCGTCGATGACGTAAAAATGTGCGCGTGTGTCGTTCACCAGGGACGCTGGGATGTCGACGAGCCGTACAGAAAAGCTATTGCTGCCGCCGGTCCCCTCCGCCGCCCGCGGGGATGCGGTCGCGGACGGAGGGGCGCTGATGCTCCCGCCGAGCGCCAGCAGACACAGCGCTCCAGCCGGAATGTACTTGTGCACGGAAAGAGCCTCGCGTCCGGTTTCGGTTACGTCATGCCACGGAATGCGTGACCGTTGAGCTGTATGTCCCCGCCAGCGCGTTCGCAGGGACCGTCACGGAGATGGTGGGATTCCAGCTGGCCGTGTTGTTGCCGCTGACGCCGGTGGCGGTTACCACGGCGCCTGGCGGATACAGCGGGGACAGGTTCGTCGCGGTCGCGGTGACAGTACCGGTCGTGGTCACAGTGCCCGGCGCGTAGGAACTGGAGCCTGGGGCGGAGACCGAGATGTTCTGGGGGCCCGTGAAGTCCACCGCGTTTGCCGTCACCGTCCAGCCTGCGGTGCCGGAGCGGAGGTCCGAGACAGTGACGTTGCCCAGCTGGCCGCTGATCTGCTGCGGGCTGTCGCTGGACGCGGTCGTACCGAGGCTGGTCGTCCCTGTCGGCACTGTGATTCCCAGCGTGCCCTGGCCGGCCACCGTCAGTGTCACAGGGGTACCCCCGCTCGTGTCGGCGGAGGCCGGTGCGGGAGAGGCTAGAGCGGCCACAGTGCACAGCATGACGGCCAGGGGAATGCGACGGCGCATTCTCTTTTTCCTCTCAGGGGGAGACGAAGCAGCGTCCCGCTGCATGATCAATTGGGATTGTGTGTGGCCACCCCAGCGCGCACGACGGTTCCTCGTGCCGACACGATCACAGCTAGCCCTCTGGATCAATATGCATACATTCTCTGGGAGTTCGTCAGCGGGTACATGAGCGGTGTCTTCGGCCAAGGCGTCATCTCATGCGGTGAGCCCGGGGCGGCAGTTGAGGGTGCAGGCAATGCGGCCTCGTGCCTTTGTCGGTCCATCGTGGCCGCGCTCGTACCCCCAGCCACCCCCTCAAGCCGCTGGACAGCGGCGACGAGCATCGGCAGGCCTCGGGGGCGTTGTCCGTCGCGGGTCAAGGGCTGAGTGTTGTCAGTGGTCGTGGCGATCGCAGTGGTCATGACGCCCGTCGTGGCTGTCGTGCCCGCGGTGCTTGATCGTCGTGGTGTCGGTGGCGGTGTGGGTGGTGGTGTCACCGCCTCCGGTGACGGCAGCGATGTTGGTGACCCGTGCGCGGGCGGTGCAGGAGACGTCGGCCTTCAGGGTGACGGGCGGGTAGCTGTGCCGGGCAGGCAGGACGTCGCTGCGGGCACAGGTGAGGGTGGCCGGAATGCAGTGCCATCCCCTGCCGGCGATCCTTTCGGCCCGAAGACCTGCGGGGAGGATGTCGTGGACGGTGACCGTGGTGCCATCGGTCGGGCCGGCCGTGGGGGCGTTGCCCACAGTGATGGTGTAAACGCCGTCCTCTCCCCGGGTGAAGGTGCCCGCGTGACTCTTGGCGATCGTCAGGGAGGGTCCGACCGCGGTGACCGTAAATGTGAGGCCGGTAGTGCCGGTGCCAGCGGTGCTGTCGGTGCCGCGGGGGTCAGTGGTGGCGGTGCCGCTGGGTCCGGTGTGGCCGGTGGTGGTGAAGGTGTCGACCACCGGCACCGTCCCGTTGTCGGCATGTGCGACATGGGCGCGCTGATCCGTGGCGGTCCAGGCTGTGGCCAGGACGATCGCCGGGACGGCCAGCCCGGCTACCACGACCGCACCCGCCTTGCGGGCCCGCACCCTCAGCCGCAGTCGAAACCTGCCGCCCATACCTTCCGTGCCGCGGCTTGCTCGAGCCCGCCCTCTCCCGTGCCTGAACACCGAAATCTCCGCTTCCGAACCGTCGACAACAAGCCGTAATTACTCATCGTGACATGAACATCACTTTACGCTTCCACGGATGGGCTCTCGGATACGACACGACGGTGATCGCGGCGAGCACACGAGACTCGACAAACACAGCGGACGGGCGAGGGGTGCGCCGAGGCCGGACGGGATCCGGCCGACCTGGACTTCGTGGTTCTGCCGGACCTGAACAGCCCCGTGGATCCTCTGGACCCGTACCCGTACGTGGACCGGTTCGAGGAAGTCCAGCAGTGGCCGGAAGCCTTCGACGGCGCGGCACGGTACGAGATCTGGACCGACGGGGAGGAGGAATGCGAGACGCGCGGACTGCGCCCGCGCGTTCCCCCGGACGGGATGTGCTGGGAACGGCACGCCGGTCCGGACCGCGTCCCTCCGTACGACGACCTGCTTGACCTGGTGCGCCGACGGCCTCAGGCGGCAGCGGGCGTGGTCCTCGACCCCGACAACGCCCGCCACGACCACACCTGGGGCTATGCCTACCGCGGACACGACACGGGCCCGGACATGGTCCGGGTCACGGAAGCGGCCGGAGTCCGCGTACTCGTTCCATGGCGGGCGGAGGGCGTGACCGGCGGTGAGGTCCAGATCGACTTCGCCCTCGACGAGAGGCTTCCCCGGCTCCCGGTGTGGACCCTGGTGCCCCGTGGAGACGGTGGCGCACCGTCGGTCGTCCGCACGGCGAGCCGGGAACTGTCGCTGGCCTGGAAGCTTCTGTGGCTGCACACCGATGCCGCGACCGGCGACGGGCCGCAGTGCAAGGACCTGTACGACGCCGTCCTCTTGGCGGAGGACGATCGCACCCGGCTATCACCGCGCCTGCTGCGGGAGGTTCTCCGGGGCTCCCTCGCTGGTGCCGCGCCGGATGGCTTCAGCCTGGACCCGGGCACGTTCGACGAAGCGGACTGGACGGCGTTCCGGACGGATCATCCCCTTGTGCGGGGAACCGCACAGGGCTGGCTCGACCGGCTCACCACGGCTCTGGCGTGACATCTCGCGCGACCGAGCGGTCACCGGGTCGTGCCGGCCACGTCCGGCATGCGGGTCGGGTCGGGCCCGGTCGGTGCCGGCCAGGTCCGGTCGGCCGTCCCGGCCAAGGGCGGAGCCGGAGCCTGATCGGTCGCGCGTGCCGGGAACCGGATGGTACCTGACGGTATGTCAGACTCGATGTCATGGCGCATGAGGACACCGGTGGGACGTTGAGCGTCGGGCACGAGGACAAGGAGCTCAACCGGCGGCTGTCCAAAGGGCTGGACGAGTTCAACCTCCAGGCGACCGGCACCACCGACGCCGATCAGGGCGAACTGTCGGTGAAGGCCGTCGACGACGCGGGGGCGCTCATCGGGGGCCTGTCCGCCTCGACATGGGGCGGGCTGCTCGATATCGAGATGCTCTGGGTCCGTGAGGACAGCCGCGGGAACGGCTGGGGGAGCAGGCTCCTGCTGGCCGCGGAGGAGGAGGCCCGGCGGCGTGGCTGCGACCGTGCGTGTCTGTCGTCGTTCACCTTCCAGGCCCCGGCGTTCTACCGGCGTCACGGCTACGTCGAGACCGGCAGGACCCCGGGGGTCCCCGGAGGCGCGGAGGACGTCCACATGTACAAGAGCCTTGCAGAGCCGGGGGCTCAGCCGAGGTAGGCGGGGGACACCGCCGCCGTGGTGAGCCGGTGCGGTGTGCCCGTGCCGTCCGCCGGGACCTCGTACAGGTCGGCCCCGTAGTCGCCCGGCAGGGCGTAGACCAGGGTGCCGGCGTCGCGCCACACCGCCTGGTCGTCCACGCTGCGGGGCTCGGCGACCGGCGTCTCGCGGCCCGTGCGCAGGTTCAGGACGTACAGACGCCAGGGGGCGTCCTTGGGCAGGCCCGGGACGCGCTTCTTGAACGCGATCCGGGTGCCGTCGGGGGACAGTGACGGGCACTCGACGTCGGTGCGGAGCGTGGTGACCGTACGGGTGCGCAGATCGCCGCGGACCAGGTACGTCGTGCCGTGCGTCGCGAGCGTCGCGTAGAACGTGCGGTCGTCCGCCGCGAAGGTCACGCCCCAGAAGTTCGTGTCGGCCGCCCGGTACGTCCTGCCGTCCTTGACGACACGGTACGACTCGAGGGTCGAAGTCAGTTCGCCCGTACGGACGTTCACGATCGCGGTGCGGGTCGAGAAGTTCGTTCCCGCGTACGAGTCCCCGCCGACGAACGCCGTCCACGCCGCGTAGTGGCCGCTGGGGGCGACCCTGGCGCGTGAGGGGATGCCCGGGACGTCATAGCGGGCCCGCTCGTGCAAAGAGACGTCGAGGATCACCGCGCGGTAGGTGTCCGAGACCGGGCCGTGCACGGCCTGGAGGCACACTCCGGTGCCCGAAGCGGCGTAGAAGCGCAGGCACTTGACGGGTGCGGCGGTTCGCGGTCCCGCGGGGTCCGTGGCCGGGACCGAGACCAGCTCGTCGCGGTGCGGGCCCCATGCCATGTTTCTGAACACCATGCGGCCGGGGCTCTTCAGCGCCACGCCGCCGGACACGATCCGCGGGCCGCCCGCCTGGGGCCGGTCCCTGCGCTCGGCGCGCGCCGACGCGTGCAGCACCGACGCCGTGGCGACCCCGGCGAGCACCAGCAGGGCCGAGAGCAGGACCAGGACGCGGACGCGGAACGTCATACCGAGCCTTTCGGACGGAGCAGCAGTGAGAACGCAGCGCAGAGCGCGAGCGCGGCCGTCGACGCCGTCAGCGCCGTACGGTCGCCCCACACGGTCCAGGCGGCTCCGAACCCCAGCGAGCAGGCGAACCGGGCCAGCGCCTGCCCCGTCTGCACCAGGGCGAGACCGGACGAACGCAGCTCCTGCGGCACGCTGTCCGACGCCGCCGCCATCAACACGCCGTCGGTCGCCGCGTAGAAGCAGCCGTGCAGGGCGAGCACGGCGTACGGCAGCGCCGCCGAGTGCCAGGAGGTGAGCAGCAGGCCGTACGCCAGCAGCAGGGCGGCATGGCCGGCCAGGAAGATCCGCCAGCGGCCCACTCGGTCCGCCAGCCGGCCCAGCGGCACGGCCAGCAGCAGGAACCCGCACGCCGTGCCCAGCGGCATCAGCGCGAACCAGCGGTCGGGGACGCCGAGGCGTCGCTGCAGCAGCAGATAGACGAACGAGTCGCTGACCGTCGCCAGGCCGAGCAGCAGCGCGCAGAGCGTGATACGGAGCAGATCGCGGCGGCCCAGCAGGGCGAGCGCGGCGCGCAGGGTCGGGCGGGAGTCCGCACCGGGCGTTCCGGCAGCGGGCGGGCCGCCCGGCACGAACAGCACCAGGACCAGCACCCCCGCCACGGCCACGCAGAAGCTCACCGTGAACACCGCGTCGTACCCGTCCACGGTCGTCCGCAGGATCCAGAACGCCACGAGCGGGCCGAGCAGCGCGCCCGTCGTGTCCATCGCGCGGTGCACCCCGAAGGCACGTCCGCGGCTTTCCGGCGTGCTGGACAGGGAGATGAGAGCGTCCCTGGGCGCGGTGCGCAGGCCCTTGCCGGTGCGGTCGGCGGCCAGGACCAGGCCGATGGGGGTCAGGGAATGCGCGAGCAGCAGCAGCGGCTTGCACAGCGCCGAGACGCCGTAGCCGATTCCGGCCACCCACTTGTGGCGCCCTCCGCCCCGGTCGGCCAGATGGCCCCCGGCCAGGCGTACGAGCGCCGAGAAGCCGTTGTAGATCCCGTCCAGCAGCCCGAAGCCCAGGGGCGAGAGACCGAGTCCCGCCACCAGGTACAGCGGGAGCACCGCCGTGACCATCTCGGAGGAGACATCGGTGACCAGGCTGACCGTGCCGAGTGCGAGCACGGTCGGCGCGACCGCGGTCAGGCGCCGCCCGGCACGGGGCCGGACGGCGCCGTCCGCGGACGTGGGCGCCGGGGAACCGGCGCGGCTGTCCGCGACGTACATGTCAGGACGCCCAGATGCCGGTGATGTCCTTCGCGGAGGCCGCGTTGCCCGCGTGCGACGTCAGGCCCTGCGTGTCCTCCAGGGTGCGCAGCAGGTCGTAGTGGTTGTAGGTGGTGGCGCTGCTCGAACCCGCCGTCACCGGCTGGCCGTAGAGCACCGTCGGGATGCGGTTGCCGCTGAGCCGGTTGTCCTCGTCGAAGGTGAGGACCAGCAGGCTGTTGTGGGTCTTGGCCCAGGTGGCGTACGCGCCGAGCTTGTTCTTCAGCCAGGTGTCACCCGTCGACACCGAGCAGTCGTGCATGTCGCTGCACAGGTTGGGGACCACGAAGGACATCTGCGGCAGCGTCGAGTAGTCGGTCGGGAACTGCGTGAACGTCTTGGCGCTCGACGTCGGCACATTGCTGAAGCCGAACCAGGGGTTGTGCTTGCGCGCGTAGTTGCCGCTGCTGCACGTGGTCGAGCCCTGGCTGGGCAGCGTCTCGTTGTAGCTCGCCCAGCTCCGGCCCGCCGCGATCAGCTCGGAGGCCAGGTTCGGGGCGGAGGAGAAGCCGGGGGTGTAGCAGCTGTCGTCCGTGATGCCCTGGGTGGAGCCGGAGAACAGCGCGAAGTAGTTGGGCTGGCTGGGGTGGGTCTCGGCGTACGACTGGGTGAGGCTGGCGCCGCCGGACTTGAGCGAGTTGATGTACGGGGCGCTGGAGGAGCCGATCACCTGGCTGTACGCGTGGTTCTCGAAGACCACGACGACCACGTGGTCCGGGGACGGGACGGCGCTCGCGGCGTGCGCGGACGACTCGGCGCCGAGCCCGGTCCACAGCCCGACCGCCGTGGCGGCGAGGGCCACGGCGGCGGCCACGGTGACACGGGTGCGGCGGACAAGGGAACTGCCGGACACTTCGACCTCCGGTGGGGGAAAGGAAGGTGCGGGTGACGGTGCGGTGCTGTGTGAGCGGTGCGGTGCGGATATAGCATGCACACGCCAAAGCTGCCAGAGTTCACGCAGCCCGGCCCGGCGGATGAAGAGCGGGTGAATTGCTGCGCCGCACGGCCTGTTCCCGGCGTACGGCGCGCACGCGACGCGCACCGCGCGGGCGCTCGGGGCGGGGAGTGAGGTTAGGCTCGAAGCCTGGACCAGCACCTTGATCAATGGTCGGGAGGCCGAGGGATGACCGTGCCCCAAGGGCGCAGGAGCAGTACGTTCACGCGACTGCTGCGGCACGGCTTCACCGATCCTTCCGCCGCCGACCGGCTGCTGGAGGGACCTGAACTGGCCCCGATAAGGACCGATCCCGTCCTTCTGGAAGCCCTGGGCCAGGCCGCCGACCCCGATCTGGCGCTGCGCGGACTCGTACGGCTGCTGGAGGCGCAGCCCGCTCCCACCGCCCGGCGTGAACTGCTCGACACGCTGATCGCCGCGAAACCGCTGCGCGACCGGCTGCTCGGCGTCCTCGGGGCCTCCGCCGCGCTCGCCGACCACCTCGCCCGCCACCCCGGTGACTGGCATGAACTGGTTACCTATGAGCCGCAGGACCTCCACCCCGGAGTGACGGAGTTCGAACGGCAGCTCGCGCGGGCCAAGGACCCCGTGTCCCTGCGCGTCGCCTACCGCCGCTGCCTGCTGTCGATCGCCGCCCGCGATGTGTGCGGCACCACCGATGTCGCCCAGACCGCCGCCGAACTGGCCGATCTCGCCACCGCCACCCTGCGCTCCGCCCTCGCCATCGCCGCCTCCGCGGCCCCCGAGGATGCCGTGAGCTGCCGCCTCGCGGTGATCGCGATGGGCAAGTGCGGCGGCCACGAGCTGAACTACGTGTCCGACGTGGACGTCATCTTCGTCGGCGAGGCCGCGGGCGGCGCCGACGAGCGCAAGGCGCTGCAGGCCGCGACCCGGCTCGCCTCGCACATGATGCGGATCTGCTCCGAGACGACCGTCGAGGGCAGTATCTGGCCCGTCGACGCCAACCTGCGGCCCGAGGGCAGGAACGGCCCGCTCGTGCGCACCCTCAGCAGCCATCTCGCGTACTACCAGCGCTGGGCCAAGACCTGGGAGTTCCAGGCGCTGCTCAAGGCGCGGCCCGTGGCCGGGGACATGGACCTGGGCGAGGAGTACACCGCAGCCCTCGCCCCGCTCGTCTGGCAGGCCGCCGAGCGCGAGAACTTCGTCGCCGATGTGCAGAAGATGCGCCGCCGGGTCATCGCCAACATCCCCGTCGGCGAGGTCGAGCGGGAACTCAAGCTCGGGCCCGGGGGCCTAAGGGACGTCGAATTCGCCGTGCAGCTCCTGCAGTTGGTGCACGGCCGCTCCGACACCTCGCTGCGCAGCGGCACCACGCTCGACGCGCTCAAAGCGCTCGCGAACGGCGGCTACGTGGGCCGCGCCGACGCCGTGCAGCTCGACGAGGCCTATCGCTTCCTGCGCTCCATGGAGCACCGCATCCAGCTCTACCGGCTGCGCCGCACCCATCTCGTCCCCGAGGACGAGGCGGACCTGCGGCGCCTCGGCCGCTCACTGGGCCTGCGCACCGATCCCGTCACCTCGCTGCGGCGCGAATGGAAACAGCACACCGGGGTCGTACGGCGTCTGCACGAGAAGCTCTTCTACCGGCCGCTGCTCGACGCCGTCGCCCAACTCGCCCCAGGCGAGGCCCGGCTGAGTACCGACGCCGCCCGGGAACGGCTCGTCGCCCTCGGCTACGCGGACCCGGCGGCGGCCCTGCGCCATCTGGAGGCGCTGGCCTCAGGCGTGACCCGCAAGGCCGCCATCCAGCGCACCCTGCTGCCCGTACTGCTCGGCTGGTTCGCCGACTCCGCCGACCCGGACGCCGGTCTGCTGAACTTCCGCAAGGTCTCGGACGCGCTCGGCAAGACGCCCTGGTACCTCAGGCTGCTGCGCGACGAGGGTGCCGCCGCCGAGAATCTCGCCCGCGTCCTGTCCGCCGGACGCCTCGCCCCCGACCTGCTGATGCGGGCCCCCGAAGCGGTGGCCCTGCTCGGCGACGGGGACGGCGGCACGGGCGGGCTCGAACCCCGCCCCCGCGCCCACCTCGAACAGGAGATCCTCGCCGCGGTCGGCCGCGCGGACAGCGCCGAGCAGGCGGTCACGGTGGCGCGCGGAGTGCGGCGGCGCGAGCTGTTCCGTACGGCCGCCGCGGACATCGTCGGCTCCTACGGCACCGAGGACACGGCCGCCCCTGCGGACCAGGGCGACCTCATCGACATGGTCGGCGGTGCCGTCTCGGACCTGACGGCGGCGACCCTGGCGGGCACACTGCGCGCCGTCGTACGCGCCGGCTGGGGCGACACCCTGCCCACCCGGTTCGCCGTCATCGGCATGGGCCGCTTCGGCGGACACGAACTCGGTTACGGCTCCGACGCCGACGTGCTGTTCGTGCACGAGCCGCGGGAGGGCGTCGACGAACGGGAGGCGTCCGAGGCCGCGAACCGGGTGGTCTCGGAGATGCGCCGACTGCTCCAGATCCCGAGCACCGACCCGCCGCTGCTGATCGACGCCGATCTGCGGCCCGAGGGCAAGTCGGGGCCGCTCGTACGCACCCTCACCTCTTACCGGGCCTACTACCAGCGCTGGTCCCTCGTCTGGGAGTCGCACGCGCTGCTGCGGGCCGAGCCGGTCGCCGGGGACGAGGACCTCGGACGCCGCTTCATCGAGCTGATCGACCCGCTGCGCTACCCGGCGGAGGGCCTCGGCGACGACGCCGTACGCGAGATCCGGCGCCTGAAGGCCCGTATGGAGTCCGAACGGCTGCCGAGGGGCGCCGACAAGACCCTCCACACCAAGCTGGGCCGCGGCGGGCTCTCGGACGTGGAATGGACGGTGCAGCTTCTCCAGCTCCGCCACGGCTGGGTGGAACCGGGGCTGCGCACCACCCGCACCCGCGCCGCCCTGGCCGCCGCGTGCGCCGCGGGCCTGATTCCGGGGGAGGAGGCGGCCATCCTGGACGAGGCCTGGGTGCTCGCCTCACGGGTGCGCAACGCGGTGATGCTGGTACGGGGGCGGGCGGGCGACACCTTCCCGTCCGAGGCCCGGGAGCTGGCCGCGGTGGGCCGCTACCTGGGGTACGGGCCGGGTCACGTCGGAGACATGCTCGACGAGTACCGGCGCACGACCCGCCGGGCCAGGGCGGTCGTGGAGGAACTCTTCTACGGAGCGTAACCGTCGGCGGCGAGCGGTGCGGGTTCCCGCGCCCAGGCTCGCGGCAGGGTGTACGGCAGGGCGCCGTACCAGAGCGTGGCCACCGCGAAGCCGAAGGCCAGGCAGAGGGCCCCGCCCGCCGCGTCCAGCCAGAAGTGGTTGGCCGTGGCAACGATCACGACGAGGGTCGCGACCGGGTACACCAGCCCCAGCACCCGCGCCCACGGCAGCGACGACAGCGTGAAGATGGTCAGACCGCACCACAGCGACCAGCCGATGTGCATCGACGGCATCGCCGCGTACTGGTTCGACATGTGCTTCAGGTCGCCCGACGCCATCGACCCCCAGGTGTGGTGCACCACCACGGTGTCCACGAAGTGCCCGCCGGTCATCAGGCGTGGCGGCGCCAGCGGGAAGAAGTAGTACCCGAGCAACGCCGCGCCCGTGGTGGCGAACAGGGCGAGCCGCGTGGCCGCGTACCGGCCCGGATGACTGCGGTACAGCCACACCAGCACACCCAGCGTCACCACGAAGTGCAATGTCGCGTAGTAGTAGTTCATTCCCACGATCAGCCATGCCACCGAGTTCGCGGCGTCGTTGACCGAACCCTCGATGGCGATCCCGAGATGGTGCTCCAGGCGCCAGAGCCAGTCGGCGTCGGCGAGCGCCATGGCCTTCTGCTCCGGTACGGCGTTGCGGATGAGCGAGTAGATCCAGTAACTCACCGCGATGAGGAGGATTTCGAACCACAGCCGGGGACGCCGAGGGGTGCGGATCCGCTGCAGCAGGCCCTGCCTCGCGCGGTCCTCGGTCTCGTCCGCGACGGCCTGGCGGCCGGCCAGTACGGTCACGGTGTCGTCACCCATAGGCACAGAGTCTGCCAGATATGTGTTCCCCCACAGATCATCTCTTGTCGGCCCAGGGTCCGCATGTTCTTCACCGGGGTGCGCCCCTGAAAGGGCGTGTTGTCACCTGCGGGCACGTTGTGGCTGGTCGCGCAGTTCCCCGCGCCCCCCGAAGTGCCCGCTCCGCCCGCCACACCCTCCAGGCGCAAACCCACGCAAGCACCCCCGGAGCGCGGGGAACCGCGCAAAAACCACCCACCCCGCCGCAGGTTCAAGGGCGCGGGGAACTGCGCAAAGACCATCCACTCCGCCGCAGGTGACGACGCATGTGCAGCCCTCGATCAGGGGCGCGGGGAACTGCGCAAAACCCGCCACGCCGCCGCAGGCTCAGCGCGCTGACGCCGTAGACCCCCGCACCACCAACTCCGGCATGAACACAAACTCACTGTGCGGCGCCGGCGTCCCCCCGATCTCCTCCAGCAACGTCCGCACCGCGGCCTGCCCCATGGCGGGAACCGGCTTCCGGATCGTCGTCAGCGGCGGATCCGTGAACGCGATCAGCGGGGAGTCGTCGAACCCCACCACGGAGACATCCGTGGGAACCTCCAGCCCCCGCTGCCGCGCCGCGCGTATCGCCCCGAGCGCCATCATGTCGCTCGCGCACACCACCGCCGTGCAGTCCCGGTCCATGAGCGCGGACGCCGCCGCCTGGCCGCCCTCCAGCGTGTACAGCGAGTGCTGGATCAGCCGTGACTCTATGTCGTCGGAGGTCAGCCCGAGCTGCTCCTGCATCGTGCGTACGAAGCCCTCGATCTTCCGCTGCACCGGCACGAAGCGCCGGGGCCCGAGGGCCAGCCCGATCCGGGTGTGGCCGAGCGACACCAGGTGCGTGACCGCCAGGGACATCGCGGCGCGGTCGTCGGGGGAGATGAACGGCGCCTGCACCTTGGGCGAGAAGCCGTCGACCAGCACGAACGGCACGCCCTGGGCGCGCAGCCGCTCATAGCGCTGCATGTCGGCGGTGGTGTCGGCGTGCAGCCCGGAGACATAGATGATGCCCGCGACCCCGCGGTCCACCAGCATCTCCGTCAGCTCGTCCTCGGTGGAACCGCCCGGCGTCTGGGTCGCCAGCACCGGCGTGTACCCCTGGCGAGTCAGCGCCTGGCCGATGACCTGCGCAAGCGCGGGGAATATCGGGTTCTCCAGCTCCGGGGTGATCAGCCCCACCAGGCCCTCGCTGCGCTGCCGCAGCCGGACCGGACGCTCGTATCCGAGGACGTCGAGGGCGGCCAGCACGGACTGGCGGGTGGTCGAGGCTACGCCGGGCTTCCCGTTGAGGACACGGCTGACGGTCGCCTCGCTGACGCCCGCCTGAGCTGCGATGTCGGCAAGGCGTGTGGTCACAGGACTGGACTGTACCGGCCGAGTCCCCGCTTGCCCACCAAACGGACGCCTGGCCCGGGCCGAGGAACGGCCCGCTGCCGGTTGCTGCGTCATCGCGCTCCTTCGTGGTTCGCTCGTGGTTCGTTCGGCAAGAGATTGCAGAGTCTTGCACAAGTGTCCACGAACCCGCCTAGTGGGCGAGGAACAGGCACAAAGACAAGACACACGGCCCTCACGGCGAGGTCACGGTCATGTAACCGTAGCTCGATCTTTCATTTTTTTGCAGCAAGGCCTTTCGGTCCCGCTTACATCGCTGTTACGTTCACGTCGCCCGGCGGCGTCCCCGGGCTTTCACCCTCAAGGAGAACTCATGCGGCGTGGCATAGCGGTCACCGCACTGGTGGCGTCCGTCGCCCTCACGGCGACGGCCTGCGGCGGAAGCGACAGCGGCAGCGGGAAGTCGGACGGGCCGGTCACCATCACCTGGTGGGACACCTCGAACGCCACGAACGAGGCGCCGACGTACAAGGCGCTGGTCGCGGACTTCGAGAAGGCCAACCCGAAGATCAAGGTCAAGTACGTCGACGTGCCCTTCGACCAGGCGCAGAACAAGTTCGACACCGCCGCCGGTTCCGAGGGCGCTCCCGACGTGCTGCGCTCCGAGGTCGGCTGGACGCCCGCCTTCGCCAAGAAGGGCTACTTCCTGCCGCTGGACGGCACCGAGGCCCTCGCCGACCAGAGCAAGTTCCAGCCCAGCCTGATCAAGCAGGCCCAGTTCGACGGCAAGACCTACGGCGTGCCGCTGGTCACCGACACCCTCGCCCTGGTCTACAACAAGGCCCTGTTCAAGAAGGCCGGGATCACCGAGGCGCCCAAGACCTGGGACGAGCTGAAGTCCGACGCCGCGAAGATCAAGGACAAGGCCGGCGTCGACGGCTACTGGGGCTCCACGCAGGCGTACTACGCCCAGAGCTTCCTCTACGGCGAGGGCACCGACACCGTCGACGCCACCGCCAAGAAGATCACCATCGCCTCGCCCGCCGCGAAGAAGGCGTACGGCACCTGGCTGAGCCTGTTCTCCGGCAAGGGCCTGCACCAGGCGGACACCACCGCCGACGCCTACGCCCACATCCAGGACGCGTTCGTGAACGGCAAGGTCGCCGCGATCATCCAGGGCCCCTGGGAGATCACGAACTTCTACAAGGGCTCGGCCTTCGGCGACAAGTCCAACCTCGGTATCGCCACCGTCCCGGCCGGTTCCAGCGGCAAGGCGGGCGCGCCCACCGGCGGTCACAACCTCGCCGTGTACGCGGGCTCCGACAAGGCGCACCAGGCGGCGGCGCTGAAGTTCGTCAACTTCATGACCTCGGCGAAGTCCCAGGAGACCATCGCCCAGAAGAACTCCACGCTGCCCACCCGTGACGACGCCTACACCGCCCAGGTCAAGTCCGACCCCGGCATCGCCGGCTACCAGGGCGTCCTCGCCGCCGCCCAGCCGCGCCCGGCGCTGCCCGAGTACAGCTCGCTGTGGGGCCCGCTCGACACCGAGCTGCCCAAGATGGCGGGCGGCAAGGAGTCCCTGGACAAGGGCCTGGACAACGCGGAGCTCGCGATCGCCAAGCTCGTCCCGGACTTCAGCAAGTAGGACCGCGTGGCCGTCGGATCCTCCTGGACAACGGGGGGAGGACCCGGCGGCCACCGGCCCGCGCCCGCCCAGGCCCGTCCCTGATCCGGGGCCCCCGAGGGCCCCGGACCAACCCCCGAAGGTTGTCGAACCATGACAGTCGCCATCGACCGCGCGACCGGTGAGCGCCGCGGTGACCGCGCGCCGCGTCCCGGCCTGGGCCGGCGCCTGAAGCACGGCTACGAGAAGCACTGGTACGCGTACGTGATGATCGCGCCCGTGGCCGTCGTGCTCGGCGCGCTCGTGCTCTACCCCCTGGTGTACGGCCTGTACCTGACCCTCACCGACGCCAACAGTCTCAACACGGCCCGCACGATCGGCGTCAACCACATCGACGCCACCTACAAGTTCATCGGGCTCGACAACTACAAGGACATCCTGTTCGGCCCGACCTCGTACGACCGCTTCTGGTCGCACTTCGTCTGGACGATCGTGTGGACTGTGGTGTGCGTCGCGCTGCACTACGGCATCGGGCTCGGCCTCGCGCTGCTGCTGAACCAGAAGTTCCGCGGCCGGACCCTCTACCGCCTCGTGCTGGTGCTGCCCTGGGCCGTGCCCACCTTCGTCACCGTCTTCGGCTGGCGCTTCATGCTCGCCGACGGCGGCATCATCAACGCCGGCCTGCACGCCCTCCATCTGCCCCAGCCGCAGTGGCTGGAGGACACCTTCTGGCAGCGGTTCGCGGCGATCATGGTCAACACCTGGTGTGGTGTCCCGTTCATGATGCTCTCGCTGCTCAGCGGGCTCCAGTCCATCGACGGCTCGCTCTACGAGGCCGCGGAGATGGACGGCGCTAGCTCCTGGCAGCGCTTCCGCTACGTCACCCTGCCGGGCCTGAGGTCCGTCAGCTCCACGGTCGTACTCCTCGGCATCATCTGGACCTTCAACCAGTTCGCGATCATCTTCCTGCTGTTCGGCAAGACCGCCCCGGACGCCCAGATCCTGGTCACCTGGGCCTACCAACTGGGCTTCGGACAGCAGCCACGTGACTTCGCCCAGTCCGCCGCCTACGGCATCCTGCTGCTGGCCATCCTGATCGTCTTCACCTCCTTCTACCGCCGCTGGCTGAACCGCAACGACCAGCAGCTCGCGATCTGAGGCAGGAGTTTCCATGAGCACGACCACCGCCCAGACCTCCGTCGCGATGCCCGAGCCGGCGTCCGAGGCCACCACCCCGCGACGGCGGGTGCGCCGACGCGGTCAGCGAGGCCCCCTCGCGGCCGTCGCCTCCCACGGCCTCCTGACCGTGGCGAGCCTGATCGCGTTCTTCCCCGTCGCGTGGCTGATCTTCCTGTCACTCGGCCCGGACAAGGACGACTATCTGCACCCCGGGCACATCTGGCACACGATGTCGCTCGCCAACTACTCGTTCGTCCTGGAGCACACGGGCTTCTTCGACTGGCTGAAGACCTCGCTCATCGTCACGCTGGGCACCACGTTCATCGGCGTGCTGCTCGCCGCCACCAGCGGCTACGCGGTCTCCCGCATGCGCTTCCCGGGCTACCGGAAGTTCATGTGGCTGCTGCTGCTCACCCAGATGTTCCCGATCGCCGTCCTGATCGTGCCGATGTACCAGATCCTGTCGGACCTGCGGCTCATCGACACCTACCTCGGCCTCATCCTGGTCTACTGCACGACGGTCGTGCCCTACAGCGCCTGGCTGCTCAAGGGCTACTTCGACACGATCCCGTTCGAGATCGACGAGGCGGGACGCGTCGACGGACTCAGCCCCTTCGGCACGTTCTTCAGGCTGATCCTGCCGCTCGCCAAGCCCGGCCTCGCGGTCGCCGCCTTCTACAACTTCCTCACCGCCTTCGGCGAGGTCGCGTTCGCCTCCACCTTCATGCTGAGCGAGGACAAGTACACCTTCGCCGTCGGCCTGCAGAGCTTCGTCAGCGAACACGACGCGCAGCGCAACCTCATGGCCGCCACCGCGGTGCTGATCGCGATACCCGTCTCGGTGTTCTTCTACATCGTGCAGAAGAACCTGGTGACCGGCCTCACCGCGGGCGGCACGAAGGGCTGACCGCCGCCTTTCACCACCTTCACAAGGGCTCCCGCGCGCCTGTGCGCGCGGGTGGCGGCCGCGGTTCCTTCCAGACCCCGCGGGCACCGCGGCCGCCGCACCATCCAGCCCTGGTGGCGCGACAGGCGACGTTCGCCCCGTCGCCGCCCGGCACACTCCACGACCTCGGCTCCACACCGCCCGGCCCCGCCCGGGCGCGAGGACCCCCCCCACCGCAACAAGGACGCCATGAGCCAGCACTCCGCCGACCCGGCCCCGAACTCCGTCGCCTCAGCCACCGCTGTCGCCAAGCGCGGCGACTGGTGGCGGGACGCGGTGATCTACCAGGTCTATCCCCGCAGCTTCGCCGACAGCGACGGCGACGGCATGGGCGACCTGGAGGGCGTACGTTCCCGACTCCCGTATCTGCGCGACCTGGGCGTGGACGCCGTGTGGCTCAGCCCGTTCTACGCCTCCCCGCAGGCCGACGCCGGATACGACGTGGCCGACTACCGTGCCGTGGACCCCATGTTCGGCGGCCTCCTGGACGCCGACGCGCTCATCCGCGACGCCCACGGCCTGGGACTGAGGGTCATCGTGGACCTCGTCCCGAACCACTCCTCCGACCAGCACGAGTGGTTCAGGCGGGCGCTGGCCGAAGGCCCGGGCTCCCCGCTGCGGGACCGCTACCACTTCCGCCCCGGCAAGGGTGACAGCGGTGAACTGCCCCCCAACGACTGGGAGTCCATCTTCGGCGGCCCGGCGTGGACGCGCGTACCGGATGGCGAGTGGTACCTCCACCTCTTCGCGCCCGAGCAGCCCGACTTCAACTGGAACCACCCCGCCGTCGGCGACGAGTTCCGCTCCATCCTGCGCTTCTGGCTCGACATGGGCGTGGACGGCTTCCGTATCGACGTCGCCCACGGTCTGGTGAAGGCCGAGGGCCTGCCCGACCTCGGCAGCCACGATCAGCTCAAACTGCTGGGCAACGATGTCATGCCGTTCTTCGACCAGGACGGCGTCCACGACATCTACCGGCAGTGGCGCACGATCCTGGACGAGTACTCCGGCGACCGTGTCTTCGTCGCCGAGGCCTGGACCCCGACCGTCGAGCGCACCGCCAACTACGTCCGCCCCGACGAACTGCACCAGGCCTTCAACTTCCAGTACCTGAGCAGCGCTTGGGACGCGGCCGAACTGCACGAGGTCATCGACCGCACCCTGGACTCCATGCGCCCGGTCGGCGCCCCCGCCACCTGGGTCCTGTCCAACCACGACGTCACACGCCACAGCACCCGCTTCGCCAACCCGCCCGGCCTCGGCACCCAGATCCGCACCGCCGGCGACCGCGAACTCGGGCTGCGACGGGCACGTGCCGCCACCCTGCTCATGCTGGCGCTGCCGGGATCGGCGTACATCTACCAGGGCGAGGAGCTCGGCCTCCCGGACGTGGTCGACCTCCCGGACGAGGTGCGACAGGACCCCGCCTACTTCCGGGGCGCGGGCCAGGACGGGTTCCGGGACGGCTGCCGGGTCCCGATCCCGTGGACGCGGGAGGGATCGTCGTACGGCTTCGGCAGCGGCGGCAGTTGGCTGCCGCAGCCGGCGGGCTGGGGCGAACTGAGTGTGCAGGCACAGACCGCGGAGCCCGGCTCGACCCTGGAGCTGTACCGGGCCGCGCTGGCAGCCCGCCGCTCCCACGCCGACCTGGGCGCGGGGGAGGGCGTCGAGTGGCTGAAGGCCCCCGAGGGCGTACTGGCCTTCCGGCGCGGGGAGTTCGTGTGCGTCGCCAACACCTCGGGGGAGTCCGTGACGACCCCGGCGCATGGACGGCTGCTGCTCGCCAGCGGTGAGATCGCCGAGACGGGCAACGAGGCGAAGGTCCCTGCGGACACCACCGTGTGGTGGACGACGGCGGACTGACGACCCGTCCGGAAGTTCTCGCATCACCTTCACGCCGGCCCGCTGCCTTTTCGGCAGCGGGCCTTTAACATCTGCGTCACCGCAAGTTTGCTGAAATATTGCAGCAAGCTCCTTCAACGGCGAAGGACCCCACATGGCACGCAGAACCCTCCCCACGGCGCTGGCCCTCGCCTCCGCTGTCTCCGTCACCACGGTTGGCATGTACCCGACTGTCGCGCAGGCCTCCCCGCCCGGCACCAAGGACGTCACCGCCGTCCTCTTCGAGTGGAAGTACGCCTCGGTCGCCAAGGAGTGCACCACCACGCTCGGCCCCGCCGGGTACGGATACGTCCAGGTCTCCCCGCCCGCCGAGCACATACAGGGCCCCCAGTGGTGGACGTCGTACCAGCCGGTGTCGTACAAGATCGCCGGCCGCCTCGGTGACCGCGCCGCGTTCCAGAACATGGTGAACACCTGCCACGCGGCGGGTGTGAAGGTCGTCGTCGACACGGTGATCAACCACATGTCGGCGGGCAGCGGCACCGGCACCGGCGGATCGCCGTACAGCAAGTACGACTACCCGGGCCTGTACTCGTACCCCGACTTCGACGACTGCACCTCCCAGGTCACCAACTACCAGGACCGCTGGAACGTCCAGCACTGCGAACTCGTCGGACTCGCCGACCTGGACACCGGCGAGGAGTACGTCCGCAGGACCATCGCCGGGTACATGAACGACCTGCTGAGCCTCGGCGTGGACGGATTCCGCATCGACGCGGCCAAGCACATCCCCGCCGAGGACCTGGCGAACATCAAGTCCCGTCTGACCGATCCGGGCGTGTACTGGAAGCAGGAGGTCATCTACGGCGCCGGTGAAGCGGTCCAGCCCACCGAGTACACCGGCAACGGAGACGTGCAGGAGTTCCGCTACGCCTACGACCTCAAGCGCGTCTTCAACAACGAGAAGCTCGCCTACCTGAAGAACTACGGCGAGGGCTGGGGCTATATGAGCAGCTCGGTGGCGGGTGTGTTCGTGGACAACCACGACACCGAGCGGAACGGCAGCACGCTCAACTACAAGGACGGCGCCAACTACACCCTGGCCAACGTGTTCATGCTGGCCTACCCGTACGGCGCTCCGGACATCAACTCCGGCTACGAGTGGTCCGACCCCGACGCGGGGCCGCCCAACGGCGGTACGGTCAACGCCTGCTGGCAGGACGGGTGGAAGTGCCAGCACGCCTGGCCGGAGATCATCCGCATGGTCGCCTTCCGCAACGCGACGCGGGGAGGGGCCGTCTCGAACTGGTGGGACGACGGCAACAACGCGATCGCCTTCGGGCGGGGCGCCAAGGGATACGTGGCCATCAACCATGAGACCTCGCCCCTGACGCGCACCTACCAGACCTCGCTGCCCGCCGGGACGTACTGCAACGTCCAGAACAACACCACGGTGACCGTGAACTCCGGCGGCCAGTTCACCGCAACCCTCGGGCAGAACACCGCACTCGCCATCTACGCGGTCAAGTCCGCCTGCTGAAAAGTCTTTCCGTGACTTTCATGACTCTTGCTGTATGTCTTGCGGCAGCGATACGGTCACGCCGGCGCCCGGCACGGTAGCCGTGCCGTTGGTGTGGGGTCGCACCAAGAGAGCCGTAGTCGCTAGGAGTTCACGCCTGTGATACCGATATGGCCGGCGCCCCGGAGGCGCCGTACCCCGCAGCGGAGACGAGTCACGGCGGTCGTCGTCACCGCCCTCGCCGCCGCGCTCGTGCAGCCCCTCGCGGCGAGGGCGGCGACCCCGCCGCCCCCGCCTCCGCCGGACTCCCGCCTCGCCGCCGAGCCGGCCCGGCACGACGACACCCGCGAGCAGTTCTACTTCGTCATGCCGGACCGTTTCGCCAACGGGGACAGGTCCAACGACCGGGGCGGGCTGACCGGTTCACGTCTGAGCACCGGCTACGACCCCACCGACAAGGGCTTCTACCAGGGCGGTGACCTCAAGGGACTCACCAAGCGCCTCGACTACATCAAGGGGCTCGGCACCACCGCCATCTGGATGGCCCCGATCTTCAAGAACCAGCCCGTGCAGGGGACGGGGTCCAATGCCTCCGCCGGCTACCACGGCTACTGGATCACCGACTTCACCCAGGTGGACCCGCACTTCGGGACCAACAAGGACCTTCAGACGCTCATCTCCAAGGCGCACGCCGAGGGCATGAAGGTCTTCTTCGACGTCATCACCAACCACACCGCCGACGTCGTCGACTACGAGGGCCAGTCGCACGACTACCTCTCCAAGGGCGCCTTCCCCTACCTCACCAAGGACGGGCGGCCCTTCGACGACGCCGACTACGCGGACGGCACCAGGAAGTTCCCGGCCGTGGACGCCGCCTCCTTCCCGCGCACACCCACCGTCCCGGCCCGGAAGAAGAACATCAAGGTCCCGTCGTGGCTCGACGACCCGACCATGTACCACAACCGGGGCGACTCCACCTACGCCGGAGAGAACGCCACCTACGGCGACTTCTCCGGCCTGGACGACCTGTGGACCGAGCGCCCCGAGGTCGTCAGCGGCATGGAGAAGATCTATGAGCGCTGGGTGCGGGACTTCGGCGTCGACGGCTTCCGTATCGACACCGTGAAGCACGTGAACATGGAGTTCTGGACGCAGTGGGCGACCGCGCTCGACCGGTACGCCGCCGCGCACGGCCGCAGGAACTTCTTCATGTTCGGCGAGGTCTACTCCGCCGACACCTCCGTCACCTCCCCGTACGTCACCCAGGGCAGGCTGGACGCGACCCTCGACTTCCCCTTCCAGGACGCGGCCCGCGGCTATGCCTCCCAGGGCGGCAGCGCGCAAAAGCTCGCGGCCGTCTTCGGTGACGACTACAAGTACACGACGGACAAGGCCAACGCGTACGAGCAGGTCACGTTCCTCGGCAACCACGACATGGGCCGTATCGGGTACTTCCTGAAGCAGGACAACCCCGCCGCGTCCGACGCGGAGCTGTTGCAGAAGGACAGGCTCGCGAACGAGCTGATGTTCCTCAGCCGGGGCAACCCGGTCGTCTACTACGGCGACGAGCAGGGCTTCACCGGCTCGGGCGGCGACAAGGACGCCCGCCAGACGATGTTCGCCTCCAAAGTTCCCGACTACCTCGATGACGACGAGATCGGCACCGACCGCACCCATGCGAGTGACTCGTACGACACGAGTGCACCGCTCTACAAGGAGATCGCAGCTCTCGCCAAGCTCCGCGGGAACAACCCGGCGCTCACGTACGGCGTCCAGACCGAGCGCTACGCGGCCGACGGCCCCGGAATCTACGCGTTCTCCCGGACGGACGCGAAGACCGGTACCGAGTACCTCGTCGCCCTGAACAACGCCGGCGACACGAAGCAGGCGACGTTCGCGACCGGCTCGGCGGACATGCCGTACAAGGGGATCCACGGAACCGGCGACACCGTCACCTCCGGCGCCGACACGAAGGTCACCGTCACCGTCCCGGCCTACTCCGCCGTCGTCCTCAAGGCCGCCCGCCCGCTCGGCGCACCGGCCTCGAAGCCGGTGATCACCCTGAAGGCCCCGGACGCGGGCGCCACCGGCACGGTGGAGCTCTCCGCGGACGCCGAGGGCGGCCGGCTCGACCGCGTCGTCTTCGCCGCCCAGACCGGCAACGACCCCTGGCGCGTCCTCGGCTCCGCCGACCACGCCCCGTACAAGGTCACCCAGACCATCGCCGAGAACGTCCCCGCCGGAACCGCCCTGCGCTACAAGGCGGTGGTGATCGACTCGGCGGGCCGTACGGCGAGCGCGACGGCCACGAGCAGCACCGGCACCCCGCCCGCCCCGCCCGTCCCCACCGCCTCCTCCCGCGACTACGCGATCGTCCACTACAAGCGCACCGACGGCGACTACACCGACTGGGGTCTGTACGCCTGGGGCGATCTCGCCGACGGTGAGGCGACCACCTGGCCCGCGAGCCACCCCTTCGTCGGCCGGGACGCGTACGGCGCCTTCGCCTACGTCAAGCTGAAGCCCGGCGCCTCCGACGTCGGCTTCCTGGTCATCGACAAGGACGGCACCAAGGACGTCGCCGCGGACCGCAGTATCGATGTCACCAAGACGGGCGAGGTGTGGATCGAGCAGGGCAAGCCCGACATCCTGACACACAGACCCGACTACCCCGCGCCGGACAAGACGAAAGCCGTCATCCACTACCACCGCGCCGACGGTGACTACGACGGCTGGGGCCTGCACGTCTGGACGGGCGCCGCGCACCCCACCGACTGGTCCAGCCCCCTGAAGCCGGTACGGACCGACGCGTACGGCGCGGTCTTCGAGGTGCCGCTCGCCGACGGCGCCACCAGCCTCGGCTATATCGTCCACAAGGGCGACGAGAAGGACCTTCCCGCCGACCAGTCGCTGGACCTCTCGGCGAACGGCCATGAGGTGTGGCTGCTCAACGGCCAGGAGAAGTACCTGCTGCCGCAGCCCGCGGGCAGCGTCGCCGCCCTGGACCTGACCACGTCCAAGGCGATCTGGATCGACCGGAACACGGTCGCCTGGAACGGGGCGGAAGGCGCGGCGTCCACCCAGCTCGTCTACTCCCACGACGGGTCGATCACCGTCAGGGACGGAACTCTGACGAGCGACGACGAGCGCTGGCTGCGGCTGACAGGAACTACGCTCACGGACGCCCAGAAGGCGAAGTTCCCCTATCTGAAGGACTACACCGCCTGGTCCGTCGACCCGCGCGACCGCGGCCGGGTGCGTGAGGCCCTGAACGGCCAGATCGTGGCCTCCCAGCGGGCCGCGAACGGCGCCGTGCTCGCGGCGACCGGTGTCCAGACCGCCGGAGTGCTGGACGACCTGTACGGCGACGCGGCGCAGGCGAGGCTCGGCCCGACGTTCCACCAGGGCCGTCCCACGCTGGCGGTGTGGGCGCCCACCGCGCAGTCGGTGGGGCTGGAACTCGACGGCTCCACGGTCGCCATGCGGCGCGACGCCGCCACCGGCGTCTGGTCCGTGACGGGCCCGGCGTCCTGGAAGAACAAGCCCTACCGGTACATCGTGAAGGTGTGGGCGCCCAGCGTCCGGAAGATCGTCACCAACAAGGTCACCGACCCCTACTCCCTCGCCCTCACCGCCGACTCCGCGCGGGGCCTCGTCGTCGATCTGGACGACAGGTCGCTCGCCCCGGGCGGCTGGTCCGGTCTGAAGAAGCCGAAGGCGGTGCCACTGAGGGACGCCCAGATCCAGGAGCTGCACATCCGGGACTTCTCCGTCGCGGACAGGACCGTCCCGGCGGGGGAGCGAGGCACGTACCTCGCGTTCACCGACCAGCACAGCGACGGTTCCCGGCATCTGCGCGAGCTGGCCCGCGCGGGTACCTCGTACGTCCATCTGCTGCCCGCGTTCGACATCGCGAGCATCCCCGAGAAGAAGTCCGAGCAGACGACCCCCGGCTGCGATCTCGCCTCCTACGCCGCCGACTCCGACCGGCAGCAGGCATGCGTCACCGCGACCGCCGCGAAGGACGCCTACAACTGGGGCTACGACCCGTACCACTTCACGGTCCCCGAGGGCTCCTACGCCACCGACCCGGACGGCACCCGGCGCACCGTCGAGTTCCGCAGGATGGTCCAGTCGCTGAACCAGGACGGCCTCAGGGTCGTGATGGACGTCGTCTACAACCACACCGCCGCGAGCGGTCAGGCCGACACGTCCGTGCTCGACCGGATCGTGCCCGGCTACTACCAGCGGCTGCTGCCCGACGGCTCGGTGGCCAACTCCACCTGCTGCGCGAACACGGCGCCCGAGAACGCCATGATGGGCAAGCTCGTCGTGGACTCCATCGTCACCTGGGCCAAGGAGTACAAGGTCGACGGCTTCCGCTTCGACCTCATGGGCCACCACCCGAAGGCCAACATCCTCGCCGTACGCAAGGCTCTCGACGCGCTGACCCCCGAGAAGGACGGCGTCGACGGCAAGAAGATCATCCTGTACGGAGAGGGCTGGAACTTCGGGGAGGTCGCGAACGACGCCCGCTTCGTACAGGCCACCCAGAAGAACATGGCCGGCACCGGTGTCGCGACCTTCTCCGACCGGGCCCGTGACGCAGTACGCGGCGGCGGCCCCTTCGACTCCGACCCCGGCCTCCAGGGCTTCGCGTCCGGGCTGTACACCGACCCCAACTCCTCCACGGGCAACGGGACGACGGCCGAGCAGAGGGTCCGTCTCCTGCATGACCAGGACCTCATCAAGGTCGGCCTGACCGGTGACCTCGCCGCGTACCGCTTCACCGACACCGACGGCAAGGAGGTCACCGGCGCCGGGGTCGACTACAACGGGGCGCCCGCCGGATACGCGGACGCCCCGGGCGACGCCCTCGCGTACGTGGACGCGCACGACAACGAGTCACTGTTCGACGCGCTCACCTACAAGCTGCCCAAGGACACCTCCGCCCTCGACCGGGCCCGTATGCAGGTGCTCGCCATGGCCACGGCCGCCCTCTCGCAGGGCCCCTCGCTCTCCCAGGCGGGATCCGACCTGCTGCGCTCCAAGTCCCTGGACCGCAACTCGTTCGACAGCGGTGACTGGTTCAACGCCATCCACTGGGACTGCCGGGACGGCAACGGCTTCGGGCGCGGGCTGCCTCCGGCGGCCGACAACCAGTCCAAGTGGCCTTATGCCGCACCCCTGCTGGGCTCGGTCAAGGTGGACTGCCCGGCGATCGAGGGGGCCTCGGCCGCCTACCGGGACCTGCTCAGGATCCGTACGACGGAGAACGCGTTCTCCCTCGGCACGACCGCCCGGGTCCAGGACGAGCTGTCCTTCCCGCTGTCGGGCAAGGACGAGACGCCCGGCGTGATCACCATGAGGCTCGGCGACCTGGTCGTGGTCTTCAACGCCACCCCGCGGCAGCAGGAACAGCGGATCGGCGGCCTCGCCGGAACGCCCTACGGACTGCACCCGGTGCAGGCGGCCGGCGCGGACGACGTGGTGAAGACCGCCTCCTACGCGGTCGGCTCGGGCACGTTCACCGTTCCGGCGCGGACGGTGGCGGTCTTCGCACGGGCGGCGCGGTAGGGCCCGCCCCCGCTGGAGGGAACCCCCTAGGAAGCGAGGGCCACGAGCCGGCCGACCAGGTCCGTGAAGGGACCGTCGGCCGGCTCGCCCTGGAGTGCGTGCCGCAGCAGCGCCTTCGTCTCGTCGTCGTACGCCGCACTCACCGCCGCCAGCGCCGCGAAGTCGTGCACGAGCTGCTTCTCCAGGTCACGGCGTGGAATGCGCCGTCCGTCCAGCCAGATCAGGGCGGTCGACTCGCAGAGCGAGATCCAGGAGCGGATGACCAGTTCGAGCCGTACGGGCGGTGGATCCTGGATGTCCAGATGCACCAGCATCTGGACATACGCGGCCTGCCGCACCGAGCTGATGAGCGCGTTCGTCCGGGAGGAGCCGACGGCCGGGCCGCCGCGCATCAACGCCGAGAACCCGGGTCCGTGTTCGTCCACGAAGTCGAAGAACCGGCTCATCACTCGCAGCAGCCGCTGCCCCAGTGGACCCTGCCGCGGCTCCACGAACCGGTCCGCCAGATCCTCCGAGGCACGCTTCAACGCGGCTTCGTAGAGACTCCGTTTGCCGGGAAAGTAGTGGTAGACCAGCGGGCGGGAGATGCCCGCCGCGGACGCTATCTCATCGATGGAGACCTCGTCGGGGGAGCGCTGGCTGAACAGTTCGAGCGCGACGCCGATCAACTGCTGCCGCCGCTCTTCGACTCCCAGTCTGCGGCGTACCCCGGTAGTCATGCGAACACCTTACCGATTGAATCCAGCCTTGAGCGGGCCGGATCGTCATCGGTTGTCCATACGGGCAGAACAAGCCTCTCGCCGGGTGCGTATGACACACGCGGCAGCAGCGAGCCGTCACTCTCCGCAGCGGACGGGGTGTTGCTCAGCGCAGACCGCTGATCGTCCTTCCGCTCAGCAGAGTTCCCCTCAGCCCCGCCTGGGCCCCCTGGCTCGTACGCACCGCGAGCAGATTGCCCCGCCCCGAACCGCTGACCCCGCCGGTCGCGTGGATCGACGCGGTGTCCTGGCTGCCCGCGGCGAGCAGGTACCAGGCTCCCTCCGCCGACTTCCACAGAACTCCCGCGAGCACATGGGGGTCCTTGGCCCCGCACGCGGCGACGCCCTCCGCCTTCGCCGCCACCGCGCCGTACCGCCCGCCCGGCGTGTGGAACTCGGCCAGGACCCTGGGTGCGTCGCCCCGCCAGGTGTCCGCCCGGGCGCACACCCATGCCGCGGCCCCGGAACCGTCCGGCAGGGCCTGACGCGCGTACTCCCAGGCGTTCACGGACCGCACGCCCTGACCCCGCACCGTCGCGAGCGAGCAGGCGAACGGCGACCAGGTGCGCAGCGCCTGGGCCCCGGACACCTCTCGCGGAGCGGCGGGCCGCCCCACCGTGAGATGCGCCGGGGTCAGCTCCCCGAGGTCGGTCAGCAGCCGTGTACCCGAGCCGTCCGTCAGCTGGAGCACGTTCCACGACGTGCACGGAGCGTCCTGCCGGACGGGGCCGGCGAGCGGCGCGGTCACTCCGTCGGTGGGGCCGAGGTACAGCGTCGCCGCCGACGGCACCAGGAGGTTGCGCATCACGGCCTTGGTCACCCAAGGAGCGGTCAGATAGCGGATGCCGCCATCGGCGCGGTACAGGACCACCGCGTCCGCCTCGGCGCCGGTGGCCGCGTCGACCCTGGCGAAGTCGAGCGCCGCGCCGCTTCGCCCGCCCAACGGCTCGGCGTACCGGGCGATGCGCAGACCGTCGTAGAAGATCACCACGCGGGCGGTGTCCACCCGGCCGGAGTACAGCAGCTGCGGCGGTCCGGCCGGGGGACCCGAGGGGGTGCCGGGGGTCGCCGAGACCTGGACCGCCTGCCCGGGGTCGGCCCACGCGGCCAGGGCACGCCCGAGCAGCGCCCGGTCGCCGGTCAGGTCGCCGCGCGCGGGCCACACGGAGAAGTCCGTACGCGCCGACGTCTTCCAGGCGCCGGACGGCACCCGCGTCACCATCGCCGGGTCCAGCGCGGCCTCGGCGGCCGGATTGCGCGCGTACGAGGGGAGGTCCGCGCCCCAGCCGCCGCTCGGCAGCACGAGCAGCGCGGCGCACACCACGGCGGCCGCCACGGCGGCCAGGACGGCCTTGGTGTGCTGTCTGCGCCGCATCAGATCGGTCGGCAGTGCCTGCAGAGCACACGGGTCGAACTCGGGGGAGGCGAGCAGCCCGTCCTGCGCCGGTACCCGCGCGGCCTCACGGATCGCCGCCGCGGGGTCCCCCGCACCCGCCGAGCGCAGCACCTTGCGCACGGCGTCCTCCGGCAGGTGCTCAAGACCGCGCAGCGCATACGCGGCGCGCGCCGGGCCGGAGAGCGCGGACAGCCGCTGGTCCAGGGCGAGTTCACCGGCCCCACCCGAGCGCGGGAACAGCCTGAGCCCCCACACCTGGGGCAGCAGCGGCGGCAGCTGCGACCGCTTCGGCCAGGCCGTGCGCAACAGCGGGCGGCCCGCCTCCAGCGCCGCGCGCACCACCTTCAGGCGCAGCAACGCATACCCGGGGCCGCGGTCCCGGACGCCGCCCAGACCCTCGACACCCCCTCTGGCCTGGGCCGGGATCACGGGCGCCGCGGCACGCCCGCGAGGCAGCGCACGCTGGACCAGGGCATGCGCGGTGAGCACCCGGCGGCCCTGGCCGAGTCCCGGCGGCAGCACCAGATAGGCGAGCCGGACGAGCCGGGGGTAGTGCTCGACGAGCGCGGCCTCGGCCTGCTCTACGTCGACGACCGGCCCGGAGGACCGAGGAGAGCGGTGGGCGACATGCTGTGGCTGCACGCCGGGCAAACGAGCACACCGCCGGTTTGGTCACCTGTGATCGCGATGCCGTTGAGCAAGCGGCGTCCCGCAGCCGTAGGGAAGGGCAGGGTCCCCGCGAGGACTCCCAGCGGTGTGGGCCGAAGCGACCGGAGGATGACATGAGGTGGACGCGCGAGAGGCTGGCGGCCGGTGCGGCCGTCGCCCTGATGGTGCTGACCGGCTGCGCCGGTACGAGCGGTTCGGGCAGCGCACAGCAGAAGGTCCCGGCGACCGCGACCGGCAGCCTGGAGGACCTGGCGGCGGACGTGAAATGCAAGCCGGACATCCAGACGGACGCCGACACGATCCGCCAGGCCATCTGCAAGAACCCCGACGGCAAGTTCGTGCTCGCCACGTTCGCCACCGACCGGGGCCAGCGTGAGTGGATCAACGATGCCAAGGACTACGGCGGCTACTACCTGGTGGGCCGCAAGTGGGTGGCGGTCGGCGACAACGGGGTGGTCAACGCGCTGCGCGGCACACTCGGCGGCGATGTGGAGATCGGCACCGACCACCACGCCCACAGCGGCTGAGCGGCTCCAGCGCAGACAGACCGAAGGCCGGTGGCGGGAACTCCCGCCACCGGCCTTCTTCGTCGGATCAGCGCATCAATTGATCACTGGCACTGACGGCCGCTGTTGATGCAGCCCGCGATCCTGTTCGCGAGGCCGCCGGTCGTGACGCTGATGAAGTCGTCGTGGTCGGTGGCCGGCTTGTGGAGCTGCTCCGGGAAGCCGTCGACCGCGTAGGCGTTCTTCACCACGCCGTTCTGGACGGTCGGCGGGTTGATCTTGTACACCAGGCGCATCGTCAGCTGCGGGATCGCCTTGAACCCGTTCTGGCAGTTGCCGTTCGGGTCGGCGAAGGCCACGTGCGTGCGGTGGTTGGCGCTGTCGATGTTCTGGCCGTCCCAGCAGCTCTGGAACGCGAACGTACGCACCACGTTGCTGCCCTGGGGGCAGATCGGGTACTGGTTCGTCAGCTGGACCTTGTTCTCGAAGCCGGTGCAGCTCCAGTGCGCGTTGGCGTTCGCCAGACCGTTGGTGGTGGTCTTCGCGTCACCGGTGATGATGCGCAGGAACTGCGGCATCGCGACGACCTTGCTGTTCGGGTTGCCCACGTACTTGATCTGGGCCTGCACCGGGGTCAGGATCCGGCCGACGTTGCCTTCCTTGCCACCGCCGTCCGCGTTCTGGTCGAAGTCCTGCGTACCGTCCTGGACCCGGACCACCGGCCAGTAGTACGCCGACAGGTCGTTCTTGTTCTGGCAGCTGGTGCCGCCCTGGAGGAACGTGTCGTTGCTGGAGAAGGCGTTGACCTTCTGGTTGCCGACGTAGTCGTGCAGGTGGTGCGCGCCGTTGGTCACGCCGGGCGCCACGATCACGTTGTCGGTGTTGTGGTTCTTGTTCGCGTTCACGCCGCAGCGGGTGATGAACGTACCGGTCGAGCCGTTGCCGCCCGCGCGCGGCTTCGCGGCGACGTTCCGCTGGACCTTGGTGATGTCCACGAAGTCGGCCGCGGTCGGGCCGTTGCCGGCCTGACCGGCGTTCTGGCCGCCGCTTTGCTGACCCCCGCCGGCGCCTGCCTGGCCGCCTGTGCCGGTCTGCCCGCCGGTGCCTGCCTGGCCGCCCGTGCCGGTCTGCCCGCCGGTGCCTGCCTGGCCGCCCGTACCTGCCTGCCCGCCGGTGCCCGCCTGCCCGCCGGTGCCCTGCTGCGGGTTGGCCGGGATTCCGGTGCAGGACGCCATCGA
Source organism: Streptomyces sp. NPDC047022 (assembly GCF_040644155.1). Lineage (NCBI taxonomy): Bacteria > Bacillati > Actinomycetota > Actinomycetes > Kitasatosporales > Streptomycetaceae > Streptomyces > Streptomyces sp. NPDC047022. Next base: position 417,352 of record NZ_JBEYVV010000001.1, on the reverse strand, counting down.
GTCCAGGTTGCGCGGCGTCCTGCCACCGACCCGGGTGATCTCAAGCTTGATACGGCCGATGATCACCACCCGCCGGTCCTTGAGCGGCTGGAGGATGGTGTTCTGGACGTAGTTCCCGTCCTGCGCCTGAGCGGCCCGCGTGGTGGCCAGCTGCTGGTAGGCATCCGTGATCTGGCGGTCCAGGTTGCCCAGCTCTCCGCCGACCTCGTTCTTGGCCTGGTTCGGCACGTTGGTGAGCTGCTGGCCCACGTCCGGGCAGGAGATCGTGGCCACCTGGCCCCAGGCTGCCTTGGCGCTGTTCTGCGTCGAATTCGTCTCGTGCGCCGACGCGTAGTAGTTGGCCCAGATCAGCCCGCCCCCGCCGAGTGCTAGGGCCGCCGAGGCGGCAATGGCTTTGGTCGCCAGCGGCGTACGGCGTTTGCGTGTATTGCGTCCCATGGAACTCCTCTGACTTCCTTTCGGGGCGGAGGCGCCCGACAGGGGTGTGCGGCGCCATCCCATACGCAGGAGGCTCATGGGGCGTTCAGAAACCTCTGGAAAAACTTCAAGCTTCACAGGGGCATTTCGGGCGCAAGGGTCACAGAAGCTGCTGTTTCAACGGCAGTTGAGGGGGGTACGCCGCTCCTTATTGAATCGAATTCAATAAGGAAGCCCCGGCCGTATTCGCCGATTCACCGTTCGTGATCGAAATTTGGCGAGTACGGCCGGAACCCGGCGACAGTCGTCTTCTTCGGAAACCTCTGGAGTCAGGGGAAGACGAAGAGCGACAGGAACGGTCAGGCGGTTCCCAGCACCTTCGCCTCGGTCGCCGGATCGAGGCCCACGGGGGGCCTGCCCGGCCGCAGGGGCGCGGTCCCGCCGATGCTCCGCAGCCACTCCCAGGTGTCCGCGACGGTCTCGGCGGCGGGGCGGCAGCGCAGTCCCGTGGCGACGGCCCTGGACACGTCGGCGCGGTGCAGGGCGTCATGCATGTCGCTGTGCGGCTGTACCCACACGGGCAGCTGCGTCCACGGCTGGATCCCGGCGTCGAGGACGGCCTCCGGTGCCGTCCACCGCAGATCGGCCGTACCGCCGGTGACCTCCGCGCACGCGTCGAGGAGTTCGCCCATCGTGCTGTGCCCCTGGGGGCTGATCAGGTTGTACGGGCCGCTCAGCTCCCGCTCCGCGGCCCCGAGCGCCCACTCGGCGAGGTCGCGGGCGTCGACGTACTGGAGGGGGAGGTCACGTGGCCCGGGGGCCAGGACGGGGCCCCCGCGAGCCATCCGGGTGAGCCACCAGGGCAGGCGCCCGATGTTCTCGTACGGCCCGAGGATCAGCCCCGCCCGTACGAACACGGAACGGTCCGCGCCGAAGGCCCCCAGCGCGGCCAGCTCGCCGCCCCGCTTGTCCCGGGCGTACTCGGTCTGTCCGGCATCGGCCTCGGCGCCCTCCACGAGCGGCGCGTCCTCGGCGTAGTCGGCGGGCGGGGCCCATGCGTACACCGAGCAGCTGGAGATGTACACATACCGTCCGGCGCGCCCGGCGAGCAGCCGGGCGGTCTCCCGCACCGCCCGGGGCGCCCCCGACCAGGTGTCGACGACGGCGTCCCATTCCCCCCGCTCCCCGCCCTCCAGCTCCGCGAGCCCGCCGGGCGCGGTGCGGTCGCCCCGCAACGCCCTGACCCCGGGGAGGGGCGGGTGGTGTCCCCGGTTGAGGACGGTCACCTCCCAGCCCCGCCCCAGCGCCGCCTCCACCACGGCCCGCCCCACGAATTCCGTACCGCCCAGCACCAGAAGTCTCATGCCGACGACTGTGCCCGGACGGACCGCGCGGCGGAACCCGGATCTGCTGACAGAAGAGCCGGCCGAGGATCCGCCGCCGGACGGGTGGCGCTCAGCGGCGGGCGGGCGGCACGTACTTGTAGCCCACGCGCCGCACCGTCTGGATCGCCCCGCGGTGCTCGGCGCCGAGTTTGCGCCGCAGCCGTGCGACATGGACGTCCACGGTGCGGCCGTCGCCGACGTGGCCGTAGCCCCACACCGTGCTCACCAGCTGGTCCCGGGTGTGCACACGGCCCGGATGCGCCACCAGATGGGCGAGCAGCTCGAACTCCAGGTAGGTCAGGTCCAGTTCGCGTCCGTCCACATGGGCGACGCGCTGCGCGGTGTCGACGCGGACGAGCCGGTCGTTGTCGCTGTCGATGCCGTTTCCGCCCGTGTCTTCCCCGTCGTCGGACGGAACGGCCGCGAAGCGCGGCAGCGGAGCGTGCGCATCGGCCGGTACCAGCACCAGATAGCCGATCATCGGCGGCCTGCCCGGCAGGCTGGGCAGGGCGTGCTGGGGTGCCGGCAGCCAGGTGGCTCCGGGCGGCAGGAAGTCCGCGACGTCGACGGTTTCGTCCCGGTCGACGGCACGCAGCCGTACGGCGGGAGAAGGGGAGACGGTGGTCGGGAGGGAACGAGTGGTCGCCATGAGAGGTCAGCTCTTTCGCGCGAGGAGGTCGTCGGGGACGTACGTCGTGCGCGCTGGCCGAAGGCCGGGTGTACGGCTCTAGAGGACCGTACGGCGTTACAGGGCCCGCGCGTTCATCGCGCGACAACACACCCGGTCGAAGTCGTGGTGCTGACGGGAGGGCCAGAAGGGCTCGAGGTCGTGGCGACCCGTCGCGGCGCACTTCTGGTGGCTGGCCATACGCCCATTGAAGCAGACACCGGCCCACCGCAGGAGTCCCGTCTCATCCGGCCGGACGTTCGAGCCGGGCCGCAGGCGTGAGGTCGATCACCTTGTCCGGACTGCCGTCCGATGTCGCGGACAGCCCGGCGGCGGTGAGGGCGGCGGTGACGACACCGGCCTCTCATCCCCTCGACAAGGGCAAGGGGGCTCCCACCGGACCGGTGGGAGCCCCCTGGGAGCGAGTGGACGGGATCAGACCTGGCCGGCCTTCTCCAGCGCGGAGCAGCAGGTGTCGACCAGCAGGCGCGTCACGACGTACGGGTCCACGTTGGCGTTCGGACGGCGGTCCTCGATGTAGCCCTTGCCGTCCTTCTCCACCTGCCACGGGATACGGACCGAGGCGCCGCGGTCGGAGACGCCGTACGAGTACTCGTTCCACGGGGCGGTCTCGTGCAGACCGGTGAGGCGGTCGTCGATCCCGGCGCCGTAGTTCTTGACGTGGTCCATGGGCTTGGAGCCCTCACCGAGCGCCTCGCAGGCGGTGATGATCGCGTCGTAGCCCTCGCGCATCGCCTTGGTGGAGAAGTTCGTGTGCGCTCCGGCGCCGTTCCAGTCGCCCTTGACCGGCTTCGGGTCGAGGGTGGCGGAGACGCCGAAGTCCTCGGCGGTGCGGTACAGCAGCCAGCGGGCGACCCACAGCTGGTCCGCGACCTCCAGCGGGGCCAGCGGGCCGACCTGGAACTCCCACTGGCCGGGCATGACCTCGGCGTTGATGCCCGACAGGCCGAGGCCCGCCTTGAGGCAGTTGTCCAGGTGAGCCTCGACCACGTCGCGGCCGAAGATCTCGTCGGCGCCGACACCGCAGTAGTAACCGCCCTGCGGGGCCGGGAAGCCGTTCTCGGGGAAGCCGAGCGGGCGGGTGCCGTCGAAGAACGTGTACTCCTGCTCGATGCCGAAGACAGGCTCCTGGGCGGCGAACCGCTCCGCCACCTCGGCCAGCGGGGACCGCGTGTTGGACGGGTGCGGGGTCATGTCCGTGTTGAGGACCTCGCACAGCACCAGGATGTCGTCACCGCCGCGGATCGGGTCGGGACAGGAGAAGACCGGCTTGAGCACGCGGTCCGAGGCGTGTCCCTCGGCCTGGTTCGTGGAGGACCCGTCGAAGCCCCAGATCGGCAGTTCGGCGCCCTTGGCGTCGTCGGCCAGGATCTTCGTCTTCGAACGGAGCTTGGCCGTCGGCTCGGTGCCGTCGATCCAGATGTACTCAGCCTTGAAGCTCACGGGCCACATCCTTCGGGGGTGGTTCTCGACCGCGCGGCCGAAGCCGTTCGCGGTCGTTGCGGGTACGCGGCGCAGCGGCATCGGGCGCCGGGTGATGCCCGGCAGCATGTCAACTGGCCATTTCCCGTCCGTTGCCCTCGTGTGAATGCGGTGTTACCGGGCCGTCGTCCCTCAGGCCGTCGCAGGGGGAGGAAGCCGTCCGTCGTCCGCCCCGGCGGCCTTCCGGACGCCGTCCAGAAAGCCGTGCACCGCCGCCCGCTCCCGCTCGTCGTACCCCCGAAGCAACCGCACCGCCTGGCCGATCAGTGGCCCGAAGAACGTCTGCCCGAGGTCCACCGCCCGCTCGTCGACCTCGATGAGCACCCGCCGCCGGTCGCGCGCGTCCCGCACGCGCCGCACATGGCCGAGCCGTTCCAGCCGGTCGACCAGCGCCGTCGTACCGGCCGAGTTGAGTCCGAGCAGGGAGCCGAGACGGCCCGCCGTCATGTCCTGGCCGGCGCGGGACGCGTCCATCAGGGCGATCAGGGCGCGTACGTCCGTGGGGTGCATGCCGTTGCGCAGTGCGAAGCGTGCGCTGTGCAGGCCCAGTTCGACGGTCACCGCGCGCAGCAGATGGACGATCTCCATCTCGGGTCCCTCGTCTGCCTGGTCCGCCATGTTCGCCTCGCCCCTCGAACGCCGGTATCTCGCTGGCCAGTTGCCTCGCTCGGCAATTATATTGCCAATCGATCATCTTGCTCAACGAGAGAATCGGGGCCGACCGATGAGTTCCTCCGCGCACCAGGCACAGGGCTCGGCCGCGTTCCACGCGGCATACGACGACGTACTCGCCCTGTGGCCCGCTCGGACCCGCCGGACCACCGTGCCCACGCCCTTCGGCGCGACGCACATCAACACGTGCGGGCCCGTCGACGGACCGCCGCTCCTTCTGCTCCCGGGTGGCCGCGCGACCTCGCTCTCCTGGTACGCCAACGCGGCCGACCTGTCCCGCACCTTCCGTGTGCACGCGGTCGACCTGATCGGAGACCCGGGCCGCAGCGTTCCCGATCCGCGCCGCCGGCCGCGCACCGTCGCCGACCTGAACGCCTGGCTCGACGCCGTCCTCGACGGGCTGGGGGCCGGTACGACCGCCCTGGCCGGGCACTCGTACGGGGGCTGGATCGCACTGCACTACGCGCTGCATGCACCGGACCGCGTCAGGCACCTCGCCCTGCTCGACCCGACCCAGTGCTTCGCCGGATACCGGGCCGGATACCTCCTGCACGCCCTCCCCATGCTGCTGCGCCCCACCACGCGCCGGATCCGCGCCTTCCTGGAGTGGGAGACGGGCGGGGTGCCCCTGGACGCCTCGTGGCTGCGGCTTCAGGAGGCGACGGCCGGTTTCCCGACAGCCAGGCCGGTCACGGGGCCACGCCCGGACGCCGCCGCGCTGCGCTCACTGCGCACAAGGGTCCTGCTGCTCGCGGCGGCGAACAGCAGGACCCTCGACTCTCCCCGAGTTGCGGCCCGCGCCGCCGAGTTGCTGCCGGACGTGGAGACCGTCGTCCTTCCGGACGTCTCTCACCACGCCTTGCCGTACACCAACCCGGCTGCGACGAACCGCCGTCTGCTGGAGTTCCTCGGTGGCTGAGTCACCCCACCTTCTCGATCACGGCATGACGGATCAGGAACTTGCCGGGCTCGCGAACCTGTTCGAAGGCCGCGTTGTTGAGCAGCACGCAGCTTCCGGAGGGTTCCGTGACCGTCACCGTCGTGGACTTGTTGTTGTCCAGGTTGGTGACCTTCAGCTTCGTGCCCGCCGGGAACGTTCCGCTGGACGCGGCCGGTGCGCCGGCCTCGCCGGAGAGCGTCACCGTCGAGCCCTTGCAGACCTGCTGGCCCGAGGCGGCGCCCGCGTTGCCGGTGTTCCCGGCATTCCCTGCGTTACCGTTGTTGCCGGCGTTCCCGGCGGGTGCGTTCATCGTCGGTGCGGCGGAGGCGGCCCCGGAGGCTTGGGAGTCCTGAGCCGACCCCCCGGCCTGCGCGGCGCCCGCGGACAGCGCCGGGTCGTTCGGCTGAGCGACCTCCCCGACCTGGCAGCCCGCGCCCTGCTGCTGCACCTTGATGAGTTTGACGACCGCCTCGCGGTTGGCGATCCGCGCCGCCGACTGGGCGTCCGGATGGGCCTTCTGCCCGGCGATGAACGCCTCGTTGTTGCCGAGCGCGGTGGCGAATCCCTTGCAGGTCGTCGAGGTGGCCGCGGTCTGCACATTCGCCGCGTTCGAGGTGGCCGCGAGGGCGAAGGCCCCACCGCCTGCCACGGCGAGAGCGGTGACCGCCAGTGCGATCTTCTTCTTGGGGCTGACGGTTCTCCTACGCGACATACGCGCCTCCTGTCCCCGGCAGCCAGGTGCGGCTGCCGGTTGCGATAGGTACGCAGCTAGGTACGAGAGACCGGGCGGTGTTACTCAGTGGTTCACAGGATTCTCCTGAGTGGCCTGAGTCACACATGAGTTGGCGTCATCGCGACAGGACGTCCCGTACCGCTTCCTCCGTGCGGCCGACCACCGCCGTGCCGTCGTCGGCGGTGATGATCGGCCGCTGGATGAGCCGGGGGTGTTCGGCGAGCGCCCGCACCCAGCGGTCCCGGCTGTCGGCGTCCTTCGCCCACTCCTTCATGCCGAGTTCCTTGGCCTCGGGCTCCTGGATGCGTGTGATGTCCCACGGCTCCAGACCGAGCCGGGTCAGTACGCCGCGGATCTCGTCCTCGGTGGGTACGTCCTCGAGGTAGCGGCGCACGGTGTAGTCGGCGCCCTCGGCGTCCAGCAGGGTCAGGGCGCTGCGGCACTTCGAACAGGCAGGGTTGATCCAGATCTCCATGAGGCACACGGTAACCGTGCCTGTCTCAGGCCCGGGCCTCTCGTTCGCATCCGGCCCCGCTGCGTGATCCGGCCCGGTCCGGACGAAGGGCCACTACGTCCAGCGCCAGCGGCTGCCGCTGAGGGAACACGTGATGGGCGTACCGCTCGCGTCGGTCGTCGTGGCGCCATGGTCGCTGTTACGGCAGAACTGGCCCGCCGAGTAGCAGTTGCCCGCGTTCGAGACGATCGAGCACGTCCCGCTGCCGCCGCTGCCTGAGGCGGAGCCGTCGTCGTGGCTGGAGCTGCTGCCGAGGCCGGAGCCGGAGCCGGACCCGGACCCATGGGCGGCGGTCGCGGTCCTGGTGATGGTCACCGTCGGCGCGGGCGTGGGCCTGGCCGCCTTGGTGACCGTGACGGCGGGCCTGGGCGTGGCCGTGACGGTGACGGTCGGCGCGGGCTTGACGGAAGCCTTTGCTGCGGCCACGGCGTCGTCGTGGGCGCCCTGGCCGCCGATGCCCGAGCCGAGGGCCATGAGGAGGAAGCCGCCGATCCAGACGCGCTTGCGCTTGCGCAGTGGGCGGGTGTCCACCGGGCGTGGAGTGGGCGGAATGCCGGGCGCGCTGTACATGTCGTCCCCCCTGAGGTGCTTCTGGCGGGATGACGGTAGTGCCTGGGCGAAGAAATGTGTGAGGAATGCGGGAAGGTTGTGGTGATCTTGCAGTCACCCTGGGGTGCCTCCCGCCCCGTCGAGTCGTGCTTCCGCCGTGTCGCCGCCTCGCCTGTTCGAATTTCTGACGCCTCATGCGCACCTCGCGGATCTGGCGTGACGTGGCGGCAATTCCCTTTCTCACCAGGCAGTTTGGTGGCCGCTCCGGACTCCCTGGATGTCAGTGCCGGCCAGTAGACTGGAAGCAGTGTTCGAGGGAGGTTCCGGGACGTCCGGACCGCTCCCCGACCGCGACAGGAGGATGCTCGTGCCCGCTGCCGCAACCAGGACGAAGCCGAAGCCCACCCAGTCGACCGCCCGCCGCCCCGTCCCGCTGGACCTGCCGTACTCACCGGTGGCCAAGCGACCGCTGCCGCCGGGACGGCCGCGCGAGTGGTACGTCACGCACAACCGGCGACTGAAGGCGATGCGCCTGGCGATCGCTCTGCTCGACTCGGGGGTGTATGTGCCGAACCAGGCGCGCGACGAGACGATACGCAGCACGGCGGAGCAGATCGGGGTGCATCCGCCGTCGGACATGACCTGCCACATGGTGCGGGCCCTGATCCGGTACAGCCGCTGACCCTTCCCGCGGACCCGCCGACGACGGGCGTCCTACCACCACGGCGGCGCCCGGCGTCGGCATCCCCGGCCCCCGGATGCCCTTCAGGGACTCTTTGCCTTCCATGGGGCTGTTCGGAACCGGCTCATGGGCTGGGCCGGGCGCACAATGGGGGTGGGACGAGTGCCTTACTGCCAGGTACTGCGGGGTGATGCAGCATGCAGAGCCGGTTCCGGAGCGATCGGCGGCTGACCGTGCGGATGACGGTCACGCTCTTCCTGCTCGGACTCTTGTACGTGGCGTTCATCGCCGCGTTGATCGCGTTGTTGAAATCCTGGGTGCTGGTCGTCGTGATCGCGGCGCTGGCGCTCGGCGCTCAGTATTGGTTCTCGGACCGGATCGCGCTGTACGCCATGCACGGGCGCGTCGTGGAACGCGAGGAGTATCCGCAGCTCCACGGCGTGGTGGACCGGCTGTGTGCCGTCGCCGACATGCCCAAGCCGCTCGTCGCCGTCTCCGGTATGGACATGCCCAACGCCTTCGCGACCGGCCGCAACCCCGATCACGCCGTGCTGTGCGTGACCAGCGGGCTGCTGCGCCGTCTGGAGCCCGACGAACTGGAGGGCGTGCTGGCGCACGAGCTGTCGCACGTGGCGCACAAGGACGTCGCCGTGATCACGGTGGCGTCGTTCCTCGGGGTGATCGCCGGACTGGTCGTACGGTTCGCCTTCTACTCGGAGCTCTTCGGCGGGCGGGGCCGCAAGGACCAGAACACCATCGCCGTGCTCGGCGCCGTCATGGCGGTCTCGGCGGTCGTCTACGCGATCAGCTTCCTGCTGATCCGGGCCCTGTCCCGGTACCGGGAGCTGGCCGCCGACCGCGCCGCCGCCCATCTCACGGGGCGCCCCTCGGCGCTGGCGTCCGCGCTGACCAAGGTCAGCGGGGACATCGCCCGCATCCCGACGGAGGACCTGCGCACGGCGCAGGCGTTCAACGCCTTCTACTTCACTCCCGCGTTCGGCTCCGATCCGGGCATCTCCCGCCTCTTCTCCACCCACCCGACGCTGGAGCAGCGGCTGGAGCAGCTCGCCCGTATCTCCGTGGAACTGGGCGAGGCGGCGGCGCCGGGAAGGGCGGGCTGAGAGCCGATGGGCCTCCTGGACATCCTGCTCGGCCGTACGAGGCCGGTCACACCCGAACTGGACCAGCTCTTCGCCCTGCCCTCGGCGGCGGTCACGCTCGAGGCCGCCGCCGGGTTCACCCCGACCGGGACCGGAGCGGTCTGCTTCGCCTCGGTCGAGGGCGGCGCCTTCGCCCAGACCAACCACGAGGTCCAGGCGCTCCTGGACGCGGACGCCGACCGCTCCGGACCGCCCGTGGAGCTCCAGCGGGATTCCTACGGCTACTCATGGCTGGTGTCGCGCCGCGCGCCCGCCGAACTGCCCGCCCTGGTCAACGATCTGCACGCGGTGAACAGCGCCATGGAGGTCAATGGCTTCGGACCACAGCTGCTGTGCTCCGTGGCCGGTTTCCAGGACGAGCGCGGGCGGCGGCTCGGCCTGGTCTACCTGTACAAGCGCGGCACCTTCTACCCGTTCGCGCCGCTCGCCGGGCAGGGCGAGCGGCGCGACAACGCACTGGAACTGCAGATCAAGGCGATGCTCGGCAACGATCTGCGGATCGAGCAGGATCTGGGCCGCTGGTTCCCGATCTGGGGCGCGCCCGGCCTGTGACCGGGCGGGCCCCGGAGGTACGTACGTCACTGCGGCCGACCACGACCGCTTCAAGCCGATTGCCTCATGGCGACCACTAGCTTCATGGCGACTACTTCTTCTCCCGCTCCTGGCGGCGGGACTCCAGCGGGCGCTCGCGGCGGTAGCGACGCTCCCACTTGGCCTGCTGGTCACGGCGTTCGCGGTACTGCTGATACGTGGCCGCCGCGCCCGGGGCGCCGCCCGCTCCCGGCGAGGACGCCGAGGACGAACCCCGTCCGTACTGGACGTACAGGAAGAGCAGGGCGACGGCGGCTATCCACCAGGCGTGGTTGCCGAACCCCAGGATGACGAGGACGACTGTTCCGGCGATGACGATGGTGCCCATGACGGGCCTCCGTGGCGTGGGTGAGTGGTTGTGCCGACGAAAACCGGCGGCGCGCTGGGGGTGGGCGGCCGTCGGTGCGTAGAGGTTGTCCTGACTCCGCCGGGTCATGACTCTCCGGCCGGAAACCGGGGGCGGGTACCTTCGGAACGCACGTTCAGCGTAAGGACCCGGTCACTCGCCGTGCATCTGCTTTTCCGCCCGCAGCCGCCCGTGCGTGAATGGGCGGATGATCGAACTCTCCTCCTTCGTCCACGAACACGACGGTGAACGGCTCAGCGGGGCATGGGGTGACGGCGGCGGGCCGGACGCGGCCACCGTCGTCGTGCTGCACGGCGCGGGCAACGGCAGTGCGCGGCGGCTGCTCCCGCTGCTGAACGACTTCGTAGGGCGCGGCTGCCACGGCCTCGCCTTCGACTTCTCCGGGCACGGCGACAGCACGGGTGTGGCGGCCGAGCTGAGCCTTGAGCGGCGCTTCGAGCAGGCGGTCGCCGTGATCGACGCCCGGACCCAGGACGGCGGCCCGCTCGTCCTGGTCGGCTTCAGCATGAGCGGGCAGACCGTCGCCGATCTCGCCCGGCACTACGGACGGCGCGTCACGGCTCTGGGCCTGTGCGCACCGGCGGTCTACTCGTCGCGGGCATGGACGGTCCCGTTCGGCGACGGCACGGGCCCCTTCAGCGAGATCCTCCGCGAGCCGGACGGCTGGCGGGCGGCGCCGGCGCTGGAGGCGTTGCGGGCGTACGAGGGACGGGCGGTGCTCGCCGTGCCCGGCACCGATGCCGTGATCCCGCCGGAGGTCACGGAGGCGGTCGCGGCGGCGCTCAGCACGAACGCGCGGGTCACCCGTCTCGATGTACCCGGCTCGGAGCACCGGCTGGGGGAGTGGTTCCACGACCACGCCGAGGACCGCGCCCGCTTCGTGGACGCCGTGCTCGACGGCGGTGGACCGGCGTGACAACCGCGGGGTGCTCAGCGCACGGGCAGTGGACGCGCGGGGCTCGGGCCCTGGCGCGGTGGGCGGCGGCCCAGAGGCCGCGGACCCGACCGCGGCGCGCGTGGCCCCGGAGGGCGCGTGCCGCACCGTGCCCGGTGGAGGGCCGCCACCGGGATCAGTACCGCACCGCGCGGGCGACGTCGGCCTTGACGTCACCGGTGAGCTTGCGGTTGCTGAGCGCGGTCCCGTTCTTCGACGCGCCCGCGGCGACCCCGCTCACCGTCACGACGACCGTGTCGAGGAGATTCCCGCCGGCCCTGAAGTTGACCTGCACGGCGTATGTACGGGACTTGGACGTGGGGTTGGTGACGGTCACCTCCACCGCCTTGCGCCCGTCGGCGTCCGTGGCGGTCGTACCGAGCTTGACGTCGCCCTTGGCGTCGGTACCGCCCTTGATCTCGTCGAGCTTGTGGCCCGCCGCCGCGGTCGCCGATGCCAGCGCGGACGAGGCCTGCGAGGCGAGGGACGCGGCGGCGGAGGCGGCGGCCGACGCGGCCTTGGAGGCCCCGCTGGAAGCACCGCCGCCACCGTTGGAGCAGCCGCTGAGCACGCAGGTCACCACGACGACGGCCCCGACGTCGCGCACCGCGTTCCGCACCCCGCGCCCGCGTGTCCCGCGTACATGGCGTATTCCGTGCCGTGCCATCGTCTCGCCGCCTCTCCCGCTCTCCCGCCTTCGCCTGATGCCCCCAGTCAAGGCCGGGCGGGGGCTCCAGCGCATGCCGGGTACGGCGTTCGGGTGACGACGCGAGGGACATCTGAGGGAGGGGCACCGATCGAGGAGGCCGATGCGGTGCCCGCGCCTCAGTCGGTGCCGAGCTGGGCGGTGATCTTCGAGGAGAACTCGCTGACGCGCGTGTAGAGGCCGGGGTAGCCCGGCTTGCCGCAGCCGATGCCCCAGGAGGTGACGCCGGCGAGGACACCGTCGACCACCAGCGGGGCTCCGCTGTCGAATTCACAGGTGTCGACACCGCCGCGGGTGAAGTCGCCCGCGCACGTGTACTGATGGGAGTCGTACGCGTCGCCGTACGAGGTGGCGCTCGCGCAGGAGGAGTCGGCGATCACCGGAGCGGTCGCGGTGCGCAGGCGTCCGCCGTCGATGGCGCCGGACGATGTGGTGCCCCAGCCGAGGATCCGGGCGGTCCGGCCAGGCTTGTAGAGGTCGCTCGAGTCCGGGCCGGCGATGGGCAGGGTCGGGGCCTTGATCGGCGACTTGAGGGTGAGGACGGCGACGTCGTTGCGGTAGCCGGTCTCACCCTGGTAGGTGAAGCTGCTGTAGCCCGGATCGCGCCAGATCTTGGTGACGCTCACCTCGGTGCCGGCCGTGGACAACATGGAGTCGCGGCCGGAGACCACCTGCAGAAGTCCGGGGACCTTCATGAAGAGGTCCACACAGTGCCCTGCGGTGAGGACCTTGTTCGGTGCGATCAGCGTGCCGCCGCAGAAGGCGAACGGGAGCAACGCGGGCTTGACCGCGACGGCCCAGGGGTAGTCCGCCGCCCGGGCCGGCTGCCCGCCCTCGATTGCCGCGGCGGGACCGGCGGCGGTGAACAGCGCGGAGAAAACCACGGCGGTCGCGGAAAGAGCAGTGATGGCGCGTTTGCGTATGGCGGTGATCCTCACGACAGATGTGTTTCCTTACGTGTACGGAGGTGCGTTCAGTCGCTTCGCCCCTCTCTTCAGGAAGGGCTGTGCCGAGTATTCACGGCGTTTGCGGGGCGACACCGTCCACGGCGCGCGTGAACGCCCGACTCTGCCCGTTCGTACAGCCCGCCGAGCCGTCAAAGGCCCAAGGAACAGGGGCTGCTGACATTTGCTGACATCACGTCAGCGACTCGTGAACGCAACGACCGCTACCCCGCATCCGCCCCGCCGGAAGGCGGCTCCGCCAGGGAGCCTGCAGCGCCTTGGTCCCCGGGCACGCCGTTGATCCGGTCGACGAGGATCATCGCCACGTCGTCCGCCAAGTCGCCCTCGGTGTGGCCGATCAACGCCTGGTGCAGTTGGTCCAGGAATTCCGGCGGGGTCGTGCTTGCGCGTATCCCCTCCATGGTCTCCGGAAGAGCGAAGAATTCGTTGGCGCTGTCGCGGGCCTCGATCACGCCGTCGGTGTACAGCAGCAGACGGTCACCGGGGACGAAGGGATAGCTTTCGGGCTCGGCAGGGAGGCCGGTGGTGAGGTCTTCCAGGCCGAGAGGCGGCGACGGCGCGGCCGGCATCAATGCCGTGGCCCTGCCCTGGTGCAGCAGCAGTGGCGGCGGATGCCCACGGTTGACCAGCTGCACCGTGGGTTCGCCCGTCACCTGCGCGACCAGCGCAGTGGTGAATCCTTCCAGCAGAACTTCCTGACCATACGCACCCGGCACTGCGACTTCCCGGCGCAGCGCAGCCGCGCAGTGGTTCATGACCTCCACCAGCTCGTCCTCGTAGTGCACGGCCTCCCGGAACGCCCCCAGCGTCACCGCGACGGCCCGCACCGCGGACAGCCCCTTGCCCCGGACGTCCCCCACGATCATCCGGACGCCGTACCGTGTCTGCACGGCCTCGTAGAGATCACCGCCCACCTGCGCCCCTGTCCCGGCCGCGAGACACAAGCTGCCCACGTGCAAGGGGCCCAGTCGCGCGGGTACGGGCCGCAGCACCACCTCCTGGGCCGCCACCGCGATCCGGCGGACCTGGTCGAGCTCTCTCTGCCTGCGCGTCTGCACGGCGCTGCTGGTGATGAACCCGGCCACGGCGACGAGGGCCAACGCCAGGAAGTTGGTATAGACCTGCAGGGTTCCCCACGCCTGGTTGCAGGTCGCGGTGATCACACTGATCACCAGCGCGAGTCCGGCCGCCGCGCTGGTGCCCTTGGGGCCCATCGTCACCGCCGCCAGCGCCGGGACCGCGGTCAGAAAGGGGCCGGTGTAGACGAAGTGTGCGGGAGTGAGCTCGATGGCCAGCACGGCCAGCGCGATCACGAAGGGAACGCCCTGCATGAGCGTGAAGAGGACTCGGCTGTGACCGCTTGCTCCTGGCGGAGGGGGCGAGCGCAAGAGCGACTTCATGCACCAAGCCTGCCTCGCCGGGCCGCATGGCTCCACTCTGCCGCCGGCCCCCTGGCGCGGCCCGGGCCCGGCCCCTGGTCAACTTCCTGCCCGCCGCACCGACCGGCCCGTCGACGTGGCGCATGGTACGCCTGAGTGGCGCATTTTCACCGCAACCTGACGAAACGTCACTGAGTCGGCTACACTGAGTGCATGTGACGTGTACCACACGTAATGTCGGGGGGTGTATGGGCGTTGGGAAGTGATGCCTGGCCGATTCTGGCTACCGTCGTCTCGGCCGTCGGGCTGACTGCTGCCGTAAGTCGCCTGATCAGTTCCGGGGCGAAAGAGGCGTTACGCCTGATCAACCTTCTTTCGGGGCCCCTCAGGATGGAACCCGAGCGCCGGGGAGAGTCGGTCGCCGGACGCTTGTCTGGGGCGGACGCGGAAGCCTTCCTGCGGAACTACGTAAAGGCCGCTGAGGCCGAGCAGACGGACCGGGTTCTGAGGGCGTCCAGAGTTGAGGTGAAGGGTGACTGACGACTCAGTCGCACCTGGGGGAGGCGATGCGCCTGAGGTACCTCGACAAAGAAGAGAAACCCAGACGACAGCGAGGAGGTCGTCCACACCGAGAGCGAGGAAGAGGACCAAGCAGGTCGCTGCTGCCGGTGGGGGGTTCGGTGGGACGATGCTGCTCTCCCTGGCTCATTCAGTCCCTCAAGACACCATCTGGCCTGCGATCCTGACCTGGTCGTCTCCTGGTTTCGCAGCGATCGCGGGCGCTTTGCTGCCGATGATGAAAGAGCAAGGCGCCAGGTGGGGCGTCAACTTCAAAGTGTGGCGCTCGGCGAGAGTGTTGAGAAAGCTTCTCGGCAGGAACGACCTCACTCCGGAGCGACGGGCGGAACTCGAAGCCTTCTTGGACGAAGTGAACAAGCACCGCGCCCACGACGAGATAAGTCGTATTCGGGAAGCCTTCGCGAAGGACTAGTCGCTGCCCCGCGCCCCCGCGGCGACGGCAGCTCCACATCACCCGGTGAGCACCGCACGAAAGCCGCATCGAGCCCTCAGCGGAGGAATGCCGAGCCTGCATCGCAGGCCTCACCCGCGATCGCCGGAGCGCACCCGCACGCGCCTGTCGCCGAACGGTCAGGATCGAACCCGCAAAGCCATCGACCGGGCATTCCAAGGAGCGACAGGGCGACGCGGCCTGAGCCGGCCCCGGAAGCCAGAGCCGAAAAGGCCGTCGGCCGGCTCTCCCGTGCTGGGAGAGCCGGCCGACGGCCCACAGACGGCCCAGGGGAGCGGAAGGCCGCTCTGACCTGGGGCTATATCACACGTCGAAGTAGAGCTCGAACTCGTGCGGGTGCGGGCGCAGCTGCAGAGGGGCGATCTCGTTCGCGCGCTTGAAGTCGATCCACGTCTCGATCAGGTCGGACGTGAAGACATCGCCCTGGAGGAGGAACTCGTGGTCGCGCTCGAGCGAGTCGAGGACGGCCGGGAGCGAGGTCGGGACCTGCGCGACGTTCGCGTGCTCCTCCGGAGCCAGCTCGTACAGGTCCTTGTCGATCGGCTCGGCAGGCTCGATCTTGTTCTTGATGCCGTCGAGGCCCGCGAGCAGCAGGGCAGAGAAGGCGAGGTACGGGTTGCCGGAGGAGTCGGGCGCGCGGAACTCGACGCGCTTGGCCTTCGGGTTGGAACCCGTGATCGGGATGCGCATGGCGGCGGAGCGGTTGCGCTGCGAGTACACCAGGTTGATCGGCGCCTCGAAGCCCGGGACCAGGCGGTGGTACGAGTTCACCGTCGGGTTGGTGAAGGCAAGCAGCGACGGGGCGTGCTTGAGGATGCCGCCGATGTAGTAGCGGGCGGTGTCCGACAGGCCCGCGTAGCCGGCCTCGTCGTAGAACAGCGGGTCGCCGTTGCTCCACAGCGACTGGTGCACGTGCATGCCCGAGCCGTTGTCGCCGAAGATCGGCTTCGGCATGAAGGTCGCGGTCTTGCCGTTGCGCCAGGCGACGTTCTTCACGATGTACTTGAAGAGCTGGAGGTCGTCGGCGGCGGCGAGCAGCGTGTTGAACTTGTAGTTGATCTCGGCCTGGCCGGCGGTGCCCACCTCGTGGTGCTGGCGCTCGACCTTCAGGCCGTTCTTCTCCAGCTCGAGGGAGATCTCGGCGCGCAGGTCGGCGAAGTGGTCGACCGGCGGGACCGGGAAGTAGCCGCCCTTGTAGCGGACCTTGTAACCACGGTTGTCCTCGAGGGCGCCGGTGTTCCAGGCGCCGGCCTCGGAGTCGATGTGGTAGAAGGACTCGTTCGCGCTGGTGGCGAAGCGGACGCTGTCGAAGACGTAGAACTCGGCCTCGGGGCCGAAGTACGCGGTGTCGGCGATCCCGGTGGAGGCCAGGTACGCCTCGGCCTTCTTCGCCACGTTGCGCGGGTCACGGGAGTACTGCTCGCCCGTGATCGGGTCGTGGATGAAGAAGTTGATGTTCAGCGTCTTGTCGCGGCGGAAGGGGTCGACCCGGGCGGTCGACAGGTCCGCGCGCAGCGCCATGTCGGACTCGTGGATCGCCTGGAAACCACGGATCGAGGATCCGTCGAAGGCGAGCTCCTCGTCCGGGTCGAACGCATCGACGGGCACCGTGAAGTGCTGCATGACGCCCGGCAGGTCGCAGAACCGGACATCGACGAACTTGACGTCCTCGTCAGCGATGAACTTCTTGGCTTCGTCGGCGTTCTGGAACATCCAGCTCCTCCTACTCCCGACGGTCCTCGCCGGGGTGGTAGTTCGTTCGTGCGGCCAGTGCGGTGGGCACACTCTGCGGCTGACCTTAGGGATGGGGGATTTCCCGGGCGTGACCCAATTGTTTCTCCCAGGTTAACCAGCTTGCGTCCTGGTGACCCCGCCTCCATGCGTGTCATATGGGGCGCAGTACCGTGGACGGGTGGACAACAGGCAAGCAATCGGATCGTGGCTCTCCGGTCCCCGCGCGGCGATCGAGGAAGCCGGCGCGGACCTCGGATACCGGGGAGAGCAGCTCGGCCTGCCGCAGGAGGGGCCGGGCTCGATCGCCCGCCCGGGCCGCCGCATCGGCGCCCTGGCCGTCGACTGGGGCCTGTGCCTCTTGATCGCATACGGTCTGCTGACCGACGGCTACAACCAGTCCACCGGAAACTGGGCCCTGCTCATCTTCTTCGTGCTCAGCGTACTGACGGTCGGCACGCTCGGCTTCACGCCGGGCAAGCGGATCTTCGGACTGCGTGTGGTGTCGCTGGACACCGGCCGGGTGGCCCCGCTGCGCGCCCTGACCCGCACGGTTCTGCTGTGCCTGGCGATCCCGGCGCTGATCTGGGACCGCGATGGCAGGGGTCTGCACGACCGTCTGGCGAAGACGGTGGAAGTCCGCGCTTAGCCCTGCGGGTGCGCTGTGGCTGCCCGCGCAGTTCCCCGTGCCCCTGAAGAGCGCGCTCCGCTCGTGTCCCGGCACAGGGGGCGCCCCGAAAGGGGCGCGGGGAACTGCGCGACCCGCCCCCACCGGCCCGCAGGCGCAAGTGCACCTCTTGTACCCGAACGCAGTCGGGCCCGGGAGACCATCCAGGTCTCCCGGGCCCGATTCGCTTCGACCGCCTCAGCGGCAGCGTCACCGCGTCCTTCCGCCGCCACCCTTCGGCATCCGCATCCCCTTGGGCATGGGGCCCTTCGGCAGAGGCATGTTGCTCATCAGGTCGCCGAGCGCGCGCAGGCGGTCGTTGGTCGCCGTCACCTGGGGGCCCGTCAGGACGCGCGGGAACTTCAGCATGGTCGTGCGGAGCTTCTTCAGCTCCACCTGGCCCTCGCCCGTGCCGACGATCACGTCGTGCACCGGTACGTCCGCGACGATGCGGGCCATCTTCTTCTTCTCGGCGGCCAGCAGGGTCTTGACCCTGTTCGGGTTGCCCTCGGCGACCAGCACGATGCCGGCCTTGCCGACCGCACGGTGCACCACGTCCTGGCTGCGGTTCATCGCGACCGCCGGTGTGGTGGTCCAGCCTCGGCCGACGTTGTCGAGCACCGCCGCGGCGGCGCCGGGCTGGCCCTCCATCTGCCCGAAGGCGGCGCGCTCGGCCCGGCGTCCGAAGACGATCGCCGTCGCGAGGAAGGCGAGCAGGAGGCCGAGGATACCGAGATAGATGGGGTGACCGATCAAGAAGCCGATCGCGAGGAAGACACCGAAGGTGACAATTCCGACAGCCGCGAGTACAAGACCGATCTTGGGGTCGGCCTTGCTGGTCATCTTGTAGGTCAGGGCGATCTGTTTCAGTCGCCCGGCATTCGCAGCGTCCGCTGCGGGTTCCTTCCTCGCCATGCCACGAAGTCTACGTGGCGCGGGAAGCGGCGACGACGCCAGTGCCGTCAGTGGGGCGGAGCGCTGGGGTCGCTCCCGCGGAGGGTGTGCGGCTGTTACGGGCGGGATGCCGCATCGTCGAGGACGCGCTGCGCCTCGACGCGGTCCTTGGCCCGGCGGCGGTCCTCCAGGACGGAGGTCCAGGCGTTCTGGCGGGCGGTCCGCTGACCACCGCTCATGAGGATCGATTCGATGGCACGGAGTGCATCGGTGAAGGACGGGATGGCGGTGGCGCGAACGGGCGCGGCCTGCATGGTGGAGGACCCCCCTCGGGTCGTCGGCTCGGAGCCGGGGTGTACGTGGTGTAAGTCCAGGGTCACTGTTTGGTGTTACCAGGGCGTGACCGAGCGGTCAAACATCAATGAAACCTTGATACCGAGCCCACAAAGCCTGACGCGGCCCTGACGCGCCCCCCAGCTGCGGGGACGGTCGGGACCGCGTCAATCGGCCACTACCGGACGGTAACTTCTTGTGTGCGGATTCACACCCGAAAACTGGCACGGAGTGCCGTACAGGGGGAGAGGGCTCCGGGTCAGACGGCCTGCGAGGCGATGTACGCACCCCGCTTCTCCACCGCCATCTGGTACAGGCGCCCGGCGCGGTACGAGGAGCGCACCAGCGGTCCGGACATGACACCGGAGAAGCCGATCTGCTCGGCCTCCTCCTTCAGTTCCACGAACTCATGCGGCTTGACCCAGCGTTCCACCGGGTGGTGGCGCACGCTCGGGCGCAGGTACTGCGTGATTGTGATCAGCTCGCAGCCCGCCTCGTGCAGCTGACGCAGTGCCTCGCTGACCTCCTCGCGGGTCTCGCCCATGCCGAGGATCAGGTTCGACTTCGTCACGAGGCCGAAGTCGCGGGCCTCGGTGATGACCTTCAGCGAGCGCTCGTAGCGGAAGCCGGGCCGGATGCGCTTGAAGATCCGCGGAACGGTCTCGACATTGTGCGCGAAGACCTCGGGCCGGGCGGAGAAGACCTCCGCGAGCTGCTCGGGGACCGCGTTGAAGTCGGGGGCGAGCAGCTCGACCTTGGTCCGGCCCGCCTCGCGGCCGGCGGTCTGCTGGTGGATCTGGCGGACCGTCTCCGCGTACAGCCAGGCGCCGCCGTCCTCCAGGTCGTCGCGCGCGACGCCCGTGATCGTGGCGTAGTTCAGGTCCATGGTGACCACGGACTCGCCGACCCGGCGCGGCTCGTCGCGGTCGAGCGCCTCGGGCTTGCCGGTGTCGATCTGGCAGAAGTCACAACGGCGGGTGCACTGGTCACCACCGATGAGGAAGGTGGCCTCGCGGTCCTCCCAGCACTCGTAGATGTTCGGGCAGCCGGCTTCCTGGCAGACCGTGTGCAGGCCCTCGCTCTTCACGAGGTTCTGCATCTTCGTGTACTCGGGGCCCATTTTCGCCCGGGTCTTGATCCACTCGGGCTTGCGCTCGATGGGGGTCTGGCTGTTGCGGACCTCCAGGCGCAGCATCTTGCGTCCGTCGGGTGCGACTGCGGACACGACCGGCTCCCTAGCGTTGATTCTTCGGCGTGGTTAAGGGTACGCCCGTTGATTTGATGGCCGGGGTTGGTGCCGGCTGGCCTTTGCCGGGGGCTGTCGCTACGAGACCGGTTCCTTCTCGATCTCCCGCGGCTTCAGGTCCGCGTTCTCCAGGATCTCCCGCAGGTGCCGTTCCGCCACGGGCAGCACCTCCGCGATCGTCACGTCGCGGCCCAGTTCGTACGCCAGGGACGTCACGCCCGCGTCGCGGATGCCGCAGGGGATGATGCGGTCGAACCACGTGGTGTCCGGGTTCACGTTCATCGCGAAGCCGTGCATGGTGACGCCCTTGGCGACGCGGATGCCGATCTGTGCCAGCTTGCGGTCCTCGCGGCGCTGGCCCGCGTTCGAGGGGGCGTACTCCGGGCCGTTGAGGCGGGGGTCGAACTCCTCGTCCTGCAGGCGCGGGTCGAAGTCCAGGGAGAGTCCGCCGAGCGCCGGGCGCTGTTCCACCAGGTCGCCGAGCACCCACACTCCACTGCGGCCCTCGACCCGGGTGGTCTCCAGGCCGAACTCCGCGCAGGTGCGGATCAGGGCCTCCTCCAGCCGCCGTACATGGGCTACGACGTCGACCGGGCGCGGGAGCTTCTGGATCGGGTAGCCGACCAGCTGGCCCGGGCCGTGCCAGGTGATCTTGCCGCCGCGGTCCACGTCGATCACCGGGGTGCCGTCGAGGGGGCGTTCGTCGTCCGCCGTGCGCCGGCCCGCCGTGTAGACCGGGGGGTGCTCAAGGAGCAGACAGGTGTCGGGGATCTCGTCGGCGAAGCGGGCGGCGTGCACACGGCGCTGCTCGTCCCACGCCTCCTGGTACTCGACGGCCTCGGCCCCGAACCCCATACGGACGAACCGCAGCTCACTCACGGCAACCGCCTCCCTAGCAGCTTCGTAAGGCGCGAAAGGCGCCCACGCCACTGTACGTCCACTCCTGTGCGCCCCTCCCGTCAGCCCAACGGCCAATCCTCACACGATCGGATGAACGGTCTCTGATCTCCGCAATCGGTCGCTCACTCTCAGCTACATTCACGCCGTTCGCAAGGCATTAAGGAGACCGCACCGCAGATGACGGAACGACCCGCGCAGCGCACCCCCAACCGACAGCTCGCCGCGCTCATCGCAGAAGCGGGGTTCTCCAACGCCGGTCTCGCCCGTCGCGTCGACCAGCTGGGTCTCGAACACGGGCTCGATCTCAGATATGACAAGACCTCCGTGACCCGGTGGCTGCGCGGGCAGCAGCCGCGCGGCACCACCCCCGCGCTCATCGCCGAGGTGTTCACCCGGCGGCTCGGGCGCCGGCTCACGGCGCAGGACCTCGGGCTCGACGCCTGCGCTCCCGTGTACGCGGGCCTGGAGTTCGCCGCGACCCCGGAGGAGGCCGTCGACATCGTCAGCGGCCTGTGGCGCAAGGACTCGGGCAGCCACGCCGAGCTGCGCAAGATCGCGTTCACCCCGGCGGGGCTCGTCGTGCCCAGCCGGGACTGGCTGATCGGCCGGGCCGACGACCGGGTCGGTCACGGCGAGGCCATCCCGCGCATCCCGGCCCAGGGCCGCCCCGCGGTGCCCCGGCAACGCACCCAGTCCGAACGCGGCCCCGGCCAGAAGGTCAGCGGCGGCGACATCGCCGCGTTGCGCTCGGTCGGCGAACTCTTCCGCGCCCTCGACAACGCCTACGGCGGAGGCCACGCCCGCCAGGCACTCGTGCGCTATCTGGAACACGAGGCCGAGCCGATGCTGCGCGGCACCTACGGCGAGCAGACGGGCCGTCGGCTGTTCGCGGCTGCCGCCGATCTGACCCGGCTCGCCGGCTGGACGTCGTACGACATCGGTGCGCACGGTCTGGCCCAGCGCTACTTCGTCCAGGCGCTCCGCCTCGCGCAGGCGGCCGGGGACCGGCTGTACGGGGCGTACGTCCTGGTCACCATGAGCCGTCAGGCCGTCTACCTCGGCCATGGGCGCGAGGCCGTGCAGCTGGCGCGCGTGGCCCAGCAGGGCGTCGGCACCTCGGCGCCGCCCGCCGTCCAGGCCATACTGCACGCCGTCGAGGCGCGCGGCCACGGAGTGCTCGCCGAGGTGCGCGCGTGCACGGCCTCGCTGGTGCGGGCCGAGCGCGCCCTGGAGACCGCCCGGCCCGGCGACGATGTCCCGCACTGGGCGCGGTTCTTCGACGAGGCGCAGATCGCCGACGAGTTCGGGCACTGCCACCGGGACCTCCAGCAGTACAGGGCCGCGGCCCAGCACGCCGAACGCTCGCTCCAGCTGCGGGCGCCCGGCTACGCCCGCAGCAGGCTGTTCTGCCGGGTCGTGCTCGCCACGGCGCGGCTCGGCCTCGGCGAGCTGGACCAGGCCTGCCAGCTGGGGGCCGAGGCCGCGGGGCAGGCCGCGGAGATGCGGTCGCTGCGGGCGACCGAGTACGTACGGGACTTCGAGCGGCGCCTGGAGCCGTACAAGGACGCGGCACCGGTGCGCGGCTACCGGGACAAGGTCGCCGCGCTCCAGTGAACGTCAGGCCGCTCTCGGCAGCGGTTCCGCGGAGTGCATCGGGCCCGCGCCGAGGTCCGCGAGCAGGGCGGTGGCGGCCCGGTGGCCCGAGTGCAGGGCCCCCTGGACCGTGCTCGTCTCCCGGTGGTCGCCGCACACGTACAGCCCGGCCAGCAGCCGTACCGGCCGGCGCAGATCGTGCGGTGGCCGCATCGCCGGGACGGCTCGCGCCGTGTGGTGCACGGCGAGCGTCTCCCAGCGCGTCGTGGACGTGCCGAACAATCGCGCGAGATGGGCCCGTACGGAGTCGTCCACGTCGTCCGGGGGCGTACCGAGCACCGTGGAGGAGACCAGGGGCCGTCCCGCGGGCGCGCGGGACGGGTCGACCAGGCTGACGACCGCGGTGTGCGCGACCGGACCGTCGCGGTCCGCGTCCAGCAGCAGGGACGCGCCGGTCGACGGCGGCTCGTCCATCGTGTGGTGGACGACGGTGACGGGATGGAAGTCCGGCACGCGCAGGCCGGGCAGCAGCCGGGCGGCATGGTGCGCGTCGGTCGCCACCAAGACGGCCCGGCAGCGCAGTTCGCCGTGGTCCGCGGTGGTCACCGAGGTCGTGGAGACCGAGGTGACGCGGACCCCGGTGTGCACGGTGCCCGGTGGCAGCGCCCGCGCCAGCAGGTCGGGGAGGGCCTCGGCGCCGCCTTCGGGCAGGCACAGCCGCCCGCTCGCGAAGGCGCGCAGCGCGAGGTCGGCGCAGCGGCTCGACGTGGTGAGCTCCGGGTCGCACAACAGCGCGGCCAGGAGCGGACGCAGAAAGCCGTCGACCGTACGGGCCGGGAGCCCGCGGGCCGTGAGCGCGCTGCGGGCGGTCGACTCCGGCCGCGCCAGCAGCCGTTCCACGGGGACGGTGGCGAGGCGGGTGAGTGCGGCGCCGAGCCGGGCCTGGTCCATGGCACTGCCGAGCGGAGCGGCGGGCCGCGGCACGGACGGACGCGCCCCCGCCACTCGGGACCGGCCGCCTCGCACTCCCGCCGCTCCGGGCCCGGCGAGGGGAGCGGAGGTGGCGCGGGGGGCGCGAGGAGCGTTGGCCAGAGCGCGTACGGCGTTGAGTGCGCTCCGTGCGCCCCCTGCGCCCCCGCCGAGGGCCGGCGCACTCGCGCGATGATGGCGTCCCTCGCTGTGCACGAGGACGCCCGGTGCGAACGGGCGCAGGGCGAGCCCGTCGAGTCCAGGAGTCAGACGCAGTTCGGGATAGGAAGTGGACAGAAGCTGTCCGATCCGGTCGAGCCGGAAGCCGTCGATCTTCTCTGTCGACATGCGGCCGCCGACGCAATGGGCGGCTTCCAGGACTGCCGTCGTCACTCCTGCACTGGTCAGCCGGTGGGCCGCCGCGAGTCCGGCGACCCCTGCCCCTACGATGACGACGTCCGCCTGATACACGGGCTCTAGCACGTGCCCCTCCTCGAGGTTGTGCGGCCGGTGGAGACGTCATGCCCCCAACAGGCGTCCGGGATACCCGAGTTCGGGTCGAGCGTAGGTCCGCGTCCGGTCAAGCGAAGTCGCGCATGGGCAGAGCACGGTCGCACGGTGGTCGCATGCGGTCGAACACGGGCGTTCTCTGCCGCTCGTCAGTGGTCCCGCAGCGCCGCCCGCAAGGTCTCCTCGATCCCCGGGAAAGCGAACGAGAACCCGGACTCCAGCAGCCGCGCCGGCAGCACCCGCGCGCTACCGAGCACATCCCCGGCCATCTCGCCGAGCGCGAGACGCAGGGCGGGCGCGGGGGCCGTCATGACCGTCGGCCGGTGCAGCACGCGCCCCATGGCATCGGTGATCTCACGGTTGGTCAGCGGCTGAGGAGCCGTCAGGTTGAACGGCCCGGACAGGGCCGGGTCGTCGATGAGATGGCGGATCGCCGCCACTTCGTCGTGCAGCGAGATGAACGACCAGTACTGGTGCCCGTCGCCCATCCGCCCGCCGAGGCCCGCCTTGAAGAGCGGGAAGAGCCGCCCCCAGGCTCCGCCCGTCCGCGCCACCACCAGCCCCGTCCGCGCGAACACCGTGCGCACGCCCGCCTCCTGCGCCGCGGCCGCCGCCTCCTCCCACTCCACGCACAGCGAGGGCAGGAAGCCGTCCCCGGGCGGTGCCTCCTCGTCCACCGTCCGGTCCCCGGTCTCGCCGTAGAAGCCGATGGCGCTGCCGCAGACGAAGACGCGCGGTGCGTCGGGCAGGGAGGCGACGGCTTCGGCGAGCGCCGCCGTGCCGAGCACCCGGCTGTCGCGCAGCGTCTTCTTGTACGCGTCCGTCCAGCGGTGGTCGCCGATGCCCGCCCCGGCGAGGTTCACCACCGCGTCGCACCCGACCAGCCCGGCCGCGTCGACGAACTGGCCATCGGGGTCCCAGCACACCTCGTCCGCCCCACGGGCCGCGCGGCGCACCAGGCGCACCACCTCGTGCCCGTCCGCGGCGAGGGATCGCACCAGGGCGCTGCCGATGAGACCGGACGCACCGGCCACGGCGATTCGGGATCGTTCCATGGGCCCATCCTGCCCGCCACGGCCCTCGCGACTCGTGCGACCCCGCCGCAAAAGCCGGGCAGATCCGCGTGCGCCGGCCGTACAGTGATCCGCATGCCCCTTCCGCGTATACGCCGGGCCACGCTCACCGATGAGGAGACGCTCGCCCGGATCGACCGGGAGACGTGGTCTCCGCTGCACTCCGTCCAGCCGCGCCCCCGGCCGCCCTACGGGCCCTTCTTCACCGAGCGCTGGCTGCCGGGGGACCATCTGGTCGCCGAGGCCGAGGGCATCGTCGTCGGCTATGTCCGGCTGGCTTTCGCCACGTCGCTCCTGAGCAATGCGCATGTGCGGCAGATCCAGGGGCTCGCCGTCGCCGACGAGGCGCGCGGCGCCGGGGTGGGGCGGGCACTGCTGCGGGCAGCCCTGGACGAGGCGCGGCGGCGGGAGGCGCGGCGCGTCACCCTGCGGGTGCTCGGGCACAACACCCCGGCACGGAAGCTCTACGAGTCCGAGGGGTTCGTGGTGGAGGGGATCCAGCCCGGGGAGTTCCTGATCGAGGGCGAGTACGTGGACGACGTACTCATGGGGCGCACCCTCTGACACCAGCGGTACCTGGCACCTGGCACGCCCCGGTACGCCCGTACGACCCCTGGAAACGCCGCCGTCACGACGTGATCAGGTCGCCCGTGTCCACCGGCGCCGTGGCTCCCGCCCCGCGCTGCGCGTCGCCCGCGACCTCGTCCGCCGTCAGTACGTAGCCCGTCTCGTGGTCCGAGGTGGAGCGGGCGAAGACCACCCCGTACACCCGGCCGTCCGTGGTGAGCAGGGGCCCGCCCGAGTTGCCCGGCAGCACGGTCGAACGGATCGAGTAGATCTCCCGGGTGACCGTGTCCGTGTTGTAGATGTTCTGCCCCGTGGCCTTGATCCGGTTGGCGACCGTCGCGGCCCGCAGCGTCAGCTCGCCGTCCTGCGGATAGCCCGCGACCACGGCGGCGTTACCGCGCTTGGCACTGGTGTCGAAGTGCACGACGGGCGCGCGCAGACCCGGCACGTACAGCACCGCCACGTCACGGTCGGGGTCGAAGAGCACCACGCGCGCCGCGTACGACGGACCGACGCCGCCGATCCGCACGGACGGATGGTCGATGCCCGCCACCACATGCGCGTTGGTCATCACATGCCGCTCCGTGTACACGAAGCCGCTGCCCTCCCGGCCCTGGGTGCCCGAGGCGCCCTCGATCTTCACGGTGCTGAGCCTGGCGGAGTTCGTCGCGCTCAACGTGACACTGTCGCCCGAGGGCTTGGCGACCCCGGCCGTGGGCTCGTTCTCGAACGGGTTGAAGACCTGCGGGAATCCCGCCTGGGTGAGCGCGGACGTGGCACGCGAGAACCAGGTGGGGGTGGTGTCCGGCATCGCGTTCTGCACCGTGCCCAGCAGCCGCGAGTCCCGGATCGCCTCGGTGACCACCGGGGAGGAGGACGCGCCCAGCACGCTCGCGGCCACCCACGCCACGATCAGCACGGCCACCGTGTTGGCCGCGGCCCCGCCGATCCCGTCGGCCACCCGCAGCGGCCCCTGGTCCAGCTCCCGCCGCAGCTTCAGAGCGAGGCGTCCCGCCATCTCGTGCACCACCACCGCGGGGACGAGCACCGTGCACACCGCGGTCACCGTCGCCGCGGTCGTCCCCCGCGTCACCAGGTGCATCATCCACGGCAGGATCCAGACGCCGATCACGGCGCCGCCCACGAAGCCGGCGAGCGAGACACAGCCGGCCACCAGGCCGCGCCGGTAGCCGGAGGCCGCGTAGGCCAGGATCACCACGATGAGCAGGATGTCGAGTATGTCCACGGAGCCGCCTTTCTCTCGGACCCCTTATTACGCGCGGGGGGAGCACAGTGATCAGCCGCGCACACGTGGTACCGGAGCACGGGAACGTGTGCGTCGACCTGTAAAAACGTCCCCGACGACGACGATGGTTCCACCAGGTGGCACACCACACATCGCGGATGCCGCGCCGCGGGCGGACAGTGGCTCCATGCGTGCCGTGCGAATCGTGCGAAGAATGCCTAAATTGCCGGGAATGCCAAGGGCATGGAAAGTGCCGAACGTACTGGGAGAGCGGAGGTTCCAGGGCCCGAGTGAGGCGCGGATCCGCGGCGCCGCCGTGCTGCTGCTCGGCTCCATGCCGGGGGGTGCGGCCGTTCTCGCGCTGGTGCTGTGCGCCGCGGGCGTCGAGCGCCCCGTGGTGGTGCGGCACACCGCCCCGAACCCGGTCGCGGCCAAGCCCGCCGTTGTCCTGTATCCGGCGACCAAGCCACATGTCGTGGCCCGCTCGGCCTGGGCGGCGGACGCCGGCACGCGCAACCAGCCGCCCCCGCGTTACGACGACAAGGTCATCGCCGTCTTCGTGCACCACACCGACTCGCCCAACGGCTACCGGTGCGCCGACGCCCCACGCATCATCCGCTATCTCTACACGGGGCAGAGGGGATACCGCCATTGGGATGACATCGGCTACAACTTCCTCGTCGACCGCTGCGGCAACATCTACGAGGGCCGCGCGGGCGGAGTCGACCGCCCCGTCACCGGCGCCCATACCCAGGGCTTCAACCACCGCACCGTCGGCATCGCCGCCCTCGGCACCTTCACGGCGGGTGTGCCCGTGCCGACGGCGATGACCGAAGCGATCGCCCGCCTGGCCGCCTGGAAGCTGGGTCTTTCCAACATCGACCCGCGCAGCAAGGTCCGTCTGGTCTCCAGCAACGGTCTGAGCCGGTACAAGGCGGGCACCACCGTCCTGCTCCCCGCCCTCGCGGGCCACAACGACGGCTATATGACGAGGTGTCCCGGAGCAGCCCTCAGCGCCCTGCTCCCCTTGATCCGGCAGGAGGCGGCGCGTCTTCAGGGCCGCCTTCAGGGACGCTTTCCCAGTCGCCTTCAGAGCCCACTCGAGAGCAGGTGGTGACGCGCTCTCGCACGGCCGTGCCACCGGCCCCGCACGACCCATGGCGATCCCACAGGCCGTCCGCAGGGTCCTCAGATTCCGGAGCCCTACGGTCGTAGAGGCCGTGGACAGGGACCGACCGGAGGCGGGGATCGTGAACAGCAGCCGTACGAAGGCGCAGACGGACGGGACGAGTATCTGGGCCGAGGTGGTGCGCGCCCCCTGGACGGCCGTCTGCGCGGTCGCGTCGGTCGTGCTCGGACCGGCCGCGGACACCCGGTCCGTCCTGGACCGGGCCAACCGGGCACCGATGCGCCGCACCAAGGCTCGCCTCAACCCCGTCAGTCCCTGAACCGTGACCACAGCAGGGGATAGCGCGCCGCGAGCGCGGTCTCGTCCTCCAGGTCCAGCGGCGTCCCCTCCGGCTCGGAGGCGGCGGGCGGGATGCCCAGGTCGGGTGCCACGGTTCCGGTGAGCTGCTCGTACGCCTCGTCCGCCGCGTAGCCGAGTTCCTCGCCGTCCCCGTCGATGTCCTCGTTGAAGTCCTCCAGGAGATCGGCCAGCGAGTCCGGGTCGTGGAGGGCCCTCTCGAAGACCTCCCGGCCCTGGCCGATCAGCCAGCACCGGAAGTAGTCGAACGCGTCGTCGCTCGCCCCGCCGAGCAGCACCCAGGCGGCGCCCCACAGATCCCAGCGATAGGCGCGGTTGTAGCGGGACTCGAAGTGCCGGGCGAAGTCCAGAACGGACTCCGGGTCCAGCCGCAGCAGCTGTGCGACGAGCTGGTCCGCCTGCTCGTCGGGATCGCCCTCGGCGACCTCGCGGCTCGCGTCCACCAGCTCCCAGAACTGCGTCTCGTCCATCACTGGACCAGCATCGGCCCTGAGCGGGTGGGACGCACGCGGAGCGCCCGGACGACAGCGAAGGGGTACGGCGGCGGCCGTACCCCTTCAGCAGTTCCACGCGTCCCGCGGGCCGTTACAGGCCGTACCGGTCGCGCGCCTCCTTCACCGACGCGGCCTTGACCTCGCCGCGCTTGGCGAGCTGAGCCAGCGCCGCGACGACGATCGAGTGCGCGTCGACACCGAAGTGACGGCGGGCCGCCTGACGGGTGTCCGACAGGCCGAAGCCGTCGGCGCCCAGCGAGGACCAGTCCTGCTCAACCCACTGCGCGATCTGGTCCGGGACCTGGCGCATGTAGTCGGAGACCGCGAGGACCGGGCCCTC
Source organism: Streptomyces sp. NPDC047022 (assembly GCF_040644155.1). Lineage (NCBI taxonomy): Bacteria > Bacillati > Actinomycetota > Actinomycetes > Kitasatosporales > Streptomycetaceae > Streptomyces > Streptomyces sp. NPDC047022. Next base: position 388,109 of record NZ_JBEYVV010000001.1, on the reverse strand, counting down.
GGCGCCCTGCAGCGCCTGGCGTACGTACGGAAGGCGCTCCTCGCCGCGCAGCAGCGCCTCGTCCGCCTCCATGGCCTCGCGCCGCAGCTCGGTCCACGACGTCGCCGACCACACGTCCGCCGCGACACCCCACTCCTCGGCGAGCAGCTTCTGCGCGTCGAGCGCCCAGTGGATCGCGGTGCCCGAGCCCAGGAGCTGGATTCGCGGGGCGTTGGCGACGGGCGTCAGGCCCGCCGACTCCGCCGTGTTGAAGCGGTACAGGCCCTTGACGATGCCCTCGTCGATCCCGGCCGCCGCGGGCTTCGCGGGCTGCGGCAGCGGCTCGTTGTAGACCGTGAGGTAGTAGAAGACGTTCTGGTCCTCGCCGGGTGCCGCCTCGCCGTACATACGGCGCAGGCCCTCCTTGACGATGACCGCGATCTCGTACGCGAACGCCGGGTCGTACGTCAGCGCCGCCGGGTTGGTCGCGGCGATCACGGGGGAGTGGCCGTCGGCGTGCTGGAGGCCCTCACCGGTCAGCGTCGTACGGCCCGCCGTGGCGCCGACGAGGAAGCCGCGGCCGAGCTGGTCGGCGAGCTGCCACATCTGGTCGGCCGTGCGCTGCCAGCCGAACATCGAGTAGAAGATGTAGAAGGGGATCATCGCCTCGCCGTGCGTCGCGTACGACGAGGACGCGGCGATGAAGTCGGCCATCGAACCGGCCTCGGTGATCCCCTCGTTGAGGATCTGGCCGTTCTTGGCCTCCTTGTAGTACATCAGCTGGTCGCGGTCGACCGGCTCGTACGTCTGGCCCTTGGGCGAGTAGATGCCCAGCGACGGGAAGAGCGACTCCATGCCGAAGGTGCGCGCCTCGTCGGGGACGATCGGCACCCAGCGCCTTCCGGTCTCCTTGTCGCGGACCAGGTCCTTGACGAGACGGACGAAGGCCATGGTGGTGGCGATGTTCTGCGAGCCGGAGCCCTTGTCGAAGGACATGAACGCCTTGTCGGCCGCGGCCGGCAGCGGGGCGAGGGGGTGGACGCGGCGGGCCGGGGCCGGGCCGCCGAGGGCGGCGCGGCGCTCCTGGAGGTAGCGGACCTCGGCGGAGTCCGCGCCCGGGTGGCCGTAGGGGACCGTACCGTCCTCGAACCGGCTGTCGGGGATGGGCAGATCGAGCAGGTCGCGCATGGCCTTGAACTCGTCCACCGTCAGCTTCTTCATCTGGTGGTTGGCGTTCTTGGACGCGAAGCCCGTGCCGAGCGTGAAGCCCTTGACCGTCTGGGCCAGGATCACCGTCGGCGCGCCCTTGTGCGCCAGGGCGGACTTGTACGCGGCGAAGACCTTGCGGGCCTCGTGGCCGCCGCGCGAAAGGTGGAAGCACTCGAGGATCTTGTCGTCGCTCAGCAGCTTCGCCATCTCGGCGAGCGCCGGGTCCTTGCCGAAGAAGTCCTCGCGGATGTAGGCGGCGTCGCGGGTCTGGTACGTCTGCACCTGCGCGTCCGGGACCTCGCGCAGTCGGCGTACGAGCGCGCCCGTCGTGTCGAGCGCGAACAGCTCGTCCCAGGCGGAGCCCCACAGCGACTTCACGACGTTCCAGCCGGCGCCGCGGAACTGGGCCTCCAGCTCCTGCACGATCTTGAAGTTGGCGCGGACCGGGCCGTCGAGGCGCTGGAGGTTGCAGTTGATGACGAACGTGAGGTTGTCCAGCTCCTCACGCGCGGCCAGCGCGAGCGCCGCCGTGGACTCGGGCTCGTCCATCTCGCCGTCGCCGAGGAACGCCCACACGTGCGAGGACGAGACGTCCTTGATACCGCGGTTGGTGAGGTAGCGGTTGAAGCGCGCCTGGTAGATCGCGGAGAGCGGGCCGAGGCCCATGGAGACGGTGGGGAACTCCCACAGCCAGGGCAGCCGGCGCGGGTGCGGATAGGAGGGCAGACCGCCTCCGCCGGACTCCTGGCGGAAGTTGTCCAGGTGCGACTCGTCCAGGCGGCCGTCGAGGAAGGCGCGGGCGTAGATGCCGGGGGCGGCGTGGCCCTGGATGTAGAGCTGGTCGCCGCTGCCGTCGCCCTCCTTGCCCTTGAAGAAGTGGTTGAAGCCGGTCTCGTAGAGCCAGGCCGCGGAGGCGAAGGTGGCGATGTGGCCGCCCACGCCGTGCTTGCTGCCCCGGCTCACCATCGCCGCCGCGTTCCAGCGGTTCCACGCGGTGATCCGGGCCTCCATCGCCTCGTCACCGGGCACGCCCGGCTCGGCGGCGGTGGGGATGGTGTTGACGTAGTCCGTCTCGAGGAGCTTGGGCAGGGCGACGCCGGTGCCCTCGGCTCGCTCCAGCGTGCGCCGCATCAGATACGCGGCCCGGTGCGGCCCCGCCGCCTTGGCGACGGCGTCCAGGGAGGCCTGCCATTCGGCGGTCTCCTCGGGGTCACGGTCCGGGAGCTGGTCGAGCTCGCTCGGCTGGATGGCGTTGGGGTCGGTCATGTCGCCGCCTTCCTCAGTCGAAGGGGGTTCCCTCATCGGTAAGGGTCAGGGGGTGCCCTTGGTCTTTGGCAGGACAGGGCGTGAGCCTCTGGTGGAAGCCCGTCGGTGACTCTAACCCCCTGATCGATGATCGATCAAAGTTTTCTAGGCCAAAATCTCTTGATCACGAGAAAGTCGGCACGCGGTGCCTTGGATCGAGACACCGGGTGCCGTATTTGATCGAGGTTTTCGCAGGTGAGGACGCGTATGAGCGCAGGGGCGCTCTGGTGCACGGGGGCGGGGCGACGCGGCCCTGGCGGCCCCCAGGAGAGACGGGGCGGTCAGGCCTGCGGGGCGCAGCCCAGGACGTGGGCCTTGACCATGTCCGCGATCCGGGGGTCGCGGCGGCGGAAGGCCGCCACCAGTTCCTCGTGCTCCTCGGCGTACGACTGCTGCACCGTCCCGAGCCACCGGATCGACAGCGCGGTGAACACCTCGATGCCGAGGCCCTCCCACGTGTGCAGCAGCACCGAGTTGCCGGCCGCCCGCACCAGCTCCCGGTGGAACGCCACCGTGTGCCGCACCTGGGCCGTGCCGTCCGCGTTGCGGTCCGCCTCGTACAGCGCGGCTACATGCGGCTCCAGGGCCGAGCAGTCCTCAGCCAGCCGCTCGGCCGCCAGTTCCGCCGCGATGGCCTCCAGGCCGGCTCGTACGGGGTAGGACTCCTCCAGGTCCGCGGCGGTCAGGTTCCTGACCCGTACGCCCTTGTTGGGCGCCGACTCGATCAGCCGCAGCGTCTCCAGCTCCCGCAGCGCCTCACGCACCGGCGTCTGGCTGACCTCCAGCTCGGTGGCGATCCGCCGCTCCACGATGCGCTCGCCCGGCTTCCAGCGCCCGCTGACGATCCCCTCCACGATGTGCTCGCGGATCTGCTCGCGCAGCGAGTGGACGACGGGCGCGGTCATGGACGCTCCTTCGGCGGGGGCCGCCTCCGGGCCCCAGGGCTGTGACGCTTAGACAATACGGCCGTATGGGCGTTCCGTAAGAGTGGACGGGTGCGCTTTCGCGCAGGTGAGACGAGACTTACACACCCCCCGTGACCCTCCGTGGCGCCGGTCACCGCTCGCACGGCACGGCGCCCCCGCCCGGAGAGACTCCGGACGGGGGCGCCGTGGTGAGTGGACCGGCTGGGCCCCTCAGGGCCTGGTCACAGGCCGAGCTCGACCTCGAACTCGCCCGCCTCCAGGATCGCCTTGACCGCGCCCAGGTAGCGGGCCGCGTCGGCGCCGTCCACCAGACGGTGGTCGTAGGACAGGGTCAGGTAGGTCATGTCGCGGACGGCGATGACCGTACCCTCCTCCGTCTCGATGACGGCCGGACGCTTGACCGTGGCACCGAGGCCGAGGATCGCGACCTGGCCCGGCGGCACGATGATCGTGTCGAACAGGGCGCCGCGCGAACCGGTGTTGCTGATGGTGAAGGTCCCGCCGGCCAGCTCGTCCGGCGTGATCTTGTTGCCGCGGACCTTGGCCGCCAGGTCGGCGGTGGCCTTGGCGATACCGGCGATGTTCAGGTCGCCCGCACGCTTGATGACCGGGGTCATCAGGCCCTTCTCGGAGTCCACCGCGATACCGATGTTCTCGGTGTCGAAGTAGGTGATCGTGCCCTCGGCCTCGTTGATCTTGGCGTTGATGACCGGGTGGGCCTTCAGCGCCTGGGCCGCCGCCTTCACGAAGAACGGCATCGGGGAGAGCTTGACACCCTCGCGGGCCGCGAACGAGTCCTTGGCCTGGGCGCGCAGACGCATCAGGCGGGTCACGTCGACCTCGACCACGGTGGACAGCTGCGCCTGCTCGTGCAGGGCCTTGACCATGTTGTCGCCGATGACCTTGCGGATGCGGGGCATCTTGACGGTCTGGCCGCGCAGCGGGGAGACCTCCAGGGCCGGCGCCTTCCCGGCGGCCGGAGCGGCGGCTGCCGCGGCCGGAGCCGGGGCGGCGGCTGCCTTCGCGGCCTCGGCGGCGGCGATGACGTCCTGCTTACGGATACGGCCGCCGACGCCGGTGCCCTTGACGGTGGCCAGGTCGACGCCGTTCTCGGCGGCCAGCTTGCGCACCAGCGGGGTCACGTAGGCGCCCTCGTCGGTGGCCTGCGCGGCGGGAGACGGGGCCGGGGTCACCGGAGCCGGAGCCGGGGCAGCGGCGGGCGCCGGAGCGGGGGCAGCGGGCTGGACCGGGGCCGGAGCGGCAGCGGCCGGGGCCGGGGCAGCGGGGGCCGGGGCGGCGGCGGGAGCGGCGCCCGGCTGGCCGATGACGGCCAGCTTGGAGCCGACCTCGGCCGTCTCGTCCTCGCCGACCACGATCTCCAGCAGCACGCCGGAGGCGGGCGCCGGGATCTCGGTGTCGACCTTGTCCGTGGAGACCTCGAGCAGCGGCTCGTCGGCCTCGACGCTGTCGCCCACCGACTTCAGCCAGCGGGTGACGGTGCCCTCGGTGACGGACTCACCGAGCGCGGGCAGGACCACGTCCGTGCCCTGGGCGCCACCGGCCGGGGCCGGAGCGGCGGCGGCCGGGGCGGCGGCGGGAGCCGGGGCGGCCGGGGCCTCGGCGACCGGAGCCGGCTCGGCGGCCGGGGCGGGCACCTCGGCGGCGGCGGGGGCCGGGGCGGCAGCGGGCGCACCGGTGCCGTCGTCGATGACAGCCAGCTCGGCGCCGACCTCGACCGTCTCGTCCTCGGCGACCTTGATCGAGGTCAGCACGCCCGAGGCGGGCGCGGGGATCTCGGTGTCGACCTTGTCGGTCGAGACCTCGAGCAGCGGCTCGTCGGCCTCGACGCGCTCGCCCTCGGCCTTCAGCCAGCGGGTGACAGTGCCCTCGGTGACGCTCTCACCGAGCGCCGGAAGGGTTACGGAAACCGCCATGGTTTCGGTTGCTCCTAACGAATTGCGGAAGTCAGTGTCGTCGCGCCCGAAGACTGAAGGCGTCAGTCGTGGGAGTGCAGCGGCTTGCCGGCCAGTGCCAGGTGGGCCTCGCCGAGCGCCTCGTTCTGCGTCGGGTGGGCGTGGATCAGCTGGGCGACCTCGGCCGGCAGCGCTTCCCAGTTGTAGATCAGCTGGGCCTCGCCGACCTGCTCGCCCATGCGGTCGCCGACCATGTGGACGCCGACCACGGCACCGTCCTTGACCTGGACGAGCTTGATCTCGCCCGCGGTCTTCAGGATCTTGCTCTTGCCGTTGCCCGCCAGGTTGTACTTGAGAGCGACGACCTTGTCCGCGCCGTAGATCTCCTTGGCCTTGGCCTCGGTGATACCCACGGAGGCGACCTCCGGGTGGCAGTACGTCACCCGCGGCACACCGTCGTAGTCGATCGGAACGGTCTTCAGACCGGCCAGACGCTCTGCCACCAGGATGCCCTCGGCGAAGCCGACGTGCGCGAGCTGGAGCGTCGGGACCAGGTCACCGACGGCGGAGATGGTCGGGACGTTCGTCCGCATGTACTCGTCGACGAGGACGTAACCGCGGTCCATGCCGACCCCGGCCTCCTCGTAGCCGAGGCCCTGCGAGACCGGCCCGCGGCCCACGGCGACGAGCAGGACCTCGGCCTCGAACTCCTTGCCGTCGGCAAGGGTGACCTTGACGCCGTCCTGCGTGTACTCGGCCTTCTGGAAGAAGGTGCCCAGGTTGAACTTGATCCCGCGCTTGCGGAAGGCGCGCTCCAGAAGCTTGGAGGAGTTCTCGTCCTCGACCGGGACGAGATGCTTCAGGCCCTCGATGACGGTGACGTCGGCACCGAAGGACTTCCACGCGGAGGCGAACTCGACGCCGATGACACCGCCGCCCAGGATGATCGCGGACTTCGGCACGCGGTCCAGGACCAGGGCGTGGTCGGAGGAGATGATGCGGTTGCCGTCGATCCCCAGACCCGGCAGCGACTTCGGCACGGAACCGGTCGCCAGGAGGACGTGGCGGCCCTGGATCCGCTGACCGTTGACGTCGACGGAGGTCGGGGAGGACAGACGGCCCTCACCCTCGATGTAGGTCACCTTGCGGGAGGCGACCAGGCCCTGCAGACCCTTGTACAGGCCCGAGATGACCTCGTCCTTGTACTTGTGGACGGCCGGTACGTCGATGCCCTCGAACGTCGTCTTGACGCCGAACTGCTCGCTCTCGCGCGCCTGGTCGGCGATCTCACCGGCGTGAAGCAGAGCCTTGGTGGGGATGCAGCCCCGGTGCAGGCAGGTGCCGCCGACCTTGTCCTTCTCGATCAGGGCGACGTCCAGACCCAGCTGCGCCCCGCGCAGGGCCGCGGCGTAACCACCGCTACCACCGCCGAGGATCACTAGGTCGAAAACGGTGCTGGCGTCGTTCGCCACGTCACGTCCTCCATGCATGTGCGCCGTGCGCCGGTCTGGAGACGACCGGCAGGCGGCTGGTGTCCGGCCGCTTTGCTTCGGCCCTTCGGTGGGGCCCTGTCCTGCCGTGCCCCATCTTTGCACTTGTCGGAGGCGGAAGAGACGCCGGGCCGCTCGTCCGGGACGTCTGATCCATCACGTCGGGTGGTCGCGGCCCCACCGGGTCCTGGAGGATTTCGTCAAGGGCGTAACGGCCCGCGGCCGTGACGGCGCACGGGTGCGGCCGTGAGAGCGCGGGAGCACGGCCATGAGGGCGGCCCCGGGCTCCGCGCGGAGCCCGGGGCCGCCCTCATGTGCCCGGGAACATCGTGGACGCTCAGCCCAGGTCGCCGGCCGCGGTGACCTCGGCGAGCCGGACCAGGGTGCGCACCGCCGAACCCGTGCCGCCCTTCGGGGTGTAGCCGAACGGGCCCCCTTCGTTGAAGGCCGGTCCCGCGATGTCGAGGTGGGCCCAGGTGATGCCCTCGCCGATGAACTCCTTCAGGAACAGACCGGCGACCAGGCCGCCGCCCATCCGCTCGCCCATGTTGGCGATGTCGGCCGTGGGGGAGTCCATGCCCTTGCGCAGGTGCTCCGGCATCGGCATCGGCCAGGAGTCCTCGCCGACCTCCTCGGCGACCGCGTGGACCGCGGCGCGGAACGCGTCGTCGTTCGCCATGATGCCGAAGGTGCGGCTGCCGAGCGCCAGCACCATCGCACCGGTCAGGGTCGCCACGTCCACGATCGCGTCCGGCTGCTCCAGGGAGGCCGCCCACAGCGCGTCGGCGAGGACCAGTCGGCCCTCGGCGTCCGTGTTGAGGACCTCGACGGTCTTGCCGCTGTACATGCGCAGCACGTCGCCGGGGCGGGTGGCCGAACCGGAGGGCATGTTCTCGGCGAGCGCGAGCCAGCCGGTGACGTTGACCTCGAGACCGAGCCGGGCGGCGGCCACGACCGCGGCGAAGACCGCCGCCGCGCCGCTCATGTCGCACTTCATGGTCTCGTTGTGGCCCGCGGGCTTGAGCGAGATGCCGCCCGAGTCGTAGGTGATGCCCTTGCCCACGAAGGCCAGGTGCTTGTCCGCGTTGGGGCTGGTGTACGACAGCTTCACCAGGCGGGGGCCGGCCGCCGAGCCCGCGCCGACGCCGAGGATGCCGCCGTAGCCGCCCTTGGCGAGCGCCTTCTCGTCGAGCACCTGCACCTTGAGGCCGTGCTCCTTGGCCGCGGTCTGCGCGAGGGCCGCGAAGGACGCCGGGTTCAGGTCGTTCGGCGGGGTGTTGATGAGGTCGCGGGCGCGGTTGATCTCCTCCGTGACGGCGAGGACGCGCTCGACGGCCGCCTTGTACGCCTTGTCGCGGGGCTTGCCGCCGAGCAGGGCGACCTCGGCGAGCGGGGCCTTGCCGTTCCCGGCCTTCTTGCCGCCCTGGCCGCCGTTCTCCTTGTAGGTGTCGAAGGAGTAGGCGCCGAGCAGGGCACCCTCACCGATGACACCGGCGTCGTCGGCGTCCGTGATCGGCAGTGCGAAGACGGCCTTCTTGGCACCGGCGAGCGCGCGGGCCGCGGAGCCGGCGGCACGCCGCAGCGCCTCGGCGCCGAACGCCGCGCCCTCCTCCTCGGTGTCCTCGGACGGGGCGCCGAGGCCCACCGCGACGACGACGGGCGCCTTGAAGCCGTCGGGCGCCGGCAGCTTCGTCACCTCACCCTCGGCGCCCGAGGCGCCCAGGGTCTCCAGGATGGCGGCGAGCCTGCCGTCGTACGCCTGGTCCACGGCCTCGGCGCCCGGTGCGACGACCAGGCCCTCGGCGCTCTTCGCCACACCGACGACGATCGCGTCGGCCCTGAGGCCGGACGCGGCGGCGGTGCTGAGAGTGAGAGCAGTCACGGTAGTGAGTTCTCGCTTCCAAATCGAGTTTCGGTGGCCGAACGGATGGGGTCGGCCGGCCCGGGCACCGACCCTAGATTGTTCCGGACGTTCGGTTTCACCTGGGCCTGGACAACACCCGGTCACGAGACTACGCCCGGTGCCCGGTTCGCTCCGGCCACGGGTGTTCATCCGCCCGTGGCGTCCTCGTCAAGTCCCGTCCGCAACGGGGGTATCGGGTCCCGTCCGCCGCGGAAGGCATCATGGCGCGTCAGCCGCAGGCGGCCTCAGGGCGGCGGGCCCGCGCAGCCGCAGCCCCTCCACGACGGTCCCCGCCACCCGGTCCGCCAGCGAACGGCGGCCGGGGAAGAGGACGGTCAGGGCGTTCAGCAGGAACACCACCACGGCCACCGCCCACACCAGCACCGAGAGCACGAACTCGCCCTCGACCAGCAGCACGCAGGCCAGCGCGTACACGGCCACATCCGCCGTGGTCGTCACCGCCGCCCGCACCGCGGTCCGGCGTGCGGCGGCCGGTCCTGCGGCCTTCAGGCCGGTCACCTTCAGGCCGGTCAGTGCCTTGCCCAGGGTGCGCCCGGCCAGGGCGAGCGAGCTCCACTGGTAGAGGAAGGTGACGAGCACCAGCAGTCCGAACCCCTCCTCCACGTACAGCACCGTCTTGTGCCACAGCGAGAGCCCGAGACCCTCCGAGGCGTGGATGACATCGCCGCGCGAGGTGAGCAGGTCCAGGCCTCCCCTCGTCGCGAGTCCTGGTACGTCGGTGAAGAGCGCGGCTATCCGGTGGGAGGTGAAGACGGCGAGCGCTGAGGCCGCGACGACCACCAGTGCGAAGTCGATGAACCAGGCCACGGCACGGCGCAGCGTCGGCACAGGATTCCCCCGATCAAGATCATGTGTCTGTTGCGCCCATGACACTAACGGCGTCGCGAGGGGACCGGCGCGCCCGGCGGGAACCGTTTCGAGCCGGTGACATCTCGGGACACCGGGGACCCACCCGGGGCTGCCCGGAACAACCCCGAGACCCACCCGGGAACACCCGAGACCCACCCGGAATCACCCAGGACTCATCCAGAACTCATCCCAAGGCCAGTACGACGAGCGCCGCCGTCCCGGCCGTCTCCGCGAGGGCGCCGAACACATCACCCGTCACCCCGCCGAAGCGGCGTACGCAGCGCCGGAGCAACAACTCCGCCGCGGCCACCGCCAGCACCACCGCGGCGGCCGTTCGCACAGCGCCGTACGTTCCCAGCAGCGCGCCCCCGACGGCCGCCGCCGCGGCGGCGAGGCCGGCGGCGAGCGCCAGCGCCCCGGCGGCCGGGACCGTTTCCGCGACCGCGGCCCCCAGCCCCTCCGGCCGGGCGGCCGGTGTCCCGCGGCGCGCCGCCAGTGTCATGGCCAGCCGTGCGGAGGCCGCCGAGACGACGGCGGCCAGCACGCCCCGCGCCCAGGAGCCGCCGTATGCCTCGGCCAGCGCGGCCACCTGGGCGAGCAGCACGAGGACCAGGGTGAGCACACCGAACGGCCCGATGTCCGACTGCTTCATGATCCGCAGCGCCTCCTCGGCGGGCTTACCGCTGCCGAGTCCGTCGGCGGTATCGGCGAGCCCGTCCAGATGAAGTCCCCTGGTCAGCACGGCCGGTACGGCGGCGGCGCAGACGGCGGCGAGCAGCGGCCCCGCGCCCAGCAGGAGCAGCGCCGCGCCGAGCAGCCCGGCGAGAGCGCCGGCCACGACCCCGACGAGGGGCGCGCACAGCATCCCGGCACGCGCGGCCTCCCTGTCCCACCGGGTCACCCGGACGGGCAGGACGGTGAGGGTGCCGAAGGCGAACCGCAGACCGTGCAGCGAGGACGGGGGTGAGGGCGGGGACGGTGGGATCTCGGACACGGCGGCAGGGTAGCCCGGCCACCCGCGAGTGGATCGTCCAGGTCCAGGCGGACGTCCGGGTCACCCCGTGGCGCCCCGAGAGCGGGCAGCGTCGCGGCGCTCTCGGCACACTGCAGTCATGGGCCACTGGCTGCAGCGGAACATCATCGAGCCGGGCAAGCTCCCCCTGCTGCTCGCGCTCACCGCCTTCGTGCTGACGTTCGTGGTCACCCGGACCATCACCCGCCTCATCCGGGCCGGCAGAGGCCCCTTCGGCAACTTCCGGGCCGGTGGTGTGCACATCCACCATGTGGTCCCCGGCGTCGTGCTCACCGTCCTCGGCGGCTTCGGCGCCCTGGCCGGGCGCCATGGTGTCGGCTCGGGTGTCTTCGCGGTCGTCTTCGGCGTGGGCGCGGGACTCGTCCTGGACGAGTTCGCCCTGATCCTGCATCTGGCGGACGTGTACTGGAGTGAGCAGGGGCGGCAGAGCGTCGAGGTCGTCGTGCTGACCGCGGCCCTGGTCGGCCTGGTCCTCGCCGGTTTCGCGCCGTTCGGCGTCAACGACCTCTCGTCGGACGAACTGAGCAATCGCGGGACCGTCATCGTGAGCGTCGTCGTGAACTTCCTCTTCTCGCTGCTGGCCCTGAGCAAGGGCAAGGCCCGCACCGCGATCTTCGGAGTGATCGTCCCGCTGGTCGCCGTGGTGGGCGCAATCCGGCTGGCCCGCCCCGGTTCGCCGTGGGCGAGGCGCTTCTACCGCCGCCGTCCGCGCGCCCGCGCCCGGGCCGGACTGCGGGCCTACCGCCACGACCGCCGCTGGGCCGCTCTGGGCCGCAGGCTTCAGGACTGGATCGGCGGCAGCCCCGACCCGCAGCCCAGCCCGCCGCACGAGCGCCGCCCCTGACGCAGCTCCGACAGCCCGCACAGCATGACGACCGCCGCGATGGCGGCGATGTGCTCCTTGCCCGCGAGGTTCTCCTTCACCATCAGCTCCACGGCCATCGCCGAGGTAAGCACGCCCGAGGTCAGGTACGCGCGGTGGCGCCAGCACAGGAAGAGGGCGAGCCCGATGACCGCCGCCGACGGGCCGGTGTCCACGACCACGGAGTCCGTCGCCGGGAGCCCCAGCGGATGGCCAGGACCCATGTCGATGGCCGCGCGCGCGTAGAGCGTGCCGGCCAGCGTGACGGCGTAGGCGATGACGAGCGTCCGCCACCAGCCCAGGCAGATCTCCGCGATCCCGAACACGAACAGGATCTGCAGGAGCGCACCCCACACCGGCAGGTCGAGGGCCGGTACGAAGAGGGAGAGCGGGGTGCGCAGCAGCGCGAGCCGCAGCGGCTCCTCAGCCCGTACGGACCCGATGCTCTGCACGAACCCGAAGCCCCACGACTGGTTCTGCGTGAACTGGAGGACCGATGTCAGACACACGGCGCTGAGGGTCATGGGGACCGCCCCCGGGCCGCGCGTCGATAGGGCCCCGCGCACGAGGGCGAACAGCGGCCCCCACTCGGCGCGGGCCCGGCGGGCGAGAGTCCTCATCCAGCGGTCCTCATCCTCATCCCTCACTCCTCGTCCGTCCCGCGCCAGGGGTCTCCTCCGGATCGCCGCGACGTCGCGGCGATCCGGGCGATCCAAACGAAAGACCCTAGCGGTGCGACTGCAGATGCCTGCGGTGCAGCCACTTCGGCAGTCCCGGTGCCTCCAGGAAGCCCTCGGCGCGTGCCGAGGCGACGCCGATGCGCAGCAGGTCCGCGCTCTTCTCGAAGAGCAGGAACCTGGGCTCCCAGATGGGGCGGTACTTGGCGTTGGCCCGGTACAGCGACTCGATCTGCCACCAGCGTGAGAAGAAGCTGAGCAGCGAGCGCCACAGTCGCAGCACCGGTCCGGCGCCGAGGCGCGCCCCACGTTCGAAGACGGAACGGAACATGGCGAAGTTGAGCGAGACCTGAGTGATGCCGATCTCCCGGGCGCGCCGCAGCAGTTCGATGACCATGAACTCCATGAGCCCGTTCTCGGTGTCACGGTCGCGCCGCATCAGATCGAGCGAGAGCCCGTGGGGCCCCCAGGGCACGAAGGACAGCAGCGCCCGCAACTCGCCCTCGCCGTCCGCGCATTCGAGCATCACGCACTGACCGTCCTCAGGGTCCCCGAGGCGCCCCAGAGCCATGCTGAACCCGCGCTCGGTGGCCCCGTCGCGCCAGTCGTCGGCCTTCCTCAGCAGGAACCGCATCTCGTCGGCGGGGATGTCGGCGTGGCGCCGGATGCGGACCGTGTACCCGGCGCGCCTGACCCGGTTGCACGCCTGGCGGACCGTGCGCATGGCCCGCCCTTCGAGGGTGAACTCACCGACGTCCACGATCGCCTCGTCGCCGAGTTCGAGCGCGTCCATGCCGTGCCGCGCGTACACGGTCCCGGCCTCCTCGCTCGCGCCCATCACGGCGGGGATCCAGCCCTGCACCCGAGCCTGGGCGAGCCAGGGCTCGATGGCGCCGGGCCATGCCTCCGGGTCGCCGAGCGGATCGCCCGAGGCGAGCGACACCCCGCCGACGACGCGGTACGCCACCGCCGCCTTCCCGGTGGGCGACCAGATCACGCTTTTCTCCCGGCGCAGCGCGAAGTACCCGAGTGAGTCCCGGTCGCCGTGCCTGTCGAGCAGCGCCCGCAGGCGCTTCTCGTCGTCCTCGCTGATCGGGTCGACGGCGCGCCGCGAGCGGAAGGCGGCGTACAGCACGGCGAGGACGAGCAGGGTGCTGAACACGTTGATGGTGACGTTGACCCAGTTGGGCGTGGCGACCCCCGGGTAGTGCGCGTAGTCGACGGCGACCGAGACCAGCCGCAGGGTGCCGTAGCGCCAGCGCTCCAGGAAGGTCGAACGATGGGCGTCCAGGGCGGAGTTGGTGACGGTGACCAGCACTGCGGCGAGCAGTGAGGTGACGAGCAGGCCGCCGGCGGCTACGGCGGCGGCGAGCTTGGGGTTGGACCGGTCGCCCTTGGCGTAGAACTCCCGCCGTCCGGCGAGCAGTGAGCCCAGGAAGGCCGCGGTGAGGATCAGCGAGACCCAGTTCTGGGGGTAGTGCCGGATCTCGGGGAACGTCATGGCGAAGGAGAACAGCAGCAGGAACGGCCCGCTGAGCGCGAGGTTGAGGATCCATGCCGCGCGTTTGCGCCGCCGCATGGTGACGGCCAGGAACATGGTGAAGACGCCGGACGCGAAGCCGGCGGTCAGCAGATAGGGCGTGAAGAGGTTCTCCTGATTGTGCCGTCGTACGTCCTGCCCGAGGGTGACCCATACGGCGGACAGGAAGTTGATGAACGTGACGGCACGCAGATACCAGACGGCGAACGCGGCGGCCCGGCGGGAAGTCGGGCCGGGCCGACGCGCCTCGCTCTCCGCCCGGACCGTACGCTCCTGTTCCGCTTGAAAACGGGCATCTCCCATGAAGGTTGATGATATGGGGCGATGAGGGGTGTGCGGGGGAGCGGTACGGGTGCGCGGGAAGGAGCGCGCTACTCGGTCCGCTCGGCCTGTTCAGTCTCCCCGGCCTGTCCCGTCTCCTCGGTCTCCCCGGCCTGTCCCGTCTTCTCGGTCTCCCCGGTCTGCTCGGGGAGTTCGGCGGACAGGGCCGCCGCCGCCCGGACGAGCGGCAGCGCGAGCAGGGCGCCTGCCCCCTCGCCGACCGTCACACCGTGGTCGAGCAGCGGCTCCAGCGCCATCCGGTCCAGCGCCTTCGCCTGCGCGGGCTCCCCGCTGCTCTGTCCGGCGAGCCACCAGTCCGGGGCGCGGAACGCGACCCGCTGCGCGACCAGCGCGCAGGCCGCCGAGACGACACCGTCGAGGATCACCGGCGTCTTGCGTACGGCGCACTGCAGCAGGAAGCCCGTCATCGCGGCGAGATCGGCCCCGCCCACCGCCGCCAGCAGCTGCAGCTGGTCGCCCAGAACGGGCCTCGCCCGCCGCAGCGCGTCGCGGACGGCCGCGCACTTGCGCATCCACGCCAGGTCGTCGATCGGCAGGCCGCCGCGCCCGGTCACCACGGACGCGTCCGTCCCGCACAGCGCGGCGATCAGCACGGCCGCCGGGGTCGTGCCGCCGACGCTCACATCGCCGAGGACCACCAGATCCGTCCCGGCGTCAGCCTCCTCGTCCGCGACGGCGACTCCCGCCAGGAACGCCGCCTGAGCCTCCTCTAGCGTCAGCGCGTCCTCGACGTCGATCCGGCCGCTGCCGCGCCGCACCCGGTGGCGTCCGACGTCCTTCGGCAGGGACTCCGGGTCGCAGTCGAGCGCCATGTCGACCACGCGCACGGGCACGTTCAGCTGCCGCGCCAGGATCGACGCCGGGCTGCCGCCCTCCAGCAGCGCCCGCACCAGGCGGTCCGCGCTGCCCGCGGCGCGCCTGGACACGCCGAGCGCGGCGATGCCGTGGTCGCCCGCGAACAGTACGAGGCGGGGTCGCTCGATCGGACGCACCGGAACGGCGGACTGCGCTGCCGCCAGCCACTCACCCAGGTCGTCCAGACGGCCGAGCGCACCGGGCGGCACGATCTGACGCTCCCTGCGCGCCTCCGCGTCGCGGCGCACCCCTCCGTCGGGACGCTCGATCAGATCGGTGAAGTCGTCGAGATTAAGCGAGCTCATTGGCCGAACAGTACCGGCAGTGATCGAACGCCGAGGCGCCACGTCGACGGCACGTCATTGCGGCCGGAGACGCGTTCCCGTACGTACCTTTTGGGCACATATGGACTTGCGTCCCTGTCCCCGTCGCCGTCGCCAGGAGCCGCCCATGCCCGCCACCGCCCCGCGTCGTCGTCGCGAGGACTGCCCGTGGTGCGGCTCGACATGGCCGCGCACCTGGGCCGGCGCCCGCCGCCACCGGGCCGCGGCCCGCGCGATGCTGCCCTTCCCGGAGCCGGAGAGCTGGCTCGACGTGGGCACGGGGCACGGCCACTTCCCCGAGACCGCCAGGGAGATCCACCCGTACACGTCCTTCGACGGCCTCGACACCACGCCGCTCGTGAACGAGGCCCGGGCCGCGGGGCGCGTCGAGGAGGCCCACCGCGGACACCTCACCGACCCGCGGATCCTCGCCCGGCTGCGCTCCCGCTACGACGTCGTCAGCATGTTCCGCCATCTGGAGTACACCCCCGACCCGCGCGCCGAACTGCGTGCGGCCCTGACCCTGTTGCGTCCCGGCGGCCACCTGCTCGTCGAGGCCCCCGACGACCCGTCAGCGGCCCTGGAGGCGCTCGGCTGCACGGTCGTCGCCACGGACCGCCGCATCCCACTGCCGAGAGGCATCCGCATCCCCGCCGCCCGCCGGATCATCGCGCGCGCCGCGGCGTCACCCGCGTAGGGTCAGCGCCTGCCCGGCGACCACCAGCAGCACGTGCTCGCACTCCGACGCGAACGCGGCGTTCAGACGGCCGAGTTCGTCACGGTAGCGGCGGCCGGACGCGGTCGCCGGGACGATGCCCGAACCGACCTCGTTCGAGACGGCGACGACCGTGCGGCGCGTGTCACGCACCGCCCCCGCGAGCTGCTCCACCCGCGCCCGCAACGCCCGCTCACCGCCGCTCGCCCACTCGGCGTCGTCCCACGCGTTCACCGAGTCCATCGCGTCGGTCAGCCACAGCGACAGGCAGTCGATCAGCAGCGGCGGCCCGTCGTCCTTCAGCAGAGGCACCAGGTCGCAGGTCTCGACGGTGCGCCAGGACCCGGAGCGCCGCTCCCGGTGCGCGGCCACCCGCGCCGCCCACTCCGTGTCCCCGCCCCGCGTACCGCCCGTCGCCACGTACAGCACATCCGGAAACGCCTCCAGACGGCGCTCCGCCTCCACCGACTTCCCCGAGCGCGCCCCGCCCAGCACCAGGGTGCGCCGCGGTACGTCCGGCACGTCCTCGTACGAGCCGACGGGCAGCGTCGTCCCGTCCGGCACTGCCCGCGCCCCCGCCGCCGCGAGCCTGCGCCGCAGTTCGGCGCCCGGGGGCACATCGTGATCGAGATGGACGGCGACGACATCGGTCGCGGCCGTCAGCGCGCCCACCGCCCGCAGCCTCGCCAGCGCGTCCGGACGCCCCACGGCATCGGCGAGCACCATGTCGTACGGCGCCGCCGGTTCCTCCAGACCGGCCGGTGCCCCGCCCGGCGGCAGATACAGCAGCCGCAGCCCGTCGGGACCGGTCACCGCGTAGCCCGTGCCCGGCGCGTCCATCGCCAGGGCCCGCACCCTGTGCCCCGTCAGCAGTGCCAACTCCCGCCCGTCCGGCACCCGCACGGGCCCCGGCAGGCCCGCGGGGACCTCGACCGGCGGCCCGTCGTGCGGATGCGTCAGCAGCACCTGACCCACACCACCCAGCGACCGCCCGGCGCGCGCGGCGGCGAGCGCCACCCCCGGGGTCAGATCGAGCAACAGCGTCCCGTCCACGAGCACCGAGGTCGCCGCGCGCGCCTCTTCACCGAGCGCCCGCGCACAGGCGGAACAGGGACAGTCGGGACGGGGCAGCCCCTCAGGGGCACCGGTGCCGAGCAACGTAATATCCACGCCCCGATTTTCCCGCCTCCCCCCACCCACCGCGCGCCCGCCACAACGGTTCCGACAAACAGGCACACACCACGGAGCCACGAGGGGCAGAGCCCCACACCCTCCGAGAACGCGCCACCCGCACATCCCCGTGACGCACGGTGTGGGCTGGATAGGGGCGCGGGGAACTGCGCGATGAACCACGACGGACCCGCACCCGTCGACGCACGGTGTGGGCTCGATGGGGGCGCGGGGAACTGCGCAATCCCCCACGACAGACCCGCACTCGACGACGCACGGGCATGCCCGATAGGGGCGCGGGGAACTGCGCAAACCGCATAGGCTCACCCCGCAGCCGACCCAACCCCCGGCTACACCCCGCTCGTATCTTGGAGGCACACATGACGACCTGGACGTGGCGGTTCGAGAAGTCCGACGGCACCGAGGTCCCGCCCGCTGTCACGCCCGAGGAGTTCACCACGCAGGGCGACGCCGAATCCTGGGTCGGAGAACACTGGCGGGAACTCCTGGACGGAGGCGCCGACCAGGTCCGCCTGTTCGAGGACACCACGGAGATCTACGGCCCGATGAACCTGCACGCGGACGAGTCGTAGCCCCCGACGGACAAGGCGAGGGCGCCCCGGCCCCTCGCCCCCCGGGACTACTGCTCACCCAAGGTGATGCCGACCGTCCGCTGGCGCCCTTCACGCGTATACGTGACCGTCGTCTTCTGCCCCGCCTTGTCCCCGGCGAGGGCCTCCGCGAGGGAGGTGATCGTGGTGACAGCCGTGTCATCCAGCCGGGTGATGACGTCCCCGGCCATCAGCCCGGCCTTGTCGGCCGCCCCGCCGCGCTTGACCTCGACCACCGCGACCCCGACCGGCCGGTAGCCGCCGTTCACCACCGTGCGGCCGGTGATGCCGAGGGCGGCCCGCCCCGAGTTGGTCACCCGGCCGCTCTGGATGATCTGGTCGGCGATGGTCTTCACGGTGGACGCCGGAATCGCGAACCCGATGCCGGGCGCCGCGCTGCCCCCGAGAGCCGCGTCGATCGCGGCGAGCGTGGGGATGCCGATGACCTGGCTGTTCAGGTCGACGAGCGCACCGCCGCTGTTCCCCGGGTTGATCGCCGCCGAGGTCTGCACCATGTTCGCTATGGTCGCGCCGGTGCCGCCCTGCGTCGCGCCCTCGCTGACGGTCCGGCCGGTCGCCGAGACGATTCCCTGGGTCACGCTCGACGACAGTCCGAGCGGCGAGCCCATGGCGAGGACGATCTGCCCCACCGCCACCTTGGCGGAGTCCCCGAAGGACGCGGGCCGCAGCCCGCCGGGCACCTTGTCCAGCTTGACGACGGCGAGATCCTGATCGGGGTAGGAGTAGACGAGGCGCGCGGTGAGCGGGGACACGCTGCCCGCCGTGATCACCTGGAAGGTCTTCTCGTACCCGACCACGTGCGCGTTGGTGACGATATGCCCCTTGTCGTCGTACACCACGCCGGAGCCGAGGGCTTCACCGGCCTGGACCTGCACCACCGAGGGGAGCACGTTCTTGATGACCCTCTGGTACTCGCTCTGCAAGTCGCTCGCGGTCGAGGGGACGGAGACCCGCGGATTCGCGGAGGCGGTCTTCCCGGCGACGGGCCCCGACGTCCCGGTGCAGCCCCCGAGCAGGATCAGCGAGGAGGCCAGAAGCGGAGCCCACAGCAGCCGAAGGACTCGGGTACGGGAAGGGTCCATGCCCCGAGTCTCGGCTCGCCACGCCCGCGCCGCTTTCCCGGTGCGCCCGAATGGTGCCGCCTGCGCCGCACTGCCCCTGCGCCGCACTGCCCCTACGCCGTGCCGCCCCTACGCCGTACCGCCCCGCACTCCGCACAGATGCAGCAGCGCCGCGACCCGCCGATAGGGATCCGTCTTTCCGGCCCGCTCCTCCGCCGCCAGGAGCGGCCCCATGTCAGCGGGCGGCTCGGCGCCGTCAGCCGTCGTGTCGGTGAAGACCCGCACCCCGTACCACGTCTGGAGGGGCGCCCCGATACCGGCGAGCGTGGCGGTCAGCGTCTCCAGCCGGTCCGCGCGCACATCGAGCCCGAGCCGGTTGGCGTAGTTCACGGTGTCGAACGCGCCGAGCGCGCCCGCCCAGTCGCCCGAAAGACCCGGGCGCATGGCCAGCGCGTCCCCGTTGCGGACGAGCAGCGACAGCAGACCGCCGGGCGCGAGCATCCGTGCCAGCCCGGCAACGAGCGGATCGGGCTCCTCGACGTACATCAGGACCCCGTGGCACAGCACCACGTCGAAGCTGCCCGGCAGGAAGTGAACCCCCGTGTCCCGGCCGTCGCCCTCGATGATCCGCATGCGCTCCCGGATGCCCTCCGGTTCCCCGGACAGGGCGTCGCGGGCCACGGAGATCATCTTCGGGTCCTGTTCCAGCCCGGTGACCCGGTGCCCCGCCCGGGCCAGGCGCAGTGCCTGTGTGCCCTGGCCCATGCCCACGTCGAGAACCCGCAGACGCTGCCCGACCGGGAAGCGCCCGGCGATCTGCTCGTCGAGCTGCCGGGCCACGAGCTCCTGCCGTACGACATCGCGCAGACCGCCGAGACCGCTCAGCCAGGCGTCGACCGCGCCCCCGGCGAAGGGTTCCGCGCTCAGGGCTTTTCCCCGCGCTTGACCTGCGGCTTCGGCAGCCGGAGCCGGCGCATCTGCAGGGAGCGCATCAGCGCGTAGGCGACCGCGCCCCGCGTGTTCTGGCCCGCGAAGCGCTCCTTCAGGCGCTTGCGCAACTGGAACGCGGACAGGATCGAGTCGAGCACGATCAGCACGATCACGACCAGCCACAGCAGCAGCGCGATGTTCTGTACCTGAGGCACCTTCACCACGGTCAGGACCAGGATGACCACGGCCAGCGGCAGGAAGAACTCCGCGACGTTGATGCGCGCGTCGACATGGTCACGCGCGAACTTGCGGACCGGACCCTTGTCCCGTGCCGGCAGATAGCGCTCGTCACCATTGGCCAGCGCCTGGCGCTGCCTCTCGAGCTGAACGCGCCGATCCTCGCGCTGACGCTTGGTGGCGTCCTTGCGCGTCATCGGAGTGCTGGCGACGCTGCGGCGCTGGGACTGGGCCTCGCTGCGCTTGGGCGTTGGGCGACCCTTCTTGGCCTGCGGGTCACGGGGCTGCTTGGAGTCGGTCACCGGGGCCTTGTCGGCTACCTGGGCCTTCTCTTCCTTGGCACGGCTACGGAACACAAAATCCAAGGGTACGGGGTCCGGACGCATGGACCCCAGCCCAGCCGGGAACGATCCGGCAACGCCGGTCGTCCTGTAAGGGGACAGAGAACCCCAAATCGAAGCCCGAGAGGAAGACCGCCACCGTTCTCCGGGAATCCGCCTGAGGGAATCCGGGAGTCGTCCCGTACGTAACCTGGGGGGACACCTACTCCCTACGCCGGAGCGGGATCGTACGCAGTCGTCCTTGGGGATGACCGCATCCGCTCCCGAACAGTGCGGTAATGGATGCAGGGCCCGTACTGTGGGTTCTGCAGCAGACCTGTGAGCTGGAGTCCGTCAGAAGGGGGCGCGCGAAGCCCATGAGCGGTGTCATGAAGCGTATGGGGATGATCTTCCGCGCGAAGGCGAACAAGGCCCTTGACCGGGCCGAGGACCCGCGCGAGACCCTCGATTACTCGTACCAGAAGCAGCTGGAGCTGCTGCAGAAGGTGCGCCGCGGTGTCGCCGACGTGGCGACCAGCCGCAAGCGCCTGGAGCTGCAGCTCAACCAGCTCCAGGGCCAGTCCTCCAAGCTGGAGGACCAGGGTCGCAAGGCGCTCGCGCTCGGCCGTGAGGACCTGGCCCGCGAGGCGCTGTCCCGGCGCGCCGCCCTCCAGCAGCAGGTGACCGACCTGGAGACCCAGCACCAGACGCTTCAGGGCGAGGAGGAGAAGCTCACGCTGGCGGCCCAGCGGCTCCAGGCGAAGGTGGACGCCTTCCGCACGAAGAAGGAGACCATCAAGGCCACCTACACCGCGGCCCAGGCGCAGACCCGTATCGGCGAGGCGTTCTCCGGCATCTCGGAGGAGATGGGCGACGTCGGTCTGGCCATCCAGCGGGCCGAGGACAAGACGGCGCAGCTCCAGGCCCGTGCGGGCGCGATCGACGAGCTCCTGGCCTCGGGCGCCCTGGACGACCCCTCCGGCATGGCCAAGGACGACATCCAGGCCGAGCTGGACCGGCTCTCCGGCGGCACGGACGTCGAGCTGGAACTGCAGCGCATGAAGGCCGAACTGGCCGGGGGCTCCTCCTCCGAACGCCAGGCCATCGAGGGCGGCAACGGCCAGGGACAGACCCAGTCCCACCAGCAGGACACCCCACGCTTCGACAAGCAGTGACACCGTCCGAGGAGGGCGACATGATCGTACGGATCATGGGGGAGGGGCAGGTGGAGCTGGACGATGCCCACTTCACCGAGCTGAACAAGCTGGACGACGAGCTGCTCCGGGAGACGGAGAGCGGCGACGAACAGGGCTTCCGCCGCACCCTGAACGCCCTCCTGGACGCGGTCCGCCGCCTGGGCACCCCGCTGCCCGACGACTCCCTGGAGCCGTCGGAACTGATCCTGCCGTCCCCGGACGCGAGCCTGGCGGAGGTCCGCGCGATGCTGAACGAGGACGGCCTGATCCCGGGCTGACAGTACGGTCCGACCGGCGCTCGAGACCGAATCCCGAGCGCCCCGGGCCCGGGCCCGGCCGAGTCGGGGCCCCACCAGCCCGTCCGGCGATTGAGGACGAGGCCGTTCAGGCCGAACGGGGGTCTGGGGGCGGCAGCCCCCAGCAAGGGCACGCCACACCTGGCAACCCCAAAGCCCCCGGGCACCGGAACAACCCCGTTCCGCCCGTCGCAGGCGAGGACGCTGAGAATGAGCACGCTGGAACGCACCCGACACCGCCTACGGGCCCACCCCCTGGTCCTGGACGCCGCCCTCGCCTGCGGCGTCCTCGTCTGCATGGTGGCCGGCTCCCTCGTCGACCCTCACGGCGAGAACGGCCCCGCCTGGAGCGCCCACACCCCCGGCGCCCTCAGTCTCACGCTCATGGTGCTCGGCGCGACGGCGCTGGTCCTCCGGCGCAGCGCCCCCCTGCCCGTCCTCGGGGTCACGGTCGTCCTCTCCCTGGTGGAGATCGTCACCGCCGACCCCCGCGCACCCGTCGCCATGTCCGCGGTCATCGCCCTGTACACCGTGGCCTCCACCACCGACCGCCCCACCACCTGGCGCGTCGGCCTGCTCACCATGACCGTGCTGACCGGCGCCGCGATGCTGGCCGGCCTGTTCCCCTGGTACGCCCAGGAGAACCTCGGCCTCTTCGCCTGGACCGGCATGGCCGCGGCGGCGGGCGACGCCGTACGCAGCCGCCGTGCCGTGATCCAGGCCATCAGGGAGCGCGCCGAGCGGGCGGAACGCACCCGCGAGGAGGAGGCCCGCCGCCGTGTGGCCGAGGAGCGGCTGCGCATCGCCCGTGATCTGCACGATGTAGTGGCCCATCACATCGCCCTGGTCAATGTGCAGGCCGGGGTCGCGGCGCATGTGATGGACCGGCGCCCCGACCAGGCGAAGGAGGCACTCGCCCATGTCCGGGAGGCCAGCCGCTCCGCGCTGAACGAACTGCGTGCGACGGTGGGACTGCTCAGGCAGTCGGGCGACCCCGAGGCCCCCACCGAGCCCGCCCCCGGCCTGGCCCGGCTCGATGAACTCGCCGACACGTTCCGCAACGCGAGCCTCCCCGTGGAGGTAGCCCGCGCGGACGACGGCACCGTTCTGCCCGCCGCCGTCGACCTGGCCGCGTACCGGGTCATACAGGAGGCGCTCACGAATGTGCAGAAGCACGCGGGCCACCGGGCGAAGGCCGAGGTGAGCGTCGTGCGCGTGGGCCCGACCCTGGAAATCACCGTGCTGGACAACGGAGCGGGCACGACCGTCGGCCCTCAGGCCGACCGCACCGACCCCACCTGCCCCGCCGGCCCGGTCGAACCCCCCGCCCCCGGCGGCCACGGCCTCCTGGGCATGCGTGAGCGTGTCACCGCACTGGGCGGTGCCCTCACCGCCGGTCCCCGCTACGGAGGCGGCTTCCGGGTCCATGCGATCCTGCCGGTCGACCACCACGCGACCACCGCGGCCGGAGAGCCCGTACGACCGCGGTGACCACCGCCCCCGAAAGCCCCCTCGTCCCTGGCCCCCTACTCTTCGGAGAGCCCCCCCATGACCATCCGCGTCCTGCTCGCCGACGACCAGGCGCTGCTGCGCAGCGCCTTCCGCGTGCTGGTCGACTCCGAGCCGGACATGGAGGTGGTGGGCGAGGCGTCCGACGGCGCGGAGGCGGTGCGGCTGGCCGGGGAGCGGCGCCCGGACGTCGTCCTCATGGACATCCGGATGCCCGGCACGGACGGCCTCACGGCCACCCGTCTGATCTGCGCGGACCCCGCACTGGCCCAGATCCGGGTGGTGATCCTGACGACCTTCGAGGTGGACGACTACGTCGTGCAGTCGCTGCGCGCCGGGGCCTCCGGTTTTCTCGGCAAGGGCTCCGAGCCTCAGGAACTGCTGAACGCCATTCGCATCGCGGCCGACGGCGAGGCTCTGCTGTCTCCCGCCGCCACCAAGGGGCTCATCGCCCGGTTCCTCGCCCAGAGCGAGGCGGACGACTTGCGTGACCCGGCCCGCTCCGAGCGGCTCGGCACGCTCACCGGACGCGAGCGCGAGGTGCTGGTGCAGGTCGCGGGCGGCCACTCCAACGACGAGATCGCCGAGCGCCTGCAGGTCAGCCCACTGACGGTGAAGACACACGTCAACCGGGCCATGGCCAAGCTGGGCGCCCGGGACCGGGCCCAACTCGTCGTCATCGCCTACGAGTCCGGGCTGGTGCGCCCCAGGGTGGGCTGAGCACGGCGGTCCGCGCGTTACACCCACGGGTGGAGCGGGCCCCAGCGCGCCGTACTGCGCCCGCAGTATGCACACCATAAGGAAATCGCCCTCGGGCTGACGGAACCACCCTGTCCCATGGCTCAAGGTGTTAGGAGGGCGCCGACAAGCGCCCCGAACTGTCCGCTCAGCCACACAGAGAGACGCCGACCCATGTCCTGGCTGTCACGATTCAGCCTCGCGCAACGGGCCCTGATAGCGCTGATGTCCATCGTCGCGCTCGTCTTCGGGGCGATCGCGATCCCGCAGCTCAAGCAGCAGCTCCTGCCCACCATCAACCTGCCCGTCGTGTCCGTCCTGGTTCCGTACCAGGGCGCGTCGCCCGACGTGGTCGAGAAGCAGGTAGTCGAACCCCTCGAAGACAACATCCAGGCCGTTTCCGGCATCAAGGGCGTCACCTCCACGGCGAGCGAAGGCAACGCCGTCATCATGGCGTCCTTCGACTACGGCAACGACACCAAGCAGCTCGTCGCCGATGTCCAGCAGGCCGTCAACCGAGCCCGCGTCAAGCTCCCGGACTCGGTCGACCCGCAGGTCATCGCCGGTTCGACGGACGACATCCCGACCGTCGTCCTCGCCGTCACCTCGGACAAGGACCAGCAGGCCCTGTCCGACCAGCTCGACACCACCCTCGTGCCCGCCCTGAAGGACATCTCCGGCGTCGGCCAGGTCACCGTCAACGGTGTACGGGACCTCCAGGTCACCGTCACGCCCGACAACGCGAAGCTGGCGCAGGCCGGGCTGAACCCGGCCGCCCTCGGCCAGGCCCTGCAGGCGGGCGGCGCGACGGTTCCCGCGGGCTCCTTCGACGAGAACGGCAGCAACCGCACCGTCCAGGTCGGCGGCGGGCTCACCTCGCTCGACCAGATCCGGAACCTCATGGTCACGGGCGGGACGGGCGGCGAGGCCGCCAAGAAGCCCGTACGCCTCGGTGACGTCGCCACGGTCCGCCAGGAGGAGGCCAAGGCCGACTCGATCACCCGCACGGACGGCCGTCCGAGCCTCGCCGTGGCCGTGACCATGGACCACGACGGCAGCGCGGTCGCCATCTCCCAGGCCGTCAAGGACAAGCTGCCCGGCCTGCGCAAGGACCTCGGCTCCGGCGCCACCATCACCGTGGTCAGCGACCAGGGCCCGGCGGTCTCCAAGTCCATCCACGGACTGACGACCGAGGGCGCGCTCGGCCTGCTCTTCGCGGTCCTCGTGATCCTGGTCTTCCTGGCGTCGATGCGCTCGACCCTGGTCACGGCGGTGTCGATCCCGCTGTCGGTGGTCCTCGCCCTGATCGTCCTGTGGACGCGTGACGTGTCCCTGAACGTGCTCACGCTCGGCGCGCTGACCATCGCCATCGGCCGGGTCGTGGACGACTCGATCGTGGTCCTGGAGAACATCAAGCGGCACCTCGGCTACGGCGAGGAACGGCAGACGGCGATCCTCACCGCGGTGCGCGAGGTGGCCGGCGCGGTGACCTCGTCCACCCTGACGACGGTGGCCGTCTTCCTGCCGATCGGTCTGGTCGGCGGCATGGTGGGCGAGCTGTTCGGCTCGTTCTCCCTCACGGTGACGGCGGCCCTGCTGGCCTCGCTGCTGGTGTCGCTGACGGTCGTACCGGTCCTGTCGTACTGGTTCCTGCGCGCCCCGAAGTCCCTCCCCGAGGACGCGGCGGAAGCGCGCCGGGCCGCCGAGGAGAAGGAGGCGAAAAGCCGCCTCCAGCGCCTCTACGTGCCTGTCCTGCGCTTCGCGACCCGCCGCCGCCTCACCAGCGTGGCCATCGCGGTGGTCGTCCTGGTCGGCACCTTCGGCATGGCGCCCCTGCTGAAGACGAACTTCTTCGACCAGGGCGAGCAGCAGGTCCTGACCGTCAAGCAGAATCTGAAGCCGGGCACGAGCCTGGCGGCGACGGACGAGCAGGCCCAGAAGGTCGAGAAGATGCTCGCCGGGGTGAAGGGCGTCAAGGACTACCAGGTCACGGTGGGCTCGTCCGGCTTCATGGCCGCCTTCGGCGGCGGCACCGGCAGCAACCAGGCGTCGTACACGGTGATGCTGGACGACTCGGCGAAGTACAAGGACGTGCAGACGCGTGTGGAGCACGGACTGGCCGGGCTCTCCGGGATCGGTTCGACCACGGTGTCGGCCGGGGACGGCTTCGGCAACCAGGACCTCAGCGTGGTCGTGAAGGCGGCCGACGCGGGTGTGCTGCGCAAGGCGTCGGAGCAGGTCCGCTCCGCGGTCGCCGGCCTCAAGAACGTCACGGACGTGTCGAGCGATCTGTCGCAGAGCGTGCCGCGCATCTCGGTGAAGGCCAACTCCCGTGCGGCTGAGGCCGGTTTCAACGACCAGACGCTGGGCGCCGCGGTCGCCGAGGCCGTGCAGGGCTCCACGACCGGCAAGGCGGTCCTGGACGACAGCGAGCGCGACATCGTCATCAGGGCGGCGAAGCCGGCGCAGACGCTGGACGAGCTGAAGCAGCTTCCGCTCGGCCCGGTGAAGCTGGGCGACATCGCCACGGTGAAGCTGGTCGACGGCCCGGTGTCGATGACCCGGATCGACGGCCAGCGCGCGGCGACGATCACGGCGCGTCCGACCGGTGACAACACCGGCGCGGTGAGCGCGGACCTTCAGGCGAAGATCAAGACGCTGAAGCTGCCGGCGGGCGCGAAGGCGGAGATCGGCGGTGTGTCGCAGGACCAGAGCGACGCGTTCAAGAACCTGGGCCTGGCGATGCTGGCGGCGGTCGCGATCGTGTTCATGCTGCTCGTCGCGACGTTCCGCAGCCTGGCCCAGCCGCTGATCCTGCTGGTCTCGATCCCGTTCGCGGCGACCGGCGCGATCGGCCTGCTGGTCGCCACGGGCACCCCGATGGGCGTTCCGGCGATGATCGGCATGCTGATGCTGATCGGCATCGTGGTCACCAACGCGATCGTGCTGATCGACCTGATCAACCAGTACCGCAAGCAGGGCTATGGCGTGGTGGAGGCCGTGATCGAGGGCGGCCGGCACCGTCTGCGCCCGATCCTGATGACGGCCCTGGCCACCATCTTCGCGCTGCTGCCGATGGCCCTCGGGGTCACCGGCGAGGGCGGCTTCATCGCCCAGCCGCTGGCGGTGGTGGTGATCGGCGGCCTGGTCACGTCGACCCTGCTGACCCTCCTCCTCGTCCCGACCCTCTACGCGATGCTGGAGGTCCGCAAGGAGCGCCGCGCGAAGAAGAGGGCGGCGAAGCGGGCGAAGAAGGCGGGTACCCCCGTCGAACCGGCGGAGTCCGAGTCCGGCGAGCCGGAGCCCGCGGGGGTTTAACCCTCCGAGCCCCACAGAGGCCCGGCCCGCACCACATGCGGGCCGGGCTTCACCGTCGCCCACCACGGCTGGACAGCGACGCGGGGAACTGCGCGAATCCCCCCACGACCCCGCAGCCGACGACGCACCTCGCCATGCAGGGGCGCGGGGAACTGCGCAAACCCCTCCCCGCCCCCCCCCGCGCGGCAAGCGCTACGGAAGCGCGAGCATCCGCTCCAGCGCCAGCTTCGCGAACGCCTCGGTCTCCTTGTCCACCTCGATGCGATTGACCAGGTTCCCCTCGGCCAGCGATTCGAGCGCCCACACCAGGTGCGGCAGGTCGATGCGGTTCATGGTCGAGCAGAAGCAGACCGTCTTGTCGAGGAAGACGATCTCCTTGTCCTCCGGAGCGAAACGGTTCGCCAGCCGGCGTACGAGGTTCAGCTCCGTCCCGATGGCCCACTTGGAGCCCGCCGGAGCCGCCTCCAGCGCCTTGATGATGTACTCGGTCGAACCGACGTAGTCCGCGGCGGCCACGACCTCGTGCTTGCACTCGGGGTGGACCAGCACGTTCACTCCGGGAATGCGCTCGCGCACATCGTTGACCGAGTCGAGGCTGAAGCGGCCGTGCACCGAGCAGTGACCCCGCCAAAGGATCATCTTCGCGGCACGCAATTCCTCGGCCGTCAGACCGCCGTTCGGCTTGTGCGGGTTGTAGACGACGCAGTCGTCCAGCGACATGCCCATGTCCCGCACGGCCGTGTTGCGGCCGAGGTGCTGGTCCGGCAGGAACAGGACCTTCTCACCCTGCTGGAAGGCCCACTCCAGGGCGCGCTTCGCGTTCGACGATGTGCAGATCGTGCCGCCGTGCTTGCCGGTGAACGCCTTGATGTCCGCGGACGAGTTCATGTACGAGACCGGTACGACCTGTTCGGCGATGCCCGCCTCGGTCAGCACGTCCCAGCACTCGGCGACCTGCTCGGCCGTGGCCATGTCGGCCATGGAGCAGCCCGCGGCCAGGTCCGGCAGGACCACCTTCTGGTCGTCGGTCGTCAGGATGTCCGCCGACTCCGCCATGAAGTGGACGCCGCAGAACACGATGTACTCGGCCTCAGGCCGCGCCGCGGCGTCCCGGGCCAGCTTGAAGGAGTCGCCCGTGACGTCCGCGAACTGGATGACCTCGTCGCGCTGGTAGTGGTGGCCCAGCACGAAGACCTTGTTCCCGAGCTTCTCCTTCGCCGCGCGGGCACGCTCCACCAGGTCCGGGTCGGACGGCGAGGGCAGGTCGCCGGGGCACTCGACGCCCCGTTCGCTCCTCGGGTCGGCCTCACGGCCGAGCAGCAGCAGGGCGAGGGGCGTCGGCTGTACGTCGAGCTCCTGGGTCTGGGCGGTGGTCACGACACGCACCCTTTCTGTTCTGCGGCTCGCCGACCCTCGGACGGGTCGGCGGGACATCGGGACTAGCCTTTTCGTCTAATTGACGCTATCCATCATAACCGGTTCACGTCAGTTTGACGATGGCGATAGCGTCGATGTGACGTGAATCCCGGCCGCCCCCACAGCCCGTCGACGGGGTGACGACCGGCCGTCACGGGGGTGTCGTGGGGTTGTCCACAGGCTGCTGTGCGTGTTCCGCCGCGTATGCGAGCATGAGTGGAGGGAGCGAGAAGAAACGCGCCCGGCCCGGAATGAATCCGTGGCCACGCCGGTTGCACTCGTCGGCAAGCAGTCTCCGTACAACCCGGGAGAGATGTAGATGTCCGTACAGGACGAGACCAGCACCGTCACCGACGGCATCATCCTGACCGACGCCGCCGCGGCCAAGGTCAAGGCCCTGCTCGACCAGGAAGGCCGTGACGACCTGGCGCTGCGTGTCGCGGTCCAGCCCGGCGGCTGCTCCGGCCTGCGTTACCAGCTCTTCTTCGACGAGCGTTCTCTCGACGGCGACGTGGAGAAGGACTTCGGCGGGGTCAAGGTCGTCACCGACCGCATGAGCGCCCCCTACCTGGGCGGCGCCACCGTCGACTTCGTCGACACCATCGAGAAGCAGGGCTTCACGATCGACAACCCGAACGCGACGGGCTCCTGCGCCTGCGGCGACTCCTTCAGCTGATCGGCGCAGACAAAACTGCGTATACGAAGGCGGCGTCCCCACACGGGGACGCCGCCTTCGTGCGTGCCGTCTCACCTCACCGCGAGTGCTGGGTCTCCACCCCGCCCGGAGGCGCCTTCGGCAGACCGCCCGGTGTCTTCTGCGCGATCGCCGCTCCATCCGAACCGACCACCTGGCGGTCGCCGAGAGGCGCCTTCAGATGCAGCGTCGTGCGGTAGATCCTCGCCATCATGATGCAGTTCTTGCCCCGCCAGGGCTTCTCCGCGACGGTCACCGTCACACGTCCGGAGTCCTCCCTCGCGGACGCCGCGTAGTCGGCGCACACCCCGCCCTCGTAGGCGATGGTGAGGTCCTTGCCCTCGGCCGTGTAGCCCATGACCTTCACCTGGTGCGTGGCGGAGACCGAGGGGCTCGGCTGCCCGGGCGGCTGCGGCGTGGCCAGGTACTTCGGGTCGATCGCCGGATGGGTCACCGTGATGTCGTCAGCGGCCCCCGAGGACCGCACCTCGTACAGCCACGACGGAATCAGCACCTGCCGCATGCCCACCGAGTGCGCGGCCAGCCCGAACACCGCGCCCTTCACGGTCGCGGAGGTCTGCGTCGGGGGCGTGGTGAACGCCTTGCAGGGCGCCTCGTCCCGGTCCTTGACCGGCACGGGGGCGGCGCAGCCGCCGATGCCCATGCGACCACCGCTGTACCGCCCGGGCGTGGCGTTCATCAGGCTCAACGCCTTCTTCGCGCTGATGACGGGGTAGACGGCGCCCTTGGCCGGGGTCAGGAGGTTGCCGCTGCCGCCGATCACCTTGCCCTGGGGGCTGATCTGCAGACCGGTCGTCCAGCCGTACGTCGGCAGCCCGCCCACCCTGGGGGCGGCGTTCACCACCCGCACCTGGTCCATGAGCTGCGACGCGTCCAGTTTCGCGTCCTCCTGGCCGACCGCCTTGAGCACTCCGGCCGCCGCCTTCTCGGCCGCCGCCTCACTCACCGCACCCGACCCCGCAGAGCCGCAGGGCTTGCCCCTGGCGCAGTTGTCGGTGCCGGGCGTGTAGGAGCTGAACGTCCACATGCCCGGCGCGCTCCCGTTCACCCGCAGACTCGGCGACGAGCCGTCCTTCGTCGCCCCCACCTGCCAGGTGCCGCCGACCTGCCTCGGTGTGCCGGCCACGTCCAGCGCCCTGGCGAGCCGGGCCACCTCGTCCCTGGTCACCGTGCCCGTCGCCCAGTACACCGGTGCCGTCTTCGGGCCGTCGGGAAGGCCGCCCGGCGCGGTGTACGTCATGCCGTACGGGTTCGGCTCGCCGACCGCGATGCCGGGCGCGCCGCCGTGGCCGTCGAGGGCCAGCGCCGGGGGAGTGCCGTGCCCGCCCGGTGCCCGGCCGTCGCCCGGTCCCGCGGACGCGGTCGCGGCGACATACGCGCCGCCGCCCCCGATGAGCAGGACCGCGACCGAGGCGACGATCGCGGGGGAGCGCCTCAGGCTCCTCCGGGTATCGGGGGCGTCACTCGTGTCGTCGGTTCGCTCGGTGTCCACCGCATCGCTCCTTCGGCTCAACAGCCTCCCCCACACTGGGGACAGCGATGTGACGCACGGAGGGGGCGCGCGGTTCCTCGCGTATGCGCTCCGCGCGGGTTCAGGTGCGTTGTCACCTGCGGGCGCGTCGTGGCTTGTCGCGCCGTTCCCCGTGCCCCTATCCACAAACGGCCACACCACGACCAGCCCCGCCGAGCAGACACAACCAGCCACACGTCTTTTTGGGGACGCGGGGAAGCCGCTTTTTGGGGGCGCGGGGAACTGCGCGAATACCCACCACGCACGGGCGGCCGACGACGCACCCGTCCTTCAGGGGCGCGGGGAACTGCGCAAAAAGTCGACAACGGACCCGCAGGTCAAGACCTACACCGGCAGCCGCGCGCAGCGCGAACCGTCAGTGGCCGTAGTCCGACAGCGCGAACCGTCAGTGGCCGTAGTCCGACAGCGCGAACCGTCAGTCGCCGTAGTCCGACATCGCGTCCAGCAGCCGCGCGGAAGCGTCCGGCACCCGAACCCCCCGGATCCGCGAAGGCGACACCGCCCGCCGGGCGGACCGAGCAGGCGCGGCCCAGTGCGGAGCCATCCGCACACAGTCACCGCGCAGTGACGCCATCTCCCCCTCCAGGTCGACCGGAACCGTAGCTTCAGCCTCGAGCTTCGTCATGACGGAACCGTAGGCACGTCCAGGCACACCAGGAAAGGCCTACTATCGGGTAGTTTTGCCTGCTTCAGCGGACCGCGCGGACCGGGTAGCGTGAACTGTCAATCCCCCTCCTCCGCAGGAGCGTGTCCTAGCCGTGCGTATCGCAGTCACCGGCTCCATCGCCACCGACCACCTGATGACCTTCCCTGGTCGCTTCGCCGACCAGCTCGTCGCGGACCAGCTGCACACGGTCTCCCTCTCCTTCCTGGTCGACCGCCTCGACGTACGCCGTGGCGGAGTGGGCGCGAACATCGCCTTCGGAATGGGACAGCTCGGCACCGGGCCGGTCCTGGTGGGCGCGGCCGGCTCGGACTTCGACGAGTACCGGGCGTGGCTGGAGCGGCACGGGGTGGACACGGACTCCGTGCGTATCTCCGAGACCCAGCACACGGCCCGCTTCGTGTGCACCACCGACAGCGACCACAACCAGATCGGCTCCTTCTACACGGGCGCCATGAGCGAGGCCCGCCTCATCGAGCTCAAGACGGTGGCCGACCGGGTGGGCGGCCTCGACCTCGTGCTCATCGGCGCCGACGACCCGGAGGCGATGCTGCGCCACACGGAGGAGTGCCGCTCGCGCTCCATCCCGTTCGCCGCCGACTTCTCGCAGCAGATCGCCCGGATGAGCGGCGACGAGATCCGGATACTGCTGGACGGGGCGACCTACCTCTTCTCCAACGAATACGAGAAGGGGCTCATCGAGAACAAGACCGGCTGGTCCGACTCCGAGATCCTGGGCAAGGTCGGCCACCGGGTGACCACGCTGGGCTCCCGGGGCGTGCGCATCGAGCGGTCCGGCGAGGACCCGATCGAGGTCGGCGTGCCCGAGGAGACCGCCAAGGTCGACCCGACGGGCGTCGGCGACGCCTTCCGCGCGGGCTTCCTGTCGGGCCTCGCCTGGGGCGTCCCGCTGGAGCGCGCCGCCCAGGTCGGCTGCATGCTGGCGACCCTGGTCATCGAGACGCTCGGCACCCAGGAGTACCAGCTGCGCCGCGCCCACTTCATGGACCGCTTCACCAAGGCGTACGGCGACGAAGCCGCCGCGGAGGTCAAGGGGTACCTGATCTAGGACCCTCGTCCGGATCAGACCGGGCTGATCCGGCCTGATCCAGACGAAAGACCCTGGTGCCGCAACAGGCAGCGTTCGCCCCGTCGCGCGAACGTCGCCTGCCGCGGCTCCAGCAGACCCTCAGGAGCGCCGGCGGACCACGTAGGCCGAACCCCGTTCCGCCGGCTCCTCACCCACGTACTCCTGCTCCCGCATCTCGCACCACGCGGGAATGTCCAGACGCGCGGCCTCGTCGTCCGAGAGCACCCGCACCGTGCCGCCCACCGGCACGTCCCCGATGACCTTCGCCAGCTCGATCACGGGGATCGGGCAGCGTTTGCCGAGCGCGTCCACGACCAGAGCGTCGTCCGGCGTGTCCACGCCCGCGACGGTACGCGAGGACGGCGCGCCCAGTTTCTCCCGCACCGCCGCCACCACACCCGGCAGTACCGACAGGAACCGCTCGACCTCCTCCGCCGGGGTGGCGTACGGCAGCGAGACCCGGATGTTCCCCTCGCTGAGCACCCCCATCGCCTTGAGCACATGGCTCGGCGTCAGCGTGCTGCTCGTGCAGGACGACCCGGACGACACCGAGAACCCCGCGCGGTCCAGCTCGTGCAGCAGGCTCTCCCCGTCGACATAGAGACAGGAGAAGGTGACGATCCCGGGCAGCCGTCCGGCCGGATCGCCCACCACCTCCACATCGGGCACCAGCTGCGGCACCCTTGCCCGGATCCGCTCCGTCAGCTCCCGCAGCCGTACCGCCTGCTCGGCGGCCTCGGCCCGTACCGCCCGCAGCGAGGCCGCCGCCGCCACGATCGCCGGGATGTTCTCGAACCCGGCTGCCCGCCCCGACTCCCGCTCGTCCAGCGGCCCTTGAGGCGCGAACCGCACCCCCTTGCGCACCACGAGGAGCCCCACCCCCGAAGGCCCGCCCCATTTGTGGGCGCTGGCCGTCAGCACCGACCAGTCGCCCTCCACCGGACCCCAGCCCAGCGACTGCGCCGCGTCCACCAGCAGCGGCACCCCGGCAGCGCGACAGACGTCCGCCACCGCGGCCACCGGCTGGACCGTGCCCACCTCGTGGTTGGCCGACTGCAGACATGCCAGTGCGGTGTCCGGGCGCAGTGCGGCCTCGTACGCCCCGGGGGTGACCGCACCCGCACGGGACACCGGTACCCGGGTGACCGTGCCGCCGTCCGCCTCCAGGATCTCGGCCCAGTGGAGTACCGAGGAATGTTCGACGGCTGACACGATCAGGTGGCGTCCCATCCGGCGGCGGCCCGCCAGGGCCCCCTCGATCCCGGAGTGCACGGCCCGGGTGCCCGACGAGGTGAACACCAGCTCGTCCGGACGGCAGCCGGCCGCCTCGGCCGCCGCCTCGCGCGCCGCGTCCAGCAGCAGCCGGGCCCGCCGCCCCTCGCGGTACAGCCGGGCGGGGTCGGCCCATCCCTCATCGAGCGCGGCCGTAAGCGCCTGACGTGCGACGGGGTGGAGGGGGGCCGCGGAGGCGGCGTCGAAGTAGGACACACCGCAACGCTAACTCTTGTGAACCTCCCGGCTCGTACAAGCACTCGTACAGGCATCGGGCAGGCACCGGATCTGCGGCGCACCTACCTCGGACACGCGTGCGAAGCCCCCGTCAGATGCTGGCCAGAAGCGGTCATTCCACCCCTTCGGGGTGACCGGCGGCGCGTTAAGCACCCTCCCCGCGCGACCCCAAATAGCGTCCAGTAGGGTTTGGTCCGCATAAACATCCAAACCCCTGCCCGACGCAGGGCGGCGACCTACCAGCGAGAAGGCCGCAGCCGTACAGCGCGGGCGAGACTCTCGGGAAGGCGCTACGTGAGTCCCAACGGCTCCGACCGCTCGCCGCGGCGCCCGATGCGGCGGAAGCTGCTGCAGGCACTGACTGCGGGCCTGGTCCTGGCGACCGCCACCGGTTGCACATACAAGGACTACCCCCGCCTTGGCATGCCCACCCCGGTCACAGATGAGGCTCCGCGGGTCCTCTCCTTGTGGCAGGGCTCGTGGGCGGCTGCGCTCGCCACTGGCGTGCTGGTCTGGGGCCTGATCCTGTGGGCGACCATCTTCCACCGGCGTAGCCGCACCAAGGTCGAGGTTCCTCCGCAGACCCGGTACAACATGCCGATCGAGGCGCTGTACACGGTCGTGCCGCTTGTCATCGTCTCGGTGCTCTTCTACTTCACGGCCCGTGACGAGTCGAAGCTTCTGGATCTCTCCAAGAAGCCCGACGTCACCATCAACGTCGTCGGGTACCAGTGGAGCTGGGGCTTCAACTA
This sequence comes from Streptomyces sp. NPDC047022, assembly GCF_040644155.1. Classification (NCBI taxonomy): domain Bacteria; kingdom Bacillati; phylum Actinomycetota; class Actinomycetes; order Kitasatosporales; family Streptomycetaceae; genus Streptomyces; species Streptomyces sp. NPDC047022. The sequence goes on along the minus strand of NZ_JBEYVV010000001.1, from coordinate 353,083 downwards.
TGTGACCCCGGTTCCCGGCGTCACCGGAAACGCGAAGACCGATCCGAACCTGAGCGCGATCCCGGACCGGTTCAAGAACGACTTCCCGGCGAACGCCGGCGGCGTCTACGACTTCGGCACGCCCGCCACGCGGAACCCGCAGAACAACATGCCCGGCCCGACGCTCTGGCTCCCCAAGGGCAAGACGGTTCGTTTCGTCCTCACCTCACGTGACGTCATCCACTCCTTCTGGGTGGTGCCGTTCCTGATGAAGATGGACGTCATCCCGGGCCACACCAACTCCTTCCAGGTGACTCCCAACCAGGAGGGCACCTTCAGGGGCAAGTGCGCCGAGCTGTGCGGCGTCGACCACTCCCGGATGCTGTTCAACGTGAAGGTCGTCTCCCCCGACCGCTACGAGCAGCACCTCAAGGACCTCGCCAAGAAGGGGCAGACCGGTTACATTCCCGCCGGCATCGCGCAGACGGGCCACGAGAAGAACCGGGAGACGAACAACCTGTGAGCATCCTCAACGAACCCCAGGGTGCCGCCGCAGCTGAGGACTCGTACGAGAACGAGCTGCCGGTCCGGCGCAGGCAACCCGGCAATGTCGTCGTCAAGTGGCTGACCACCACCGACCACAAGACGATCGGCACGCTGTATCTGGTCACGTCGTTCGCGTTCTTCCTCATCGGCGGCGTCATGGCTCTGCTCATGCGTGCCGAGCTGGCCCGTCCGGGCCTGCAGATCATGTCGAACGAGCAGTTCAACCAGGCGTTCACGATGCACGGCACGATCATGCTGCTGATGTTCGCGACGCCGCTGTTCGCCGGCTTCACGAACTGGATCATGCCGCTGCAGATCGGCGCGCCCGACGTGGCGTTCCCGCGGCTGAACATGTTCGCCTACTGGCTCTACCTGTTCGGCTCGACCATCGCGGTCGGCGGCTTCCTCACCCCGCAGGGCGCGGCCGACTTCGGCTGGTTCGCCTACAGCCCGCTGTCGGACGCGGTTCGCTCGCCGGGCATCGGCTCCGACATGTGGATCATGGGTCTGGCCTTCTCCGGCTTCGGCACGATCCTCGGCGCGGTCAACTTCATCACCACGATCATCTGCATGCGCGCGCCCGGCATGACCATGTTCCGCATGCCGATCTTCGTGTGGAACGTGCTGCTGACCGCGGTGCTCGTCCTGCTGGCCTTCCCGGTCCTGGCCGCCGCGCTGTTCGCCCTGGAGGCGGACCGCAAGTTCGGTGCCCATGTCTTCGACGCGGCAAACGGCGGCGCTTTGCTATGGCAACACCTCTTCTGGTTCTTCGGCCACCCAGAGGTGTACATCATCGCGCTACCGTTCTTCGGCATCATCTCCGAGGTCATCCCGGTCTTCAGCCGTAAGCCGATGTTCGGCTACATGGGCCTGATCGGCGCCACCATCGGCATCGCCGGCCTCTCCGTGACCGTGTGGGCCCACCACATGTACGTCACCGGCGGCGTGCTGCTCCCGTTCTTCTCCTTCATGACGTTCCTCATCGCCGTACCCACCGGCGTGAAGTTCTTCAACTGGATCGGAACGATGTGGAAGGGCTCGCTGTCCTTCGAGACACCGATGCTCTGGGCGACCGGCTTCCTGATCACCTTCACCTTCGGTGGTCTGACCGGCGTCATCCTGGCCTCGCCGCCGATGGACTTCCACGTCTCTGACTCGTACTTCGTGGTGGCGCACTTCCACTACGTGGTGTTCGGTACGGTCGTCTTCGCGATGTTCTCCGGCTTCCACTTCTGGTGGCCGAAGATGACGGGCAAGATGCTGGACGAGCGCCTCGGCAAGATCACCTTCTGGACGCTGTTCATCGGCTTCCACGGCACGTTCCTGGTGCAGCACTGGCTCGGTGCCGAGGGCATGCCGCGTCGTTACGCGGACTATCTCGCGGCCGACGGCTTCACCACTCTGAACACGATCTCGTCGATCTGCTCGTTCCTGCTCGGTCTGTCGATACTGCCGTTCCTCTACAACGTGTGGAAGACGGCCAAGTACGGCAAGAAGGTCGAGGTCGACGACCCGTGGGGCTACGGCCGTTCGCTCGAATGGGCGACGTCCTGCCCGCCCCCGCGGCACAACTTCCTCACCCTGCCGCGGATCCGTTCAGAATCCCCGGCCTTCGACCTGCACCACCCGGAGATCGCCGCGCTCGAACTCGAGCACGCCGGCGCGGGCAGCAAGGCCGTCTCCGGTGGCAAGGAGGCCGGTAAGTGAAGATCCAGGGCAAGATGTTCATCTGGCTGGCCGTCTTCATCCTCGTCATGGCCATCATCTATGGCGTGTGGTCGAAGGAGCCGGCCGGCACCACGGCACTCTTCCTGGCCTTCGGCCTGAGCATCATGATCGGCTACTACCTGGCCTTCACGGCCCGGCGGGTCGACACGGGTGCCCAGGACAACAAGGAGGCCGACGTCGCGGACGACTCCGGTGAGATCGGCTTCTTCAGCCCGCACAGCTGGCAGCCGCTCGCCCTCGGCGTCGGTGGCGCGCTGGCCTTCCTGGCGATCGCGATCGGCTGGTGGCTGCTGTACTTCTCGGCCCCGTTGATCATGATCGGCCTGTGGGGCTGGGTCTTCGAGTACTACCGCGGTGAGAACCGCACCCAGTAACAAGAGCGACGCTCTTCGGGAGCCCGACACTCCGTCAGGAGTGCCGGGCTCCCTCTTTTGCCACGCCCTTGATCCCCCGCACGGAGTCCTCGGCGCGCCATAGTTGACAGGCCTCCATACGTTGAGGTCATGAGCCACACAGTGTTCTTCCGGAGCGCGCGCCCGCGACCCCGTACGGTCGCCGGCTGCACCCTGCTGGTGACCGCCCTCGGCGCCGGCCTGACCGCCTGCGGGACCGACGGGAACCCGCTGTCGGCGAAGCCGTACGACGCGGCGGACCAGATCGCCTACAACGCCTCCGATGACAACGCCAAGAAGGTCGACCCCGACAAGCCCCTGGAGATCACCGCAGAGGGCGACGACGGAGTCATCACGGATGTCACGGCCACGGACGCCCAAGGACGCTACGTGGCCGGTGAACTGTCCGCCGACGGCAGCCGCTGGCACAGCACCTCGCCCCTGGCCGCCGGAACCCACTACACGGTGCACGTCAGCACCGAGGACGAGGACGGTGCACCCGGCCGCAAGGTCATCGAGTTCGACACCGGCACCCCGAAGAAGAACAAGACGCTGGACGTCGCCTTCAGCCCCGACGCGGGCACGTACGGCGTCGGCGAACCCGTGACCGCGACGCTCAGCCAGCCCGTCAAGGACAGGCCGCAACGGGCGATAGTCGAGCGGGCCCTCAAGGTGGACTCCACACCCGCCGTCGAGGGCTCGTGGTACTGGGTCGACGACAAGACACTGCACTACCGCCCCAAGGACTACTGGCCCGTCCACACCACCATCAACGTCCACAGCAACCTCGCCGGCGTGAAGGTCGCCGACCGCCTCTGGGGCGGCAAGACGAAGCCCCTGAAGCTGACCACGAGCGACCGCGTCGTGGCCATCACGGACGCCGGTTCGCACGAGATGACGGTCTACAAGAACGACGACGTCATCAACCGCATCCCCATCACCACCGGCAGACGCGGCTACGACACGCGCAACGGCGTCAAGGTCATCCTGGGCAAGGCGTACGTCGTACGTATGCGCGGAACCACCATCGGCATCTCCGCGAGCTCCAGCGACTCCTTCGACCTGAACGTCTACTGGGCCGCCCGGGTGACCTGGAGCGGCGAGTACGTCCACGCGGCGCCCTGGTCGGTCGGAAGCCAGGGGTACGCCAACGTCAGCCACGGCTGCACCGGAATGAGCAACGCCTACGCCCGGTGGTTCTTCAACACCGTGAAGGTCGGCGACATCGTGAAGGTCGTCAACTCCTACGGCAAGCAGATGGAACCCTTCGGCAACGGCTTCGGCGACTGGAACGTCGACTGGTCCAAGTGGCAGCAGGGCAGCGCCCTGACCACCGCCACGAGCAACGGCCAGGGCCCCGAGAACAGCGCGAGACTACGCCCGGAGTCGGTGTAGCGCCGGGTGTACCGCGCCCCGCCAGGGGCGCGGGGGACTGCGCGAAACCCACGACGCGCCCGGAGCCCACGACGCGCCCCTCCCCTCAAGGGCGGCGCGCTAAACGCCCTGCAGGGCCCGGCGCCGCAGCAGCGCGGCCAGGGCACCCGCGAACTCCACCGGCTCCACCGGCAGAGCCACGGCCGAATCAGCGCGACTCCATGTAGCCAGCCACGCATCCTGCGGCCGAGCGATCAGCACCAGCACCGGCGGGCAGTTGAACACCTCGTCCTTCACCTGCCGGCACACCCCCATTCCGCCCATCGGCACGGCCTCGCCGTCCAGCACGCACACGTCGATGCCGCCACGGTCCAGCTCCTTGAGGACGGCGTCCGGCGTCGCACACTCCACGAAGCGCAGCTCAGGCGCATCCGGGGCCGGCCTGCGCCCGGCGGCGAGCCGCACCTGCTCGCGGGTGTGGGAGTCGTCGCTGTAGACCAGCACCGTGGCGGTCGTCTGCATGCTTCCTCCGGGACGTCGGCGTCGTACGGAACGGAACCGTCGGGGCGGATGCTACTCCCTTGAACTTGTGCTCAACACCGGTTCGGGCACGCCTTCGATGGGCCATCCGGGCAGTACACACGCTGCGGACACTCCGAACGGCACCCCCCGGGGTGAGGGCGGGATAAGGGACCGACATAATGTCGGTCGTGGCGACAGCAACGACAGTAGAAACCGGGCACGCGCACCCGTCGGTCAACCGGCCGAACCTCACCAGCGTCGGAACCATCATCTGGCTGAGTTCCGAGCTGATGTTCTTCGCGGCCCTCTTCGCGATGTACTTCACCCTGCGATCGGTGACGGGTCCGACGCACTGGAAGGAGATGGCCGGCCATCTCAACCTTCCGTTCTCGGCGACCAACACCACGATCCTGGTGCTCTCCTCGCTTACCTGCCAGCTCGGCGTGTTCGCGGCCGAGCGCGGTGACGTGAAGAAGCTCCGGGGCTGGTTCATCGTCACCTTCATCATGGGTGCGATCTTTGTCGGCGGTCAGATCTTCGAGTACACGGAGCTGGTCACGAAGGACGGCCTGTCGCTGTCCTCCGACCCGTACGGCTCGGTGTTCTACCTGACCACCGGCTTCCACGGCCTGCACGTGACGGGCGGTCTCATCGCCTTCCTGCTGGTCCTCGGCCGTACCTACGCGGCGCGGAGGTTCACTCACGAGCAGGCGACCGCCGCCATCGTCGTGTCCTACTACTGGCACTTCGTCGATGTCGTGTGGATCGGCCTCTTCGCCACGATCTACCTGATCCGGTAATCGGCCGCCGTCCCGGCGGAGCCGCCTCACCCGCGCGTGAGGACCGGTCTCCGGCGACGAACCCGATCCACATCCCTGAAGCATCGACGCAGAAGATCCTGACACCGGGGTAATCCGTGAAAAAGCTCTCCGCACGACGACGCCACCCCCTGGCGGCGCTCGTCGTCCTACTCATCGCGCTGACGGTCTCCGGGGGGCTGTACGCCGCGTTCGCGCCCGCCGAGAAGGCGCAGGCCGATGACACCGCCCAGTCCCTCGCCATCGAAGAGGGCAAGAAGCTCTACCAGGTGGGCTGTGCCAGCTGCCACGGCGACAGCGGTCAGGGCTCCCATAACGGCCCGAGCCTCGTGGGTGTGGGCGCGGCGGCCGTCGACTTCCAGGTCGGCACCGGCCGTATGCCCGCCGCCACCTCCGAGGGCGCCCAGGTGCCGGCGAAGAAGAACATCTATTCGCAGGCCCAGATCGACCAGCTCGCCGCGTACATCTCCTCCCTCGGTGCCGGTCCCGCCGTGCCGACGAAGAACGACTACGACCCGTCGGGCGCCGACATCGCCCGCGGTGGTGAGATCTTCCGCACCGACTGCTCCCAGTGCCACAACTCCGCCGCCGCGGGTGGTGCGCTGACACACGGCAAGTACGCGCCGAGCCTGGAGGGCGTCGCCCCGAAGCACATCTACGAGGCCATGCAGACGGGCCCGCAGAACATGCCCTCCTTCCCCGACACCACGCTGCCGCAGCAGGAGAAGAAGGACGTCGTCGCGTACATCAAGGCAGTCAACGGCAGCCAGACCGAGAGCCCGGGCGGTCTTGACCTGGGTGGTCTCGGACCGGTCTCCGAGGGTCTGTTCGCCTGGATCTTCGGACTGGGCGCCTTGATCGCGGTTGCCGTCTGGGTCGCCGCTCGGACCGCAAAGGCCAAGAAGTCATGAGTAGCCAAGACATTCCAGAAGAGAACCTGCCCGCTGAGCAGGACCACGCGCACGCGCACGGCGCGGTGACGGTGGCGGACGAGGAGAACCCGTTCGCCGACCCCGGTCTGCCGCCCCATGAGCACCGCATCCAGGACATCGACGAGCGGGCCGCCAAGCGTTCCGAGCGCACGGTCGCCCTGCTGTTCACGCTGTCGATGCTGGCCACCATCGGCTTCATCGCCTCGTACTTCGCGATCCCGAACGACAAGTCGATCTTCGTCTTCCCGATCGGGCACATCAGTGCGATGAACTTCGCGCTGGGCCTGACGCTGGCCGTCGCGCTGTTCTCGATCGGCGCGGGCGCGGTCCACTGGGCCCGCACCCTGATGTCCGACGCGGAGGTCGCCGACGAGCGTCACCCGATCGAGGCGTCGCCCGAGGTCAAGGCGAAGGTCCTCGCCGACTTCAAGCAGGGCGCCCACGAGTCCGCGCTCGGCCGTCGCAAGCTGATCCGCACCACCATGTTCGGCGCGCTGGCCCTGTTCCCGCTCAGCCTCATCCTGCCGCTGGGCGGCCTCGGCCCGAAGCCCGGCACGAGCCTGCGCCACACCATGTGGTCCAAGGGCAAGCTCCTCGTCAACATGAACACGAACGAGCCGCTGCGTCCCTCGGACGTCGCGGTCGGTTCGCTCACCTTCGCCATGCCCGAGGGCCTGAAGGAGGACGACGAGGACTTCCAGACGGAGATCGCCAAGGCGGCCCTGATGATCGTCCGGCTCCAGCCGGAGAACATCAAGGACAAGCAGGAACTCGCGTGGTCCCACGAGGGCATCGTGGCCTACTCGAAGATCTGCACCCACGTCGGTTGCCCGATCTCCCTGTACGAGCAGCAGACGCACCACGTCCTCTGCCCGTGCCACCAGTCCACCTTCGACCTCTCCGACGGTGCCCGGGTCATCTTCGGCCCGGCCGGTCACGCCCTGCCGCAGCTGCGGATCGGCGTCAACTCGGACGGTTACCTCGAGGCGCTCGGCGACTTCGAAGAGCCCGTCGGTCCTGCTTTCTGGGAGCGCGGATGACAACTACACCGAACCACTCGAGCGCGCCCTCTGCCGGCGCGGGGGGCGACACGCGCGGACGGGCACCGGCCGGCGAGCGCATCGCGGACTGGGCCGACGGCCGCCTGGGGATCTACTCCCTGGCCAAGTCCAACATGCGCAAGATCTTCCCCGACCACTGGTCGTTCATGCTGGGCGAGGTCTGCCTCTACAGCTTCCTCATCATCATCCTCACGGGTGTGTACCTGACCCTGTTCTTCCACCCCTCGATGAACGAGGTGGTGTACCACGGCAGTTACGTGCCGTTGCAGGGCCAGCGGATGAGCGAGGCCTTCAACTCCACGATGCACATCAGCTTCGAGGTGCGTGGCGGTCTGCTCCTCCGGCAGATCCACCACTGGGCGGCGCTGATCTTCCTCGCCGGCATGTTCGTGCACATGATGCGCGTGTTCTTCACGGGCGCGTTCCGCAAGCCGCGTGAGATCAACTGGCTGTTCGGCTTCCTGCTGTTCGTCCTCGGCATGTTCACCGGCTTCACCGGTTACTCGCTCCCGGACGACCTGCTCTCCGGCACCGGTGTCCGCTTCATGGAGGGCGCGATCCTGTCGGTGCCGATCGTCGGTACCTACCTGTCGTTCTTCCTCTTCGGCGGGCAGTTCCCGGGCGGCGACTTCGTGGCCCGCTTCTACTCGATCCACATCCTGCTGCTGCCGGGCATCATGCTCGGCCTGATGGTGGGCCACCTGATCCTGGTCTTCTACCACAAGCACACGCAGTTCGCGGGCCCCGGAAAGACGAACAACAACGTCGTCGGCATGCCGCTGCTCCCGGTCTACATGGCCAAGGCCGGAGGCTTCTTCTTCCTGGTCTTCGGTGTCATCTCGGCCGTCGCGGCGATCGCCACCATCAACCCGATCTGGGTCTTCGGTCCCTACCGTCCGGACCAGGTGTCCACGGGCGCCCAGCCCGACTGGTACATGGGCTTCTCCGAGGGCCTGATCCGTACGATGCCGGGCTGGGAGATCAACGTCTGGGGCCACACGCTCGTCCTGGGCGTGTTCATCCCGCTGATGATCTTCCCGCTGGTCCTCGTGGTCATGGGCGTCTACCCCTTCATCGAGTCCTGGATCACCGGGGACAAGCGCGAGCACCACATCCTGGACCGCCCGCGCAACGCCCCGACGCGTACGGCGTTCGGTGCCGCGTGGATCTCCTGGTACTTCGTCCTGCTCCTGGGCGGCGGCAACGACATCTGGGCCACGCACTTCCACCTGTCGATCAACGCGATCACCTGGTTCGTCCGCATCGCCTTCTTCGTGGTGCCGGTCCTCGTGTTCGTCGCCACCAAGCGGATCTGCCTGGGTCTCCAGCGCCGCGACCGCGACAAGGTGCTGCACGGCCGCGAGTCGGGCATCATCAAGCGGCTGCCGCACGGTGAGTTCATCGAGGTCCACGAGCCGCTGAGCCAGGAGGCTCTCCACACGCTCACGGCGCACGAGCAGTACAAGCCGGCCGAGATCGGCCCGACGGTCGACGCGAACGGCGTCGAGCGGAAGATCAAGGCCTCGGAGAAGCTGCGCGCCAAGCTCAGCTTCGGCTACTACGGGGACACCAACCAGATCCCCAAGCCGACGGTCGAGGAGTACAAGGAGATCACGAGCGGCCACGGCCACCACTGATCGCTGCACACACCACGCCACGGTCGAAGGGCCCCGTCCAGTACTTGGGCGGGGCCCTTCGCCGTGCCCGGCCGCTGGATAGGGTGGAACCTGTTCGACACCTTCGTCCCCGCCGGGGGACACCGACCCAGGAGCGGCCTATGAGCGCTGTGACCCCCGCTGGAGGCAACACCGCGGCGGCCCGTTCCTGGCCCCAGGTGCTGAACGGTCTGCTGGAGGGCCGCGACCAGAGCGCGGACGACACGGCCTGGGCCATGGACCGCATCATGCGCGGCGAGGCCACGGACGCGCAGATCGCCGGGTTCATGGTGGCCCTGCGCGCGAAGGGCGAGACGGTCGAGGAGATCACCGGGCTCGTCCGCGCGATGTACGAGCACGCGAACGTCATCGAGGTGCCCGGAGCGACCGTCGACATCGTCGGCACGGGCGGCGACGGCGCGAAGACGGTGAACATCTCCACCATGTCCTCGATCGTGGTGGCAGGCACGGGCGCGAAGGTCGTCAAGCACGGCAACCGGGCCGCGTCCTCCGCGTCCGGGTCCTCGGACGTGCTGGAGAAGCTCGGGGTCAATCTGGAGCTGACGCAGCAGCGGGTGGCGGAGGTCGCGGAGGAGGCCGGGATCACCTTCTGCTTCGCGGTGAAGTTCCACCCCGCGCTGCGGCATGTGGCCGCTGCACGCGGACAGCTGGGCATCCGTACGACGTTCAACGCCCTGGGGCCGCTGACGAACCCGGCGAAGGTGAAGGCACAGGCGGTGGGTGTCGCCGACCCAAGAATGGCGCCGATCGTCGCGGGAGTCTTCGCGGAACGCGGCAACTCCTCCCTGGTCTTCCGGGGCGACGACGGAATGGACGAGCTGACGACGACCGCCACCTCCCGGGTGTGGGTGGTGCGCGACGGCAAGGTCTCCGAGGAGTCCTTCGACCCCCGGGACGTCGGCCTCGAACTCGTGCCCGTCGAGGCGTTGCGGGGCGCCGACGCCGCCTACAACGCCGAGGTCGCCAGGCGCCTGCTCGACGGCGAGACGGGCGCGGTCCGAGACGCCGTACTGCTGAACTCCGCGGCTGCCCTGGTGGCCTTGGAGCCGGGTGACGGCCCGCTGGCGGACCAGATCCGGGCGGGCATGCGAAAGGCCGCGGAGTCGATCGACTCGGGGGCCGCCCGGCGGACCCTGGAACGCTGGGTGGCCGCGAGCAACGCGTAGCGGGCGCCGGCGCGCGCCGGGACACCGGTTCCCCCGGTGTCCCGGCGGTCCCGCCATCCGGACAGAAGTTGCGGGCGGCCGATCACCTCCCGTAGCGTCCTTCACAGGTCATGAGCGACAGCCATTCGGCCCCGGCCGGCTGTCCGGCAACCCTCCGTCCGTGGCGGGGTGCCCCGGGTGAGGACCAGGCCGCAGGCAGCGAGGTCTGCGGCAAGCGCGGACCCCTCGCGTCACCAGGGGTCCTGGTCGTTCGAGGGAGCCTCCCGTGATGAAGCGAATGCGCTAGGGCCGCAGAGCCCCGCCTCCGCATCCCCTTCTTCTCACCTTTCCCCGTGCCGTTGACGCAGCCGCGTGCGCGCTGTCCGGCACGGCGGCCCCATGCCTTCACGGGAGTGCACCCATGTCTGTCTCCACCGTTGCCGTCGCCCAGTCCGTTTGTGCCCCGCTGCCCGTTCTGGGCCGGGATGTCACCGTACCGCTCGTCACCGGCGGCGAGGTCTCCTACGCCGCCCTTGACTACGCGGCCAGCGCCCCGGCGCTCCAGCGGGTCTGGGACGACGTGGCGGCATACGCGCCGTACTACGGCAGCGTCCACCGCGGCGCCGGATACCTGTCCCAGCTGTCCACCGACCTCTTCGAGAACGCCCGCACGACCGTGGCGGAGTTCCTCGACTGCCGCCCCGACGACCAGGTGGTCTTCACCCGGTCGACCACGGACTCCCTGAACCTTCTCGCCACTGCCCTCCCCGCCGGCTGCCAGGTCTTCGTCTTCGAGACCGAGCACCACGCCGCACTGCTGCCGTGGCAGGACACCCATGTCACCGTCCTGGACGCCCCGCGCAGCCCGGAGCAGGCCGTACGGACCCTGGAACGCGCCCTCGGAGACCGCGACCCGCACGACAGCCCGGCCCTGGTCTGCGTCACCGGCGCCTCCAACGTCACCGGCGAGCTGTGGCCCGTACGCGAGCTGGCCCGGGCCGCCCATGCCCACGGCGCCCGTATCGTCCTGGACGCCGCCCAGCTGGCACCCCACCACCCCGTCTCGGTCCGGGACCTCGGCGTGGACTGGGTCGCCTTCTCCGGCCACAAGCTGTACGCCCCCTTCGGCTCGGGCGTCCTGGCCGGCCGCGCCGACTGGCTGCGCGAAGCCGGGCCGTACCTCGCGGGCGGCGGTGCCAGCCGCAAGGTCGCCCGGCGCGCCGACGGAGGCGTGGACGTGGAGTGGCACGAGAGCGTCGCCCGGCACGAGGCGGGCTCACCGAACGTGATCGGCGCCTACTCCATCGCCTCCGCCTGCAAGGCCCTCACCGAGGCGGGCTTCGAGGCGCTGGTCGACCGCGAGCAGCACCTGATCCGCAGGGTGAGGGAGGGGCTCGCGGAGGTCCCCGGCGTCAGGGTGCTCTCCCTCTTCGGTGAGGACGCGCCGCGCGTGGGCGTGATCTCCTTCGTGGTCGAGGACTGGAACAGCTCCCACTTCGCCGCGGCGCTGTCCGCGGAGTACGGCATCGGCGTCCGCGACGGCCTGTTCTGCGCGCATCCCTTGGTGCGGGTGCTGCTGGGGGGTGACCGGCGGGCGCAGGGCGAGTGCGGTGCCTCGGCCGAGGCGGCGATCCGGGTGAGCTTCGGTGCGGGTACTCCCGAGGAGCATGTGGACCGCTTCATCCGCGCGGTTGCGGAGCTGGTGCGCAGCGGTGCGAAGTGGACGTACCGCACGGAGTCGGGGCGCTGCGTCCTCGTCCGCTAGCCGCGACGGCACCACGATCTCGCCCCGCCGGCGGTACGCGCCGCACCCTGCGGGCCCGTGGCTGCGGTGCGTCGCCGTGTGCGGGTGGGTGGTGGTTTTTCGCGCAGTTCCCCGCGCCCCTATATGCCCGTCCTGGCGGTGCGTCGCAGTCTGCGGGTTCGCGGTGGGCATTCGCGCAGTTCCCCGCGCCCCTGGCAACGCGCACTTTTCGTGCGTCGTTGCCTGCGGGCCAGACGTGCCGGGAACCGCGCGAAAGCCCACCGCGGACCCGCGGGAGTCGACGCGCCGGAGCGGGTTCGACAGGGGCGCGGGGAACTGCGCGAATGCCCACCGCGGACCCGCAGGCGACGACGTACCGGAGCGGGTTCGACAGGGGCGCGGGGAACTGCGCGAAAAACCACCACGCGCCCGCAGGTGACGACGTACCGAAGCGAGTTTGACAGGGGCGCGGGGAACTGCGCAGAGGCGGCCACACCCCCTCGTGGAGTGGCTAGTTGTCCAGGCCGATGGCGAACGCCGCCTCAAGGTCGTGCTGGGAGTACGTACGGAACGCGACGTGCGTATCGGTACCCAGCACCCCCGGAATCTTGCTGATCCGCCCCGGAATGACGTCCGCCAGGTCATCGTGCGCCTTCACCCGCACCATCGCGACGAGGTCGTACGTCCCGGTCACCGAGAACACCTCACTGACGGAGTCCAGCGCCGCGATCGACTCGGCGATCTCGGGAATCCGGTCCACGCTGGTCTTGATGAGCACGATCGCGGTGATCACGGCTGGTGTTCTCCCTCGGGGGCGGCCTGGACTGGCGCCTTCACCCTACTCTTACGTCCGTAGCGCAACCCCGCGTAGACGAAGCCCAGGCTGAAGCCGATCAGATGGGCGAGGTAGGCGACACCCGGACCCTCGGCCGCCCGGTTCGCCGCCATCCACTGGAGGGCCGCCCAGAAGGGCAGTACCACCCAGGCGGGGAACCGCAGCGGTAGGAAGAAGAGGAACGGGAAGAGACTGGTCACCCTGGCCTTGGGGAAGAGGAACAGGAACGCGCCGAGCACCGCGGAGATCGCCCCGGACGCCCCGACCAGCGTCCGCGCGGACGCGGCGTTGGCCGCCGCGTACCCGAGCAGTGCCAGGCAGCCGCAGCCCAGGTAGAACAGCGCGAACTCCAGGTGGCCCATCCGTTCCTCCGCCATCGCCCCGAAGACGTAGAGGAAGAGCATGTTCCCCAGCAGATGCACCCAGCTGCCGTGCACGAACAGCGCCGTCGCGGGGGTGAGCGCAGCCCGTGGGGCTCCCGTGAACAGTTCCGCGGGCACCACGCCCCAGCGGGCGAAGTAGGCCCGCTGTGCCTCCAGCAGTGCCTCCCCGGTGCCGTACACCCGGTTCAGTCCGGAGACCGGGCTCATGATGAAGATCAGACAGCACAGGGCGATCAGCCCGTATGTCACCGGCGACGGATGTCCCCGCAGGGCTCCGGTGACCGCCCTGCTCCATGTGCTGATCATGGAACAGAGCATGGCGTAAGGGGACCGACCGGTACAGAGCGCCTCGCCGCGCGATACGGGCGGGCGAGGGGTACCCGGCAGGCCGTAGGGTTACGAGCCACACGCTCCAGGGAAGCTGGCGCATCACGGAGACTGGAAGAAGGAAGAGCAGCCACGATGACGGTTCCTCTGCCGACGGAGACGACCCGCTGGCGCTGCACGCTGTGCGGCAACCTCACCCGCTTCGACGTCACGCGCTCGTCCAAGGTCGTCGAGTACATGCACCTGGATCTGGGCGGTGAGCCCAAGGTGGAAGAGCGTGAGGTGGTCAGTGAGACCATCGAATCGGTGCGTTGCCGCTGGTGCAACGCGGTGGACCAGGTGGAACTCGTGGACAGGCCGGGTGCCGGCTCCTGAGGGAGACGGCCCCGCACGGATGGTGGGGTGACGGATGGTGGAGACCGCAGGCGGGGAGCCGGCCGACGGCACCGCTGAGGTGCTCGACCGTCCGCTGCCCGACGGTGTCAGGCGCCGCGTCGTACAGATCGTGTCCGACGGCTTCGGTGGGCTGACCCTCAGCGAACTGCCCGCGCAGTTGCGGCAGTATGCCCGGTTCACCCCGAGCCGCCGGGCCAAGTTCGCCGGCAACGCCATGGCGGCGGGCCTGGAGGCGGACGGTCTGTTCCGGCAGCGTATCGCGGAGAAGCTCAGGGAGGCCCAGCCGGAGCTGGCCGGAGCCCTGGACTCCGGTTCACCGCCCCCGGCCGCGGACCCGCTCGATGTGGCCGCGGCCGCCTATGTGCTGCGCCCCGTGGGCTGGGTGAAGCTGGTGACCGCCGCGGGCGAGGAGGCCCAGCGCGCGGACGCCGAGCGCGCCGACGACGAGAGCCGGGCCGAACTGGAGCGACTGCGCGCCGAACTGGCGGCGGCCCGCGAACACACCCGCGCCGAGACCGAACGGCTGCGCGCGGAGCTGGAGTCCTCGCGCAGGGATGCCGAATCGCTTCACCGCAAACTGCGTGCCGCCCTCAGTGACGTCAAGCGCGGCGAGGCCGCGCTGCGCAAGGCCCGGGGCGAGATCGAGGCCGTGCGCGGGGAGGGGCAGACGCAGCTGTCCGCAGCCGAGAGCGAGAGCAGACGGCTCAAGGCGCGCCTCAGCGAGGCGGAGGCCACTCTGGAGGCCACCCGCAGGGCGGCGCGCGAGGGCCGCAGTGTCGAGGACATGCGGGTACGGCTGCTCCTGGACACCGTGCTGGACGCGGCCCAGGGGCTGCGGCGGGAACTGGCGCTGCCACCGGTTTCCGTACGGCCCGCCGAGACCGTGGACGCGGTCGAGCCGGGGCGGATGACGCCGAAGGACATCGCGGCCCGCGCGCTGTCCGAGAACGACCCGGCGATCCTCGACCAGTTGCTCGCGCTCCCGCAGGCGCATCTGGTCGTCGACGGCTACAACGTCACCAAGACCGGCTATCCGCAGATGCCCCTGGAGAAGCAGCGGCTGCGGCTGCTGGGACAGCTCTCTCAGCTCGCCGCGCAGACCGGCGCCGAAGTCACCTGCGTCTTCGACGGGGCCGAACTGGCTGCCCCCGTGCTGCTCGCGCCCCCGCGCGGGGTGCGGGTGCTGTTCTCCAAGCCGGGCGTCACCGCGGATGAGCTGATCCGCCAGCTGGTGCGCGCGGAGCCACCGGGGCGGCCGGTCATCGTCGCCTCCACCGACCGCGAGGTGGCCGACGGGGTCGCCAAGGCAGGCGCGCGCCCGGTCGCTTCGGTGATGCTGCTCAGGCGTCTCACTCGCGGCTGAAAACGGGCATAGGTGATGCCTGTTGGGTAAATCGCCCTCGGCTTTACGTTCACTTCGGGCCTGATCCCCTCTGCCCCTCTACGCCCCAAGGGCAACGTACGCGCCAAGCGCAACATCCGTCTGAGTTGCCCGAATTGGCGAAACCTTCACGCAACGTAGCGTCAAGCCGAAATCACTGCATGTGAGTTCAGTGCAAAGAATGCGCACGGTGACGGGAATTTTTGACGCGAGGATTTGAACTGATCACGAGAGGGTCACTAGGGTCATGGCTCGAACCTCCGCTCGGGTGATCACTCATGAGGAGTGACGGTGGAGGGCACCGCCCGCCGGCGTGTCGGTAGGCGGCTGAAGGAAGAAGGAGCTCGCCTTCGTGGCGTCCCACCGTCGACCCAAGCAGCCGAGCCGCGCCCGTGTGACCGTGCTCACCACCGCCGCCGCCGCTGCCATGGCCCTCAGCGCGCAGGCCGCCAACGCGGCCCCCAGCGCGAAGCCCAGCAAGGATGAAGTCAAGTCCAAGGTGGACGACCTGTACCAGCAGGCGGAGAAAGCCACCGAGGCGTACGACGGGGCCAAGGAGAAGCAGGCCACGCTGGAGAAGGAGATCTCCACTCTCCAGGACAAGGTCGCCCGCGGTCAGGACGAGCTGAACAAGCTGCGTGACGGCATAGGCACGATGGCCAGTGCCCAGTACCGCACCGGCAGCATCGACCCCTCCGTGCAGCTCTTCCTCTCCTCGAACCCGGACGACTACCTGGACAAGGCGTCCACGCTCGACCAGCTCAGCAGCCAGCAGGTCGAGGCGCTGAAGAAGATCCAGGAGAAGCAGCGCGAGCTGTCCCAGGAGCGGCAGGAAGCCACCGACAAGCTCAAGGACCTCGCCGCCACCCGCACCCAGCTGGGCAAGAACAAGCAGCAGGTCCAGGACAAGCTCGCCGCCGCCCAGAAGGTCCTCAACAGCCTCACCGCCCAAGAGCGGGCCGCTCTCCAGGCCGACCAGGAGCGCGCGAGCCGCGCGAGTGCGCGCACCGCCCTGAGCGGCAACCCGGGTGTCGGCTCCGGCCGGGCCGGCGCGGCCTTCGCCGCCGCGCAGCGCATGATCGGCGTCCCGTACCAGTACGGCGGCACGGGCCCCAGCACCTTCGACTGCTCCGGTCTGACCTCCTGGGCCTACGCCCAGGCGGGCGTCACCATCCCGCGCACGTCGCAGGAGCAGGCCAACGTCGGCACCCGTATCTACAACCAGGCCGACCTCCAGGTCGGCGACCTGGTGCTCTTCTTCGGCGACCTGCACCACGTCGGCCTGTACGCGGGCAACGGCCAGGTGCTGCACGCGCCGCACACCGGTGCCAACGTGCGCTACGAGGCGATGAGCGACATGACGTTCGAGTTCGGCGTCCGCGTCTGAGCCTGCCGCTCGGTGTCAGGCTCGGGCCGCCGCCCGAACGGGCGAATTCCAGCGGTCCCCGCTGACCCCGCACCCCGTCGATGACCTGCGTCAGCGGCGGGGTGCCGCCGTGTCCGGACCCGTCCCGCGCTTTGGTTCCCGCGTGATCGCCCGGCTACTGTCTGCCGCGTTTCCCTCGCCGGGTGGCGGGGGTCAGTCAGCGGAAGGGAGTGCGACCGGTCGTGGGGTCCCATCGCCGCCCAGCACCGTCCGGCCTCGGCCGGGGCCGCGGCGCCACAGCCGCCGTCTTGTCCGCCGCCGCGGCGGCCACGGCCTTCGGTGCCGCACCGGCACACGCCGAGCCGCGTGACCCCCGCGCCACGGTGGATCGGCTGTACCAGGAGGCCGAGCAGGCCACCGAGGCGTACAACCAGGCCCGGGAGCACGCCGGTGCGCTGCGCCGGCGCGTCGGCCTGGCGCAGGACCGCATCGCCCGGGAGCAGGACCGCGTCAACGCCATGCGGAACGCGCTCGGGACGCTCGCCGGAGCCCAGTACCGCTCCGGGGGCATCGCGACCACCCTCGCCCTGCTGCTGTCGGACGATCCGGCCGACTATCTCGACCGGGCGGCCGCACTCGACCGGATCGGCGACCGTCAGGCCGGTCAGCTCAAGGAGCTCCAGGGCGCGTTGAGGGAGCTGGCCCAGGAACGCACGGTGGCCGCCGATGAGTTCGCCGAACTGGACAGGTCCCGCAGGGCCGTCGTACGGCACAAGCGGACCGTGGAGCGGAAGCTCGCCACCGCGCAGCGGCTGCTCAACTCCCTGCCGGTCACCGAGCGCGCCGCCTACGACCGGGCCTCCCGCTCCGGTGGCGACCTGCCCGACCTCAACAGCCTCGTACCAACCGACTCCCGCGCCGCGGCAGCCGTCGCGGCGGCCCGCTCCGCGCTCGGCCGCCCCTATGTGTGGGGCGCCACCGGGCCCGGCGGCTTCGACTGCTCGGGCCTGATGCAGTGGTCGTACCGGCACGCGGGCATCGGGCTGCCGCGCACCTCGCAGGAGCAGCAGTACGCCGGCCACCGGGTGCCGCTCTCCCAGGCCCGGCCCGGTGACCTGGTCGTCTACCGCGCGGACGCGAGCCATGTCGCGATGTACGTCGGCGGCGGCCGGGTCATCCACGCGCCCCATCCGGGGGCCGCGGTGCGCTACGACGCGGTCGGGATGCTGCCGGTCTCCGCGGTCATCAGACCCTGAAGGCCCTGAAGGCCCCGAAGGTTCTGAAGGCACTGACCACGGCGCCGCCAGTGGACCGGGCCGACGCGTACGATCGGAAGATGGCTGGTCGCAGGCGTGTCGCGGGGATACTGGCGGGCTGTGCGCTGCTGCTGGCCGGCTCCGCCGACTGTGCCGGCCGGCCCGCTTCCGGCGCCCGACCGGCCGCCGTGCAGCAGGTCCTCGACCGCCGGGCGACGGCACTCCTCACGCACGACCGCCCCGCCTTCCTCGCGACCGAGCCGCCGGCCGCCGGTACCCCGGGTCACCCCTCGGACGCCGCCGCTGAGTTCGACCACCTGCGCGCCGTACCGCTCGCCTCCTGGTCGTACCGCCTGACCTCCCTGCACCGCACCGGCGACCGGGCCACCGCCGACGCCGAACTGCTGTACCGGATCAAGGGCTACGACCGGGCGCCGGTCACCACCGCCCGCGCACTGCGGCTGGTCCTCACCAAGGGACGCTGGTACGTCAGCTCCGACGAGCCCGCGAAGAAGGCCGACCAGCAGCTGTGGGAGCAGGGCACGGTCGAGGTGGCCCGCGGGGCGCACAGTCTCGTCCTCGGAGTCGGGCAGTCAGGCGACCTCCTGCGGGAGTACGCGCGCCTGGCCGACCGGGCGGTGCCCGCCGTCACCGGGGCCTGGGGCACCGACTGGCCGGGCCACGTCGTGGTGCTCGTACCGCGCTCCCTCGACGGGATGGCGGGGCTGCTCGGCTCCCCGGCCTCCCGGTACCAGGGGATCGCGGCCGTGACCACCGGCGAGGCGGGCGGCACGGCCCAGGCCCCCGCGGACCGGATCATCGTCAACCCGGACGCGTACAGGGTGCTCAGCGACCTGGGCAAACAGGTCGTGCTCACGCATGAGACCACTCATGTGGCCACCCGCGCCCACACCTCGGCCGCCACCCCTCTGTGGCTCTCGGAGGGGTACGCGGACTGGGCCGGCTACCGGGGCAGCGGCCGTACGCCCGCGCAGGTGGCCCCCGAACTCGGCCGCTCCGTCGTCCAGGGGCGGGTGCCCGCGGCACTGCCCAAGGACGCGGACTTCGCCTTCACCGGAGACGCGGGCACGCTCGCGCAGGCGTACGAGGGCGGCTGGATGGCCTGCCGGTTGATCGCCGACCGCTGGGGCGAGGTCCGGCTCGGCGAGTTCTATCGCGCGGTGGGTGACCACCGGAAACGCGAGGGCGCGGTGGAGGACGCGCTGCGAAAGGTCCTGGGAACGACCCTGGAGAAGTTCACCGAGCAGTGGCGCGCGTATCTGAGGGCGCAGCTGGGCTGAGAGCCGTCATGGTCGGCAGCCTGGTTCGGCAGCGCTCGTACACCGCCCTCAGGAGCGGGTGAGGGACTCCCGGGCCGGGGTGGTCTGGGGCGGCACGGTCGGGGCCGGGCGCGAGACCGTGCCGCGCCACAGCCGCTGGGCGGCGGTCAGCGCGGCGAGCAGCAGCAGGCCGTTGCGGGTGAGGAGGAGCGCGACCCCCAGCTTGTCGCTGGCGACGACGTCCACGAAGTGGAGCGGGAACTCCATGACCGTGACCGGGCAGGCGGCCAGGACCAGCGCGGCGGGCAGTGCCATCCGGCTGCCGCGGAAGCACAGGCAGACGGCCGCCAGGCCGACCAGCCACACCAGGTACTGCGGGCTGATCACCCGGCTGGTGACCGTGAACATCAGGACCGCGACGAAGGCCGCCTCGGCGGGCGCGTGCGGCGGCATTCGTCGCACCCGCATCCGCCACAGCAGCAGCCAGCCGAAGGCGGTCACGGTCAGGAACAGGGCCGCCGCGCTGACCCAGTCGACGTAGGGGCCGAGGAACTCGACCGAGCCGTAGTTGAGCAGCACCTGGCCCTTCCAGCCGAAGTGCCGGGCCACATGGAAGACCAGGGAGCCCAGTGACTCGATCTCGGTGCCGCGGTCGCGCTGGGCGGTCAGGAAGGAGAGCGCGCCGGGCATCGTCAGGGAGAACAGCAGCGCCAGGCCGCCCGCCGTCGCCGCGGCCGAGATCCACGCCCGGCGCGCGGTGGCACCCGCCAGCAGCA
The DNA here is from genome assembly GCF_040644155.1 of Streptomyces sp. NPDC047022. Taxonomy (NCBI): domain Bacteria; kingdom Bacillati; phylum Actinomycetota; class Actinomycetes; order Kitasatosporales; family Streptomycetaceae; genus Streptomyces; species Streptomyces sp. NPDC047022. The sequence continues at coordinate 333,166 of NZ_JBEYVV010000001.1, read as the reverse complement.
GCGCGGGCCACACCTTCAGCATCGCCCCGAAGCCCACGAGCGCCCCCAACGCCCGCGGCCGGCGCGGCCCCGCCAGCAGCGCGGCGACCGCCACCGCCGTCACCATCAGGTCGTAGCGCGCGTACACGGTGGGGCCGAGCAGGGCGAGGCCGAGCGCCCACGCCCATGCGCCGCGCAGTGTCCTGCCGGGACGCGCGCCCGTGTACAGGAGCAGGCAGAAGACCGCCAGATCGGCGAGGAAGGCGAGCACGAAGAAGGCCCGCGCGTAGTCGAGGAACGGCAGCAGCGCGGGGGAGAGCACGGCCAGCGCGGCGGCCGGCGGGTACTGCCAGGTCACGTCGTCCCGCGGGAACGTCCCGGTGCGCAGGATGTCGTACCAGCTCTGGTAGATCACGGAGACGTCGGTGGTCACGTCGGGGCCCGGGAAGACGAGGACCTTGAAGACGAAGAGCAGCAGGCCGAGTCTGGACACACTCCACGTGGCGATCAGCCAGAACGGGAACCGCCGTGCGCCCGTTGTGTCCACCTTCTGAGCCCCTGTCCTGTGTCCTCGCGCATCCCGAGCCGCCGTCCGCCGTGCCCGGCCATGTTCTCCCGCCGGACCGTGCCGGGGCGAAGAAGCGCGGCCGTGCGCGACTGTGAAGACGGTCGGACCTTCGCCCGGGTTGCGTTTTACGGCTTTCGTCCGGGCGCGCCCTCCCTCCGATGGCGGTGCGCGCCTGCCGTCCGGTGGCCGTTCGGTAGTGTCGTGGGCGATGCACAAGACCCTGATCGTGACCAACGACTTCCCTCCCCGTCCGGGCGGCATCCAGGCATTCCTGCACAACATGGCGCTGCGCCTGGACCCCGAGCGGATCGTCGTCTACGCCTCCACCTGGAAGCGCGGCCACGAGGGCGCCCGGGCGACGGCGGCCTTCGACGCGGAGCAGCCGTTCACCGTCGTACGGGACCGGACGACGATGCTGCTGCCGACGCCGGGCGCGACCCGGCGGGCCGTGGGGCTGCTGCGGGAGCACGGCTGTGCGTCGGTGTGGTTCGGGGCGGCGGCACCGCTCGGCCTGATGGCGCCGGCGCTGCGGCGGGCGGGGGCGCGGCGGATCGTGGCCACCACGCACGGCCATGAGGCGGGGTGGGCCCAGCTGCCCGCGGCCCGGCAGCTGCTGCGCCGGATCGGCGAGTCCACGGACACGATCACCTACCTCGGTGAGTACACGCGCTCGCGTATCGCCTCCGCGCTCACGCCCGAGGCCGCCGGGCGGATGGCGCAGCTGCCGCCGGGCGTCGACGAGCGGACCTTCCACCCGGGGTCGGGCGGCGACGAGGTACGTGCCCGGCTGGGCCTCGCGGACCGACCGGTGGTGGTCTGTGTCTCCCGGCTGGTGCCGCGCAAGGGCCAGGACACCCTTATCGAGGCGATGCCCGCGATCCTGGCCAAGGAGCCCGAGGCGGTTCTGCTGATCGTCGGGGGCGGCCCCTACGAGAACGATCTGCGGCGGCTCGCACGCGAGACCGGGGTCGCGGACGCGGTCCGCTTCACCGGCGCCGTCCCCTGGTCGGAGCTTCCGGCGCACTACGGGGCGGGCGACGTGTTCGCGATGCCGTGCCGTACCCGCCGTGGGGGACTGGATGTCGAGGGGCTCGGCATCGTGTACCTGGAGGCGTCCGCTACGGGGCTGCCCGTGGTCGCAGGCGACTCGGGCGGCGCGCCGGACGCGGTGCTCGACGGGGAGACCGGCTGGGTCGTGCGGGGCGGCTCCGCCGAGGAGTGCGCCGACCGTATCGTCACCCTGCTCGGTGACCCCGAACTGCGGTGCAGGATGGGGGAGCGGGGCCGCGAGTGGGTCGAACAGAAGTGGCGTTGGGACCTGCTGGCCGAGAGGCTCCGGAACCTGCTGTGACGGCATCCGCGGGCCCATGGCGGGTCTTTGCGCCGGTCAATGCGCCCTTCATGAGGCGCGTCGCGCCCCCGTGAAGGGCGCGGGATCCTAGCAGGAACGCGGCACTCAGGTTGGCATAAAGACCCAGGTTGGCGCAAAAAACCGGCACAACCTCTAGCCGGAACGAGAACCTCCGCCGATGCTGCGCGCATGACAGAAAAACTGACGCACCGTCACCTGACTAGACGTCAAATCCTCGGTATGGCAGCCCTCCAGACGGCCGCCACCCTGGGGTTCACCCGTGTCGGACTTCAGTCCGCCCACGCGGCCGAGCCCGCGGCTGTCCAGTCCGCCCCCGCCATCGTCATCGGCTCCGGCTACGGCGGCGCCGTGGCAGCCCTCCGGCTCGGACAGGCCGGAATCCGCACCCTCGTCCTGGAGATGGGCCGGCTGTGGAACACCCCCGGCTCCGACGGAAAGGTGTTCTGCTCCACCAGCGCCCCGGACCAGAGATCCATGTGGTTCCGCACCCGCACCGAGGCGCCGCTCGCCACCTTCCTGTGGCTGGACGTCGTCAACAGGAACATCTCCTCCTACCCCGGCGTCCTGGACCGCGTGCACTACGACAACATGTCCGTGTATGTCGGCCGGGGCGTGGGCGGCGGCTCCCTCGTCAACGGAGGGATGGCCGTCACCCCCCTCCAGTCCTACTTCGGCGAGCAGTTCCCCACCGTCGACGCCACCGAGATGTACTCCACGTACTTCCCCCGCGCCCGCACCATGCTGGGCGTCAACACCATCGACCCGAACTGGTTCGAATCGACGGAGTGGTACAGGTTCGCCCGTATCTCACGCAAGGCCGCGTCCAACGCGGGCCTGAAGACCACCTTCGTGCCCAACGTCTACGACTTCGACTACATGCAGCGTGAGGCCGCCGGCACGGCCACCAAGTCCGCGCTCGCCGGGGAGGTCATCTACGGCAACAACGCGGGCAAGCGCAGCCTCGACAAGACCTATCTGGCCTCCGCGCTCGGCACCGGCAACGTCACCATCAACACCCTGGAGCGGGTCAAGGCGATACAGCGCGCGGCCGATGGGTCGTATGTGCTGACCGCCGACCGGATCGACACCACCGGCAAGGTCGTGGAGACCAAGCAGTACTCCTGTACGTACCTCTTCCTCGGCGCGGGCAGCCTCGGCACCACCGAACTGCTGCTGCGCGCACGGGAGACGGGCGCCCTGCCCGCCCTCGACCCGAGCGTCGGCACCGGCTGGGGCACCAACGGCAATGTGATGCTCGGCCGTGCCAACCATGTGTGGGACACGGTGGGTGCCAACGAGGCCACCATCCCCGTCCTCGGCATCGACGACTGGGCCAACGCCGACAACCCCGTGTTCGCCGAGATCGCTCCGCTGCCCATGGGCATAGAGCACTGGATCAGCCTGTACCTCGCGATCACCAAGAACCCGCAGCGGGCGTCGTTCACCTACGACCCGGCGACGGACTCCGCGAAACTCGGCTGGACCGCTGCCCAGAGCGCCGTCTCCGTGAACATGGCCAAGAAACTGTTCGACCGGATCAACCTGGCCAACTTCACGATCTACCGGTACGACCTGTTCGGCTCGAGCAGCAAGGTCTTCGCCGACGACTTCTGCTACCACCCGCTCGGCGGCTGCGTCCTCGGCAAGGCGACCGACGACTACGGCCGCGTCAAGGGATACCCGAAGCTGTATGTCACCGACGGCTCCCTCGTACCGGGCAACATCGGTGTCAACCCGTTCCTCACCATCACCGCGCTCGCGGAACGCACCATGACGCGGGTCCTCGCCGAGGACACCGCGTCATGATGTGAGGCCGGGGCCCCGCTGCCTGGCTTACTTCTGGTAGATGGCCTCGATCTCGTCCGCGTAATCCCGCGCCACCACATTGCGCTTGAGCTTCAGGGACGGCGTGAGGTGGCCCGACTCCTCGGTGAACTGGGAGGGGAGGATGCGGAACTTCCGCACCGATTCCGCCTTCGACACCGCGGCGTTGCCGTCGTCGACCGCTTCCTGGATCGCAGCGATCAGATCCGGGTCCTGGCGCAGCGACGCCGCGGTGGAACCCGCCGGCTTTCCGTGCTCGGCGGCCCAGCGGCCCAGGAACTCCTCGTCGACGGTGACCAGCGCGCCCACGAACGGCCGCCCGTCGCCCACCACCATGCACTCCGCGACCAGCGCGTGCGCCCGGATGCGGTCCTCGATCACGGCAGGGGCGACGTTCTTGCCGCCCGCGGTGACGATGAGCTCCTTCTTCCGGCCGGTGATCTTGAGGTAGCCGTCCTCGTCCAGGGTGCCGATGTCACCGGTGTGGAACCAGCCGTCGGCCAGCGCCTCGGCGGTCGCGGCCTCGTTGTTCCAGTACCCCTTGAACAGGTGATCGCCGTGCAGCAGCACCTCGCCGTCGTCGGCGATGCGCACCACGGAACCCGGCAGCGGCTGGCCCACCGTGCCGATCTTCTGGCGGTCCCAGGGGTTGAAGGTGGTGGCCGCGCAGGACTCGGTGAGGCCGTAGCCCTCGAGCACCGTGAAGCCGATACCGCGGAAGAAGTGGCCGAGGCGCTCGCCCAGCGGGGCACCGCCGGAGATCGCGTACTCGCCGCGACCGCCCAGTACGGCGCGCAGCTTGCTGTAGACGAGCTTGTCGAAGGTCTTGTGCTTGATCTTCAGGCCCAGGGAGGGACCGGACGGGGTGTCCAGGGCACGGCTGTAGACGATCGCCGCGTCCGCCGCCTTGTCGAAGACCTTCCCCTTGCCGTCGGCCTGCGCCTTGGCGCGCGCCGAGTTGTAGACCTTCTCGAAGACCCGCGGCACACCGAGGATCAGCGTCGGCCGGAACGCGGCCAGTTCATCGGTGAGGTTCTTGATGTCCGGGGCACAGCCCAGCTTGATCGGCGCGATCATCGGCGCGATCTGCACGAGGCGCCCGAAGACATGCGCGAGCGGCAGGAAGAGGAGCACGGAGCACTCGCCCGTACGGAACAGGGGCCGCAGCCGCTCCACGATGTTGCCGCACTCGGCGAAGAAGGCGCGGTGGGTGAGCACACAGCCCTTGGGGCGCCCGGTGGTGCCGGAGGTGTAGACGATGGTGGCCGGGTCGTCGGCCTTGGCGAGGGAGCTGCGCTCCTCCACCGTCGCGTCGCTGAGGTCCTTGCCGAGGTTGCCCAGCTCCTCCACGCCCCCGGCCTCGATCTGCCAGACGTGCTTGAGGGCGGGCAGCCGGTCGCGGACCGACTCGACCGCGGCGGCGTGCGCGTCCAGCTCCACGATGCAGGCCGTCGCGCCCGAGTCGCTGAGGATCCACTCGACCTGCTCCGGCGAGCTGGTCTCGTACACAGGCACGGTGACCGCGCCCGCGCTCCAGATCGCGAAGTCGAGGAGCGTCCACTCGTAGCGGGTCCTGGACATCAGGCCCACGCGGTCGCCCGGCTGCACACCGGAGGCGATGAGGCCCTTGGCCGCCGCCCGTACCTCGGCCAGGAAAGTGGTCGCGGTGACGTCCTGCCAGGCACCGTCCACCTTGCGGGCCATGACGGCGACGTCGGGATGCTGCGCGGCGTTTCTGCGGACGATGTCGGCCAGGTTGCCGTCGGCAGGGACCTCGTACAAAGCCGGAAGACTGAACTCGCGCAAGACTGCTGCTCCTCATAGGGCGCCGACGCCACGACTCTGTGTGATCGACGGTGCGGTCCAAGGCTGGGGCGGATGCGCACGACTCCCGCCACGTTCCCTCCGGGGAGCCGTTGGCTGAAATTTTGTGCACAACTGGACTGCCCGGACGTTACCCGCCGGTATGGCCTCTACGACAGGGGGTCCCGGTGAGATGTTCCATGCGTCACACGCCCCGGGTGCTCCTTCGCGCACAGTAGTCCACCGATTTCCAGACTGACCAGTAACCGCAGGTCCACCCGCCACTGTTCACCAATGCCGCACACCCTTACGCTTGATCGACATGGCACCCACACCGGTCGGCAACCACAGAACGCGCGTCCACGTGGTCAGCGACGTGCACGGCAACGCGCGCGACCTGGCCGCCGCCGGAGACGGCGCGGACGCGTTGATCTGCCTCGGCGACCTGGTGCTGTTCCTCGACTACGCCGACCACTCGCGCGGGATCTTCCCCGACCTGTTCGGCAAGGAGAGCGCGGACCGGCTGGTCGAACTGCGCACCGCCCGCCGCTTCGAGGAGGCCCGGGCGTTCGGCGCCTCGCTGTGGGCAGGTGTCGGCGGCGACCGCTTCGCGACGATCGAGAAGGCGGTCCGCAGGCAGTACGCCGAGCTGTTCGCCGCGTTCCCCACTCCGACGTACGCGACCTACGGCAATGTGGACATCCCCGCCCTGTGGCCGGAATTCGCCGGCTCGGGCACGACCGTGCTGGACGGCCAGCGGGTGGAGATCGGCGGCTGGACCTTCGGCTTCGTCGGCGGGGGCCTGCGCACACCCATGCGGACCCCGTACGAGATCAGCGACGAGGAGTACGCGGCGAAGATCGAGGCGCTCGGGGAGGTCGACGTGCTGTGCACCCATATCCCGCCCGACGTGCCGGAACTGGTCTACGACACCGTCGCGCGCCGCTTCGAGCGCGGCAGCCGCGCCCTGCTGGAGGCCATCCGCCGTACCCGCCCGCGCTACTCGCTCTTCGGCCATGTCCACCAGCCGCTGGCGCGGCGGATGCGGATCGGGGCGACGGAATGCGTCAATGTGGGGCACTTCGCGGGCACCGGAAGGCCCTGGGCGCTGGAATGGTGAGCGCCCGGTGGCCGAACCCCAGGTGGGGTGGTAGCGGCCCCACACGTGCACGGTAGCCTTCACGCTGCACATGCGTGCGCACGCGCGCACAACCCTCCCCGACCGGACCGCATCTGGAGGAGCCACGGCGATGGCGGAACACACCAGCTCGAGCATCACGATCGAGGCGGCTCCGGCCGACGTCATGCGGGTGATCGCCGACTTCGCGCGCTACCCGGACTGGACGGGCGAGGTGAAGGAGGCCGAGGTCCTCTCGACGGACGCGCGGGGCCGTGCCGAACAGGTGCGCCTGGTGATGGACGCGGGAGCCATCAAGGACGACCAGACCCTGGCCTACACCTGGACCGGTGACAGCGAGGTCTCGTGGACCATGGTCAAGTCCCAGATGCTCCGCTCCCTGGACGGGTCGTACCTGCTGAAGCCGGCGGGCGCGGGCGGCACGGAGGTCACCTACCGGCTGACGGTGGACGTCAAGATCCCGATGCTCGGCATGATCAAGCGCAAGGCCGAGAAGGTCATCATCGACCGGGCGCTCGCCGGGCTGAAGAAGCGCGTGGAGGCTGGGGACGAGTAGCGCGGGAAAGGCAGCGAGGACGCCGCCCGGCCCGGCAGGTGCCCTGCTCGGCCGGCCGGCCCGGTCCGGGTAGCGTTCACCCCCATGCGCACCATCCTGATCACCGGCCCCGGCGGCTCCGGCCGGACCACCGTCGCCGCGGCCACCGCGCTGGAGGCCGCCCGCCAGGGCACCCGCACCCTCGTGCTCAGCGCCGACCGGACGGACTCCCTCGGATCCGTGTTCGGGGTCCCCACCGGTGCCACCCCCGTCGAGGCCGCCCCGGACCTCACCCTCTGGCGCCCGGACGCGGCCGCCCACTTCCGTGACGACCTCGTCGCCTTCCAGGACCGCGCGGCCGGAGCCCTGGAACTCCTCGGCGCCGCCCGCCTGGACGCCGAGGAACTCACCCCTCTGCCCGGCGCCGAGGAACTCGCCCTGCTGCGCGCCCTGCGCGACGCCGCGCTCTCCGAGGCGTACGACCTGCTCATCGTCGACCTGCCCCCGGCCCCGGGGGCCCTCGCCCTGCTCGCCCTTCCCGAGGAGCTGCGCCGCTACCTGCGCCGTCTGCTCCCGCCGGAGAAACAGGCCGCCCGCGCCCTGCGGCCCGTCCTCGGCCGGCTCGCGGGCGTCCCGATGCCCGCCGACCGGCTCTACGAGACCGCCGCGCGCTGGGACGTCGAGCTGGCAGCCGTCGAGGCCGTGCTCACCGACCGTGCGACCGGGGTGTGGCTGGTCGCGGAGCCGGGTCCGGCCGGAGCCGACGAGGTGGACGCCGCCGTCCTCGGCCTGGCGCTGCGTGCTCTGCGCCCCGAGGTGCTGATCGCGAACCGTGTCCTGCCCGACAGCGGACAGGACGCCTGGTTCGCGGGGCTGGCCGCGCAGCAGCGCAAGGCCCTGGAGGAGTGGCAGGGCGCGTACGGCACGGACGGTGTGCACTCCGTCCCGCACCTCGGGCGGGATCCGCGCGGCGCCGACGACCTCGCCGCTCTCGCCGCCCCGGCCGTCAATCCGTCGCCCGCCCCGGTCGAGTGGCCCGTGGCGGACCGGCTCGCCGAGGACGGTGTGCTGGTGTGGCACATTCCGCTGCCCGGAGCGATACGCGACGAACTGGACCTGGTACGGCGCGGCGACGAACTCGTCGTGACCGCCGGTCCCTTCCGCCGGATCCTCACGCTCCCGTCGGCCCTGCGGCGCTGCAGCGTGAACGGTGCGGCCCTGCGCGACGGTGAGCTGCGGATCCGCTTCACCCCTGATCCGGAGCTGTGGCCTCGCGGCATGTGACACGTACCCCCGTTCGGGTAACGTCGGGAGTACGAACCGCAGTCAGGAGTCCGCCATGAGCGAAGAGAGTCCCACGTCCGACGCCGACGCATGGGCGAAGGCGTGCGCCGAGGATCTCGCTGCGGAGAAGGGCCGCCGACGCGCCGAGTACGGCCGTCCGCCCGGCTCGGCGGCCGAGGAGCTGCGCAAGCTGGTCGACGCCGTCGCGGACAAGCTGTCCGGGCTGCAGACGCCGCTGTTCGGCGCCGCCGCCTCCGGCGTGGTGCAGCAGGCGGTCCAGCAGGCCAAGGCCGCGGTGGAACCGGTGATCGAGCGCAACCCGGAGGTCTTCGACCACTTGGCGGCCGCCGGTTCCGAACTGCTGGCGGCGTACCGCTCCGCGGTGGAGGCCCAGGAACGACGCTGGACCGGACCGTCCGGGGGTGACCAGGGGCCGGGCGAGCGGATCGATCTCGACTGAGAGTCCGTTTCGCGCCCGCGCGGCCAAGCCGTGAGCCGGCGATGTCCTGCGCCCCTGTTCTGCCGTTCTGCGACTGTCCCTCGCGCTGTCCCCTGCGGGTGTGTGGTGGCTTGTCGCGCAGTTCCCCGCGCCCCTGTCGGGTCGGTTGCGATGCGTTGTCCCCTGCGGGTGCGTCGTGGGCCGGCTGGGGACAGGGGCGCGGGGAACTGCGCGAAAGGCCACGGTGGACCCGCAGGTCGTCGTGCGGGTGGTCACCCATCAGGGGCGCGGGGAATTGCGCGAAAACCACTGCCGGTCCGCGGGTCGGTGTGCGCCGGGAGCTGTCCCTTCAGGGGCGCGGGGAACTGCGCGAAAACCCGCGCGCACCCGCAGGGACGACGCCCCGAGCCGCGCCCGACGGGCGTCAGACCGCTCGGGTACGGTGGGCCGTAGCGGGGCTCGACCGAAACTGAGGGATTCATGGGACTCACCATCGGCGTCGACATCGGCGGCACGAAGATCGCGGCCGGTGTGGTCGACGAGGAAGGAAACATCCTCTCGACCCACAAGGTGCCGACCCCGGCCACGCCGGAGGCCATCGTGGATGCCATCGCCGCAGCCGTCGAGGGCGCCCGCGTGGGACACGAGATCGTCGGTGTCGGGATCGGTGCCGCCGGATACGTCAACCGTCAGCGTTCCACGGTCTACTTCGCCCCCAACATCGACTGGCGCCAGGAGCCGCTCAAGGAGAAGGTCGAGGCCCGCGTGGGCCTCCCGGTGGTCGTGGAGAACGACGCCAACGCGGCGGCCTGGGGCGAGTACAAGTTCGGCGCGGGCAAGGGCCACCGCAACGTCATCTGCATCACGCTCGGCACCGGCCTCGGCGGCGGGATCATCATCGGCAACAAGCTCCGCCGCGGCCACTTCGGCGTGGCCGCCGAGTTCGGCCACATCCGGATGGTCCCGGACGGCCTGCTGTGCGGCTGCGGCTCGCAGGGCTGCTGGGAGCAGTACGCCTCCGGCCGCGCCCTCGTGCGGTACGCGAAGCAGCGGGCCAACGCCACCCCCGAGCACGCCGAACTGCTGCTCTCGCTCGGTGACGGCACGCCCGAGGGCATCGAGGGCAAGCACATCTCCATGGCGGCCCGCCAGGGCGACCCGGTGGCCGTCGACTCCTACCGTGAACTCGCCCGCTGGGCCGGTGCCGGCCTGGCCGACCTGGCCTCGCTCTTCGACCCGTCCGCCTTCATCGTCGGCGGCGGCCTCTCGGACGAGGGCGAGCTCGTCCTCGACCCGATCCGCAAGTCGTACAAGCGCTGGCTGGTCGGGGGCAACTGGCGCCCGGTAGCCGACGTCATCGCGGCCCGGCTGGGCAACGAGGCGGGGCTCGTCGGCGCCGCGGACCTGGCCCGGGAGCCCGACCCGATCATGTAGCCCGATCCGCGCAGGACGGCGTGCGCCCAGCCCCGAGCCCTCCAACGGGCACAGGGCTGGGCGTACATTGATCGGCATGGCGCTGCTGCCCGACTCCAGCACCGAACCCGACGGCCGCGCCGTCGTCCGCGTGCTGAGCTACAACGTCCGCTCGATGCGCGACGACACCGACGCCCTCGCCCGGGTGATCACCGCCTGCGCCCCCGACCTCGTGCTCGTCCAGGAGGCCCCCCGCTTCTTCCGCTGGCACAAGAAGCTGGCCCGGCTCGCGGCGGACTCCGGCCTGGTGATCCTCACGGGGGGTGCCACGGCGGCGGGACCCGCGGTCCTCTGCTCGCTGCGCACCACCGTCGAGCGCACCGAGGACGTGCTGCTGCCGCTCACCCCCGGGCTGCACCGCAGGGGCTTCGCGACGGCGGTGGTGGGCTTCGGCGGTGTCCGGCTCGGTGTCGTCAGCTTTCATCTGAGCCTGGAGCAGCGAGAGCGGTATGCGCAGGCGAGCCTGCTTCTGGACCGGATCGCCGGGATGGGGGTGGAGCACGTTCTCGCGGGCGGGGACCTCAACGAATCCCCGGAGGGCCCCGCCTTCGAACGGCTGGCGAGCGCTCTGCGGGACGCCCGCACCGCCGCCCCCTGGGGCGCGGAGTACACCTGGACACCACCCGACCCGCACCGGCGCATCGACGCGATCTTCACCACGAGCTGCGTGGAGGTCCTCGGCTGCGGAGTCCCGCTGAGTCAACCGGGAGTGACGGAGGCGGACCTGAGGGCGGCCTCCGACCACTTCCCGGTCCTGGCCGCCCTCAGGGTTTCCGCCTCATAGGACGTACGGCGTACGGTCAGACGACCGCGCCCCGCCCCGGGTCGTCGTCGTCCTCGTCGCCCGTCCGCATGCGCGCCACCAGAGTGGCGCAGCCGCCCAGGAACCCTCCGATGCCGAGCGTGGTCAGCCACCAGGTCATGTCCCAGCCCAGGAGTATCGCCAGCAGGAGCAGCACGGGCCCGCCGACCACCCCGAGCCAGGCGAACTTCGCCGTCGTGTCGGCCTCGGGCAGCGGCGGCGGATCCGGCGGCACGAAGTGGCCCTCGTCGTCCGCGTCGAAGTCGTCCTCGGAGGGCTCGGGCGGGCTGTAGTCGCGCGGGCCGCCCACACCGGGCGCGAACGAGACCGAGCTGCCCAGCGGCGTCGCGGGCTCGTCCTTCTTGTCGTCGCCCCCCGAGCCGTCCGGCTCCCAGGCGGGCAGCGCCAGGTCCTCGACCGGCTTGAAGGGCTTCGCGCCCGGCGGGTCCGGGGGCTCCTCGCCGTACCCCGCGACGATGGCCGCCCAGACGGCCTCCTCGTCGATGGGCACACCCTTCTCGTCCGGCTCGCGGTCCTCGCGGTCGGAGTCGTGCTCAGCCACCTGCGGCCGTCCCTTCTTTGCCGACACTGGGCGCGAGCCGGCCGATGAACGTGTGGCTCTCCTCGAAGATCCGGTCCGCGTCGTGGTCCAACGTCGCCACGTGGTAACTCTGTTCCAGCAGGATCTCCGTCACATCCACGGAGGAGACCCGGCCCAGGACCCGAGCCGAGTCGGCCGGCGGGACGACATGGTCCTGGGGGCTGCGAAGAAGCAGCAGCGGCTGAGTGACCTGCGGCAACTCGCCGTCCAGCCGCCGCAGGAAGTTCCGCAGGGAGTGGGCCGCGTGCAGGGGCACCCGGTCGTAACCCACCTCCTCGCCGCCGCCCTTGGCGATATCGCTGGCGATCCCCTTCGTGGAAGGCACCAGATGGCGGGCCACCGGAAGGGCGTACGGGGCCAGTCCGTGCATCTTGTTCGCCGGGTTCACCACGATGACCCCGGAAATGGCGTCCCCGTGCTTGGCGGCCAGCCGCAGGGCCAGCGCGCCGCCCATGGACAGACCGGCAACGAACACCCGTGCGCAGCGGTCGCGCAGGGTCCGCAGCGCGCGGTCCACCTCCGCGTACCAGTCCTGCCAGCCGGTGACCTGCATGTCCTCCCAGCGCGTGCCGTGTCCGGGCAGCAGCGGCAGCGACACGGTCAGACCGCGCTCGGCGAGATACTCCGCCCAGGGGCGCAGCGACTGCGGGGAACCAGTGAAACCGTGGCAGAGGAGGACGCCGACCTCCCCGCCGTCGTGGCGGAACGGCTCGGCTCCAGGAAGGACCGGCACGTCGGTCTCCTGTTCATGAAAAGGGGCTGGTGTTCGTCAGCAGGGGTGGACACGAAGGGTGGGCACATCGACTGCAGGTACTTCACCGTACGCGACCGCACTGACACCGACCAGGGCCGTCGGCGCTCTTTGAGGCGGACCGGGTTAAGGTCTGTGTCACAGACACAGGAGGAACTCGGTTGTTGTACGGCGCGATGAAGGTGGCCATCGGGGGGCCGCTGAAGCTTACGTTCAGGCCCTGGGTGGAGGGCCTGGAGAACATTCCCGCCGAGGGACCCGCGATCCTGGCGAGCAACCACCTCTCGTTCTCGGACTCGTTCTTCCTGCCCTCGGTCCTCAACCGCAAGGTGACCTTCATCGCGAAGGCCGAGTACTTCACCACGCCGGGCGTGAAGGGGCGGATGACCGCGGCCTTCTTCAAGGGTGTCGGCCAGCTCCCGGTGGACCGCTCGGGTTCGCGCGGCGCGGGTGAGGCCGCCGTCAAGAGCGGTATCGAGGTGCTGGAGCGCGGTGAGCTGTTCGGCATCTACCCGGAGGGCACCCGGTCGCCCGACGGCCGCCTCTACCGCGGCAAGCCCGGCGGCCTCGGACGCGTAGCTCTCGCCACCGGGGCGCCCGTGATCCCGGTCGCCATGATCGACACCGAGAAGATCCAGCCCCCCGGCAAGGTCATGCCCAAGCTGATGCGCCCGGGCATCCGTATCGGCAAGCCGCTGGACTTCAGCCGCTACCACGGCATGGACAACGACCGCTTCGTGCTGCGCGCGCTGACCGACGAGGTCATGTACGAGATCATGAAGCTCTCCGGCCAGGAGTACGTCGACATGTACGCGACGGCCGCCAAGCGGCAGATCGCGGAGGCGGCGAAGGCGGAGAAGCAGGCGCAGCAAGCGGAGAAGCACGCGCACAAGGAAGCGCAGAAGGAAGCCGCGCAGGCGCACGAGGACGCGCACAAGGACGCGGAGAAGACGACGGCGCAGGAGGCCGGGAAGGAACCGGCGGGTTCGTAGGCGCGCTGTCGGTCGAATCTGGGGTGGGGGGCATGGCCAAGCGCGAGCAAGTCGTCAGGATGTCGGTCGAACAGCCGCTGTGGCGTGCGCTCACCGTCTACCGCGTATTGACGATGCTGTACGCGATCGGGCTCTTCGTCAGCGCGTACGACATGTTCGCCCACCCGCGTGTCGCCATCGCGTACTACGCCGTGCTGGGCGTGTGGACGCTCTCCACCCTCCCCAGGGTCGCCAACGCCGCGAGCTGCACCAAGCCGTTCCTGGCCGTCGACCTCACCATCGCGCTCACCGGCATCTTCCTCACCCCGCTCGCGGCCACCCATGAGCGGATCGTCTCGGGCGGTCCGACACTGCCCTCGATCTGGACCGCCGGAGCCGTCCTGGCGTACGCGATCAAGGGCGGCTGGCGCTGGGCCGCCTACGCCTCCACGGCGGTCGCCGTGGCCGACCTGATCGAGCGTGGCACGCCGGCCCGCGACACCGTCCACAACGTGGTGCTCGTCTGGGTGGCCTCCATCGGCATCGGGTACGTCGTCGAGGTCGCCCGCGCCTCCGAGCGCACCCTCGCCCGCGCCCTGGAGATCGAGGCCGCGACCCGGGAGCGGGAGCGGCTGGCCCGGGACATCCACGACGGTGTCCTCCAGGTGCTGGCCATGGTGCAGCGGCGCGGCTCCGCCATCGGCGGCGAGGCCGCGGAGCTCGGCCGGCTGGCCGGTGAACAGGAGATCGCGCTGCGCACCCTGGTCTCCGGCGGTCTGGTCCCGCGTTCCCGGACGCCGCTGGACGCGGCACCCGGCGGGTCCGGCCACGACCGGCCGGGCGCCTGGGAGGGCCCCGTCGATCTGCGATCCCTGCTGGCCCGCTACGTGGGCGCCCGGGTGACGCTGTCCGAACCCGGCGCCCCGGTACCGCTGGCTTCCGAGGCCGCGCGGGAGGTGGCCGCCGCCGTCGGTGCGGCGCTCGACAACGTCCGCCGGCACGCGGGGGACGGGGCGCACGCCTGGATCCTGGTCGAGGACGAGCCGGACGCGGTCATCGTGACGGTACGGGACGACGGGCCCGGCATCCCGGAGGGACGGCTCGCCGAGGCCGAGGGAGAGGGACGGCTGGGGGTCGCCCAGTCGATCCGCGGCCGGCTGCGCGACATCGGCGGCACGGCCGAGCTGATCTCGGTCCCGAGCCAGGGCACCGAAGTGGAACTGAAGATACCGAAGCACGTGAAGGGCCCCCGGGCCCCGCGGGGGAAGGCGGAGCGAGGATGACGGAGGGCACGGAGGACACCACCGGCGGGCGGTCCCCGGTCAGGGTGATGGTGGTGGACGACCACCCGATGTGGCGTGACGCCGTCGCACGCGATCTGGCCGAGGCCGGATTCGACGTGGTCGCCACCGCGGGCGACGGCGAACAGGCCGTACGCCGCGCCCGTGCCGCCGCGCCCGACGTCCTCGTCCTGGACCTGAACCTGCCGGTGAAGCCGGGTGTCCTGGTCTGCAGGGAACTCGTGGGCGCCGATCCCGCGCTGCGCGTCCTGGTGCTGTCGGCGAGCGGTGAGCACGTGGACGTACTGGAGGCCGTGAAGTCCGGCGCGACCGGCTATCTGCTGAAGTCGGCGTCCACTCAGGAGCTGATCGACGCGGTGCGCCGCACGGCGGACGGCGACCCGGTGTTCACCCCCGGCCTCGCGGGGCTGGTCCTCGGCGAGTACCGCCGGCTCGCCTCCGAACCCGCCCCCGCCCCGGACACCGACGAACCCGGGGCGCCGCAGCTGACCGACCGGGAGACCGAGGTGCTGCGGCTGGTCGCCAAGGGCCTGAGCTACAAGCAGATCGCCGAGCGCCTGGTGATCTCGCACCGCACCGTGCAGAACCATGTCCAGAACACCCTGGGCAAGCTCCAGTTGCACAACCGGGTGGAGCTGGTGCGGTACGCGATCGAGCGGGGACTCGACGGCGAGTAGCCCCGGCTGCCCCCTTCCTTCTTTCGAGTGGATTCGCGGTGATCAACTACCTGGCATTTCACCGGAATTGACCTCACGCGTCCTGCCGGAGTGACGTGGGTCACCATTAGCGTGACCCGTATCAGGCAACCGCGGCGAAGGGACATTTCCATGCGGGTCGGAGTACTGACCGGAGGCGGCGACTGCCCCGGGCTCAACGCCGTCATCCGGGGCATCGTGCGCAAGGGCGTGCAGGAGTACGGCTATGACTTCGTCGGCTTCCGGGACGGCTGGCGGGGACCTCTCGAAGGCGACACCGTCCGGCTCGACATCCCCGCGGTACGCGGCATCCTGCCCCGCGGCGGTACGATCCTCGGCTCCTCGCGGACCAACCCTCTCAAGCAGGAGAACGGCATCCGCCGCATCAAGGACACCCTCGCCAAGGAAGAGGTGGACGCGCTCGTCGCGATCGGCGGTGAGGACACCCTGGGGGTCGCCGCGCGCCTCGCCGATGAGTACGGCGTCAATGTCGTCGGAGTGCCGAAGACCATCGACAACGACCTGTCCGCCACCGACTACACCTTCGGCTTCGACACCGCCGTCAACATCGCCACCGAGGCGATCGACCGTCTGCACACGACCGCGGAGTCGCACATGCGGGTGCTGGTGGTCGAGGTGATGGGCCGCCACGCGGGCTGGATCGCCGTCCACTCGGGGCTGGCCGGAGGCGCCAACGTCATCCTCATCCCCGAGCAGCGCTTCGACGTCGACCAGGTGTGCGCGTGGGTGACGTCCCGCTTCAAGGCGTCGTACGCGCCGATCGTGGTCGTGGCCGAGGGCGCCATGCCCAAGGACGGCGACATGGTGCTCAAGGACCAGTCCCTGGACTCCTTCGGGCATGTCCGCCTCTCGGGTGTCGGCGAATGGCTGGCCAAGGAGATCGAGCGGCGCACCGGCAAGGAGGCCCGGACGACCGTGCTCGGGCACATCCAGCGCGGTGGCACGCCCAGCGCGTTCGACCGCTGGCTCGCCACCCGTTTCGGACTGCACGCGATCGAGGCGGTCCGTGACGGCGACTTCGGCAAGATGGTCGCGCTGCGCGGCACGGACATCGTCAGGGTCCCGATCGCGGAGGCCACCGCCAAGCTGAAGACGGTCGACCCGAAGCTGTACGACGAGGTCGGAGTCTTCTTCGGCTGACCCGCCGGCCGTCTGCCTGCCGGTGGCCTGCTCGGCGCCGGGCGGCTGCACCAGCCCGTCCGGCGTCCGAGCACCAGGGTCTTTCAGGGCCGAAGCGGGGCTTCCTGGGGGCGGCGGCCCCCGGACACCCACCCCACCAGTTCCCGAATGATCACCGCCCCGTTCAGCGTCAGCACCGACTCGGGATGGAACTGCACCCCGGCGAACCCGGGGCCCCGTACGGCGTGCACCTCCCCGTTGGCCGCACGGCTCACCTCGACCCCCCGCGCGGCGGGTTCCCCGTCGTCGCAGCGAGCCACGAAGCTGTTGTAGAAGCCGACGGTCTCCCGCCGCCCGAACAGGTCGATCTCGGTCTGCGCGCCCTGGTAAGGGACCTCTTTGCGCACGATCTCCAGCCCCAGCTCGGCCGCGATCAGCTCATGGCCGAGGCAGACACCGAGCACGCCGTGCCGGTGCCCGCGGATCACCTCCGCGGTGAGGTCCCGCAGGAACCGCATCTTCGGATCGTCGAGGTCCGCCGGGTCGCCGGGGCCGGGACCCAGGACGACCGGGCCCTCGTGCCCGAGCACCGCCTCCCGCAGCCCCGGAGCGTCGTACCGGCGCACGGTCACCTCGAGACCCGATGACCGCAGGACGTGCGCGAGCATCGCGGTGAACGTGTCCTCGCCGTCCACCACGAGGGCGTGCCCGCTCAGCTCCGGGTCGCGCTCCTGCATCCGCAGCCAGAACGGCGCGAGCAGGCCGCGCCGCCCGTCCAGCGCCGCCCGCACCCGGAGGTCGTCCGCCAGCCGTGGCCCCTTCCGCTCCTCGCGCGGCCGTGCCGGGCGCACCCCCAGCGCCGCCAGCACCCCCGCCGCCTTGGCGTGCGTCTCCGCGACCTCGCCCGCGGGATCCGAGCCACGCACGAGGGTGGCCCCGACCGGCACCCTGAGCCTTCCGTCCGCGCCGATGTCAGCGGTCCGGATCAGGATGGGGGAGTCGAGCGTCTGCGCGCCCCCGGCGTCCCGTCCCAGCAGCGCCAGGGCGCCCGCGTAGTAGCCGCGGCCCCCGGCCTCGTGCCGCTCGATCACCCGGCACGCGTTCTGCACGGGCGAACCGGTGACGGTCGCCGCGAACATGGTCTCCTTCAGCACCTCGCGCGCGTCCAGGGTGGACCTGCCGCGCAGCTCGTACTCCGTGTGCGCGAGGTGGGCCATCTCCTTCAGACGAGGTCCGACGACGACACCGCCCATGTCGCCGACCGTGCACATCATCTTGAGTTCCTCGTCGACGACCATCGACAGTTCCTCGATCTCCTTGCCGTCGCCGAGAAAGGCGAGCAGGTCCTCGGGCGTCGGGCCGCCGGCCGGATAGCGGTACGTTCCGCTGATCGGGTTCATCACGACGGTGCCGCCGGACATCCGGACGTGCACCTCCGGGCTGGCCCCGACCAGCGTGCGGTCCCCGGTGTGCACCACGAAGGTCCAGTACGCACCCCGCTCGCCGACCAGCAGCCGCCTGAACAGCGCGAGGGCGTCCGCGCGCCCGAAGCCGGGAAGCTCGCCCTCGTACGTCCGCCGGATGACGAAGTTCGCGCCCTCGCCCCGTCCGATCTCGTCGCGCAGCACCCGGGCGACGATCTCGCCGTACTCCTCGTCGCCGACGTCGAAGCCGCCGCCCTCGACCCGCACGGCATGGGACGGGAGCCGGTCCAGGGCCTCGGCGAGCGGGATCTCGTACGACTCCTCGGCGCTCAGCATCAGCAGCGGTGTCCCGTCGTCGCGGACGTCGAAACCGCGCTCGCGGATCTGCCGGAACGGCACGAGAGCCAGGCCCTGGCCGGGCAGGTCGGCGAGCCGGTCGTACGTGGTCACCGCGCCGACGAGCACCTCCACCGTGTTCCCGTCGAGCCCGGGGGAGCGGCGGCGCAGCAGGGCGAAGGGGCGGTCGTCCTGCAGAAGCTGTGCGGGGTCCATGGTTCCTCTTTCGTGGATATCGGATGCGGATATCGGATGAGGAGCGGCCCCGGTGCCCGGAAACACTGAAGGCCGCCCCTCGGGCGGCCTTCGCGGAAAGTGGGTACGCGCGTCAGTGGGCCGCCTGGGAAGCGGTCCACCACCAGTTCCGGGTCGTGTGCGCGAACATGGGTCGGACTGTACCCCACGTCCACACAGTGTTCCTGTCGTCTCACTTTCTGAGCTTCGGGCGGGCGGCCCGAGGCGACCCCTTAGTGTTGAGGTCGTGACCGTGAACGCTAAGACCAGCGCGAGCGCTGGCAACACCTGGCGAGACCTGCCCGCGGCGCAGCAGCCCGAGTACCCCGACACCGAGGCTCTGCGCGCAGTGATCGCGGACCTCGAGTCGTATCCGCCGCTCGTCTTCGCGGGCGAGTGCGACCAGCTGCGCGCCCGGATGGGAGCCGTCGCGAGGGGCGAGGCGTTCCTGCTCCAGGGCGGCGACTGCGCGGAGTCCTTCGACGCCGTCGGTGCCGAGCACATCCGTGCGAAGCTCAAGACGCTGCTCCAGATGGGCGCCGTGCTGACGTACGCGGCCTCGGTGCCGGTCGTGAAGGTCGGCCGTATCGCCGGCCAGTACTCCAAGCCGCGCTCGAAGCCCACCGAGACCCGCGACGGCGTGACCCTGCCGGTGTACCGGGGCGACTCCGTGAACGGGTTCGAGTTCACCGAGAAGTCCCGTTTCCCGGACCCGGAGCGGCTGAGGCGGATGTACCACGCCTCCGCCTCCACGCTGAACCTCGTGCGTGCCTTCACCACCGGCGGCTACGCCGATCTGCGTCAGGTGCACGCCTGGAACCAGGACTTCGTGAAGTCCTCGCCGTCCGGCCAGCGCTATGAACAGCTCGCACGGGAGATCGACAACGCGCTGAACTTCATGCGCGCCTGCGGGACGGACCCGGAGGAGTTCAAGACCGTCGAGTTCTTCTCCTCGCACGAGGCGCTGCTGCTCGACTACGAGTCCGCGCTGACCCGCGTCGACTCGCGCACCGGACAGCTGTACGACGTCTCCGGGCACATGGTGTGGATCGGTGAGCGCACCCGACAGCTGGACGGCGCGCACATCGAGTTCGCCTCGAAGATCCGCAACCCGATCGGCATCAAGCTCGGACCGACGACGACGGCCGAGGAGGCGCTGCAGTACATCGAGCGCCTCGACCCGGACCGCGAGCCGGGCCGGCTGACCTTCGTCGTCCGCATGGGCGCCGACAAGGTCCGCGACCGGCTTCCCGAGCTGGTGGAGAAGGTCACGGCGTCCGGCGCGGTGGTGGCCTGGGTGACCGACCCGATGCACGGCAACACGTTCGAGGCGGCCTCCGGGCACAAGACCCGCCGCTTCGACGACGTGCTCGACGAGGTCAAGGGCTTCTTCGAGGTCCACAAGGCGCTGGGCACCCACCCGGGCGGCATTCATGTGGAGCTGACCGGCGACGATGTCACCGAGTGCGTGGGCGGCGGCGACGAGATCTTCGTCGACGATCTGCACCAGCGCTACGAGACGGCGTGCGACCCCCGTCTGAACCGCAGCCAGTCCCTTGACCTGGCGTTCCTCGTCGCCGAGATGTACCGGGACCAGTAGCGGACCCGGTTTCGCGGCACTGGCCGCGAGCGGCAGAGCGTGTGGGGCGCGGATCACATCAGATCGGCGCCCCACCCCACTTTTGCCGGTCCTGCGCGACGGGTAAGGTTAGGTTTGCCTCACCGATCATCGGAGACATCGGGAGAGCGCGACCCGCAGATCCCGTCGGGAGGTGAACCACGTGTACGTCTGCAGTTGTTTCGGAGTCACCGAGCAGCAGGTCAAGCAGCACGTGGACAACGGTGCCTGCACCCCCCGCCAGATCGCGTCGGCCTGCAAGGCGGGCACGGACTGCGGCTCGTGCGTACGGCGCATCCAGGCGCTGCTGGGCAGGGGTGCCTGCCCGCGCCGCGAGCTCGCCGACCGGAGCAGGCCCGTCCTGACCGCGGTGGACGCCGTGGACGGCCTCAGGAGCAGCGCGGAGGACCTGGAGGAAGCCGCCTAGTGCCGCGGCACTAGCTCTCCGGCTGTTCGATCAGCTGGGAGATGTAGAGGGCCTCGCCCAGTTTGTCCACCAGGTCGAGCTGAGTGTCCAGGTAGTCGATGTGGTGCTCCTCGTCCTCCAGGATCGACTCGAAGATGTTCGCCGACGTGATGTCGCCCTTCTCCCGCATCACCTTGATGCCGCGCTTGAGCCGGTCGATCGCCTCGACCTCGATCTGCCGGTCGGCCTCGAACATCTCCTTGACCGTCTGCCCCACCCGCACATGGAAGAGCCGCTGGTAGTTCGGCAGCCCGTCCAGGAAGAGGATGCGGTCGGTGAGTACCTCGGCGTGCTTCATCTCGTCGAACGACTCGTGCCGCGTGTACTTGGCGAGCTTGTACCACCCGAAATTCTCCTGCATCTTCGCGTGCAGGAAGTACTGGTTGATCGCGGTCAGCTCGCCGGTGAGCTGCTCGTTGAGGAATTCGATGACCTCCGGGTCGCCCTGCATCGCGCGGGCTCCTTCCAAGCGGGGACTGGCGGGTTGCGCCGCATGATTGCATCGGCGTCGTGGAGCGTCCAGTAAGTTCACGCTTAGTGGGAGATGTCCGCTTTGGGTTCGGGCTGGTCATGTGCACCCTGCGTGGTCTGTCAGGATGGAGTCATGGGTCACCCGGTGGAGCGCGAATCTGGAGAAGCAGTACGGTCCGAGCTTCCGCCGGGACAGCGACTGCAGCGGGGCTGGCCGGTCACTCACTACGGCCCCGTACCCAAGTTCCGGCCCGAGCGCTGGGAGTTCAGGGTCTTCGGCGCCACCGCGGACGGCGAGAAGCACTGCTGGAACCACGAAGAGTTCACGGCCCTGCCGTATGCGACCGTCGTGGCCGATCTGCACTGCGTCACGAAGTTCAGCATGGTCGGGGCGGAATGGGGCGGCATCCCGGCCCGTACGATCCTGGAGATCGCCCCGCCCGCGCCCGCCGTCACCCACGTCATGGTCTGGGCGGAGTACGGCTTCAGCTCCAACCTGCGCCTTTCCGACTTCGCCTCGGACCGCACGATCTTCGCCACCCACAAGGACGGCGAACTGCTCACCGCCGAACACGGCTTCCCGCTGCGCCTGATCGTCCCGCACCTCTACGCCTGGAAGGGACCCAAATGGGTCCGCGGCGTCGAGTACATGACCGCCGACCGCCGCGGCTTCTGGGAGGAGCGCGGCTACCACAACCTCGGCGACCCGTGGAAGGAACAGCGCTACTCCTACCAGGAGGAGCCCGGGGACGGCCCCGAACTCTGACCGGCCGGTCTCAGCTCTCCCGCAGCTTCTTCAGGCGCTCCACGTCCGCGGCGTGCCCCTCCTTGCCGCCCGGCGTCTCGATGATCAGGGGGACGCCCTCGGTGGCCGGATGGGTCATCAGCGCCCGGAACGGGTCCTCGCCTATGTGGCCGGAGCCGATGTTCGCGTGTCGGTCCCTGTGCGCTCCGGCCACGTCCTGCGAGTCGTTCGCGTGGATCAGCCTGAGCCGCCCCTCACCGATGGTGTCCACCAGCAGATCCAGGGTCTGGTGCATGCCGTGCGGCCCGGTCACATCGTGTCCGGCGGCGAAGATGTGGCAGGTGTCCAGGCAGACTCCCAGCTTGGGGTGCGCGTCCAGGGCCTCGAAGTAGGGGCCGTAGTCCCAGGTTCGCGAGCACAGGGAAGCGCCCTGGCCCGCGGTCGACTCCAGCAGCAGGAACGGGTCGTCGTCGTGGGTCAGCTCGTCCAGCAGGGGCAGCAGGTGCTCGCGCACCTGCCGGAGCGCGACGGACCGCTCCCGGCCGCCGGTGGCGCTGCCCGTGTGCACCACGACGCCCAGCGCCCCGATCTCGCGGCCCCGGCGCAGCGAGTGGCGCAGGGACTCCACGGACTTCTCGACGGTCGCCTCGGTGTGCGAGCCGAAGTTGATCAGATACGGCGCGTGGACGTATGCCGGGATCGATCCTGCGGCACACGCGGCCCGGAACTCCTCGTCCTGCCGCGGGTTGCCCGTGGGCGTCGCCCAGCCGCGCGGGTTGGCCACGAAGACCTGGACGGCCTCGGCCCCCAGATCACGTGCGTAGGCGAGCCCCACGGAGTGCAGGCCGCCGGCGACCGGTACATGGCCGCCGACCGGGTTGCGGGAGGCAGGCGCCGAGCCCGGCCTGCCGTGGACGCCATGGGACTGCTGGGAGTGCTGGGTGGTCACCCTCCAAGGGTGTCATGGGCCGGCCGAGGGCCCGCCGGGCGGTCGGCCGGCGGGCGGGCCCCCGGCCGCGCGCGGGGGCGTCAGCGGATCTTGATGGTGATCGTGGACCCCTTGGGCGCCTTGTCGCCGCCCTTGACCGACTGATGCTTGACCGTGTCGCCGAACAGCCCCAACAGCCCGCGGTCCTCGTCGACCTTGAAGCCCGCGTTCTGCAGCGCCTTCGTGGCGTCGTCGACGCTGTCGCCGACCACGTCCGGCACCTCGACCATCTCGCGGCCCTTGGAGATCGTGAGCGTGACCGTGTCACCCCCGGCGGCCTGCGTGTCGCCGCCCGGCGACTGCTGGGCGACCTGCCCCGCGTCGAACTCGGAGGTGACCTGGGTGCTGGAGATCTTCACCTGCAGGCCCGCCTGCTGGAGCTCCGACGTGGCGTCGTCCACGGAGTCGCCCGTGACGTCGGGAACGTCCACGGCGCTGCCCTTGCTGACGGTGAGCGCGATCGCCGAGCCGCCGTGGCGCTTCGTGCCCGCGCCCGGATCCGTGCTGATGACGGAACCCTTCTGCACGTCGTCGTTGAACGCGTTCGTGACCATGCCCGCGACCAGGCCGTCCTTCTTCAGTTCGGCCTGCGCCTTGGCCAGCGGGTAGCCGCTCAGGTTCGGGACCGCGACGGTCTCGGGGCCGTCGGAGAGGGTCAGCGTCACCGAGTCGTTGGAACGGATGCGCGCGCCCGTCGCCGGATCGGTGCTGATCACCGTGCCGCGCCCGACCGTGTCGCTGTAGGCGTGCTTGACCTGCTTGACCTGGAGTCCGGCCTGCCTGAGCCGGGACCTGGCCTCCGCCTCGGTCTTCGCCAGGATCGGCGGGACCTTGGTGAACTGTCCGGAGTTGATGTACCAGACACCGGTGCCCGTGCCGAGCAGCACCAGCACGGCCACGACCAGCGCGAGCAGGCCGCGCCGGGGCCGCCGGGAGCGCACGGCGGGCTCGGACGGCGGAGCCATCTCCAGGCGGCTCGTCCGGTGCAGCGGCTCATGCGCCTGCGCTTCGGCGGAACCGTACGGCAGGAGGCGCGGAATCACACTGGTGCGGTCATCGGCGTTGTCGTGCGCCTGGGAGACGGCCCCCGGCGGCAGGGCGTCCAGCTGCTGCGCGGTGAGCGCGTTGCGCGCCTGGAGCACCTGGCCGAGCATCGCCACCGCGTCGTACGGGCGCAGCCGGGGGTCACGCGCGGTGGCCGACGCGACCAGCTCGTCCAGCTCCACGGCCAGTCCCGGCACGGCGGCCGAAGGCGGCGGCACATCGTCGTTGAGGTGCTGGTAGAGCACCTGCGCGGGGGACTCGCCGTGGTGCGGCTTGGCGCCGGTGAGCATCTCGTAGAGGACGACCCCGCACGCGTACACATCGACCCGGGGATCGGCCGTGCCGTGCTCGATCTGCTCCGGAGCGAGGTAGGAGACCGTGCCGAGCACGGCGCCCGTGGTGCTCGTCACGGTGTTCACGGCCCGCACGAGACCGAAGTCGGCGACCTTGACCCGGCCGTCGTCCCCTATGAGGACGTTCTCCGGCTTCATGTCGCGGTGCACGAACCCGGCGCGGTGCGCGGCGCCCAGGGCGGCCAGCACCGGCTCCAGGATGTCCAGGGCGGCGCGCGGCTGCAGCGCCCCGCGCTCGCGCAGCACATCGCGCAGGGTGCACCCGGCGACGTACTCCATGGCGAGGTACACGTACGACCCGTCGGCGCCCTGATCGAACACCTGCACAACATTCGGGTGTGCGAGACGCGCGACCGACTTCGCCTCACGTATGAAGCGGTCGACGAACGAGCCGTCCGCGGCCAGCGCCGGGTGCATCACCTTCAGCGCGAGCACGCGGTCGAGGCGGGTGTCCACGGCCCGGTAGACCGTGGCCATCCCGCCGACGGCGACACGCGCATCGACGCGGTAGCGGCCGTCGAGCACCTGCCCGACGAGGGGGTCCTTGAGGGTCGTATCCACGCTGCGAGTCTACGAGGGGACGCCGCCAGGCCCGTCCGTTACTGCTCCACCGGGGCGGGACTGAAGCCGTCCTGTGACGCACAACGCATCCGTACGCGCGTTCATGAAGGGCATGACGGGGCAGAGGGACGGGCGGTACAGGGCGGGCTCAGAAGGCCGGGCGCTCCGGGTCCAATCGGGCGATGCCCTCGGTGGGCGACGAAGCCTCGGCGAAGTGCCTGCGCGGAATGCGCCCCGCCCGCAGGGCGAGCCGCCCCGCTTCCACGGCGTGCCGCATCGCCTCCGCCATGAGTACCGGCTCCTGCGCCCGGGTCACCGCCGAGGCGAGCATCACACCCGCGCAGCCCAGTTCCATCGCCAGCGCCACGTCCGATGCCGTACCCGCTCCGGCGTCCAGGATGACCGGCACGCGCGCGTGCTCCACGATCAACTGGAAGTTGTGCGGGTTGCGGATGCCGAGCCCGGAGCCGATCGGCGAACCGAGCGGCATGATCGCCGCGCAGCCCACGTCCTCCAGCTTCCGGGCGAGCACGGGGTCGTCGTTCGTGTACGGCAGTACGGTGAATCCGTCGTCGACCAGTGTCTCCGCCGCGTCCAGCAGCTCGATCGGATCGGGCAGCAGGGTCCGCTCGTCGGCGATGACCTCCAGCTTGACGAGGTCGGTGCCGAGCGCCTCCCGCGCGAGCCGGGCGGTCAGCACGGCCTCGCCCGCGGTGAAGCAGCCCGCCGTGTTGGGCAGCACCCGGATGCCCAGCCTGTCCAGCACGGACAGGACCGAGCCGTGCACCGAGGCGTCCACGCGCCGCATCGCGACCGTGGTCAGCTCCGTCCCGGACGCCACCAGGGCCCGCTCCAGCACATCGAGGCTGGGCGCACCGCCGGTTCCCATGATCAGCCGGGACGAGAAGGTCGTACCACCGAGGACGAAGGGATCGTCGGCCATGGCTGCTCAGCCTCCTTGGACCGCGGTGAGGACCTCGACCCGGTCGCCCTCGGAGAGGGAGGTCGAGGACCACTGCCCGCGCGGGACGACGGTTTCGTTGAGGGCGGCGGCCACACCGGAGTGGGCCGCGGTCAGGGTCCGCACGACGGTGTCGAGCGCGATACCGGGAGCGACCCGGCGGGGCTCCCCGTTGACCGAGATGTTCATGCGGGCTGCTCCGTGAGGGTTGCGGCGGCGGAAAAACGCCGGGGGGTGAAGGGCCGTGCGTGGTCGGGGAGTTCCCCGGTGGTCAGGACATGCGCCATGACATCCCCGGTGACCGGGGTGAGCAGGACGCCGTTGCGGTGGTGTCCGGTGGCCACCAGCAGGCCGTCAAGGCCGGTGGTGCCGAGCAGCGGGGCGTTGTCGGGGGAGCCGGGGCGCAGCCCCGCGCGGGTCTCGGTGAGCGGCAGCTCGGTGAGCCCCGGGACCAGCTCGTGCGCGTCCCGCAGCAGCTCATAGACGCCGCCCGCGGTGACCGTCGTGTCCCAGCCCATCTCCTCGCTGGTGGCGCCGACGACCAGCTCGCCGTTCTCGCGCGGCACCAGGTAGACATGGCTGCCGCGGACGACGGCGCGCACGGTGCGGCTCAGGAAGGGCGCGTACTGCCGTGGCACCGTCAGGCGCAGCACCTGCCCCTTCACGGGGCGTACGGGCGGCACGACGTGGGCGGGGACACCCGCGAGCCGCCCGCTGAGGCTGCCCGCCGCGAGGACGACCTGGCCCGCGGCGAGATCGGCGCCGTCGGCGGTCCGCACCCCTGCGGCCCGCTCGCCCCGTACGTTCAGCCGCTCGGCCCATGCGCGGTGGAAGACGACTCCGGCGCGCTCGCAGGCCGTGACCAGGGCCGAGGCGAGACGGCGCGGATCGATCTGGTGGTCGCCGTCGACCCTGAGCCCGCCGCGCACACCCGGCGCGAGCATCGGCTCCAGACGGCGGCACTCCCGCCCGGTCAGCCACTCCGATTCCAGGCCCGAGCGCTGCTGGAGCGCGTGCAGTTCGCGCAGATGGGTGCGGTCGTCGGCGTCCAGCGCGACGGCGAGCGTGCCGCATCTGCGGTAGCCGAGGTCGTGTCCGGTGGCCTCGCTCAGCTCGGCGGCGAAGTCCGGGTAGCGGCGCGCCGACTCCAGATTGAGGCCGAGCAGGGTCTGCTCGCCGTAGTGCAGTTCGGTGACCGCGGCCAGCATCCCGGCGGCCACCTGGGCCGCCCCGCCGCCCGGCTCAGGGTCCACCACGGCGGTGGCCAGGCCGCGCTGGGCCGCGCGCCAGGCGGTGACCAGTCCGATGATCCCGCCCCCGATGACGAGGGCGTCCGGGGCACGGGTGTCCGAGGTGTGCATGGGTGACATGGCTGACATGGGCGTCCAGCCCCCTCCCTTCGCCGGCATGACCCGGATCAGGTTCGTACGGTCGGAGGCCGCCAGCCTCCCTCTCAGCCCGGTGCGCCCGGGCTCCCGCGAGTGCTCTACGGTGCCAACCCTAATCCGTGCCGTTCGCATCAGTAAGGGAGCCTCCACCGATGCCACGCTCGCTCGACGGTCTGGTACTCGCCCCGGTCGCGGACCAGGCCCCGGGACAGGTCGGCACGCGCACCCGGTTCACGTACCACGAGAAGGACGGCGTGGTCTGGGCCGAGTACGCGGGCGGCGACGTCGTACTCGGCCGTCTGGTGGGTACACGGGAGGAGGACCGCCTCGATTTCCGGTACGTGCAGCTGAAGCACGACGGGACCACGTCGTCCGGGCACTGTGTCTCGAAGGTCGTGGAACTGCCCGACGGGCGGGTGCGCCTGGAGGAGACGTGGGAGTGGGAGTCGCGGACGGGCGGCGGGACGAGCGTTGTGGAACAGGTCACTCAGCACGCCCCCTGACTGACGAATCGTCAGTTGTCTATGGTGATCAGGTGAGCGAGCAGACGAATGAACGGGGCGGCACGGCACGAGGCGATGTGGCGCGGCGCGTCGTCATCGCGGGCGCCGGCATGGCCGGGGTGCAGACCGCCGTCGCCCTGCGGGAGCAGGGCTTCAGGGGCAGGGTGACACTCATCGGCGCGGAGCCCCACCAGCCGTACGACAGGCCGCCGCTGTCGAAGGCCGTGCTGCTGGGCAAGGCCGAGGGCTCCGCCTTCGACGTCGACTTCGAGGCCCTGGACATCGAACTCAGGCTGGGCTGCGAGATCCTCGGGCTGCGCCTGGCCGAGCGTGAGCTGGACACCGAAGAGGGGCCCGTGGCCTACGACGCCCTGGTCATCGCGACGGGCGCCGAGCCGATCCGGCTCCCGGGCGCCGAAGGCGTGCCGGGAGTCCATCTGCTGCGCACCCTGGACGACGCCGAACGGCTGCGGCCGGTCCTCGCCGAGCAGCACGACATCGTGGTCGTGGGCGCGGGCTGGATCGGCGCCGAGTTCGCCACCGCCGCGCGCGAGGCGGGCTGCGCGGTGACCGTGGTGGAGGCCGCGGACCGGCCGCTCGCGGGCGCGCTGCCCGAGGACGTGGCCGCGCCGATGGCCGCGTGGTACGCGGACAGCGGCGCCGAACTGCGGACCAACGCGCGCGTGGAGCGCGTCGAGCCCGGCGCGGTGGTGCTCGACGACGGCTCGCGGGTGCCCGCGGGCGCGGTCGTCGTGGGCATCGGGGCGCGTCCGGCCACGGCGTGGCTGGCCGGCTCGGGCATCGAGCTCGGCGTCCACGGCGAGGTGCTGGCCGACGGCCATCTGCGCACCTCCGCGCCCGATGTGTACGCGGTCGGCGACTGCGCGTCCTTCCCGTCGGGGCGCTACGAGGCGCGTCTGCTGGTCCACCACTGGGACAACGCCCTCCAGGGCCCGCGCACGGTGGCCGCGAACATCGTCGGTCAGACGCCGGTGGCCTACGACCCGGTGCCGTACTTCTGGTCGGAGCAGTTCGGCCGGTTCGTCCAGTACGTGGGGCACCACGCCGACGCCGACACGACGGTGTGGCGCGGGGACCCCGAGGGCGCGGCCTGGGCGGTGTGCTGGCTGCGGGCGGACCGTCTGGTGGCCCTGCTGGCGGTGGGGCGGCCCCGGGACCTGGCCCAGGGCCGCCGGCTGATCGAGGCGGGCACTCCCATGGACCGGGATCTGCTCGCGGACCCGTCGCGCCCCCTCAAGGCGGCGACGGCGGCCCACAATCGTGACTGTGGGTGACCATGGGTGACGCGGCGTCCGCCGCCGGAGGCAACCGGACCTCCACAGGAGGTGCCCCGCTTCCGACTGTCAGTCCGGGATGGCAGGCTTGATCCCGTGACCGAGATTGACGCAAAGATCGATGCTCTCGTCCCCGCCTGGCTCACCGTCCCCGACATCGCCGAAGCGCTCGGCGTCGACGTGACACGTGTGCGGCAGCTGGTCAAGGAGGGCGAGCTCATCGCCGTACGCCGAGGTGAGAACCGCGCGCTGCACGTCCCCGCCGCCTTCATCGACGGGGACAAGGTGGTCAAGGGCCTGTCCGGCACCCTGACCCTCCTGCGGGACGACGGCTTCACGGTCGAAGAGATGATCGAGTGGCTCTTCACCCCCGACCCGACCCTGCCCGGCACCCCCGCGCAGGCTCTCAGCGAGAATCGCGGCACGGAGGTGAAGCGCCGCGCGCAGGCGCTCGCCGTCTGATGTGATCTGATCCAACCGGATCTGATCCGACTCGATCTGATCTGACCTGATCTGATCCGCGACAGAACGACAGTCCGGCGTACGGGCCGCGGTCCACGGGCCGCGGGCCGCAATTCGCGGGCCCCGGCCATGACATGGGTCGCGGCCTGGGCCCGGCCGTGCCCGCCACGGCCCGTACGCCACCGACCCCCGGGGGACCCACCGTGCCCGACACCACCCGCACCGCCCGGCTCGCCGACGCCCGTGTCTACCTGTGCACGGACGCCCGCACACGCGAGGGCGACCTCGCCGAGTTCCTCGACGCGGTCCTCGCCGGCGGAGTCGATATCGTGCAACTGCGCGACAAGGGCATGGAGGCCGCCGAGGAGCTGGAACACCTCCAGATCTTCGCCGACGCCTGCGCCCGCCACGACAAGCTGCTCGCCGTCAACGACCGCGCGGACGTGGCTCATGCCGCCGCCAGTGACGTCCTGCACCTCGGCCAGGGTGACCTCCCCGTTCCGGCCGCCCGCGCCATCCTCGGTGACGACGTCCTCATAGGCCGCTCCACGCACTCCGAGGCGGAGGCGGAGGCCGCGGCCGTCCAGGAGGGCGTGGACTACTTCTGCACGGGCCCCTGCTGGCCCACTCCCACCAAGCCCGGCCGCCCCGCCCCCGGCCTGGACCTGGTCCGCCACACCGCAGCCCTCGGCACCGGCCGGCCGTGGTTCGCCATCGGTGGCATCGACCTCGGCAATCTGGACGAGGTCCTGGAGGCCGGGGCACGGCGAGTGGTCGTCGTGCGGGCGATCACGGAGGCGGACGATCCCGGAGCCGCGGCGGCCGAGTTCGCGAAGCGGCTGCGGGCGGCCTGAACGCCGCTGCGGGCGGTCCGGAGACGTTCTCCGGATCGCTGTTCGACGGCAGAGTGTCCGACAGGTGGACAACAAGTCGACAATACGGGCAATTTTCCCGCATCCGGTTGGGTGACCGCCGCCCCCTGGCTAACCTGCGACTATGGCCCTCGGAACCCCATCCACCAGGTCTGATCGCGCACGCACCGTGCGCGACATCCTGGCCACAGGCAAGACGACGTACTCGTTCGAGTTCTCGGCACCGAAGACCCCCAAGGGTGAACGGAACCTGTGGAGCGCGCTCAGGAGGGTCGAGGCGGTCGCCCCGGACTTTGTCTCCGTGACATACGGCGCCGGGGGTTCCACCCGCGCCGGCACGGTCAAGGAGACCGAGCAGATCGTCGCCGACACGACGCTCACCCCGGTCGCACACCTCACGGCGGTCAACCACTCCGTCGCGGAACTGCGCAACATCATCGGCCAGTACGCGGACGCCGGGATCCGCAACATGCTGGCCGTGCGCGGCGACCCGCCCGGCGACCCTATGGGCGAGTGGGTCGCCCACCCCACCGGACTGACCTACGCGGCCGAACTCGTCCATCTCATCAAGGAGTCGGGCGACTTCTGCGTGGGCGTCGCCGCCTTCCCCGAGATGCACCCGCGCTCCGACGACTGGGACACCGACGTCGCCCACTTCATCGACAAATGCCGGGCCGGCGCCGACTACGCGATCACGCAGATGTTCTTCCAGCCGGAGTCGTACCTGCGCCTGCGCGACAAGGTTGCGTCAGCGGGCTGCTCGACGCCCGTCATCCCGGAGGTCATGCCCGTCACCAGCGTGCGCATGCTGGAGCGGCTGCCGCAGCTCAGCAACGCGGCCCTGCCCGGTCATCTGAAGGAGCGGATCCTCGCGGCCAAAGAGGACCCGGCGGCTGTACGCTCGATGGGGATCGAGTTCGCCACTGAGTTCTGCGCGAGGCTGCTGGCCGAGGGTGTCCCCGGACTGCACTTCATTACACTCAACAACTCCACGGCGACGCTGGAAATCTACGACAATCTGGGCCTGCACCACCCGCAGCGGGCCTAGACCGGTCGCACCGGCATACGACACACTGCGTAGCGGCCACTGGGAGAGGGGCGTACATGGGCTTGACGGTCCTCTATATCGCGTTCGGCATCGTCGCGCTCTGGCTGCTCGGTGAAGTGCTGCTGCAGTACAAGGCGCGTCTGCGCTGGCGGCTGGTCGCCTTCACCGGCTTCCTGGGTGTCGTGCTCGGAGTGCTGATCCACAACGTGCTGGTCATCGGACTGGGTGCCGCCGCGTTCACGGTCGGGCAGACCTTCGTCACGCTGTCGTTCCGGCGCGGCTTCGCGGCCGGCTGGGCGGTCGGCAACCGCCCGCGCGAGGGCGGCGGCGGTGGCAGCAAGCGCCGCCGCGGCGAGGCGGCGCGGGATGAGGAGCCGGAGGACTCCGGCGTCGAACCGGCGGCCGACGGAACGTACCGCCAGGACGACGCGTACGACGACGAGTCCGACGACGTCTTCACCCCGCAGCAGCAGCAGCAGCCCGCCCAGACTGCGGCCGAGACGACCGCCGTGTACGAGCCCCAGCCCATGCCCGAGGACACCGGTTCCTACGGCGTCTACAACGCGCAGGCCTACGCCGCCGCGACCGACACGTCCTACGGGTACGAGGGCTATTCGGGATACGGCCAGCAGCAGTACGGCTACGACAACGGCCAGCAGCAGTACGCGGGCTACTCCGACCAGTACCAGTACGGCTCCGGCTCGTACGACACCTCCTACGGCGGCCAGCAGCAGTACGTCCAGCAGGGCTATGGCCAGGACCAGTACGGCGCGGGCAACACCGGCACCTACGGAGAGACTCCGGCAGGCGGTGTCTGGGTCCCCCAGCAGCGCACCACGGAAGAGACCCACCCGGGCGACCTTCCTCCCGAGCAGCAGTACCCGTACCCGAACAACACCCCGCAGCAGGGCCACGGCTACGACGAGCAGTACCGTTTCTGACGCCGGGTGGCTCGCGCGCGAAGCGCGCGCATCAGGGGCGCGGGGAACCGCGCGACAGGCCGCCATGAACCCGTAGGCCACATCGAGCCGCACCCCGCGAAGGATGTCACTGGGACCCCCGGAACTCCGGCCCCTCCACAATGAGCCCAGCGACCAGCGCCCCCGACATTCCGGCATGGGCGAGCCCGCCCCCGGGGTGAGACCAGCCACCCACCGTGAACAGCCCCGGCACCCGCGTGCTGTTGGACGGCTGCAGCAAAGTTCCCCCACCCGCGGCGAGCGACGGCACGGGCACCGCGCCACCACCGGCACCAGTGTCCTCGGCGATCTCGCCCGGCCCCCGCACCTCGTGCCACAGGACCCGCTCGCCGAGCCCCGGTATCGCCCGCTCCGCGGCAGCGAGCACCCGGCTCACATCCGGCTCGGACGGAGTCGGTCCCGCGGGCACCGTGACGGTCACCGTGACCGCCTCGTGCCCGGCGTCGGGCACCAGCGAGGGATCGTCGGGGCGTGTCACCGTCACCGTCGGCGAGACCGGAACCCCGGCGGACGAGCCGAAGACGCGGTCGAGTTCGTCCTCCCGGTCCGTCGTGTGCACCACCGTCCGGTGAGCGGCACCCTCGGGCCGCCCGCCGCGCAGCGCCAGCAGCACCGTCAGCCGGCTGGCCGTCCCACGCTGCGGCGGGACCTCGCCGTCCGTGCGCGCGCCCGCGGCACCCGGCAGAAGACGGTCCAGGACACCGGGCGCGACCCCGGCCACCACATGATCGGCCTCCGCCACCCGAGCGCCCCCGGCCAGCTCCACTCCGGCCGCCCGGCCGTCCTTCTCGACGATCCCGGTGACCTCCGCGCCGAAGACGAACTCCACCTTCCGGGCCAGGCACCGCTCGTACACGGCCCGCGCCAGCTCCCGCACGCCGCCGCGCACGTACCAGGTCCCGAAGGCGTGCTCCATGTACGGCAGCACGGCCGCGCTCGCCGGCGCGGTCCGCGGGTCCAGGCCGTACGCCAGAGCGTGACTCTCCAGCAGGGCCGCGAGTCTCGCCTCACGCAGCTCCCAGGCGCCGATCTCGGCGAGCGTGCCCGCCCGCCGGGTGCGCAGCAGCTTCTTGTGCGGCACCGCCGGGTACGGCTCGCGTTCGGCGAGCACCCGCCAGTCGGGCCACAGGGGCTCCTCCAGCAGAGGCCTGCGGGTGCGGTCCCATGCCTCACGGGCCCGTACCAGGAAGTCCCCCCAGCGCTCACCCATGCCCGCGCCGAGCGCCGAGTCCAGCGCGGAGACCACACCCGCCCGTGACGCGTTCGGCAGCGAGACCTGAGTGCCGTCCGCGAAGACGTGCCGCGCCGACGGGTCCACCTGGACCAGCTCGGCACAGTCCTCCAGCGGCTCCTTGCCGGTCTTGATGAACAGATCGCGGTAGACCGCGGGCAGCGTCAGCAGACCCGGCCCGGTGTCGAAGGAAAAACCGTCGCGCGTGAGACGGCGCACCGAGCCGCCGTACGTCTCCGTGCGCTCGTACACCACCACCCCGTGGCCCGCGACGGCCAGCCGGGCGGCAGCCGCCATCGCGCCCATCCCGGCGCCGATCACCGCGATTCGTGCCATGCCGGTGACTCTATCGGCCCCCGCTGACAGTCCCCTCGGGCGGGCAGCACGGGAACCGGAAAGCCCTGGGGGTGAGTGCCCAGGGCTGAGTATGCGTACCTAGCCAAGGAGATGAGTACCCGCGCGGATGGGCCCCGACCTGCGCGCACGAGAGAGTAGGGGCACGGAAAGGGCACGGCTCCGGCACCGCCGACACGGGGCGGCGGAACGGGGCCGGCCCTCGACGGCTCGCTTTCGCCGGCTCGTTCGGCGGAAGCGGGGCACGGGGGACCCGGGGGAACGACTGAACGGGGAACCGAACGGGGGACCCACGGGGGAGTACCGGGGGTCGAACGGGGGAGCACGACGAAGGCGCCGGACCAGGCGGACCGCGGTAACGCGGCCACCCGGGCCCGGCGCCTTCATCCGTTCACCTGCTCATCCGGCGCATCGACTCGTCTGCCGGCCCCCTACCGGCTGCCGCTCACACGCCCCTGGAGCAGCCGCGACAGCGACGAGTGCACGTCGTCCAGGGAACGCTCGGGCTGGAAGGACTGCCAGTCCAGCGCCGCCACCAGAACCATCCCGACCAGCGCGGCCGCCGTCAGCTGGATGTCGATCTCGTCGCTGAACTCGCCGTTCGCCACGCCGTCGCGCAGTACGTCCTCGATGACCGCGACGACCTGCTGCCGCATCACCATCAGCGTGGACTGCCAGGCACGGTTGGTGCGCCACAGTTCGGCCACGTACAGCTGGGTGAAGGCCGGGTAGCGCGCGATGAAGCCGAGCCCGGCGCGGATCATCGCGTCCAGGGCGTCCACCTTGGTGCCGTCGGCCTGGTCGCTCTTCTCGGCCGCTTCCTGGAGGGACGCGGTCAGCAGCCCCACGCCGTGCCGCAGCAGCTCCTCGAAGAGGACGGACTTGCTGGCGAAGTTGTAGTAGACCGTGCCCTTGGCGACCCCGGCCCGTTCGGCGATCTCATCGACGGTGGTGGCGGAGAAGCCCTGCTCCGCGATCAGGGTGACGGCCGCTTCGTAGAGCTTCTGCCGAGTCGCCTCGCGACGGCTGGAGCCGCCGGTCGGGACGGCGCTGCTGCGTTCCATGGCCTTGATTGTCACAGGCACCTCCGAGCTGGACGGCATGACCCCGCTGCTTGGTTCACAGGCTCAGCTCCGGATGCAGCCGGTCGATGGTCCACACCTGCTTGCCACGGGCCGACACTGCGGTGAGCACGAGGGCACCCACGGTGAACGCCGCCAGTACGGCGCACGCCTGCCACACGGGCCCGAGACCGCCGCCGGTGATGAGCCTGCGCAGGGCCCCGATGACGTAACTCATCGGCAGGTAGGGGTGGATGGCGTTGAAGAAGCCCGGACTGGTCTGCACGGGGTACGTGCCGCCGGCGGACGTGAGCTGGAGCATCAGTAGGGCCAGCACGAGAATCCGGCCCGCGGCCCCGAAGCGCGCGTTGAGCCACTGCACGGTGGCCCCGAAGCACGCCGCCACGAGGAACAGGAACCCGATCGTCCCCGCCGCGCGCGCCATCTGCAGGCCGATCGCCCAGTGCAGCACCGCCATCAGGGCGGACGTCTGCAGCACACCCACCGCGACCACCGGCAGCCAGCCGGCCAGCGCGGCCCGCGGCGCCGAGGCACCCGCGGCCAGCGCGCGCCGGTTCAGCGGCGGGATCAGCATGTACGCCACCATCGCGCCCACCCACAGGGACAGCGGGATGAAGTACGGGGCGAAGCCGGTGCCGTAGTTCGGCGCCTTGTGCAGGTCCCTCGATGCGAGCTGGACCGGGTCGGACATGACCTGGGTGCGCAGGTCGCGCTGGGCCTTGTCGTAGTCGGGGATCTTCCCCGCGCCGCTGTGCAGTCCGTCGGCGAGCTTGCCGGAGCCGTCGCCGAGCTTGTACATGCCTCCGTTGAGGTCGATCGCGCCCGAGTGCAGCTGGCCGACGCCGGTGTCGAGGGCGGCCGCTCCCGTGTAGGCGGTACCGAGGCCGGTGTTGATCTGCGCGGCTCCCTTGGCGACCGCGCCCGCGCCCTTGTTGAGCAGGTCGATCTTGGCGACCGCGTCGTCCAGATCGCCGGAGAGATTCGGCGCCGACTTGGCGAGTGCCGTGGCCTGCTCCTGGAGCGTCGTGAGGTCCTTCTTCATGGAGGTCGTGTCGTCGTGGTAGTCCTGCACCACGGTGTTGACGTCCTTGGCGAGCCGCGCCGCGTCCGCCGCGGAGTCCTTGGCCTTCTTGAGGTCGTCGCACGCGGGGTCGGGCAGGAGCGCCTTCTCGCAGCGCTTCTCGTAGAGGGCGTTCAGGGCCTCTGACGCCGCGCTGGTGCCGCTCTGGACGACCGGCGCCGTGGTGACGATCGTGTCGAGGTGCTCGTTCATCACCTTGGCCGAATCCGCCACCAGGGTCGCGGTGTCCGCGATCTTCTGGCCGTTCTTCTGCAGATACGGGCGCACGGTGTCGGCCGTGCCGTCCACCTGCTTGGCCAGCGCCGCGGTGCCGTCAGATACCTGCTGGGCGACGCTCTGAAGACTGCCGGCGCCGTCGTGGAGCCTGGTCAGGCCGCCCGAGAGGTCGCCACTGCCCTTCTTGGCCTTCTTCAGCCCGTCGGCGAGGCTCTTGGAGCCCTTCTCCGCCTTGCCGATCCCGTTCGTGAGGCTGTCGGCACCCTTGGCGGCCTGCACGGTCTTCCCGTGGATGTCCGAGAACGAGATGAAGATCTTGTCCAGGAACGACCGTGACGCCTTGGCGGAGGCCGCCGACCGCACCTCGTTGAACACCGTCTTGGAGATCTGTCCGACGATGTAGTTGTTCGCGTCGTTGGTGCGCACCTGGAGGGCGCCGGTCTCGGGCGAGTCGCCGGAGCTGGAGGAGATCCGCTCGCTGAAGTCCGACGGCATGGTCAGCGACAGGTAGAACGTGCCGTTCTCGACGCCCTTCTTCGCCTCGGCGGCACTCACCTCGTGCCAGTCGAAGGTGTCGCTCTTGCGCAGCCCCTTGACGAGGTCGTCGCCCACGGTGACCTTCTGCCCGGCCACGGTCGCGCCCTGGTCGCTGTTCACCAGCGCCACGGGGATACGGTCGAGTCGCCCGTACGGGTCCCAGAACGACCACAGGTACAGGGCGCCGTACAGCAGCGGCAGCAGAAGCAGCGCGACCAGCGCCGCGCGTGGCAGCTTCCCCCTGCCGAACCGCCTGAGCTCAAGCGCGGCCAGTTTCGGCGAGCGCATCAGCCGTCTCCTTGTCGTCGTCTGCGCCGTCCTCGGACGGCTCGTCGGGGGTGGTCCCCGGGGTGCTCGGCCGCGGCGCGACCTCTTCGGCGGGACGTTCGGAGCCCGCCGGGGTTCCGGGCGCGGTCGACACCACGACCGCGCCCTCGGGGGCCTCGGAGCACACCGCGATGACCGTGGTCCCGGCCTCGGTGAGGGACCTCAGCAGATCCCAGGCCGCGGTTCGTTCGGCGGCCGACAGCTTGAGGTCGGTGTCGTCCACGGCCAGCAGCCTCGGGCGTCCGATCACGGCCAGTGCCACGGACAGCCGCAGGGCCTCGAGGCGCTCCAGGTCGCGCACCGCGGTCCGGGAGCCCTTGGGCAGCGTCTCGAGGTCGAGCCCCGCCGTGGCGAGGGCGGTGGCGATCCGCTGCTTCGCCGTCGCCGCCTTCTCGGCCCGCGGGCGCAGCAGCGCGCGCACGGAGTCCCCGAACCTGGCTTCCAGCAGGGCCCGTTCGCGCAGATGCTCGCCGACGGTGAGCGCCGGGTCGAGGTCGGTGACGCCCGGCACATGCGCGAGCGCGCTGATCCTGCGCACCGCGGACATCTCCTTGGGCAGCCGGTGGGTGCCTACCTCCGCCCGCCCCTCACTCGGCTTCATCCGGCCGGTGAGGGCGAGCAGCAGACAGGTCCGGCCCGAGCCCGAGGGGCCGCGGACCGCGATCAGCGATCCTGGTTCCGCTTCGAAGCCGACTCCGTGAAAGGCCCAGCCGCGTGGGCCCTTCACCCCGAAGTCCATGGCGCTGACGGCGGCCCCGGCGGGTGCTTTGTGCTCCTGCGGGTCCATGTCCCCCCTTGTCCCCTGGATGGCGCCGCCCGTCGGGGCGACTCTTTGAACTGACTGGTCAGTGCAAAAACTACTCCGAACTTCTGCGCGAAGCAAAACGAGTCGGGTGCACACGGACACGGACACGGACACGGACATGGACGGGGCCGGGGACGGGGACGGTGACGTGGACAGGGACACAGGCGCGGACCTGGACCTGGACCTGGACCTGGACCCGGACCGGACACGAACGCGGCGCGGCCACCCCAGGGGGCGTGGCCGCGCCGCGTCTTGGTCCGCCGGCCGGGACGCTCGGTCAGCCGCGGACGTAGTCCGCGAGATGCTCACCGGTCAGGGTGGCGCGGGCGGCGACGAGATCGGCGGGTGTGCCTTCGAAGACGATCCGGCCGCCGTCGTGACCGGCGCCGGGCCCGAGGTCGATGATCCAGTCGGCGTGTGCCATGACCGCCTGGTGGTGCTCCACGACGATGACCGACTTGCCCGAGTCGACAAGCCGGTCGAGCAGGCCCAGCAGTTGCTCGACGTCGGCGAGGTGCAGGCCGGCCGTCGGCTCGTCCAGGATGTAGATCCCGCCCTTGTCGGCCATGTGCGTGGCCAGCTTGAGCCGCTGCCGCTCGCCGCCGGACAGGGTGGTGAGCGGCTGGCCGAGGGTGAGGTAGCCCAGACCGACGTCGGCGAGTCTGCCGAGGACGCGGTGCGCGGCGGGCGTGTGCGCCTCGCCGGAGCCGAAGAACTCCTCCGCCTCGGTCACCTGCATCGCGAGCACCTCGCTGATGTCCCGGCCGCCGAGGTGGTAGTCCAGCACCGCCGCCTGGTACCGCTTGCCCTCGCACTCCTCACAGGTGGTGGCGACACCGGCCATCATCGCCAGGTCGGTGTAGATGACGCCTGCACCGTTGCAGGTGGGGCAGGCGCCCTCGGAGTTGGCGCTGAACAACGCGGGCTTGACGTCGTTGGCCTTGGCGAACGCCTTGCGGATCGGCTCGAGCAGCCCCGTGTACGTCGCCGGGTTGCTGCGCCGCGAGCCGCGGATCGCGCCCTGGTCGACCGACACCACACCCGCCTGCGCGGGGATCGAACCGTGCACGAGCGAGCTCTTGCCGGAACCGGCGACACCGGTGACGACCGTGAGCACCCCGAGCGGAATGTCGACGTCGACGCCGCGCAGGTTGTGCGTCGTCGCGCCGCGGACCTCCAGCGCGCCGGTCGGCTTGCGCACCGACTTCTTGAGGGAGGCCCGGTCGCCGAAATGACGGCCGGTGATGGTGCCGCCCGCCCGCAGCCCCTCGACGGTGCCCTCGAAGCAGACGGTGCCGCCCGCCGTGCCCGCGCCGGGGCCGAGGTCGACCACGTGGTCGGCGATCGCGATCATCTCCGGCTTGTGCTCCACGACGAGCACCGTGTTGCCCTTGTCCCGCAGCCGCAGCAGCAACTCGTTCATCCGCTGGATGTCGTGCGGGTGCAGACCCGTGGTGGGCTCGTCGAAGACATAGGTGGTGTCGGTGAGCGAGGAGCCGAGATGGCGGACCATCTTGACGCGCTGTGCCTCGCCGCCGGACAGCGTGCCCGAAGGCCGGTCCAGCGAGAGGTAACCGAGCCCGATCGCCACGAACGAGTCCAGGGTCCCCCGCAGCGTGGCGAGCAGGGGCGCCACGGACGGGACATCGAGACCGCGGACCCATTCCGCCAGGTCGCTGATCTGCATCGCGCAGGCGTCGGCGATGCTGATCCCCTCGATCCTGGACGACCGCGCCCCCTCGCTCAGCCGGGTGCCGCCGCACTCGGGGCATGCGGTGAACGTGACCGCCCGGTCCACGAACTCGCCGATGTGCGGCTGCATCGACTCCCGGTCCTTGGAGAGCATCGACTTCTGGATCCGCGGGATCAGACCTTCGTAGGTCATGTTGATGCCCGCGATCTTCATACGCGTCGGCTCATGGTGCAGGAAGTCGTGCAGTTCCTTCTTGGTGTACTTGC
Organism: Streptomyces sp. NPDC047022; assembly: GCF_040644155.1. NCBI lineage: Bacteria > Bacillati > Actinomycetota > Actinomycetes > Kitasatosporales > Streptomycetaceae > Streptomyces > Streptomyces sp. NPDC047022. The sequence continues at coordinate 293,149 of NZ_JBEYVV010000001.1, read as the reverse complement.
GGACCGGCTTGTCCGGGTCCACGAGCCCCGACTCGCTGTAGAGCCGGTAGTTCCAGCCGCCCGCCTTGTAGCCGGGGATCGTCAGCGCACCCTCGGCGAGCGACTTCGCATCGTCGTAGAGCTGGGTGAGGTCGACGTCGGAGACCGTGCCCCGGCCTTCGCAGCGCGGGCACATACCGCCGGTGATGCTGAAGCTGCGGCGCTCCTTCACCGTCTGGCCGCCGCGCTCCATGGTGACCGCGCCCGCTCCGCTGACCGAGGCGACGTTGAACGAGAACGCCTGCGGTGAGCCGATGTGCGGCTTGCCGAGCCGGCTGAAGAGGATGCGCAGCATCGCGTTGGCGTCGGTGGCGGTGCCCACCGTGGAGCGGGGATCGCCCCCCATCCGCTGCTGATCGACGGTGATCGCGGTGGTCAGCCCGTCGAGCACGTCGACGTCGGGCCGCGCGAGGGTCGGCATGAACCCCTGGATGAAGGCGCTGTACGTCTCGTTGATCAGCCGCTGCGACTCCGCGGCGATCGTGTCGAACACCAGTGAGCTCTTGCCCGAGCCCGAGACACCGGTGAACACCGTCAGCCGGCGCTTCGGGATCTCGATGCTGACGTCCTTGAGGTTGTTCTCGCGCGCACCGTGCACGCGGATCAGATCGTGGCTGTCGGCGGGGTGAGGCGCAGACGGCTGCGAGTCCGTCCTCTTGGCCTTGGTCATCGTGTCTCCGTCTGTGTGGTGCACGGGGTCGCCCTCGCAAAACCGCGCGGCGTCGCCTGGCCCGGTCCGGCCGCTGTCGAGCGTAACGTCCGGGTCTCCGCCGCCGGGGCGGTCGCGCGAACTCCGCATTTCCCGCGGACGGCCTACGCGGACGGCCCACGCGGACGGTCCTCGCGGTCGGCCGGTGCCGAGGCTCATGGCGGCCAGGCTAGACGCGCCCCGGCGACCGGCGCTTCTCCGATCCTGACCGGATCCCGACCGGATCCCGACCGGATCCCGACCGGATCCCGACCGGATCCCGACCGGATCCCGACCGGATCCCGACCGGATCCCGACCGGCCCCTGTTCGGCTCCCGACCAGTCTGGCGAAGAGCATCTGCGCAGGTCAGAACGGATTGTCAGTGCCATACCTCACGATGTGCACATACGGCCACAGTGCCGTCACGCAGACGACAGGAGGTTCGTCATGGCCAGCCATCACGCAGCAGCCGCACACCGGCGCCGCGGCACCGTGCCTGCCCCCTCACTGACCGGTCCGGCCGCCGATGTGCACCCCGTGCTGCGCCGGACCACGGCCCCGCCCGCCGCCCTCGAGCTGCTCGCCAAGGCCCGCGCCGGACTCGAGGAGGCGGCCGGCCTCGAAACGCCCAACGAGCGGTACGCCGTCGCCCATCTCGCGGCCCTGCGCACGGCCGCCGCCGTGCTCGCCGCACGCGCGCGCCCGGAGCCCACGCCGCGGCGCCGCGCCAGGATAAGGAGCGCCTGGGAAGTGCTCCCCGAGATCGCTCCCGAACTCACGGAGTGGAGCGCGCTGTTCGCCTCCGGCGCCGCCCGCCGCGCCCGGGCCGAGGCGGGCATACGGGGTGCGGCGGGCACCCGGGACGCGGACGATCTGATCCGCGACGTCGCGATGTTCCTGCGCCTGGTCGAACGGATGCTGGTGCTCCAGCCGGTCCTGCCTCAGTCACGGCGGGAAGGAGGAGAGGGGGGCGAAGCAACGCGGACTCTTGGTGACTCAGCCTGATCCGGCGGCGCTTTGCTCGTAGAAGCCGGATGCCGGGGCCGCGATGCCGAGCGGTGTGAGTTGGTGGGTCGGGACGAGGCGGCGCGGGGAAACCGGCTCCGGGAAGAGCTGATTGAGATGGGGCCGGGGGAAGGGGGAGGGCCCCGGCGCGTCGTTCGGCCTGTGGACAGGCCGCCGGTCACGGTGCCGGAGGCAATAGGGTGGAGGCGCCTGAAGCCTTTCGCCCTGGTACCGGGGCCGGAAGACAGTTCCGATCGCTCCGCCGTACACCGGGCGGTGCCGCGCCGAGGAGTCAACTGCCGTGTCGGACCCGATGCGCCCCCGCGCTTCTCTCCGTACCGCCGTGGTCTGGGAGGTCCTCAAGGACGCCCTCGACCGTCGCGTCAAGGCCACGGGGCGGGACGTGCTGGACGTCCTGGACACCGGCGGCGGAAGCGGCAACTTCGCGGTGCCCGTCGCGCGCCTGGGCCACCGTGTCACCGTTGTCGACCCCAGTCCGAACGCGCTGTTCGCGCTGGAGCGCCGGGCCGCCGAGGCCGGTGTCGCCGACCGGGTCCAGGGCGTGCAGGGCGACGCCCACGGCCTCTTCGACGTGGTCGAGCGCGGCGGGTACGACGCGGTGCTGTGCCACGGCGTGCTGGAGTACGTGGACGACCCCGCCGAAGGTGTCCGCAACGTTGTCGCCGCGCTGCGGACCGACGGGGTTCTCAGCCTCCTCGCCGCCGGGCTCGGCGGCGCCGTGCTCGCCCGTGCTCTCGCCGGTCATTTCAAGGAGGCCAAGCAGGCGCTTGAGGACCCGGACGGCCGCTGGGGCGCGAGCGACCCCGTGCCGCACCGCTTCACCGCGCAGCAGCTGACCGCTCTCGTGGAGGACGCGGGTCTGAGGGTGGGCGCCGTCCACGGAGTGCGGGTCTTCGCGGACCTGGTGCCCGGGGTCCTGGTGGACACCGAGCCCGGTGCGCTGGAGGCGCTGCTCAAGCTGGAGGCCGCGGCGGCGGAGTCCCCGGCGTTCCACGCCGTGGCCACACAGCTCCATGTCCTCGGCGAGCCCCTGGGGACCGCCGGGGCCTGAGCGACCCTCGAGACGCCCCGCTGATCAGCGGATCGGCGGCAGATGGAGTACGCCACAGGCCCTCCGATCGGGCGGTCAGCGCCGTATGATCGAGGTAGACCGCCCGGCATGACGGGTCGGCCGCCGGGGAATGGAAGCCTCAGTGAGCCGGGACTGTCGTGGCGGGTTCCGGTTGGCCAATTGGCGTAGAGGGGCGGGTTTCAAGGGGGCGATTCCCTGCCTATCCTGAAGGGGACCCCCAGTCGCCCCGGCGACTGCACGATGAGGAGGACTCCGTGCCGCTCTCGGAGCACGAGCAGCGAATGCTCGAGCAGATGGAGCGAGCGCTGTACGCCGAAGATCCCAAGTTCGCGACAGCGCTTGAGGGAAGCGGGCTGCGTACGTACACCCGGCGACGGGTCTACCAGGCGGCGGCAGGCTTCCTGGTGGGTATCGCGCTCCTCATGACCGGTGTGGTCGCGAAGCAGATCTGGATCAGCGTGGTGGGCTTCCTCGTCATGCTGGGCTGCGCGGTGCTCGTCGTGACCGGTTGGCGCAGGGTCCCGAAGCCGGGTGAGCAGGGCGTGCCCGGTACGCCGGGCGCTCGGGGGCAGGTCCGGCAGCGGCGCTCCATGATGGACCGCATCGAACAGCGTTGGCAGCGCCGCCGCGACGAACAGGGCCACTAGTCCTCCGGGCGGACAACCGAAGACCTACGTGAGGGGGCGGCCACCACCGAGGTGGCCGCCCCCTCACGCCATGCCGCGGTTGCTCCCCAGGGGCCCAGCGGGCGGCCCTGGGGGCCCTGGGCGTCCCCATGGCACGGGGGGTCCCACACAGCCCGGTGCCACCTCGGGCGACCGTGTGGGAGCGCCTCGGCGTGAAGCCCCGGCCCCCGAGCGCGCCCCGCCTTGCCCGGTCCCGCCACTCAGAGCGGGGGGACCGGGCAAGGCAGGCGGCCAGGTGTGTCAGCCGTTCTGCTGGCCGGACGGGCGGTGTACCAGGGCGGTCCACCGTGCTGAAGCGCGCGCCGTGAGGGCCGTCCAGCGATCGCGCGCGGCCCACACCGCACGCATGGCCGAGCGCGGGGCCAGGACCGCCCGGGTCCGGGTCCGCCGGCCGGCGGTGGACCTGAGGGCCGTCCGCACCGTGCGCACGTCCTCGGCCAGGCCCGACCGGGGGTGCGGACGCGCGGCGAAGAGCACCTGTTCCACGGCACCGGCGACCCGGTGCACGGCCTCGGCCGCCGAACCGTCCAGCCGGCCGAGCCGCACGATCCGCTCCGCGGCCTTGCGCGGGGTCAGGGCGTCGTCCGGCACGATGCCGTAATCCCAGGCCGTGTCCGTGAGCTCGCGCCACACGGCCAGGGTGTGCCCCACGGCCAGCTCGCTCTGCCGGCCCGGTGACGGCGCCCCGCCCGGCAGCACGGTCATCTCGATCTCGCCCGTGTGCCGGGCGCCCGCCCCGATGCCCTGGCCCCGGCGGTCCGGGGCCAGCCGCACCGACCTGCTGCGCAGCCGCCACAGCATCGGCGTCAGCGGCACCGCGAGCAGGACCAGTCCGAGCAGCCCCCACGCCAGGATCTGGTACCACGGCGGACCGCCCTCACCGGGCGGCGCCGCGATACCTGCCGGCAGGGTCCCGCACGGGCCCTCCTTGCGCTCCGCCAGTGAGCACTTCTCCTTCGCGGACGGCGCGGCGGAGGGTTCCGCCGCCGATGACGCCGAGGGGCGCGGTGCTTCCGGGTTCTCCCCGTGCGGTGTGTGCGACTGCGTGTACGACGGGGTCGATCCGCGGCTCGGGGTCGGCTCGAAACGGGTCCAGCCCACGCCTTCGAAGTACAGCTCCGGCCATGCGTGCGCGTCCCGCAGTCCCACCGACATGGTGCCGTCCGGCTGCGGGGATCCGGGAGTGAAGCCCACCGCGACCCGGGCCGGTATCCCCAGCGTCCGCGCCATGGCGGCCATCGCGAAGGAGAAGTGAACGCAGAATCCCTGCTTTTCCTTCAGGAACCGGGCGATGGCCTGGGACCCGGTGCCGTTTTGAACGCTCGTGTCGTAGGTGAAGCCGCCGTCGAACGCGAAGTAGTTCTGGAGCTTGACCGCTTCCTCGTAGTGGTTCGACGCCCCGGCGGTGACCTGGAGCGCCGTCCTGGCCACCACCGCCGGAAGGGAGCTGGGTACCTTGGTGAACTCGCGCTTGAACTCCGCCGGCGGCTCCGGCGCCGCGGCCAGCTGCTTCGCGGTCGGCTGCAGTACGAGGCTCTTGACCTCGTACTGCAGGCCGCGCGTGGTCTGCCCGTGGTCGCCCACCAGCGTCCGGCCCACCGGTTCGTACCGCCAGCTGCCCGCGATCTTCACGTGCGTAGCCGGGTACGGCATGGGGAGCCAGTCCTGCGCGTACCAGTTCGCCGCCGAGATGCGCGTGTCGACCTCGGTCCTCCGGACGGCCCCCGCGAGCCCGGGCGGATCGGGGAACGTGTCCGGCACGTCAGTGATGTGGCGCTGAGCGGGCTTCCAGGTCGTGCCGTCGAAGTCGTCCAGGGCGACGATCCGCAGGTACATGTCCTCGGTGTCGGACGAGTTGGTGCGGTAGGCGATGACCTGGCGGTCCTGGTCGATGTTCAGGTTGTCGCGCAGCGACACCAGCGGGTTGACCGCGGAGATCGTCTTGCCGTTGCCGAGCCCGTCGCCGACGCGGGTCCCGGTGTCTGCCAGCAGGCCGCCTTCGAGGGCGGGCAGGGCGAGCGGCGCCACCAGTGCGATGCCCAGCGCTACCGCGCCGATGCGCCGCCCCGTGCGGACGGGAGCGACGGCGCCCGGGGACTCCCAGCTCTGTGCGCGAGGAGCGCCGCTGAACACCCGGCCCCACTGGGAGAGCCGTTCGCGGCCCTCTGCCAGCAGCAGCATCAGATAGCCGCAGGCGGCGAGCAGGAACCACAGCCAGTCGGCCGAACCGGAGGAGAGGCCCGCGGCCACCGAGTACAGCGCGAGCAGCGGCAGCCCGGCCGGGGCCGCCGAACGGAACGTGACCGCCACGGCGTCCACCAGCAGCCCGATCAGCAGGACCCCGCCGACGATCATCAGCCGGATGCCCGGGGACAGTGGCGCCGGGGGCGCATACCGCCCGACGTCGTCCGCCCCCGACTGCAGCAGCTCCCCGAACTGGCGGAAGGAGTCGGGGCCGGGCAGGAACCCGGCGATGGACCGGCCGGGGACGAAGAACAGCGTGAGCAGCATCAGGGAGACTGCCACCTGGCAGACGATGGTCAGCGGGCGCGCCAGCGGCACCCGCCGGGTCAGTGTGCCCACGCCGGTCTGCACCGCCACCAGCAGTGCCACCTGGAAGATCCACGTTGTCGGTGACACCAGCGGCAGCAGGGCGCACGACGTCATCAGCGTCGCCGCCGCCGCGCACAGCGCCAGCCGGGCCCGCCCGCTCATGCCCGCCCTCCCCTGCCGCTCACGGCGCCCACACCCGAGCCGTGCCGGTCCGTCTCGCGCCACAGCTCGGTCAGCGGGACGCCCCTGGGCACCGCCAGCGCGGTCCAGCCCGCCTCACGCAGCATCCGCAGCCGTTCCCCGGCCCGGTCGAACGGTTTGGGCGCCTCGGTGGGTTCGCGCGCCCAGGTGTCGCTGTCCACTACGAAGGCGAGAGCGCCGCCGCTGCGTCTGCTCATCTTGGCGGCCAGCGCGGCCTGTTCCTCGTCGAGATCGCCGAAGAAGGCCACCAGCAGGCCCTCGTTCCCGCCGCGCAGCACGTCGTACGCGCGTGACAGGCTCCCGCCCTGCGAGTGGTCGATCACGGCGAGCGTGTCCATCATCAGCCCGGCCGCGTCGGCGGACTCCTGGCTCGCGCCCGCGAAACCGTCCGCGCCCTCGCCCGGCACCGTGGTGCCCGTGTCCGTCAGCAGCCGCACCGAGAAGCCCCGTTCGAGCATGTGCACCAGCGCGGACGCCGCGCCCGCCACCGCCCACTCGAAGGCGGAGTCGGGGCCGGCACCGCGGAAGGCGATGGCCCGGGTGTCGAGCAGGACGGTGCACCGCGCCCGTTGGGGCTGCTCTTCGCGGCGCACCATCAGCTCGCCGTAGCGCGCGGTGGAGCGCCAGTGCACGCGGCGCAGGTCGTCGCCGTACCGGTAGCCGCGCGGAATGACGTCGTCCTCACCCGCAAGCGCCAGTGAGCGCTGCCGTCCGTCGCCGTACCCCTTCGCCTCGCCCGCGAGCCGCACAGGTGGCAGCGGTTCCACCCGGGGGATGACCGTCAGGGTGTCGCCGGACGAGAAGGAGCGGCTCAGTTCACACATCCCGAAGGGGTCGGTCAGGCGCAGCTGGAGCGGTCCGAGCGGGTAGCGGCCGCGCAGGTCCGAGCGGACGCGGTAGGACACCTCGCGCCGGCCTCCCGCCTCCATCCGGTCCAGGATGAAGCGGGGGCGCGGCCCGAGCACATAGGGCACCCGGTCCTGGAGCATCAGCACGCCGGTGGGCAGCCGCGAGACGTTGTCCATCCGCAGGTGGACCCGGGCCTCGGAGCCCGCGGGCACCCGTGAGGGGGAGAGCCAGCGGCTGCCTGCGACCCGGTAGCGCGTGCGGTGCAGGACCGCCACGCACACCAGGGGCAGGGCCGCGAGCAGCAGCCCGACCCGCAGCAGATCGCTCTGCCCGAGGACGTAGGCGCAGATCGCCGCCGCGACACCGGCCGCGAGGAAGGAGCGCCCGCGCGTGGTCAGCCCGGTGAGCGTCGTGCGCAGCCCGCCCCCGTCCTCTTCGTCCTCCGCGGCAGGACGGGCCGTCCCCGCGGGCGCCATCACAGCCTCCGGGGCGGCTGCTGGCCGAAGCCACGGCCCATGGGGAGGCCGGACTGCTGGGGTGAGGCGGGTACCGGGGTGCGCTGGAGGATCTCCTCCACGACCTGTTCCGCCGTACGCCGGTTGAGCTGGGCCTGCGCGGTGGGCAGTAGCCGGTGGGCAAGCACCGCCACGGCGAGGGCCTGCACATCGTCGGGCAGTGCGTACTCCCGGCCGCTGAGAGCGGCGGTCGCCTTCGCCGCGCGCAGCAGGTGCAGGGTGGCGCGCGGCGAGGCGCCGAGTCTGAGGTCGGGGTGCGTGCGAGTGGCGGCGACCAGGTCCACCGCGTAGCGCCGTACCGACTCGGCGACATGGACACCGCGGACGGTCTCCACCAGTTTCACGATGTCGTGCGCGTGCGCCACCGGCTGAAGGTCGTCCAGCGGGTTCACCCCGCCGTGGACGTCGAGCATCTGCAGCTCTGCCTCCGCGCTCGGGTAGCCGATGGAGACGCGGGCCATGAAGCGGTCGCGCTGTGCCTCGGGCAGCGGGTAGGTGCCCTCCATCTCCACCGGGTTCTGGGTGGCGACCACCATGAACGGGCTGGGCAGTTCATAGGTCTGGCCGTCGATGGTGACCTGGCGCTCCTCCAGCGACTCCAGCAGCGCGGACTGGGTCTTGGGGGAGGCGCGGTTGATCTCGTCGCCGATCACGATCTGGGCGAAGATCGCGCCCGGCTTGAACTCGAAGTCGCGGCGCTGCTGATCCCAGATGGAGACACCCGTGATGTCCGAGGGCAGCAGGTCGGGCGTGAACTGGATACGCCGCACCGAGCAGTCGATGGAGCGCGCCAGCGCCTTGGCGAGCATCGTCTTGCCCACGCCGGGGACATCCTCGATCAGAAGATGCCCCTCGGCGAGCAGTACGGTCAGCGAAAGCCGTACGACCTCGGGCTTGCCCTCGATCACTCCTTCCACCGAGCTGCGCACACGCTCCACGGTGGCGGTCAGATCACTGAGGCTCGCTCGATCGTCATAGGTCGTCACCCGGCCCTCCTCGGCCCGATATTGCTCCGGGCCGACGCTCTGCGATGCGGACCGGCCCACCCCGAAACATGGACACCACGCGGAAAAGGAAGGTTCCGCGTGATGCCACCCCCGCATTCTTGTTGCCGTTACCGGTTCGTGTCACTCGCCTGTGGATAACTGGCCCCGATATGTCGGCTTCAGCGGCTTTTGGGTTCACCCTAATCCCGGGATTCCCACCCGAAGCCGGGGCCGGACGACGTCCGGACAGTGTCCGGACGAGGTCCGAACGGTGCCCGGACGAGGTCCGAACGGGGCCGGATCAGGTCCGGTGATCCGATCATCTCCGCTGGGGGTCGCGGTGACGGGGTGGTGCCGGACCCCTTCGCTAGTCGGGGTCTATCTCCGTCAGCAGGCCCGTCTTCACATCGAAGACGAAGCCGCGTACGTCATCGGTGTGCAGCAGGAACGGAGAGGTGCGCACCCGCTGCATCGACTGCCGTACGTCCTGTTCGACGTCGCGGAAGGCCTCGACCGCCCAGGCGGGCCGCTGGCCGACCTCCATCTCCAGGTCGTGCCGGAAGTCCTCGGTCAGGGACTGCATGCCGCAGCCGGTGTGGTGGATCAGGACGACGGCGCGGGTGCCGAGCGCCCGCTGGCTGATGGTGAGGGAGCGGATGACGTCGTCGGTGACGACACCGCCCGCGTTGCGGATGGTGTGACAGTCGCCCAGTTCGAGTCCGAGCGCACGGTGCAGGTCGATGCGGGCGTCCATGCAGGCCACGACCGCCACGCGCAACACCGGGCGGGCGTCCATCCCGGGATCGGTGAACGCGGCGGCGTAACGCTGGTTGGACTCGACGAGCCGATCGGTGACGGAGCCGAGTATGGCGCCTTCGGGGCCGGTGGGTACGGATGCGGAAGTCGTCATACCCATGACGGTACTGGTCACGCGCGGTCTCGGCCTGCTGTGAGAGTGGACAAAGAACGACACGGGCGCTTGTTGTGACGGACCCCACACGGGTGGCGGGTGTCTGCCGGACGGATGAATCCTCCCGCGATCGGGTGTCATGGAGCCCGGGCACGACGCGCAGGCCGGTGACGGGCCGGTTGATTGACCGCAAGACAGGGTGGACTAAAGTGACGCGAAGCGGGAGACGAGACGCTCTCCCAGCGGACTGTTCACCCGGAGGGACCAGCGGCGCGCCGGTTTCTCCCCGCGTGCGCGGCGCGTACGTACGGCTCGGCCTCCTCCTTCCCGCGGTCGGCTGACGCTTCCGGCGCCGGCGGGCCTCCCCTTCGCGGGGGCGTTCCGGGGAGGGGCGAACCGGCCGTACCAAGTGGCCGTGCCGGATCTGAGAGGCCCCCTTGAGCCAGAGACGACACGTGCCCGTCATGCTCCAGCAGTGCCTGGACATGCTGGCCCCGGCTCTCGCCGAGCCGGGGTCCGTCGTCGTCGACTGCACCCTCGGGCTCGGCGGCCACAGCGAAGCCCTGCTCACGCGCTTCCCCGACGTCCGGCTCGTGGCGCTGGACCGCGACAAGGAGGCGCTGCGCCTGTCCGGGGAGCGGCTCGCCCCCTTCGGCGAGCGGGCGAATCTGGTGCACGCCGTCTATGACGAACTCCCGGACGTGCTCGACCGGCTGGGCCTGCCGAAAGTCCAGGGAGTGCTCTTCGACCTCGGCGTCTCATCCATGCAACTGGACGAGGCGGAGCGCGGTTTCGCCTACGCGCAGGACGCCCCCCTCGACATGCGCATGGACCAGACGACCGGCATGAGCGCCGCCGAGGTCCTCAACACCTACCCGGCGGGCGAACTCGTACGGATCCTGCGCGCGTACGGCGAGGAGAAGCAGGCCAAGCGGATCGTGTCCGCGATCGTGCGCGAGCGTGAGAAGGAGCCGTTCACCAACAGCGCACGGCTCGTGGAGCTGATCCGGGACGCGCTGCCGCAGGCGGCCAAGCGCACCGGCGGCAACCCGGCCAAGCGCACGTTCCAGGCCCTGCGCATCGAGGTCAACGGCGAACTCGCCGTTCTGGAGAGGGCGATCCCCGCCGCGGTGAAGGCGCTCGCCGTCGGCGGCAGGATCGCCGTCCTCTCCTACCATTCGCTCGAAGACCGCCTGGTCAAGCAGGTGTTCGCGTCCGGAGCCGCGACCACCGCGCCGCCCGGACTCCCGGTCGTCCCCGAGCGCTACCAGCCCCGGCTCAAGCTCCTCACCCGTGGTGCCGAACTTCCCACCGAGGAAGAGGTCGCCGTCAACCGCCGGGCCGCCCCGGCGCGGCTGCGTGGCGCCGAGAGGATCCGTGAGGACGCCGAGTGAGCCGGACGAAAGGGGTGAGTGAGTGAGCAGAAAACCCGAACTCAAGGGGCGGGCCGCCCGGCTCGCCCGGCTGATTCCCGTCGGCGGCGGCAGCGGCGCCGCCCGCACCCCCTTCGTCCTGCTCGTCGTCCTGCTGCTCAGCGGCGGACTCATCGGTCTCCTCGTGCTGAACTCCGCGCTCAGCGAAGGGGCCTTCCAACTCGACGACCTGCAACGGCAGAACAAGAGCCTCACCGACGAGGGGCAGGCCCTCCAGCGGGACGTGGACGGCTACTCGGCCCCCGACGCGCTCCAGCGCCGGGCCCATGAGCTCGGCATGGTCCCCGGAGGCGACCCCGCCTTCCTCAATCCCGACGGCACCGTCAAGGGCGTTCCCTCGCCCGCCGCCGCGCAGCCCGCGGAGAACACCGCCGAAGCCGCTCCGCCCCCCGAGGCACTCAGCCCCGCCCTGAATCCGCCCATGGTGCTCGCCCCCACCCTCAACGCCGCCGGGACGCCCGGCGCGTCCCCGGACACGAGCGCGAGCGGGAACGTGAGGGTGCCTCTCTCCTCACCGCTCTCCTCCCCGGCGACGAGCCGCAGCCCGGCCGCGAGCCCCCGGACCGCCGACCGCCCCCCGGCGGCAAGCCCCAGGACCGCTCCCTCATCCACCCCGTCCGCACGCCCCTCCACGACCCCCGGCAGGTGACGGAAGTGTCCGACAGGGAAGCGCCACGCCGTCGCGTGCCCGGCCCCGCGCGCCCCGCGCGCCCTGACCCCCGGCGCCGTTCGGGCCCCGGCCCCCGTCCCGCGCGCCGCCCGGCCCCGGCCCGCGCCGCCGCCGCGCGCAGCATCCGGCTCGGCAGCCCCCGCCCCCGGCTGCGCATGATCAGCCTCGCCCTGACCCTCACGCTGGCCGCCTTCGTCGTACGGCTGCTCCAGGTGCAGGCCGTGGACGCGAGCACCTACACCGCCAAGGCCGACCTGAACCGGTACGTCGGCCGCACCCTGGCCGCCGAGCGCGGCGAGATCACCGACCGCAACGGCGTCGAGCTGGCCGGCAGCGTGGACGCGTACGACATCACGGCCGACCCGACGCTGTTCACCCAGAAGGCGACCGGGATCCCCGACGCCCCCGAGCAGGCCGCCGCGTTCCTCGCCCCGATGATCGGCCAGGACGCCGCCACGGTCACCAAGAAGCTCAAGACCCCGCGCACCCGCTACGTCCTGCTGGCCCACCGCCAGACCCCTCAGGTCTGGAACCAGATCAAGGACCTGAAGAACACGCTCATCGCCAAGGCGAGGACAAACAGGACGACCGTCAACGTCCTCGCCGGCGTCCTCGCCGAACCCACCACCAAGCGCGTCTACCCCAACGGCGATCTCGCCGCCGGGATACTGGGCTGGGTCAACGCCGACGGCAAGGGCGGCGGCGGTATCGAGCAGCAGCTGAACAAGGAACTGGCCGGCAAGGACGGCAAGATCCGCTACGCCCAGTCGGGCGGCCGTCTCGTGCCCACCGCGGGCTCCGCCGAGACGCCGGCCGTGGCTGGCTCCGACATCGAGCTGACCATCGACCGCGACATCCAGTGGGCCGCCCAGAACGCCATCACCCAGCAGGTGAAGGCTTCCCGGGCGGACCGCGGCTATGTGGTCGTGCAGGACACCCGGACCGGGCAGATCCTGGCCCTGGCCAACTCGCCCGGCTTCGACCCCAACGACCTCTCCAGGGCCAGCGCCTCGGCCCTGGGCAACGCGGCGGTCCAGGACGCCTACGAGCCCGGCTCCACCGCCAAGCTGATGTCGATGGCCGCCGTGCTCCAGGAGAACGTCGCCACCCCGATGACCCATGTCACCGTGCCCAACCGGCTGCACCGCGGTGACCGGCTCTTCCAGGACGACGTCGACCACGGGACCTGGTCCCTGACGCTCAACGGCGTCCTCGCCAAGTCCAGCAACATCGGCACCATCCTGGCGACCGGCCAGCTGGGCAAGACGCAGGACGAGGCCGACCGGGTCCTGTACTCGTATCTGCGCAAGTTCGGCATCGGCAGCCCCAGCGGACTCGGATTCCCGGGCGAGACGAGCGGCATCCTCGCACCGCCCGCCAAATGGTCCACCTCGCAGCAGTTCACGATTCCTTTCGGCCAGGGCTTCTCCATCAACGCGGTCCAGGCCGCGTCGGTCTACTCGACCATCGCCAACGGCGGCGTGCGTGTCGAACCCACGCTGGTGCGCGGCTCCAAGGGCGCCGACGGACGGTTCGCCCCCGCGCCGAAACCCAAGGAGACCAGGGTCGTCAGCGACAGGACGGCGAAGACCCTCGCCCAGATGCTGGAGTCGGTCGTGGACGACGGGCAGGGCACCGGGATCAAGGCGCGCATCCCCGGCTACCGGGTCGCGGGGAAGACGGGTACGGCCAACCGCGTGGATCCGGCCACCGGGAAGTACCGCGGATACACGTCCTCCTTCGCCGGGTTCGCCCCCGCGGACAACCCCCGTATCACCGTCTACTGCGCCATCCAGAACGCCACCAAGGGCAGCTACTACGGCGGCGAGATCTGCGGCCCCATCTTCCAGCAGGTGATGGAGTTCGCCCTGAAGACCCTCCAGGTCCCGCCCACCGGCGCGGACCCCGCGAACCTGCCCGTCACGTTCACACCGTGACGGCACCGACACGATCAGTACTACGGGAAAGACCTACCAGGAACGGCTCGTGACAACGATCACCCCCGACCCCGGGAACCACACCCCGCCTTCGCCCTCGCCCACCGGTCATCCGCCCCCACCCGAGCCGGACCACGCTTCGCGCGGGCACCTTTTTAGCTCCGGCGGGGGTACGCCCGGTACGCTCACCGCCGTGCCACACGCTGATCAGTCCCCCACCACCCAGAAGGGCGCTTCCGTGACATACCCGGGACCGCCGCGACCGGTCCACGTTCCCGCCACGCCCCTCGGGGACCTCGCGGATCAGCTGGGTGTCACCACGCCGCGAAGCGCCGCCGAGGTCACGGGCATCACCCACGACTCGCGCGCCGTCCGCCCCGGCGACCTGTACGCCGCCCTGCCCGGCGCCCGTCTGCACGGAGCCGACTTCGTCACCCAGGCGGCCGGTCTCGGCGCGGTCGCCGTGCTGACGGACCCCGCGGGCGGGGAACGCGCCGCCGCCACCGGCCTCCCGGTCCTGGTGGCCGAGGACCCGCGCGCGGTGATGGGCGAGCTGGCGGCCACGATCTACGGCCACCCGGGCCAGGACCTCCTCCAGATCGGCATCACCGGCACCTCCGGCAAGACGACGACGGCCTACCTCGTCGAGGGCGGCCTCAAGGCCACCCGCAGCACCGGGCTCATCGGCACCGTCGAGATGCGCATCGGCGACGAACGGGTCAAGTCCGAGCGCACCACCCCCGAGGCCACCGACCTCCAGGCGCTGTTCGCTCTCATGCGGGAGCGCGGGGTCGAGGCGGTCGCCATGGAGGTCTCCAGCCACGCGCTGGTCCTCGGCCGGGTCGACGGCTGCGTCTTCGACTTCGCCGTCTTCACCAACCTCAGCCCGGAACACATGGAGTTCCACTCCGACATGGAGGACTACTACCGGGCCAAGGCACAGCTCTTCACCGAACGGCGCAGCCGGGCCGGTGTCGTCAACTACGACGACGAACACGGCCGCAGGCTCGTGAAGGACGCCACCGTCCCCGTCGTCACCTACTCGGCCGAGGGCCACCCCGACGCCGACTGGCGCGCCGAGGACGTCAGTGTCGGGCCGATGGACTCCACGTTCACCGTGCTCGGCCCCAAGGGCGAGCGGATCTCCGCGAAGTCGCCGCTCCCGGGCCCCTTCAACGTGGCCAACACCCTCGCCGCGATCGTCGCCCTCGCGGTGGCCGGTGCCGACCCGCAAACCGCCGCCGACGGCATCGCGGCCGTGCCGGGCGTCCCCGGCCGGCTGGAACGCGTGGACGCGGGGCAGCCCTATCTCGCGGTCGTGGACTACGCCCACAAGACCGACGCCGTCGAATCGGTGCTGCGCGCGCTGCGCAAGGTCACCGAGGGCAAGGTGCACATCGTGCTCGGCTGCGGCGGCGACCGCGACACCACCAAGCGCGCGCCGATGGGCGCCGCCGCGGCCCGGCTCGCCGACACTGCCGTACTGACCTCCGACAACCCGCGCTCCGAGGACCCCCTCGCGATCCTCGCCACGATGCTCCAGGGCGCGGCGTCCGTTCCCGCGCACGAACGCGGCGAGGTGCAGGTCTTCGAGGACCGTGCCGCCGCCATCGCCGCCGCCGTCGCCCGTGCGCGGCCCGGGGACACCGTGCTGGTCGCGGGCAAGGGCCATGAGCAAGGCCAGGACATCGCCGGAGTGGTCCGTCCCTTCGACGACCGCCAGGTGCTTCGCGAAGCAATCCAGAACACTCAGGGATGAACTTGTGATCGCCCTCTCCCTCGCCGAGATCGCAGCAGTCGTCGGCGGGCAGATGCATGACATACCGGACTCGTCCGTTCTCGTCACCGGACCGGTCGTACGGGACTCCCGCGAGGTGGTGCCCGGCAGCCTCTTCGCCGCCTTCACCGGCGAGCGCGTGGACGGACACGACTTCGCCCCCGCGGTCGTCCAGGCGGGCGCCGCCGCTGTTCTGGCGTCCCGCCCCGTCGGCGTGCCCGCGATCGTCGTGGAGGACGTGCAGAGCGCGCTGGGCGCCCTCGCACGCCATGTCGTCCAGCGGCTCGGGGCGACCGTCGTGGCCCTCACCGGCTCCGCGGGCAAGACCAGCACCAAGGACCTGATCGCCCAGGTGCTCCAGCGCAAGGCGCCCACCGTGTGGACCCCCGGCTCCCTCAACAACGAGATCGGGCTGCCGCTCACCGCGCTCAGCGCCACCGAACAGACCCAGTTCCTCGTGCTGGAGATGGGCGCCCGAGGAATCGGCCACATCCGCTACCTCACCGGGCTGACCCCGCCCCGGATCGGACTCGTGCTCAACGTCGGCAGCGCCCACATCGGTGAGTTCGGCGGCCGTGAGCAGATCGCCCAGGCGAAGGGCGAGCTCGTCGAGAGCCTGCCCGCCGAGGCGGACGGCGGCGTCGCGGTGCTCAACGCCGACGATCCGTACGTACGGGCCATGGCGTCCCGTACGAAGGCCAAGGTGCTCCTTTTCGGAGAATCGGGCGAAGCGGATGTACGGGCCGAGAATGTGAGGCTCACGGACAACGGACAGCCTTCCTTCAGCCTTCGCACACCCTCCGGGTGCAGCGATGTGACCATGCGCCTGTACGGTGAGCACCACGTGTCGAACGCGCTCGCCGCGGCCGCCGTCGCCCATGAGCTGGGCATGTCCGCGGAAGAGATCGCCCTCGCGCTCTCGGAGGCGGGCTCCCTCTCCCGCTGGCGCATGGAGGTCACCGAGCGACCGGACGGCGTGACGGTCGTCAACGACGCCTACAACGCGAACCCCGAGTCCATGAGGGCCGCACTGCGCGCACTCGTGGCAATGGGCAAGGGGCGCCGGACGTGGGCGGTGCTCGGCCAGATGGCCGAGCTCGGGGACGAGGCGCTCGCCGAGCACGACGCGATCGGACGGCTCGCCGTCCGGCTCAACGTCAGCAAGCTCGTCGCGGTCGGGGGCAGGGAAGCGTCCTGGCTTCAACTGGGCGCATATAACGAGGGTTCGTGGGGTGAGGAGTCGGTGCACGTGTCCGACGCACAGGCGGCGGTCGACCTGTTGCGCAGCGAGCTGCGCCCGGGAGACGTCGTACTCGTGAAGGCGTCCCGGTCGGTCGGGCTCGAGAGCGTGGCGCAGGCGCTGCTCGAGACCGGTGCCGAGGGTGAGGTTGCCGCCCGATGATGAAGCAGATCCTGTTCGCAGGAGTCATTGGCCTCTTTCTCACCCTGATCGGCACCCCGCTGCTGATCAAGCTGCTGGCCCGCAAGGGCTACGGCCAGTACATCCGCGACGACGGACCGCGCGAGCACCACGCCAAGCGCGGTACGCCCACGATGGGCGGTATCGCCTTCATCCTGGCCACGATCGCCGCGTACTTCCTGTCCAAGGTGATCACGGGCAAGCCGCCGACGTTCTCCGGGGTGCTGGTCCTCGGCCTCATGGGCGGCATGGGCCTGGTCGGCTTCCTCGACGACTACATCAAGATCGTCAAGCGGCGCTCGCTCGGTCTGCGCGCGAAGGCGAAGATGGCCGGCCAGCTGACCGTCGGTGTCGCCTTCGCCGTGCTGGCCCTCCAGTTCGCCGACGCCCGGGGCAACACCCCGGCCTCCACCAAGCTCTCCTTCGTGCAGGACTTCGGCTGGACGATCGGCCCGGTGCTCTTCGTGGTCTGGGCGATCTTCATGATCCTCGCCATGTCGAACGGCGTGAACCTGACCGACGGCCTGGACGGCCTCGCCACCGGCGCCTCCGTGCTGGTCTTCGGCGCCTACACTTTCATCGGCGTCTGGCAGTTCCAGGAGTCCTGCGCCAACGCGCAGACCCTCACCAACCCGGCCGCCTGCTACGAGGTACGAGATCCGCTCGACCTCGCCGTGGTCTCCTCCGCGCTCATGGGCGCCTGCCTCGGCTTCCTGTGGTGGAACACGTCCCCCGCCAAGATCTTCATGGGTGACACCGGTTCGCTGGCCCTGGGCGGCGCGCTCGCCGGACTCGCGATCTGCTCCCGCACCGAGCTGCTGCTCGCGCTCCTCGGCGGCCTCTTCGTCCTCATCACCATGTCGGTGGTCATCCAGGTCGGCTCGTTCCGCCTCACCGGCCGCCGCGTCTTCCGGATGGCACCGCTCCAGCACCACTTCGAACTCAAGGGCTGGTCGGAAGTCCTCGTCGTGGTCCGTTTCTGGATCATTCAGGGCATCTGCGTCATCGTGGGTCTTGGCATCTTCTACGCGGGATGGGCAGCAGAGAAGTGACCGACTGGCAGGGAAAGCACGTCACCGTCGCGGGGCTCGGCGTCTCCGGCATCCCGGCGGCCAAGGTGCTGCACGGGCTCGGCGCGGTCGTGACCGTCGTCAACGACGGCGACGACGAGCGGGCCCGGGCGCAGGCCGCGGAGCTGGAGAAGCTCGGGATCACCGTGCGCCTCGGTGACGGCGCCACCCTGCCCGAAGGCACCGAGCTGATCGTCACCACGCCCGGCTGGCAGCCCGGCAAGCCCCTCTTCACGGCCGCGGCGAAGGCCGGCGTCCCGGTCTGGGGCGACGTCGAGCTGGCCTGGCGGCTCAGGGGCCCCGACGCGGCCCCCTGGCTCGCGGTCACGGGCACCAACGGCAAGACCACGACCGTGCAGATGCTCGCCTCCATCCTCGAGGCGGCGGGCCTGCGCACGGCCGCCGTCGGCAACATCGGCGTCTCGCTGCTGGACGTGGTCCTCGGCGAGGAGCAGTACGACGTCCTGGCTGTGGAGCTGTCGAGCTACCAGCTCCACTGGGCGCCCTCGCTGCGCGCGCACTCCGCCACCGTGCTCAACCTGGCGCCCGACCACCTCGACTGGCATGGCTCGATGGAGGCGTACGCCGCCGACAAGGGCCGCATTTACGAAGGCAACCGCGTCGCGTGCGTGTACAACGCCGCCGACAAGGCCACCGAGGACCTGGTGCGCGCCGCGGACGTCGAAGAAGGCTGCCGGGCCGTCGGCTTCACGCTGGGCACGCCGGGGCCCTCCCAACTCGGTGTCGTGGAGGGCATCCTGGTCGACCGCGCCTTCGTCGAGAACCGGCACAAGAACGCCCAGGAGCTGGCGGAGGTCTCCGACGTCAACCCGCCCGCCCCGCACAACATCGCCAACGCCCTTGCCGCGGCGGCCCTAGCGCGTGCCTTCGGGGTGCCCGCCACCGCCGTTCGGGACGGCCTGCGGGCCTTCACCCCGGACGCCCACCGCATCGCGCATGTGGCCGACGTGGACCAGGTCGCCTACGTGGACGACTCCAAGGCCACCAACACCCATGCGGCCGGGGCCTCGTTGGCCGCGTACGAGTCGATCGTGTGGATCGCGGGCGGGCTCGCCAAGGGCGCGGTCTTCGACGAACTGGTCGCCGGGGCGGCGAAGCGGCTGCGGGGCGTCGTCCTCATCGGCGCGGACCGCGGGCTCATCCGTGAAGCCCTCGTGCGACACGCCCCCGAAGTCCCCGTGGTCGACCTCGACCGGGCCGACACTGGGGCGATGCGTGAGGCTGTGCGGGCGGCACAAGGGCTCGCGCGGGCCGGTGACACGGTGCTGCTGGCTCCCGCCTGTGCGTCCATGGACATGTTCGCGAACTACAACAAGCGCGGGGACGCGTTCGCCCAGGCGGTTCGCGAACTCGGCGCGGGCGCCTGACGGCGGGTCTCGGCCACGGCGGGCGCTTCGGGACCCTTTGGAGGGACGCGTGACTCGGATGTGGCCGGGGTTTCGCCGGCGGGTGCCCCCGGTGGCGCCGCTCTCCCACGGCGTGGCGAGGTGAGCGGTGGCATCCAGTAGCCGTGCCCTCCAGGGGACCCCCAAACGCCCCTCAGGCTCCCGTCCGCGGCGCGAGAACCCCGTCACCCGGCTCGTCGCGCGTCTTCGGCGCGCCTGGGACCGTCCGCTCACCGCCTACTATCTGATCTTCGGCGGCAGTCTGCTGATCACCGTGCTCGGCCTGGTGATGGTCTACTCGGCCTCCCAGATCACCGCGTTGCAGATGTCGCTGCCCGGGTCGTACTTCTTCCGCAAGCAGTTCCTCGCCGCGTGCATCGGCGCCGTGCTGCTGCTGACCGCCTCCCGCATGCCCGTGAAGCTGCACCGGGCGCTCGCGTACCCGATCCTGGCGGGCGCCGTCGTTCTGATGATCCTGGTGCAGGTGCCCGGGATAGGGGTGGCCGTCAACGGCAACCAGAACTGGATCTCACTCGGAGGCTCCTTCCAGATCCAGCCCAGCGAGTTCGGCAAGCTCGCGCTCGTGCTGTGGGGCGCCGACCTGCTCGCACGCAAGCAGGACAAACGCCTGCTCGCCCAGTGGAAGCACATGCTGGTGCCGCTGGTCCCCATGGCGTTCCTGCTGCTCGGGCTGATCATGCTGGGCGGCGACATGGGCACCACCATCATCCTGACCGCGATCCTCTTCGGACTGCTGTGGCTGGCCGGCGCGCCCACCCGGCTGTTCACCGGGGTGCTGAGCATCGCCGTGGTGCTCGGCGCCATCGCCATCAAGACCAGCCCGCACCGCCTGGCCCGCCTCAACTGCATCGGCGCCACGGACCCGGGTCCGGGTGACCAGTGCTGGCAGGCCGTGCACGGAATCTATGCTCTGGCCTCCGGTGGAATCTTCGGTTCCGGCCTCGGCGCGAGTGTGGAAAAATGGGGTCAACTGCCCGAAGCGCACACCGACTTCATCTTCGCCGTCACCGGTGAGGAACTGGGCCTCGCGGGGACGCTGTCGGTGCTCGCCCTCTTCGCGGCTCTAGGCTATGCGGGTATCCGCGTGGCCGGACGCTCGGAGGACCCCTTCGTGAGGTACGCCGCGGGAGGCGTGACGACATGGATCATCGCTCAGGCGGTGATCAACATCGGTGCGGTGCTCGGACTGCTTCCGATCGCCGGAGTCCCCCTCCCGCTGTTCTCCTACGGGGGATCCGCCCTGCTGCCGACCATGTTCGCCATCGGGCTGCTGATCGCCTTCGCGCGCGACGAGCCCGCTGCGCGGGCGGCGCTTGCGATGCGGCAACCTCGCTTTGGTAGAAAGCGGGCGGGAGGCCCTCGGGGGCCTCGGAGATGGAACACGATGCGACGGCGTGCCTCGGCGGCGCGCTCGTCCGGAGAGCGGTGAATTTCGGTGCATGTCGTACTCGCCGGTGGGGGGACCGCCGGCCACATCGAGCCCGCGCTCGCCCTCGCGGACGCCCTGCGCAGGCAGGACCCGACCGTGGGGATCACGGCCCTGGGCACGGAGCGCGGCCTGGAGACCCGCCTGGTACCCGAGCGGGGCTATGAACTCGCGCTGATCCCGGCAGTCCCCCTGCCGCGCAAGCCCACGCCCGAGCTGATCACGGTCCCCGGGCGGCTGCGCGGCACGATCAAGGCGGCCGAGCAGATCCTGGAGCGCACCAAGGCGGACGCCGTCGTCGGCTTCGGCGGCTATGTCGCCCTGCCCGGCTACCTCGCCGCCAAGCGCCTCGGCGTGCCCATCATCATCCACGAGGCCAACGCCCGCCCGGGCCTGGCCAACAAGATCGGTTCGCGGTACGCGGCCCAGGTCGCCGTATCCACCCCGGACAGCAAGCTGCGCGGAGCCCGCTACATCGGCATCCCGCTGCGCCGCTCCATCGCCACCCTGGACCGCGCTGCCATGCGCCCGCAGGCCCGCGCCGCGTTCGGCCTCGACCCGAACCTGCCCACGCTGCTGGTCTCCGGAGGCTCGCAGGGCGCCCGCCGGCTCAACGAGGTCGTCCAGCAGGTCGCCCCCTACCTCCAGCAGTGCGGCATCCAGATCCTGCACGCCGTGGGCCCCAAGAACGAACTGCCGCGGGTGCAGCAGATGCCGGGAATGCCGCCGTACATCCCGGTACCGTACGTGGACCGGATGGACCTCGCGTACGCCGCGGCCGACATGATGCTCTGCCGTGCGGGCGCGATGACCGTCGCCGAGCTCTCCGCCGTCGGGCTTCCCGCCGCGTACGTCCCGCTGCCCATCGGCAACGGCGAACAGCGACTGAACGCCCAGCCGGTGGTCAAGGCCGGCGGCGGACTGCTGGTCGACGACGCCGAACTCACGCCCGAGTGGGTCCAGCAGAACGTCCTCACCGTGCTCGCCGACCCGCACCGGCTGTACGAGATGTCCCGTGCCGCCGGTGAGTTCGGCCGCCGGGACGCCGACGACCTGCTCGTCGGCATGGTGTACGAGGCGATCGCCTCGCGCCGGCACCAGTAACGCACAAGGGAAGGCAGGGAGCGTGGCCGGACCCACCACCGCCGAGCGCGGCAAACGGCAGGGGCCGGTGTCCGGTCCGCCCCGGCCGCCCCGACTCGGGCGGCTGTCCCGTTCCCGTAGGCTCATCATCTCTTCTGCCGTGGTGGCGTTGCTGGTCGGCGGCACCATCTGGCTGCTGTACGGCTCCTCCTGGCTGCGGGTGCGGCACATCTCGGTCTCGGGCACGCGTGTGCTGACCCCGGCGCAGGTGCGGGAGGCGGCCGGCATCACCCCGGGCACACCCCTGGTCTCCCTCGACACCGGAGCGATCGAGGCGCGTTTGCGCCAAAAGCTGCCGCGCATCGACTCCGTGTCCGCCGTCCGCTCCTGGCCCCATGGCATCGGGCTGAAAGTGACCGAGCGTGCACCGGTCCTGGTCCTTGGGAACGGCGGAAAGTTCGACGAAGTGGACAGGAGCGGCGTACGGTTCGCGACGGTCACGAAACCGCCCAAGGGCGTTCCCGAAGCGGAACTGACGGCGGGCAGGCCGGACGCACGCCTGCGATTCGGCACCGAGCGGCTGCTGCGTGCCGCGGCCCAGGTCACCCAGGATCTTCCCGCCGCCGTCACCCGCGACCTGAGGAGGGTCAAGGTCGGCTCCTACGACTCCATCTCGCTGGAATTGGGCCATGGCCGGACCGTGCTGTGGGGCAGCGAGGAGAAGGGCCGGGTCAAGGCCGTCACGCTCACCGCGCTGATGAAAGCGGCGCCGCGCGCCCGGCACTTCGACGTGAGTGTCCCCAGCGCCCCTGCGTCAGCGGGGAGTTGACGCTCATCGATGCAGGCCAGCACCCTGGTTTAGCGGCGCTACGGCTGATCACATAGGGTGAAAAGAAAAACGGGAGGTTCGGCGTGTTCGTTGAACGTGCGCCACTTGTCGACTTAGTGTCCTGTTCGGAAGAGTCCAGGGAACAGTCACACTGGTAACCCTAAACTTCAGGGTTAGGGTTCGGGTCGGCGTTCGGACCGTCCCAATCGGCATCTGCCTTCGGGGCGCGGGGCACCCGCGGAACGAGGGCAACGTAATTCGAGGCGAGAGGCCTTCGACGTGGCAGCACCGCAGAACTACCTCGCAGTCATCAAGGTCATCGGTGTCGGCGGCGGTGGTGTCAATGCCATCAACCGGATGATCGAGGTCGGTCTCAAGGGTGTCGAGTTCATCGCCATCAACACCGACGCGCAGGCTCTGTTGATGAGCGACGCCGACGTCAAGCTTGACGTCGGCCGTGAACTCACCCGCGGACTCGGTGCCGGAGCCAACCCGGCCGTCGGCCGCAAGGCGGCCGAGGACCACCGCGAGGAGATCGAGGAGGTCCTCAAGGGGGCCGACATGGTCTTCGTGACGGCCGGTGAAGGAGGCGGCACAGGCACCGGCGGCGCGCCCGTCGTGGCCAACATCGCGCGCTCGCTCGGCGCCCTCACCATCGGCGTGGTCACGCGCCCGTTCACCTTCGAGGGACGGCGCCGCGCGAACCAGGCCGAGGACGGCATCGCCGAGCTGCGCGAAGAGGTCGACACCCTCATCGTCATCCCGAACGACCGGCTGCTGTCCATCTCGGACCGCCAGGTCTCCGTCCTCGACGCCTTCAAGTCGGCGGACCAGGTCCTGCTCTCCGGTGTCCAGGGCATCACCGACCTGATCACCACCCCCGGTCTCATCAACCTCGACTTCGCCGACGTCAAGTCCGTGATGTCCGAGGCCGGTTCGGCCCTCATGGGCATCGGCTCGGCCCGTGGCGACGACCGTGCGGTGGCCGCGGCCGAGATGGCGATCTCCTCCCCGCTGCTAGAGGCGTCCATCGATGGCGCCCGCGGGGTTCTGCTGTCCATCTCCGGCGGCTCCGACCTCGGCCTCTTCGAGATCAACGAGGCCGCCCAGCTGGTGAGCGAGGCCGCGCACCCCGAGGCGAACATCATCTTCGGCGCCGTGATCGACGACGCCCTCGGCGACGAGGTACGGGTCACCGTGATCGCCGCCGGGTTCGACGGCGGCCAGCCCCCGGCCAAGCGGGAGAACGTGCTCGGCTCGTCCTCCGCGCGGCGCGAGGAGCCGACGCCGGCCCGTCCCGCCGTCGAGAGCCGTCCGTCCTTCGGCTCGCTCGGCAGCGTCACGCCGAAGGAGGCGGCCCCCGAGCCGGCCCCCGAGCCGGTGAGCGAGCTTCCGGTCGCCCCGCCGATCCCGCCGTCGCGCACCTACTCGGACAGCGCGGCCGAGGAGCTGGACGTACCGGACTTCCTGAAGTGATAGGACAGCGCTACACCGTGAGCGGCGCGCACTTCGCCTTCACCGACCGGTGGGGCGGGGTGAGCGCCGCTCCGTACGAGGAGCTCAATCTCGGAGGCGCGGTCGGTGACGACCCCGCCGCCGTGCGCGCCAATCGCGAGAGCGCCGCGAAGTCGCTCGGTCTCGACCCGGCCCTGGTGGTCTGGATGAAGCAGGTGCACGGCGCGGACGTGGCGGTCGTTGACGAGCCCTGGGGTGAAAACCCGGTGCCACCCGTTGACGCCGTCGTCACGGCACGGCGCGGTCTCGCGCTCGCCGTGCTCACCGCCGACTGCGCACCCGTCCTGCTCGCCGATCCGGTCGCCGGTGTCGCGGCGGCGGCGCACGCCGGCCGGCCCGGAATGGTCGCCGGGGTCGTTCCCGCAGCCGTACGCGCGATGGTGGAGCTGGGCGCCGAGCCGTCCCGGATCGTCGCCCGCACGGGACCCGCGGTCTGCGGCCGGTGCTACGAGGTGCCGGAGGCGATGCGCGCCGAGGTGGCCGCCGTCGAGCCGGCGGCGCACTCCGAGACCAGCTGGGGCACTCCCGCGGTCGATGTGACCGCCGGAGTGCACGCGCAGCTCGACCGGCTCGGGGTACGCGACCAGGCGCGGTCCCCGGTGTGCACGCTGGAATCGGGCGATCACTTCTCCTACCGCCGCGACCGCATCACCGGTCGGCTCGCCGGCTATGTCTGGCTGGACTGATGGGGCATGACGGAACGTAAGGACGAAATCGCCGCGAATCTCGCGAAGGTCGAGCGCCGGATCGCGGACGCGTGTGCGGCGGCGGGGCGTGCGCGGGAAGAGGTGACCCTCATCGTGGTCACCAAGACCTATCCGGCGAGCGATGTCCGCATCCTGTCGCAACTCGGCGTCCGCCATGTCGCGGAGAACCGCGACCAGGACGCGGCACCCAAGGCGGCGGCCTGCTCGGATCTGCCCCTTGCATGGCATTTTGTCGGTCAGTTGCAGACCAACAAGGTGCGATCCGTGGTCGGTTACGCGGATGTCGTGCAGTCCGTCGACCGCGACAGGCTCGTCGTGGCTCTTTCGAGGGAAGCCGAGCGGGCCGGACGTGAGGTGGGGTGCCTGCTCCAGGTCGCCTTCGACGCGGGCGCGGGCGGCCGGGGGGAGCGCGGGGGTATGGCACCCGGAGGAATCGAAGAGTTGGGCGATCTCGTCGCGGGCTCGCCGGGGCTGAGGCTGGACGGTCTGATGACCGTGGCGCCGCTCACCGGGGAGTACGCCGGTCGTCAACAGGCGGCGTTCGAGCGGTTGATGGATTTGTCGACCGACCTGCGCCGAGCCCATCCGGCTGCAACCATGGTTTCAGCAGGAATGAGTGCGGACCTCGAGGAGGCCGTGGCGGCCGGGGCGACACATGTGCGCGTCGGTACGGCGGTACTCGGAGTCCGCCCCAGGCTCGGGTAACGTCGCCAGGAAGTCGGACCACAGCAGAAAATATGGTCATTACCGCTGATCGGCGGCATAACGACCTCGTGGATCGCGGGCACTTGGCAGTCGTCACCCGATCCACCACAGAGCGGAGGACTCAGAGCATGGCCGGCGCGATGCGCAAGATGGCGGTCTACCTCGGCCTCGTGGAGGACGATGGGTACGACGGCAGGGGATTCGACCCCGACGACGACTTCGAGCCCGAACTCGACCCGGAGCCGGAGCGCGATCACAGGCGGCATGAGCCGTCCCATCAGTCCCAAGGGGCACTTCAGTCCCAAAGGGATGAATCGGTACGCATGGTGCAGCCGCCGGCGCAGCGCGATCCAGCGGCCCAATCTGCTTCGCTCCCCGCGGAATCCGGGCGTCCGGCTCGCATCGCCCCCGTGTCATCCATCACACAAGAACGCCAGAGCCTGGAGAAGAACGCGCCGGTGATCATGCCCAAGGTCGTGTCCGAACGAGAGCCGTACAGGATCACCACGCTTCACCCCCGGACCTACAACGAGGCCCGTACCATCGGGGAACACTTCCGTGAGGGCACGCCGGTGATCATGAATCTCACTGAGATGGACGACACAGATGCGAAGCGACTTGTCGACTTTGCGGCCGGTTTGGTGTTTGGTCTTCACGGCAGCATCGAGCGGGTGACGCAGAAGGTGTTCCTGTTGTCGCCTGCTAACGTCGATGTCACGGCGGAGGACAAGGCCCGCATCGCAGAGGGCGGGTTCTTCAACCAGAGCTGAGACGCACCACCGGAGAGAGCGCGGAAACAGGGGAGAGGGAAGCACGGATCATGGGCGTGTTCCTGGAGGTTGTCTACATCGTGCTGATGTGCTTCCTCGTCGTGCTGATTTTCCGGTTGGTCATGGACTATGTGTTCCAGTTCGCCCGCTCATGGCAACCCGGCAAGGCGATGGTGGTCGTTCTGGAGGCCACCTACACTGTCACCGATCCACCGCTGAAGCTTCTGCGGCGGTTCATCCCGCCGCTGCGTCTCGGGGGCGTGGCGCTCGACCTGTCCTTCTTCGTCCTGATGATCATCGTCTACATCCTGATCAACATCGTGGGAAGCCTCGCGAGGTGACTGTGGACGATACGGTCTTGCCGACTGCCGATGACTACGTTGAGGTGAAGAGATGCCGTTGACCCCCGAGGACGTGCGGAACAAGCAGTTCACGACCGTCCGCCTCCGAGAAGGCTATGACGAGGACGAGGTCGATGCCTTCCTCGACGAGGTCGAAGCCGAACTGACCAGGCTGCTCCGGGAGAACGAGGACCTGCGCGCCAAGCTGGCCGCCGCCACTCGTGCCGCGGCGCAGAACCAGCAGAACATGCGGAAGCCTCCGGAGCCGCAGGACCAGCCCGGGGGCATGCGAGGTCCGGGCGCGCCTGTGCCCGCCGGGATATCGGGCCCGCCGCAGCAGCAGATGGGTGGCCCCATGGGTGGTCCGCCCCAGCTGCCTAGCGGTGCACCGCAGCTGCCTGCCGGTCCCAGCGGTGGGCAGGGCGGTCCGCAGGGTCCCGGCCCGATGGGTCAGGGTCCGATGGGTCAGGGTCCGATGGGTCAGGGTCCGATGGGTCAGGGTCCGATGGGTCAGGGTCCGATGGGTCAGGGTCCGATGGGTCAGGGCCCCATGGGTCAGGGTCCGATGGGCCAGGGCCCCATGGGTCAGGGTCCGGGTCCGATGCAGCAGCAGATGGGCGGCCCCATGGGCGGTCCGATGGGCGGCCCCATGGGCGGTCCCGGCATGCCTGGCCAAGGCCCCGGCGGCGACAGCGCCGCGCGTGTCCTCTCGCTGGCCCAGCAGACCGCCGACCAGGCGATCGCCGAGGCCCGTTCCGAGGCCAACAAGATCGTCGGCGAGGCCCGCAGCCGCGCCGAGGGTCTGGAGCGCGACGCCCGGGCCAAGGCCGACGCCCTGGAGCGGGACGCGCAGGAGAAGCACCGTGTCGCGATGGGCTCCCTGGAGTCCGCCCGCGCCACGCTGGAGCGCAAGGTCGAAGACCTGCGCGGCTTCGAGCGCGAGTACCGCACGCGGCTGAAGTCGTACCTGGAGTCGCAGCTGCGCCAGCTGGAGACCCAGGCCGATGACTCGCTGGCCCCGCCGCGCACCCAGGCCACGGCGTCCCTGCCGTCGCCGTCGGCGCCGTCGATGGCTCCCGCGGGTGCGAGCGCCCCGTCGTACGGCGGCAACCAGACGATGGGTGGTCCGCCTCCCTCTGCTCCGTCCTACGGCGGTCAGCAGCAGATGTCCCCGGCCATGACCCAGCCGATGGCGCCGGTACGCCCGCAGGGCCCGTCGCCGATGGGCCAGGCGCCCTCGCCGATGCGCGGGTTCCTCATCGATGAGGACGACAACTGACGGCGGTCAAAGCGGCGTAGCCGTCGGCACTCTCAGGGCGGGGCCCCGGACTTCGGTCCGGGGCCCCGCCCTTTTGCTACGCGCGTTCGCGTGCACTGCCGTGCGTGTCGCGGGTGGCTGCTGCGCATGTTCGGGGCAGGGAGCGGCTGTGCGTACGTACGCAACGCCGAAGGCCCGGGCCCGCCAAGATTTTTCCGGCGGGCCAGGGCCTTCGGCGTGTGCCTTACGCCTTGCGCAGGCGGAACGTGAGGGACAGGCCCTCGTCGGTGAACGGCTCTCCGTACGTGTCATCGGCCTCGCCCTGGGCGAAGTCGGTGGCGAGGACCTCCTCGGCGATGAGTCCGGCGTGCTCGGCCAGGGCCGTGATCACCGTGGCCTCGGTCGCCGTCCAGCGCAGGGCGATGCGGTCGGCGACGTCCAGGCCGCTGTTCTTGCGGGCTTCCTGGATCAGGCGGATCGCGTCACGGGCGAGGCCCGCCTGCCGCAGTTCCTCGGTGATCTCCAGGTCGAGGGCGACCGTGGCGCCGGAGTCGGAGGCGACCGACCAGCCCTCGCGCGGGGTCTCCGTGATGATCACCTCGTCGGGCGCGAGAGCGATCGTCTCACCGTCGACCTGCACCGAGGCCGAGCCCTCGCGCAGGGCCAGGGACAGCGCGGCGGCGTCGGCGTTCGCGACGGCCTTCGCCACGTCCTGGACGCGCTTGCCGAACCGCTTGCCCAAAGCGCGGAAGTTGGCCTTCGCGCTCGTGTCGACCAGCGAGCCGCCGACCTCGGAGAGGGAGGCGATCGCCTCGACGTTCAGCTCCTCGGTGATCTGCGCGTGCAGCTCCCGGTCCAGGGTCTCGAAACCGGCCGCCGCGACCAGGGCGCGTGACAGCGGCTGGCGGGTCTTGACGCCCGACTCGGCACGCGTGGCACGGCCCAGCTCCACCAGGCGGCGCACCAGGACCATCTGCCGGGACAGCTCCGGGTCGATCGCGGAGGTGTCGGCCTCCGGCCACGACGCCAGGTGCACCGACTCGGGGGCGCCCGGGGTGACCGGCACGACCAGGTCCTGCCACACCCGCTCGGTGATGAACGGGGTGATCGGGGCCATCAGCTTGGTGACGGTCTCCAGGACCTCGTGCAGGGTGCGCAGCGCGGCCTTGTCGCCCTGCCAGAAGCGGCGGCGTGAACGGCGTACGTACCAGTTGGACAGGTCGTCGACGAAGGCGGACAGGAGCTTGCCGGCGCGCTGGGTGTCATAGGCCTCCATGGCCTGCGTGACCTGGTCGGTGAGCGAGTGCAGCTCCGACAGCAGCCAGCGGTCCAGGACCGGACGGTCGGCCGGGGCCGGGTCGGCCTGGCTGGGTGCCCATTGGGAGGTGCGGGCGTACAGGGCCTGGAACGCGACGGTGTTCCAGTACGTCAGCAGGGTCTTGCGGACGACTTCCTGGATGGTGCCGTGGCCCACGCGGCGGGCCGCCCAGGGGGAGCCGCCCGCGGCCATGAACCAGCGCACCGCGTCCGCGCCGTGCTGGTCCATGAGCGGGATCGGCTGCAGGATGTTGCCCAGGTGCTTGGACATCTTGCGGCCGTCCTCCGCCAGGATGTGGCCCAGGCACACGACGTTCTCGTACGATGACTTGTCGAAGACCAGGGTGCCGACGGCCATCAGCGTGTAGAACCAGCCGCGGGTCTGGTCGATGGCCTCGGAGATGAACTGCGCCGGGTAGCGGGACTCGAACAGTTCCTTGTTCTTGTAGGGGTAGCCCCACTGCGCGAACGGCATCGACCCGGAGTCGTACCAGGCGTCGATGACCTCCGGCACACGCGTGGACAGCTTGCCGCAGCCCTCGTGGGGGCAGGCGAAGGTGACCTCGTCGATGAACGGGCGGTGCGGGTCGAGCTCCGACTGGTCCGTGCCGGTCAGTGCGGACAGCTCGGCACGGGAGCCGACGCAGGTGAGGTGATCGTCCTCGCAGCGCCAGACGGGCAGCGGAGTGCCCCAGTAGCGGCTGCGCGACAGCGCCCAGTCGACGTTGTTGTTCAGCCAGTCGCCGAACCGGCCGTGCTTGACCGTCCCGGGGAACCAGTTCGTCTTCTCGTTCTCCTCGAGCAGACGGTCCTTGACGGCCGTGGTGCGGATGTACCAGGACGGCTGCGCGTAGTACAGCAGCGCGGTGTGACAGCGCCAGCAGTGCGGATAGCTGTGCTCGTACGGGATGTGCTTGAACAGCAGGCCCCGCTGCTGGAGGTCCTCGGTGAGCTGTTCGTCGGCCTTCTTGAAGAAGACGCCACCGACCAGCGGGACGTCCTCGGCGAAGGTGCCGTCGGGGCGCACGGGGTTGACCACGGGCAGGCCGTAGGCGCGGCACACCTTGAGGTCGTCCTCACCGAAGGCGGGGGACTGGTGGACCAGACCCGTACCGTCCTCGGTGGTGACGTACTCCGCGTTGACGACGTAGTGCGCCTCGGCCGGGAACTCGACCAGCTCGAAGGGGCGCTGGTACGTCCAGCGCTCCATCTCGGCGCCGGTGAAGGTCTGCCCCGTGCTCTCCCAGCCCTCGCCGAGCGCCTTGCCCACGAGCGGCTCGGCGACGACGAGCTTCTCCTCGCCGTCGGTCGCGACCACATAGGTGACCTCGGGGTGGGCGGCGACGGCGGTGTTGGAGACCAGCGTCCAGGGGGTGGTCGTCCACACGAGCAGCGCGGCCTCGCCCGCCAGCGGACCGGAGGTGAGCGGGAAGCGGACGTACACGGACGGGTCGACGACCGTCTCGTAGCCCTGCGCCAGCTCGTGGTCCGACAGACCCGTGCCGCAGCGCGGGCACCAGGGGGCGACGCGGTGGTCCTGGACCAGCAGGCCCTTGCTGAAGATCTCCTTGAGGGACCACCAGACCGACTCCACGTACTCCGGGTCCATGGTCCGGTACGCGTCGTCCAGGTCGACCCAGTAGCCCATACGGGTCGTCAGCTCGGCGAAGGCGTCCGTGTGCCGGGTCACGGACTCGCGGCACTTGGCGTTGAACGCGGCGATGCCGTACGCCTCGATGTCCTTCTTGCCGCTGAAGCCGAGCTCCTTCTCGACCGCCAGCTCCACGGGCAGGCCGTGGCAGTCCCAGCCGGCCTTGCGCCCCACGTGGTAGCCGCGCATCGTGCGGAAGCGCGGGAAGACGTCCTTGAAGACGCGGGCTTCGATGTGGTGGGCGCCGGGCATGCCGTTGGCGGTGGGCGGGCCCTCGTAGAACACCCACTCGGGGCGGCCCTCGGACTGCTCCAGGCTCTTGGCAAAGATCTTCTGCTCGCGCCAGAAGTCGAGCACGGCGTGCTCAAGGGCGGGCAGGTCGACCTGGGCGGGCACCTGGCGGTACGTCGTCATCGATCTTCCTCCGGCGGATGTGCTGCCTTCCGTCGGAGGGACGAGAGCCGGGGAATGCGTGCATTCCCCGCACGCCATGTGCGGCGCGCTCCCGCGGTACCACCCTCCTTGGCTCCCCGGTGCGCTGTGGGCGCCGGTGAACCCCCTCATTGAGATCGCGATGCCGGTTCTACCGGCCCTGGGCGGACCGTGGGTGAAAAACTCGCGGTCCAGGGCTTTCTTCCGGCGGCTCAGGGGTGATGTTCACGTCGCGCTCGCCCCCGGGCTTCCACCGTCCCCGGGTCGCTCATGGCTGCGTACGGCGCTACTCGTCCCCATCCACGCTGTTCGCTCCGCCCAGTGTACGGCGCCGCACGGACAGCGGCCGACCGAAATTCCACCGTCCGGGGCCGCGGGTTTCCGGGGGCTGGGGCGACCCGAACGGCGTGACGCGCCGTCCGTGTTCCAGGAGGACGCGTCCGGCGGATTACCGGTCGGAGAGCTGGGCACAACGGTTGCAGGCTTGCCATGCCGGACGCGCGGGGCGGGCGAACTGCTGGCGTGCCCAGTTGCCGCGGGCCGGAAGTCGATTTATCGTCCCAGCACCGATTCGCGTGCAAGATCACAATATGTGAAGGGGCCGCGGCCATGGTGGCGAAGAAGACCGCCGTACAGCAGTCGGCGTCCGGCAGACCCACGGATGCGGCTGCCCTGGGCGGTGCTGTGGCCGGGGACGCGCGGGGCAGGAAGAACAACCGCCCGGGACTGGGGAGCCGGGCGGCCGGTCTGGTGAAGATGCTGGGCGCGGTGGGAAGGAGCACGGTGGCCGCGCATGCGACGCCCGTCGACGGAACCTCGCGGGCCGATGGGAAGGCCAGGGGCGGTCGCCTGCGGGCGACGGCCGGGGACTCGGCCGCGGAGCCGGTCACGGCGAGGGCCGCGTCGGGGACGCGTTCGTCGGCGAAGGCGGCCAAGGAGCCGGGAGGCGCCGGGCGGCCGGCTGCCAAGGAGCCGACCGGGAAACGGGCGGCAGCCAAGAAGACGGCAGCCAAGAAGACGACGGCGAAGAAGTCCCCCGCCAAGGAGGCGCCGGTGGCCGCCGGCACCGTCGCGAAGAAGGTGGCAGCGGTGAAGGGGCCCGTCGCGAAGAAGGCGGCAGCGGTGAAGGGGCCCGTCGCGAAGAAGGCGGCAGCGGTGAAGAAGACCGTCGCCGAGAAGGCCACGGCGAAGAAGACCGTCGCCGAGAAGACCACGGCGAAGAAAACCGTCGCCGAGAAGACCACGGCGAAGGAGACCGCCGCCAAGAAGACCACGGCAAAGGGGCCCGTCGTCAGGAGTGCCACCGCGAAGCGGTCCGTCCCGGCCGGCGCCGCTGCGGAGAAGGCCGGTACCGAGAAGACAGCAAGCAAGAAGACGGCGGCCAAGAAGGCGGCGGTCAGCAAGACGGCGGCCGAGAAAACGGCGGTCAGGAAACCGGCGAGCAAGAAGACGTCCGCCGAGACGACAGCCCCTGCCAAGGCCACCTCCTCGAAGAGCACCTCCTCGAAGGGCACCGCCCCGAAAAGCACCGCCCCTAAGGGCGGGACCACAAGAAGCACCCCCACACAGAGTGCGGCCAAGAAGAGCACGGCCAACAAGGCGGGCGCGGGAAGGGCCGCGAAGCAGACGGGAGCCACGACGGTGGTTGCGAAGAAGACCCCTGGCACGGCCACGGCAACGAAGGACCCCAGCGCGGTTACCCCGGGGAGGGGCGTCGCGGCTGAGCCCGGCGAACTGGCGGTGCGCCCCGGCGAGGACCCGTGGACCCTTGAGGAGGTGGCCGGCGCGCGCGCGGAGCTGGAGTCCGAGGCGCTGCGTCTGCGCGGTGAGATCGACGCGTCCGAGCAGGCGCTGGTCGGCCTGATGCGCGACTCAGGGGACGGCGCCGGCGACGACCAGGCGGACACCGGGACCAAGAACATCACGCGTGAGCACGAGATGGCACTCGCCGCCAACGCCCAGGAGATGCTCGATCAGACCCGGCGCGCCCTGGACCGCCTGGACACCGGCACCTACGGACTGTGCGAGAGCTGCGGCAACCCCATCGGGAAGGCCCGCATGCAGGCGTTTCCCCGTGCCACGTTGTGCGTGGAGTGCAAACAGAAGCAGGAACGCCACTGATGGTCCCGGTCCGGACACCGGTCCTGAACAGTCGGCGATGCCGGGTGATG
Source organism: Streptomyces sp. NPDC047022 (assembly GCF_040644155.1). Lineage (NCBI taxonomy): Bacteria > Bacillati > Actinomycetota > Actinomycetes > Kitasatosporales > Streptomycetaceae > Streptomyces > Streptomyces sp. NPDC047022. The sequence continues at coordinate 259,684 of NZ_JBEYVV010000001.1, read as the reverse complement.
TCGTACTCTCGTCCTCAGTCAGGGCATCTACGTTGAAGGACTCACGTGGCAGAGGCGGAGCGCATCATCGGTACGCCGGACATCCCAGACGCGTCGGGGGCCGGGCCTGACCAGTCCGGCGGCCAGGCCCCGGACGAGGGCGCTCGCGCGGCAGAGGCTGGGTCCGGGACCGCTGAGATCCCCAGGGGCAGGCGCCGGATCGCGGTGCTGTTCGCGGTCGCTGCCTTCGCGTACGCCCTCGACCTGGTCAGCAAGCTGATCGTGGTCGCCAAGCTGGAGCACCACACGCCGGTGAGGATCATCGGGGACTGGCTGAAGCTGGAGGCGATCCGCAACCCCGGCGCGGCCTTCAGCTTCGGCGAGGCATTCACCGTGATCTTCACCGCGATCGCGGTCATCGTGATCGTGGTGATCGCCCGGCTGGCCCGCAAGCTCTACAGCCTTCCCTGGGCCATCGCGCTCGGTCTGCTGCTCGGCGGTGCCCTGGGGAACCTCACCGACCGCATCTTCCGCTCCCCGGGCGTGTTCAAGGGTGCGGTCGTCGACTTCATCGCGCCCAAGGACTTCGCCGTCTTCAACCTCGCCGACTCGGCGATCGTCTGCGGCGGCATCCTGATCGTGCTGCTGTCCTTCCGGGGCCTCGACCCGGACGGAACGGTCCACAAGGGCTGAGCGCCCGGCCGGGGTCGTACGGGGCTCTCGTACGGTGCTGTCTCACCCGTCCGGCATACTCGACGGGTGAGCACGCTTCCCGAGATCCGTACCCTGCCCGTGCCCGACGGCTTGGAGGGCGAGCGCGTAGACGCCGCCATCTCCCGCATGTTCGGCTTCTCCCGCACGAAGGCGGCCGAGCTGGCCGCGGCGGGCAAGGTGCTGGTCGACGGCATGGTGGTCGGCAAGTCCGAGCGGGTTCGCGGCGGTGCCTGGCTCGAGGTCGAGATGCCGCAGGCGCCCGCCCCGGTACAGGTGGTCGCCGAGCCGGTCGAGGGCATGGAGATCGTCCACGATGACGACGACGTGGTCGTGATCGTCAAGCCGATCGGTGTCGCCGCGCATCCTTCGCCCGGCTGGACGGGCCCGACCGTGATCGGCGGTCTCGCCGCCGCCGGCTACCGCATCTCGACCTCCGGCGCCTCCGAGCGCCAGGGCATCGTGCACCGCCTCGACGTGGGCACCTCGGGCCTGATGGTGGTGGCCAAGTCGGAGCACGCGTACACCTCGCTCAAGCGCCAGTTCAAGGAGCGCACGGTGGACAAGCGCTACCACACGCTGGTGCAGGGCCACCCCGATCCGACCAGCGGCACCATCGACGCGCCCATCGGCCGTCACCCCAACCACGACTACAAGTGGGCGGTCATCGCCGACGGCAAGCCCTCGGTGACGCACTACGACCTGATCGAGGCCTTCCGCTCGGCCTCCCTGCTGGACGTCAAGCTGGAGACCGGACGCACCCACCAGATCCGCGTCCACATGGCCGCCCACCGGCACCCCTGCGTCGGTGACCTGACGTACGGCGCCGACCCGACGATCGCGAAGCGGCTCGGGCTGACCCGCCAGTGGCTGCACGCCGTCCGGCTCGGCTTCGAGCACCCCGGGGACGGGCAGTGGGTGGAGTTCGCCAGCGACTACCCCGCCGACCTTCAGAAGGCACTGGACAAGGTGCGCGAGGAGAGCTGGGCGTGACCGCCGTGTACACGGTGCGGATCGCCGAGGACCCCGCCGACCGCGAGGCGTGCTTCGCGGTCCGCAAGGAGGTCTTCGTCCATGAGCAGGGCGTCCCCGAGGGCATCGAGTACGACGCCTACGACGGGGGCGCCGTGCACGTGCTGGCCGTCCGGCACGACGGCGCCCCGCTGGGCACGGGCCGGCTGCTGACGGGTGAGCCTGCCGTGGCGAAGAACGGAGGCGATCCCTGCGTCGGCTCCCTGGGCAGGCTCGCGGTGACGCGTCAGGCGCGCGGCCTCGGTGTGGGCGCGGCGCTGGTGCGGGCGATCGAGGAGGCCGCACGCGAGCGTGGGCTGTCGGCGGTCGATCTGCACGCGCAGACGCACGCGCTCGGGTTCTACGAGCGCCTCGGGTACGAGGTCTACGGGCCCGAGTTCCCCGACGCCGGAATCCCGCACCGCGCGATGCGACGCCCTCTCTAGTGCCGCGGCAGTAGCCGGAGGCTGCTGAGGCGCTTGCCGGAGCAGCCTCCGGCCGAGGGCAGCCAGGGCCGGGCCGAGGGCGCCTGGAAGCTCCAGGGACGGACATCATGGCAGGCTGGGGGTCTGCTCGAAGGACGTCGATCTTCCCGGAGCGCTGCCGTGGATCAGTTGGCCCTGTTGCTCCTGCTGCTGCTCGGAGCCGTGGTGAGCGTCCCGGTCGGCGACCGTCTGGGGCTTCCGGCGCCGGTGCTGATGACGCTGGTCGGGATCGTGCTGGCCCTGCTCGACTTCGTGCCGAACGTGAACATCCCGCCCGAGCTGATCCTGCCCGGGCTGCTGCCGCCCCTGCTGTACGCGGCGGTGCGCCGGACCTCATGGCGGCAGTTCGCCGCCAACAAGCGGCCGATCTTCCTGCTGGCGGTCGCGCTGGTGTTCATCACCACCGTGTGCGTGGCCGTCGTGGCCCATACGATCGTGCCGGGACTGCCGGTCGCCGCGGCGGTCGTGCTCGGCGCCCTGGTCGCCCCGCCCGATCCGGTCGCGGCGACCGCCGTCGCGGGACAGCTCGGACTGCCCCGCCGGCTGGTGTCGATCCTGGAGGGCGAGGGTCTGTTCAACGACATCACGGCGATCGTCCTGTACCACGTCGCCATCGCCGCCGTGGTCAGCGGAACGTTCTCGCTGCCGCGCGCCTCGCTCGAACTGGTGCTCTCCGCCCTCGTCGCCCTGGCCATCGGGCTCGCGCTCGGCTGGATCTCCATCAGGCTGCTGAGCATGCTCGGCGACGCGACCCTGCAAGTGGGACTCACGCTCCTGGTGCCGTACGCCTCCTACGTCCTGGCCGAGGAACTGCACGGCTCGGGAGTGCTCGCCGTGCTCGTCACCGCTCTGTACCTGGCGGAGGCGAAGGACCCGGACGACGTGCTGATGCGGCTGGCCGGGCACACGTTCTGGGACGTGGTCGACACCCTCGTCACGGGTGTCGCCTTCGGTCTGATCGGGCTCGAACTGCACCAGGCGATCCGTACCGCGGTCGGCCGGTGGCACGAGATGCTCGGCTGGGCCGCCGCGATCGTGGCCGTCGTGATCCTCGTACGTCTGGTGTACCTGCTGCCCGCGACCTGGCTCACCAAGCAGCTGCACGCCCTGCGGGACTACGACGAGGAGATCCCCATGTCATGGCGGGAGACCGTCGTGATGTGGTGGTCGGGCATGCGGGGCGTGGCATCGGTGGCGCTGGTCCTCGCCATCCCGCTGAATACGGCGAACGGGTCACCGTTCCCCGACCGGAACGAGATCGTCTTCATCGCCTTCGGGGTGATCATGGCGACGCTCGTGCTCCAGGGGCTCACCCTGCCCTGGCTGGTGAAGCGGCTGGGGGTGCGGGCCGACGCGGAGATCGGCGCGGCGTTCGAGCGGGAGCTGGCGATCCGCGCGACCAGGGCGGCGAAACGGCGGCTGAAGGAGATCGAGGACGTCGAGGAACTCCCCCAGGAACTGTCCGAGCAACTGGCGCGCGGGGCCTCGGACATCGGCGCCCGCATCAGTCCCGACCTCGGGGACGAGGAGCGGCGCGAGGCGTACGAGCAGCGCGCCAGGCGCCTGAAGCGGCTGCGCCGGATCCAGGGCGAGATGCTCAGCGCGGCGCGGCACGAGGTGCTGGCGGCGCGCAGCGAGCCGGGCGCGGACCCGGAGGTCGTCGACCGCGTGCTGCGCCATCTCGATGTACGCAGTCTGCGCTGACGGCCGCCTCGCGGGGGTCCGTTTTTGTACGGTTGGATCATGACACGCAACGTGGTGGTCAGCGGGGGCGGTACGGGTATCGGGCTCTCGGCGGCGCGGGCCTTCGCCGCGGACGGGGACCGGGTGCTGCTCCTCGGCCGGAGAGCGGAGGTGCTCGAGAAGGCCGGGGTGCCCGGGGCCCTCACCTATGCGGCAGATCTGAGCGACCCGCACGCCGTACGCGGGGTCGCCCGGTTCGTGGCCGCCGAACTCGGCACCGTGGACGTCCTCGTCAACAACGCGGGCGGGAGCGGCGGTCTCGAGACCGAGGCAGCCCCCGAGGACCCCCTCGAAGCCGTCGCGCACACCTGGACCGTCAACTTCCGGCTGAACGTGCTCACCTCGGTCCTGCTCACGGAGGCGCTGCGGGACCGGCTCGCCTCACCCGGCGGGCGCCTGCTGTTCGTCAGCTCCATCGCCGCCTACCGCGGCTCCGGCGGCGGTGCGTACGCCGCGGCCAAGGCCGGGCTGCACCCGTACGCGTTCGATCTGGCCCGGAACCTGGGGCCGCGCGGTGTCACGGTGAACGTGGTGGCGCCCGGCTACATCGAGGACACCGATTTCTTCGGCGGCCCGATGGACCCGGAGCGGCGCGAGCAGCTCATCGCGGAGACATCGACCGCGCGCCCCGGCACGCCGGGCGACATCGCCCAGACACTGCACTGGCTGGCGTCCCCCGGGGCCGGGCACATCACCGCGCAGGTGATCCAGGTGAACGGCGGGGCCGAGCGCGGCCACTGAGGCCACCGAGGGGGACCGGGGCCGGCGGGACCCCGGTCAGCCCCGGCCCGTCCTGGGCTGCTCGAACGCCCTGTGGACCGCCGCGCCGGTCTCCGTGTGCCCGTTTCTGCCGGCCGCCGGGGGCAGGACCGCCTCCGCCGTGTTGACCCGCGGCAGCGCGTACGGATGCTCCTCGGCCAGCCAGCGGATCATCTGCTCGCGGACCGTGACCCGCACCGTCCAGATGTCGCTCGCGTCCTTCGCCGTCACCAGCGCCCGTACCTGCATGGTGTTGGGGGTGCTGTCGGTGACCGCGAGGGCGTAGTCGCGGCCGTCCCATGCCGGGCACTCGCGCAGAAAGTCGCGCAGTCTGGTGCGCATCGCCTCCACGGGGGCGGAGTGGTCGAGGTGGAAGTAGACGATGCCGGTCATCTGGGAGCCGCCGCGCGACCAGTTCTCGAACGGCTTCGAGGTGAAGTACGACACCGGCATGGTGATCCGGCGCTCGTCCCAGGTCCGTACCGTCAGGAACGTCAGCGTGATCTCGTCGACGGTGCCCCACTCGCCGTCCACCACGACCGTGTCGCCGATCCGCACCATGTCGCCGAACGCGATCTGGAGCCCGGCGAACAGGTTGGCCAGCGTGGACTGCGCGGCCACACCGGCGACGATGCCGAGGATGCCGGCCGAGGCCAGCAGGGACGCCCCGGCCGCCCGCATCGCCGGAAACGTCAGCAGCATGGCGGCCACCGACACCACGCCCACGACCGCCGCCACCACCCGCATGATCAGCGACACCTGGGTGCGCACCCGGCGGACCCGGGCGGCATCGTGGTGGGCGCGGGCGTAGCGGGTGTACGACGTCTCCACGACCGCCGACGCGATACGGATCACAAGCCAGGCGGCGGCACCGATCAGTACCAGCGTCAGGGTCCGCCCCACGCCCACCCTGTGGGCCTCGAGGAGCTTCGCCTGGGCATAGGAGCCTCTGAGCAGGGCCGCACACAGCACGAGCTGATAGGGGACGCGTCCGCGGCGCAGCAGGTCCCACAGGGGCGTCTCGGGGTGCCGGCAGTTCGCCTTGCGCAGCAGGACGTCCGTGGCCCACCCGATGAGCAGTGTGAGCACGACCGTGCCGCCGACGACGATCACCGGGCGCAGTACGTTCTCCATGCCTTCGAACGTAACCGGCCGACGCCATCATGAACATGTGACGTGGATCCCGGCTGGCACCATGGCCTCATGAACATCATGCTCTTCCACTCGACGTACGGACTGCGGCCCGCCGTCCGCGCGTCCGCCGACCGGCTCCGTGCCGCCGGTCACCAGGTGTGGACTCCCGATCTGTTCGACGGCCGCACCTTCGACACGGTCGAGGAGGGCATGGCCTTCAAGGAGGAGACCGGCAAGGAGGAACTGCTCAAGCGGGCGGTCCTGGCCGCGGCCCCTTACTCGGAGCGAGGGCTGGTGTACGCGGGGTTCTCCTTCGGCGCCGCCACCGCGCAGACGCTCGCGCTCGGCGACAGCAACGCCCATGGGCTTCTTCTGCTGCACGGCACCTCGGACATCGCGCCGAGTGCCTCGGTGGACGAGCTGCCCGTCCAGCTGCATGTCGCCGAGCCGGACCCGTTCGAGACGGACGACTGGCTGAGCGCCTGGTATCTGCAGATGGGCCGGGCGGGCGCGGACGTGGAGATCTACCGCTACCCCGGAGCGGGACACCTCTACACCGACCTCGGCCTGCCGGACTACGACGAGGAGGCGGCCGAGGCCACCTGGCGGGTGGCACTCGGCTTCCTCGACAGCCTGTGACCGGATGCCGGAGACGCTCCGCACCGGCTGCACGGGCTACACCGGGTCGTACGTCCGCTCGACCTTCTGGGTGCCGCTGCGAGTGCGGTACGAACGCTCCCAGGACGAGGTGGCGTTCGCGTTGGTGCGGTCGGACAGGACGTAGTAGTCCATCTGCGCGCGCTCGGCGGTGATGTCGAGCACGCCGTAGCCGTGGCGGTCGGTGTCCACCCAGTGGACGTGCCGGTTGGCCGCCTGGATCAGCGGCGCGGCCACGAACGAGACCGTGCCCTCCGGCACCTTGACGATGTCGTCGAGGTTGTCGGAGGTCACCGAGGTGATCACGAACTCGGTGGCGGCCGAGGGGGACAGCGGGTAGGTCCCGGCGTCGATCGGCACGTCGTTGGCCCACGACATGTGGATGTCGCCGGTCAGGAAGACCGTGTTGCGGATCGCGTTGTTCCTCAGGTGGGCGAGGAGTTCACGGCGGTCGTCCGTGTAGCCGTCCCACTGGTCGGTGTTGACCCCGATGCCGTCCTGCGGCAGGTCCAGCAGCTTGGCGAGCGGCTTGAGCAGGTCGGCGGTGAGCGAGCCGATCACGAAGGGGGCGATCATCACCGAGTTGCCGACCAGGCGCCAGGTGGTGTCGGACGCCTTCAGGCCGGCCTTCAGCCAGTCGAGCTGCGCGCGGCCCGTGATCGTGCGGTTCGGGTCGTCGACCGAACCGCTGCCTGCGGACGCCTGCTGCGAGCGGAAGGACCGCAGGTCCAGCAGCGAGAGGTCGGCCAGCTTGCCGAAGCGCAGCCGGCGGTAGGTGGTGCCCTCGATCGCCGGGCGGACCGGCATCCACTCGAAGTACGCCTGCTTCGCCGCGGCCTTGCGGTCCGCCCAGGTGCCCTCGGCGCCCTCGGTGTGGTTGACGGCGCCGCCCGACCAGGCGTTGTCGGCGAACTCGTGGTCGTCCCAGATCGCGATGACCGGAGCCTTGTGGTGCAGCGCCTGGAGGTCGGCGTCGGTCTTGTAACGGCCGTGCCGGGTGCGGTAGTCGGCGAGCGTGATGATCTCGTTCGCCGGGGAGTGCGGGCGCACGACCTTGCCGCGGGCCGCGTACTCGCCGCTCTTGTACTCGTAGATGTAGTCGCCCAGGTGCAGCCATGCGTCCAGGTCGCTGCGGGCGGCCAGGTGGCGGTAGGCGGAGAAGTAGCCCGCCTCCCAGTTGGCGCAGGTGACGACGCCGAAGCGCAGCCCGGACACGGCGGCGTCGGCGGCCGGCGCCGTGCGGGTGCGGGCGACGGGGGAGTCGGTGCCGCCGGCGGAGAAGCGGAACCAGTAGTCCGTGGCGGGCGCGAGGCCCCGGATGTCCGCCTTGACGGTGTGGTCCGAGGCGGCGGTCGCCGTCACGGTTCCCCGGGAGACGACGTCGGTGAGTGCCTTGTCGCGGGCGAGGACCCAGCTCACCTCGGTGTCCGGGCCGAGCCCGGAGCCGGGTATCGCCTGTGCGGTGGGCGTCACACGAGTCCACAGCAGGATGCCGTCGGGCAGGGGGTCGCCGGAGGCGACACCGTGCAGGAAGGCGGGGGCCTCGGCGGCGCGGGCCGGAAGGGCGGCCGCGAGCGGAACGCCGAGGACGGCGGTCGCCGCGGCGGCCTTGACGACCGTGCGGCGGCGCGGGGAGAGGGCCCCCGCGCTCTCGGATGATCGGTTTCGACTGGTCACGGACGATCAGGTTACTGATCGGTACACGCCAGAACGGGCGAACACGTAATGTTCGCCCGCTCTTCACGTGGAGGCCGGTTTTCCAGGCGGTGTCAGCCCTTGAGGGCCGCGTCCACCACCCTGTTGAAGTCGGCCACCGTCAGCAGCGGGTTGCCGTCGTTCAGCTTCTTGCCGTCCATGACGAAGGTCGGGGTGCCCTGCACGCCCTCCTTGTTGTCGTCGAAGGTCTTCGACATGGCCATCGCCCAGGCGTCGTAGGTGCCCTTCTTGACCGCGTCCTGGAACTTCGTGTTGTTCTTCAGCGCGGGAACGGTGTCGGCGACCTGGATGAGGTAGCTGTCGTCCTTGAACTTGTCTTCCGTCTCGTCCGGGTGCCACTTGGCCGAGTACAGGGCGCTCTTGTAGTCGAGGAACGCCTCGGGGCTGACGTTCAGCGCCGCGCCCAGGGCGCTCAGCGCGTTCTTCGAGCCCTCGCCGTTGTCATGGCCGTCGATGAACGTGGCGCCGACGTACTGGAACTTGAACTTCCCGTCGTCGATGTCCTTCCGCACGGTGGAGCCGACGGTCTGCTCGAACTGGGCGCACACGGGGCAGCGTGGGTCCTCGTAGACCTTGAGGGTCTTGCTCGCGGTGTCCTTGCCGACGACGACCGTGGTGCCGTTCGTGCCCGTCGTGTTGGCCGGGGCGACGACCTTGGCCGTCTTCGCGGCATCCCACCCTGTGGGCTTGCTCTTCTGCACGATGAGGTAGCTGACGCCGAAGACGACGGCGAGGACGCCGACGATCGAGGCGGCGACGATGACCTGCCGCTTCGCCTTGTCGCGCTTGGCCTGGCGCTCACGTTCCTGACGCAGCCGCTCACGGGCGGCGGTCTTCGCCGACTGGCTGTTCCGCTGGCTCATTTGGATGATCTCCATGGGACGCGCGTACACGGTGTACGCGGGATACGTAAGGGGGTCTTCCGGTGCTCGGTGCCCGGAGTGCTCGGTGCCTCGGCCCGAGGGGCTGGAGGCCCTACAGGGCGAAGGCGAGCGGGCGCGGAGGGCCCCGGCGTCCCAGGGAGTGCGTGAACAGCCGGGTACGGGCGGCGGCGACGTGGTGCACGCGCCGCACCGGACGGCGCACCGGGACAAGCCTCACCGTCACCGCGGCCACCGCGAACAGCAGCGGCCGGAACGTGGTCGCGGCCACCGCGCGCAGCAGCTGGGCCAGCGCCCGCTCACCCCGGCGCAGCCAGGCCGCGGCGAGGAGCCCCACACTCACATGCGTCGCGAGCAGCAGCCAGGCGGTGGCCGGGTCGGCGTGCGCGAGGAGCGCGGCGAGCCGGTCGGTGCCGGTGCCGGCGACTCCGGGCAGCGAGCTGCCCACGGAGTGGCCGCTGCACAGGAGGTCCAGGCCGACCGAGCGCAGGGGCCCGGTCACGGGGCCGCCCGCATTGCCGTAACAGGTGTGCTGGCCCGTGGTGAACACGGTGTCGGCCGTCAGCTCCAGCGGGACCAGAGCGGCGGCGATCTTCGTGAAGCCGCGTTCGCGGCCCGCCAGCGCGTAGGCGGCGGTGAAGACGGCGGCGGCGATGGCGGCCACCGTCCCCATCGGCAGCGGGACCTCGGACAGCAGCACGTGCGACGCGGCGCTGAGTGTCACGACCACGGCCGTGAACAGCGCCGCGCGTACGGCTCTGAGCTGGGTCCCGGATATGTCCATAGCGGGGAGAGTGTCCCATGCGCTCCTGTAAGGACCCCTTAAAAGGAGGCCATGTGTTACGGGAGCGTTGTGCGGGACCTGCGGACGGTGACCTGGAGGAAGGCCCTCTCGGACTCCTACAGGCCCGGGATCCGGCCGTTGCGGAACAGGTCCACGAAGATCTGGTGGTCGGTACGCGCGCGTGCCCCGTACTCGTGCGCGAAGTCCACGAGGAGCTCCGGGAAGCCCGCCTCGTCGGCGGCGATCGCCGCGTCGATGGCCCGCTCCGTGGAGAAGGGCACCAGGGACTCCCCGGACTGGTCGTCCGCCGCCGCGTGCATCGCGGCCGTCGCGCGGCCGAGGTCGGCGACGACCGCCGCGATCTCCTCCGGGTCGTCGATGTCACTCCAGTCCAGGTCCACCGCGTACGGCGACACTTCGGCGACGAGCTGGCCCGCTCCGTCCAGCTCGGTCCAGCCGAGCCAGGGGTCGGCGTGCGCCTGGAGGGCGCGCTGCGAGATCACCGTGCGGTGGCCCTCGTGCTGGAAGTAGCCGCGGATCGCCGGGTCGGTGATGTGACGGGAGACGGCCGGGGTCTGGGCCTGCTTGATGTAGATCACCACGTCGTTCTCAAGGGCGTCGCTGTTGCCCTCGAGAAGGATGTTGTACGACGGGAGCCCCGCCGAGCCGATGCCGATGCCCCGGCGGCCGACCACGTCCTTGACCCGGTAGGAGTCCGGGCGGGCCAGGGACGACTCCGGGAGGGTCTCCAGATAGCCGTCGAACGCCGCGAGCACCTTGTAGCGGGTGGCCGCGTCCAGTTCGATGGATCCGCCGCCCCCGGCGAAGCGGCGCTCGAAGTCGCGGATCTCCGTCATCGAGTCCAGCAGTTCGAAGCGGGTCAGCGAGCGGGCGTCGCGCAGCGCGTCCAGGAGCGGGCCCTGGGCGGTGTCCAGGGTGAAGGGCGGCACCTCGTCGCTCTTGGCGCCGGTCGCCAGGGCGTGGATGCGCTCGCGGTAGGCCTCCGCGTAGACCGTGACCAGTTCGGTGATCTGCTCGTCGCTCAGTGCCTTCGCGTACCCGACCAGCGCCATGGAGGCGGCGAAGCGCTTCAGGTCCCAGGTGAAGGGCCCGACGTACGCCTCGTCGAAGTCGTTGACGTTGAAGATCAGACGGCCCGTGGAGTCCATGTACGTGCCGAAGTTCTCGGCGTGCAGGTCGCCGTGGATCCACACGCGCGAGGTGCGGTCGTCCAGGTAGGGGCCGCCGCGCTTCTCGGAGTCCAGATCGTGGTAGAAGAGGCACGCCGTGCCTCGGTAGAACGCGAAGGCGGAGGCCGCCATCTTGCGGAACTTCACGCGGAACGCGGCCGGGTCGGCGGCGAGCAGTTCGCCGAAGGCGGTGTCGAAGACGGCGAGGATCTCCTCGCCGCGGTGCTCGGCGCTGAGCTGCGGAACCGACATCGCTGGGTGCCTCCAGGTGCAGGTGGTGCGTGATGTGTGGGACGGGGTGCCCCGCCCTCTTTCAAGGGATTCCGAGGATTTCCGAGGGATTCCAAGGGGGTCCAACGGACGACGGTACGCGTGAGTGCCCGTGGCCCTCGTACGAAGACACGGATGACGCCGTCCGTGTCCGCCGCGGTCCGTGGCGCGCGGGTACGGGCGTGCGACCGTGCCCGCCCGGATGAAGGTACGTAGCGACGGCCGCGTGGTGTCAGTGCCGAGGCATAGAATTCGACGCTGTCCACCGGACCGTCCGCAGCCCACCTCTGGAGGCCGAAGCCGTGTCAAAGCCGCCGTTCACGCACCTGCACGTCCACACCCAGTACTCGCTGCTGGACGGTGCCGCGCGGCTGAAGGACATGTTCAACGCGTGCAATGAGATGGGCATGACCCATATCGCCATGTCCGACCACGGCAACCTGCACGGGGCGTACGACTTCTTCCATTCCGCGAAGAAGGCCGGAGTCACCCCGATCATCGGCATCGAGGCCTATGTCGCCCCCGAGTCCCGGCGCAACAAGCGCAAGATCCTGTGGGGCCAGCCGCACCAGAAGCGGGACGACATCTCCGGTTCGGGTGGTTACACCCACAAGACCATCTGGGCGGCGAACGCGACGGGCCTGCACAATCTCTTCCGGCTGTCCTCCGACGCGTACGCCGAGGGCTGGCTGCAGAAGTGGCCCCGCATGGACAAGGAGACCATCTCCCAGTGGTCCGAGGGGCTGATCGCCTCGACCGGCTGCCCCTCGGGCGAGGTGCAGACCCGGCTGCGCCTCGGCCATTTCGACGAGGCGCTGAAGGCCGCCGCCGACTACCAGGACATCTTCGGCAAGGACCGCTACTTCCTGGAGCTGATGGACCACGGCATCGAGATCGAGCGCCGCGTCCGCGACGGGCTGCTGGAGATCGGCAAGAAGCTGGGCATCCCGCCGCTGGTCACCAACGACTCGCACTACACGTACGCGTCCGAGGCGGGCGCCCATGACGCCCTGCTGTGCATCCAGACCGGCAAGAACCTCTCCGATCCCGACCGCTTCAAGTTCGACGGCACCGGCTACTACCTGAAGTCCACGGACGAGATGTACGCCATCGACTCCTCGGACGCCTGGCAGGAGGGCTGCCGCAACACGCTCCTGGTCGCCGAGCAGGTCGACACGTCGGGCATGTTCGAGAAGCGGGACCTCATGCCCAAGTTCGACATCCCCGAGGGCTACACCGAGGTCACCTGGTTCAAGGAGGAGGTACGCCGCGGCATGGAGCGCCGCTTCCCGGGCGGTGTCCCCGAGGACCGCCAGAAGCAGGCGGACTACGAGATGGACGTCATCATCTCGATGGGCTTCCCGGGCTACTTCCTCGTGGTCGCCGACTTCATCATGTGGGCCAAGAACAACGGCATCGCGGTGGGTCCCGGCCGTGGCTCCGCCGCCGGTTCGATCGTCGCCTACGCGATGGGCATCACCGACCTCGACCCGATCCCGCACGGCCTGATCTTCGAGCGGTTCCTCAACCCCGAGCGCATCTCGATGCCCGACGTCGACATCGACTTCGACGAGCGCAGGCGCGTCGAGGTGATCAGGTATGTGACGGAGAAGTACGGCGCCGACAAGGTCGCCATGATCGGCACGTACGGCACCATCAAGGCCAAGAACGCCATCAAGGACTCCGCGCGCGTGCTGGGCTACCCGTACGCGATGGGCGACCGCCTCACCAAGGCCATGCCCGCCGACGTCCTCGGCAAGGGCATCCCGCTGTCCGGCATCACCGACTCCAGCCACCCCCGCTACTCGGAGGCGGGCGAGATCCGGGGGATGTACGAGAACGAGCCGGACGTGAAGAAGGTCATCGACACCGCGCGCGGCGTCGAGGGCCTGGTGCGGCAGATGGGTGTGCACGCCGCCGGCGTGATCATGTCCAGCGAGACCATCACCGAGCACGTCCCCGTCTGGGTCCGGCACACCGACGGCGTGACCATCACCCAGTGGGACTACCCGAGCTGCGAGTCGCTCGGCCTGCTGAAGATGGACTTCCTGGGTCTGCGCAACCTGACGATCATGGACGACGCCGTCAAGATGGTGAAGTCCAACAAGGGGATCGACATCGATCTCCTCGGCCTCCCGCTGGACGACCCCAAGACCTTCGAACTCCTCCAGCGCGGCGACACCCTCGGCGTCTTCCAGTTCGACGGCGGACCCATGCGCTCCCTGCTGCGCCTGATGAAGCCGGACAACTTCGAAGACATCTCCGCCGTGTCGGCCCTGTACCGCCCGGGCCCGATGGGCATGAACTCCCACACGAACTACGCGCTGCGCAAGAACGGCCAGCAGGAGATCACGCCGATCCACAAGGAGCTGGAGGAGCCCCTCAAGGAGGTCCTGGACGTCACCTACGGCCTGATCGTCTACCAGGAGCAGGTGCAGAAGGCCGCCCAGATCATCGCGGGCTACTCGCTCGGCGAGGCCGACATCCTCCGACGGGTTATGGGCAAGAAGAAGCCGGAGGAGCTCGCGAAGAACTTCGTGCTCTTCCAGGAGGGCGCGCGTAAGAAGGACTTCAGCGACGAGGCCATCCAGGCCCTGTGGGACGTCCTGGTCCCGTTCGCCGGCTACGCGTTCAACAAGGCCCACTCGGCGGCGTACGGACTGGTCTCGTACTGGACCGCGTACCTGAAGGCGAACTATCCCGCCGAGTACATGGCCGGGCTGCTGACCTCGGTCAAGGACGACAAGGACAAGTCGGCCGTCTACCTGAACGAGTGCAGGCGCATGGGAATCAAGGTGCTCCCGCCGAACGTCAACGAGTCGGAGCCGAACTTCGCCGCCCAGGGCGACGACGTGATCCTCTTCGGCCTCTCCGCGGTGCGCAACGTCGGTACGAACGTCGTCGAGTCGATCATCAGGAGCCGCAAGGCCAAGGGGAAGTACGCGTCGTTCCCGGACTACCTCGACAAGGTCGAGGCGGTGGTCTGCAACAAGCGCACCACGGAATCGCTGATCAAGGCGGGCGCCTTCGACGAGATGGGGCACACCCGCAAGGGCCTCACCGCGCAGTACGAGCCGATGATCGACAACGTGGTCGCGGTCAAGCGCAAGGAGGCCGAGGGGCAGTTCGACCTGTTCGGCGGCATGGGCGAGGAGCAGAACGACGAGCCCGGCTTCGGTCTCGACGTGCAGTTCACCGACGAGGAGTGGGACAAGACCTATCTGCTCGCCCAGGAGCGGGAGATGCTCGGTCTGTACGTCTCCGACCACCCGCTCTTCGGTCTGGAGCACGTGCTGTCCGACAAGGCCGACGCGGGCATCGCCCAGCTGACCGGCGGCGAGCACGCGGACGGCGCGGTGGTCACCATCGGCGGCATCATCTCGGGTCTTCAGCGCAAGATGACCAAGCAGGGCAACGCCTGGGCCATCGCCACGGTCGAGGACCTCGCCGGCTCCATCGAGTGCATGTTCTTCCCCGCGAGCTATCAGCTGGTGTCGACCCAACTCGTGGAAGACGCAGTGGTGTTCGTCAAGGGCCGCCTCGACAAGCGTGAGGACGTGCCCCGGCTGGTCGCGATGGAGCTGATGGTCCCCGACCTGTCCAACGCGGGCACCAACGCGCCCGTGATCCTCACCATCCCGGCGGTCAAGGTGACCCCGCCCATGGTGAGCCGCCTCGGCGAGATCCTCAGCCACCACAAGGGCGAGAGCGAGGTCCGGATCAGGCTCCAGGGGCCGCGCAAGACCACCGTCCTTCGCCTGGACCGGCACCGGGTCAAGCCGGACCCCGCGCTCTACGGCGACCTGAAGGTCCTGCTCGGACCCGCCTGTCTCACGGGCTGACCGCACGAACCGGCCTGCATCGCGGGCTGATCGGCCGGCACGGCACGATACGCGAGGGGGCGCACCCGAAACGGGTGCGCCCCTGCGTGCGTACCGGGGCCCGGACGGCCCCCTCGGGCTTCAGGAACCCTGGCACCGGCCTCAGTTGTGGCCGAATCGCTTCTGTTGCTTACGGGCGACATCGGAGGGGTTGCCCTGAACCTGCGATATGGGCGACTGATGCGTGTCCGAAGCGGGCCGCTGCGTGCGCTCCTGGGTCTCGTCCGGCTGCGAGGAGCGGCTGTGCGGGGTGGCCTGCTTGCGGTTCTTGTTCTTGGCCATGGTGGTGCCTCCTGTAGGGATTTAGGGGCCAGGGCCGCGACCAGATTCACATAGACTGATAAAGAACGCATGTCGTGCAATTACCGTGCGTAATAAGGACGGTCGCCGCACCGTCCCGAACTCCGCCACGCCGAAGATCGAGTTCGGGCCGTTAACCTCCTCGCGGTCGGGCAGACTCGAAGGAAGCCCGAAGCAAATCTTCCGGAAAGAGGGTGGATCGTGTGGACCGCTGCATCGTCCTGGTAGACGCCGGGTATCTGCTCGGGGCTGCCGCCAGCCTCATCGCCGGGGAGCCCTCCCGGTCCCGGATCACCGTCGACCACGCCGCCCTCATCCAGGGCCTGCGCGAACGCGCCGAGTCGGACACGGAACGGCCGCTGCTGCGCATCTACTGGTTCGACGGCGCCCCCGACCGTGTACCGCAGCCCGAGCACCGCAGGCTGCGCGTGATGCCCCGGGTCACCGTGCGCCTGGGGGCGCTGACCCGCAGTGACGGGCGGTGGGCGCAGAAGGGCGTCGACGCCGCGATGCACGCCGAGCTGACCGAGCTGGCCCGCAACCGTGCCTGCTCCGACGTCGTGCTCGTCACCGGCGACGGGGACCTGCTTCCGGGCATGATGGCCGCGAAGGAGCACGGGGTCGCCGTGCACCTGTGGGCCGTACAGGCCGCGGACGGCGACTACAACCAGTCCGAGGACCTGGTCGCCGAGGCCGATGAGCGGCGGGTGCTGGACCGGGCCTGGATCACCAAGGCCGTACGGCCCAAGGAGCTGGGCGGGATCTGCGCGCCCCCGCCCGCGCCGCGTCCGGAGATCGCCGCGATCCTGTCGGCGCCGCTGCCCGAGTCGGCGCTCACGGCGGGGGCGGACCGGTCCGCCCCCGAGCCGGACCATGTCGGGGCCACCGCCGCGCAGAACGGCGCCCAGGAGCGCGTCCCGGCCGCCAAGGGCGTCCCCACTCCCAAGGACCTGGCGGCGCTGCGGGCACCCGGCGCCCATCCCGCGCACCAGCCCGCGGGGGCGACCCTGCGCTGGTCGTCCGACAAGGGCTGGGTGGACCGGCCCGTCGCGGCCGAGGCCCCGGATGCCGCCTCGCTGCCCACGCTGGCGCAGCTGACGTCCGCGGAGCAGCGATGGGCCGACCGGGAGGAGGACATCACCACGGTCGGCGGAGACCCCTACGAGGTCGGACAGGTGTTCGCGCGGCGCTGGATCGAGCGCCTCGCCGACCCGAGTCATCTGCAGAAGCTGTCGGCCATGTATCCGCGGGTGCCGCACCGCATCGACGGGGAGCTGCTGCGCTACGCCGCCCGGTTCGGTCTGCTCGCCCATAAGGACGACCAGATCGACGAGCACGACCGGTACGCGATCCGGGCGGGGTTCTGGCGGGAGATCGACCAGCGCACCGCGGCGGAACACGCCCCCGCCGGGGAGTGAACCGGGGTCCGCGCGGCTGACCGGGCGGGCCCCCGGGAACCGCCGGGCGCCCGACACCCCGTACCCTCGTCCTTTGTGAATACGCGCACCGCACAGGCACAACGGCACGACGGCGATGTCGTGTGCGCCGTGCGCGGGCTGACCAAGACCTATCCGGCCGTACGCGGCCGCCGCGGCACGCCCGGCACGCCCGAGGTACGGGCCACCGACGATGTACGCCTGGACATCCGGCGCGGGGAGATCTTCGGGCTGCTGGGGCCGAACGGTGCCGGCAAGTCCACCCTCGTACGGCAGCTGACCGGGCTGATGCGGCCCGACCGCGGCAGTGTCGAGATCCTCGGGCACGACATCGTGCGCCATCCCGAGCGGGCCGCGCGGATCCTCGCCTACCTCGGCCAGGAGTCCACCGCCCTCGACGAGCTGACCGTCTCGCTCGCCGCCGAGACCACCGCGCGGCTGCGCGGCCTCGATCCGAGGCGGGCGCGCGAGGAGCGGGACGCCGTCCTGGAGGAGCTCGGGCTCACCCCGATCGCGTCGCGGCCGCTCAAGAAGCTCTCCGGCGGCCAGCGCCGGCTCGCCTGCTTCGCCGCCGCGCTGGTCGGGGAGCGACCGCTGCTGGTGCTCGACGAGCCGACGACCGGGATGGACCCTGTCGCACGGCGCGCGGTATGGGCCGCCGTGGACCGGCGGCGGGCGCTGCACGGCACCACCGTGCTGCTGGTCACCCACAACGTCATCGAGGCCGAGACCGTGCTCGACCGGGTCGCCGTGCTCGACCGCGGGCGGGTCATCGCCTGCGACACCCCGGGGGGCCTCAAGGAGCGGGTCGCGGGCGAGGTGCGGGTCGAACTGGTGTGGCGGGAGCAGGCGCCGCTTCAGGTGCCGGAGGTCGCCGCACTGCGTGACCGCGCGATCGAGTCCGGGCGCCGCTGGTCCCTGCGGATGGCCCCGGAGGAGGCGCGCGCGGCCGTCGCCACCGTGACCGGCGGCGCCGCCTTCGCCGCCCTGGACGACTTCACCCTCGCCACGCCCAGCCTGGAGGACGTCTACCTCGCGCTCGGCGGCAGCACCCAGGGGCTGGTGAAGGCATGAGCGCGCGGGAGGCCGGGCCCGTATGGAGCCCAAGGGCCGCCGGGTCCCCGGGGAGTGGGAAGGCGGCAGCGACGAAGAGGAGCAGCGCGACGTGAGTGCCGTACCCGCCGAGGTTCTGCCCGGCGCCGGGGCGGCGGACGACGGCGACCGGGGCGAGGCCGTCCTCGGCCCTCGGGCGCGGCTGTGGCCGTCGCTCGTCGCCGTGTACCGGGCGCAGCTGTCCCGGGCGCGGGTCGCCCGGATCCCGCTGCTGTTCGTGGCCACGTTCCAGTCGATCGGCATCATGATCATGATGCGGGGAGTCGTGGACGGCGGGAGCGACGCGCGGTCCGTGGTCGCCGGGTCGTCCGTGCTCGTGGTCGCCTACGTCGGACTGAACCTGCTGGCGCAGTACTTCGGCCAGCTGCGCGGCAGTGGCGGGCTCGACCACTACGCCACGCTGCCGGTGCCGGCCGCCGCGGTGGTGCTGGGGGCGGCGGGGGCGTACGCGTCCTTCACCGTGCCCGGGACCGTGGCGACCGCTGCCTTCGGATGCGCCCTGTTCGGGTTGCCGCTGGCCCATCTGTGGGTGCTGGCCGCGGTGATCCCGCTCTCCGGGGCGGCGCTGTCCGGACTCGGCGCCGCGCTCGGGCTGCTCGCGCCCCGCCCCGAACTGGCCACGCTGCTGGGCCAGTTGGGCATGTCCGCAGCGCTGTTGCTGGGAGTGCTGCCCGCCCGCCGTATGCCGGAGACCGTGCAGTTCGCACGGGATCTGCTGCCGTCCACCTACGGGGTCGAGGCGTTCGCGCGGACCTTCGGGGGGCATCCGGACTGGACGATGGTCCTCGGGGACCTGGGGGTGTGCGCCGCCGTCGGCGTGATCTCACTGGCCCTCGCGACCTGGGCGTACCGCCGGGCGGCCGTCCGGTGAAGCCTCTGACAGACTCGCCTGGCAGGATGTGAAGGTGACCGCTCCGTTGACTCCGCCCCCGCCGCCGCATGAACAGTCCCCGGATTCTGCGCACGACGCGTGGCAGACCGTGTCCGCCCCTCCGGGAGCCGGACCCGCCCCGCACGGCGCCACGTCCCTCTATGACGTGGACGGGCCCGGAATGAAGACCGAGATCCGGGAGGCGGCCGTGATCACGGTGGGCACCGCCCTCGCCGGGATCCTGTTCGGGGTGCTCTGGGCATGGCTGACCCCGCATGTGCCGCTGGTGGGGAACCTGGTCGACAAGAACTGGGTCGTCTATCTGAAGGACACCGAGGGGGAGCAGGCCATCGGTGTGGACGGGACGTTCACCCTGCTGGCGCTCGGCTTCGGCGCCGTCAGCGGCCTGCTCGTCTTCCTGGCGCGCAAGCGGGGCGGGGTCCCGCTCGTGGTGGGGCTCGCCGTGGGAGGGCTGCTGGCATCGCTGCTCGCATGGCGCGTGGGGACCTGGCTGGGACCCGAGCAGGACGTGATCGCGCACGCCAAGGCCGTCGGCAAGGGAGTCACGTTCTCCGCGCCGCTCAGGCTGGGCGCCAAGGTGGCGCTGCTGGCCTGGCCGCTGGCCGCGCTGGCGGTGCACCTCGGCCTGACCGCACTCTTCGGCCCCCGCGACCCCGACCCGTACACGACCTCGTACGGGCAGCCGCCGGCGGTGTGACGCCGGGCCTGCCGGCCCGGCGTCCTAGGAGGTGGTCACGCGGGCCGGTGGCCGTGGTTCGCGTGGCCCTTCTTCATGCGCCACTTGCGCTTGCGTGTCCTCTTCGACATACCTCCGTACTAGCTCAGAACGGACGGCCCGTCGAGTCCTCACGCACCGGCACGGGGCCGCTCGCGCGTACGCGAGCGCTCGCGCGCCTGCTACGGGGCTGCCCACCGGCGTGTGGCGGGGCGGCGGCTCGCGTCTTGCGGGCGGCGGGGCCGATCGCTCGCGCGCGAGCGCCCGCCTAGGGTCGGCCGATCGGCGCGAGCGTCGCTTCCGTGACGTCCGCCAGGTCGGCGGGGGCCAGTTCCACCTCGAGGCCGCGGCGGCCCGCCGAGACGCAGATCGTGGTGTGCGACGACGCCGACGAGTCCAGCACCGTCCGGAGCTTCTTGCGCTGGCCCACCGGAGAGATGCCGCCGCGGACGTACCCCGTCGTGCGTTCCGCCATCGCCGGGTCCGCCATCGCGGCGCGCTTGCCGCCCACCGCCGTCGCCAGCGCCTTCAGGTCCAGCGAGCCCGCCACCGGAACCACCCCGACCACCAGCGCGCCGTCCACGTCCGCCACCAGCGTCTTGAAGACCCGGTCCGGGGACACGCCCATCGCCTCCGCCGCCTCCTCGCCGTAGGACGGGTGTGAGGGATCATGGTCGTAGGCATGGACCGTGAACTCCACCCCGGCGGCGGCCAGCGCCACCGTGGCCGGGGTGCCGCCCGGCTGCTGCTTCTTCGATTTCCTGGCCATTCCGGCTGTTCCCCAGATGTCGTGCGAGACGTCGTGCGTCGGTTCGGACGCGCCGGTTCGACGCGTCGGTGCAGACCCGTCAGTTCAGACTCGTCGGGCTCCGGGTCAGCTCCGAAGCCGGCAACGACGGCAGACTACGGATGATCGCCGTCTCCGAGCGAAGCAGTTTCAGCTCGTCGCGCAGCCGGGAGGCGGTGTCCGGGGCCTGCAGCAGCCGCTGCTTCGTCGGCGTGTCCAGCATCACCGCCGCCGCCACCAGGTAGGACACCACCGACGGCTCGTCCGGCAGCTCGGTACCAGAGGAGATGGACCTCTCCCGCGCGCCCGCCAGACGCTTCTGGTACTGCCGGAAGGCCCGCAGCACGCCCTCGGCGAGCGCGCCCGCCTCGTCGCCCGGCTCCTCCGGCAACTCCTCCAGTTCCGCCGTCAGATACGGTCCCGAGGCATCCACCGAGAGCACCCGGACACGGGTCGTACCGGTCGCCAGCACCTCGAACGTGCCGTCGGCCCGCTCCCGGACCGTCGCCGCGTCCGCGATGCAGCCCATCGAGTGGAATGCCTTGGCCGGATCGGCGCCGAACCCCGCGGCGGGCCCGCGCTCGGGCAGCGCCGTCGGGTCCGGCATACCCGGCGCGCTGGAGGCCACCTCGTGGCCGTCGCGGATCGCGACGACGGCGAAGCGGCGCGGTTCGTCCTCGGGGGTCTTCAGGAGCTCGCGCATCATGGCGCGATAGCGCTCCTCGAAGATGTTCAGCGGGAGCACGAGTCCCGGGAACAGCACCGAGTTCAGCGGGAAGAGCGGAAGCCGGACGGTGGTCACGACCAGAAAGCCTAATGGTCGAGCCGGGGAACGTGTCCCGTGCGCCCACTGAGTGGAAGGAACGGGACCGCCGGACGCGCCGGACGCTCCCGCCGCACCGACGCGGCCACGCGCACCCGCAGGTCCAGGAACGCGCTCAGTGGATCATCGCGTACCCGGTCCCAGGGGAAGGAGGTGGCGTACGGTCCTGTCAGTCGCAGCTGGGTCAGTGCGTCCTCCCAGCGCCCCAGCGCTGCCAGTACACAGGTGAGGAGATTGCGGATCTCCGCGATCCACGGATCGGCCGCCGTGTACCGCCGCGACAGAGCGATCGCCCGGTCCGCCGCCGCGTGCAGCCGGGCGCGCCTCACCGAGGCGCCCTCGTCGTCGGCCAGGCACGAGAAGGCCGCGCGCAGTGGCAGCGCCTGCACCAGGGAGCCGGGCCACGCGTCCTGCGCGGCCGTCTCTGCGAAGTCGAGGCACTCGCTGTGCGACCCGTTCCAGCGGGAGGAGAGGTAACGCAGAGCCGCCACATGACATCCGTAGTGGTGCGGTGAGCGGCGTACCGCCTCGCCCCACAGCCGCTCGAACCCCTTGTGGCCCGCGCCGGATCCGCGCGCGTGGTCCAGCGCCATCCGCCACGGCACCGGGTCGCGCGGATCGCCCTCGGCGGCCGCCGTGATCAAGGGGGTCACGCGGCCGAGCAGTTCGTCGCGGGCCGGCGACTCCCAGGCGTGGGCCAGGGCCAGTTCCGCCTTCACCAGAGTCGCGTCCGGATCGTCCGGGGCGACGGCGCACCAGGTGCTGAACCACTCGCCGCGCGAGCGTGCGAAGGCCGCCAGGCGTATCAGATACCGGTCGCGGTCCTCCCACTCGGCCGTCCCCCGTGTGGTCGCGAGCAGTTCGGCCGCGGGGCCGTGGTCGCCGCGGCCCGCCGCCACCAGGGCGGGCGCCAGACGCTCGTCGGGCGCGTCGAGCAGCACCTCGTCGTCCGCCGGCAGACCGGCGGCGAGGAGGGGGGAGGGACGGTGCGTCCGTGCCCTGCGGACGAGCGCGCGAAGCGTTGCCATGGTGCCGACCATTGAAAAGCCGCAGGTCGGGAGCGCGCCAGAAGGACGGCGTAATCCATGCTTGGTTGCATTCCGCGCGGTCAAGACTCCGCAAAGGATGGGTGCTCGGCCGCTGTTGGGCCGCTGTGGGACGCCCGTGCCGGGAAGCCCGTGCCTCAGGGCCTGGCCCGTCAGCGCCGGTCAGCTCCGCCGCAGGAGCCGTGTCGCCCCCGCCGCGACTGTCGTCGCCAGGATCCAGCCAAGAAGGATCACCACCGTCGACACCCACTGCCAGGCACCGCTGAGCTGCCACTGGCCCACCTGGCCGAGGTCGATGACCGGCAGCAGCAGATCGAGGGCGAAGAGGGAGGGGTTCCAGGCCGGATGGCCGTCCTTGTTGACCGGCGGATGACTGGCGTGGGCGAACGCGAGCGAGGCCGCCGCCCACAGTACGGCCATCCACACCGCCGCACGGCCGGGCCGGTAGCCGTAGGCCACGGTCCAGTCCTGCGCGTACCCCCACAGCTTGGCCGCGACCGGCAGCGTCTCGCGGCGCCGCCGCTGCTTGGCGAGCAGCACCTCGCGCGCGTCCTCGTCCTCCCCGGCGTTGCGCAGTACCGTCGCCAGCCGCTCGTAGGGTTCCGGCTTGTACTCGGCGGTCGCCGCCGCCACCCACTCCAGGCGCCGGGCGAGCGGGAACGCGTCGTGCGGGACGAGGTACTCGTACGCGAAGCCGCCCATCTGCAGTCGGCCCAGGCCGGGCCAGCTCGTCCACCGGTCGATCAGGGTCACGATCCGCGCGCCCGAGAGGACCACCGTGCCGCGCTCGGGCTGCTCGCCCAGGAAGCGCAGCTCGGGTGTCTGGACCCGGCGCAGGGAGATCTCCTGGTCGTCGTCCAGGACGAATCTGGCCGCCTCCACGTCGACCGCGTCCCCGAACCGTCCGTCGTCCAGCCGGACCCCGCCCCGGCACTCGAACCGCTGCACCCGCGTCCCGCGCGCGGGGGTGGTGCCGCTTGTCACCAGCGGATTGGCGAGGCCCGCGGGGGTCAGGTACAGCGTCCGCTCGACGGTCAGCTGAGGCGCGTTGAGCGCCAGCCTGCCGTAAGGGTTGGCGAGCCGGGCGCCGCGCAGGCTCAGTGAGACGCCGACCGTGGCGCTGCGCAGGGTGAGTTCGCCGTGCGACTCCAGCATCTCCGCCTGGAGGTCCTGGCCCACGTGCAGTCCGTCGGCGGTGATCGACAGACCGCGCCGGTCACGGTAGACGACGGCCTGGTTGAGCAGGAGATCCGTGCCGATGTGGGCGTCGGTGAGCCGTACTCCGTTGTGGAAGCGGCAGCGCGGCAGATGGAGGTCGCCCTCCGTGTGCACCCGCGCCGCCTCCAGCCGCGGCACCGAGCAGTCGACCAGCCGTACGGTCGTGAAGTGGGCCTCCGGCAGCAGGATCTCCTTCTCGAACCGGCAGCCCTTCAGCTCCAGGTACGGCACGACCGTGCCACCCGCGAGATCGAGCGTGTCCATGATCTGGACGCCGGTCAGCTTGAGCGAGGCGACCCGGCCCGCGAGCGCGGGCGGCCCGTCCAGGAGCAGCCAGGCCACGATCCGCGCCCTGACGCTGCGCTCGGGACCCCAGGGGTGGCCGCCGTGCGGATCGTCCACGACGGCGTCCCCGCTGCGCAGGTCGTACACACTGCCGTTGCGGAAGGCCTGCCACATGCCGGCCTCGGCGGCGGTCAGGTCGTCCGGCAGGTCCCCGGTGCGGATGCCGGCACCCTCGGTCACGGCACTTTCCTCTCTCCCCGTGCGTCTCCTCGCGGGTTTCGTACGACCGTTCATGCCCGCTGTGTGACAGGCCGAACGCTATTGGTGAAGACGATCTTCCGGGTGCGATATCAGTCATGGGTTCCGGCCACCCTCCAGGGAGCCCGGACCACCGGATCCGGCCACCGCCGCCCGGCCTTCGCGCCGACGCCGGCGGCGCGGGACAACCGCGCGGGGTTCCGCCCCGCCGGGCGGCTGCCGTCCGCCGGGACTTCGCGTCGGCCGTGACGGGCGTCCTGGGGGTTCGGCGCCGCCCGGCATGGTCACCTCGGGCCTCGCGTGGGCGGCGACGTTCGTCCCACGGCGCCGTGGGACCCGGCGGCGGCCACTCGCCGCCCCGGGGCGCCTCGGGGCCGCCGCCCGCCTGGCCTCGGCGACCAGTCGCCGGGCTCCCGCCCCGGCCCGGCAGCCCCCGAGACCCAGCCTCGGCGAACACCCGCCGTGACCCCGCACCCGCCCCGGCAGACGCCCACCTCCCACCCGCCCGGCCACGACACGCCCGTTCGTCGCCGCGGAAACCCACGGTCCAAGTTCCGCGGCGGGCGTGTCGCGCCCGGCCCGTTAAGGGGCGCCCCGCCGCGCAGCCGCCGGACAGGGCCCGGCACGAGCGGTCGCGGGGTGTCGGCGCCCGGCCACGGGATCCGACCCGTCCGTCCACTCTCCGTATCAGCCATTGATACGGCTGTCCAGCGGCAGGAAGCCGTCTGAGAGAATTGGCCCTGTGATCTCCCGAATCGATCTGCGCGGCGACGCCCTCCCCGAGGGCCGCGCCCTGCGTGACCTGCTGCCCCGAGCCGACTTCGACGTCTCGGCCGCCCTGGAGAAGGTGCGTCCGATCTGCGAAGCCGTGCATCATCGCGGCGACGCGGCACTGATCGACTTCGCGGAGAGGTTCGACGGAGTACGGCTGGAATCCGTCCGTGTCCCGGCCGAGGCGCTCCACAAGGCGCTCGCCGAGCTCGAACCGGCCGTGCGCGCGGCCCTGGAGGAGTCCATCCGCCGCGCCCGCCTCGTCCACCGCGAGCAGCGCCGGACGCCGCACACCACGCGGGTCGTGCCGGGTGGTTCGGTCACCGAGAAGTGGGTGCCGGTGGATCGTGTCGGGCTGTACGCGCCCGGCGGACGGTCGGTCTACCCCTCGTCCGTGATCATGAACGTGGTGCCCGCGCAGGAGGCCGGCGTCGAGTCGGTCGCCCTCGCCTCGCCGCCGCAGGCGGAGTTCGGCGGCCTGCCGCACCCGACCGTCCTGGCCGCCTGCGCCCTGCTGGGCGTGGATGAGGTGTACGCGGCCGGCGGCGCGACCGCGGTCGCGATGTTCGCGTACGGCACCGAGTCCTGCCCGCCCGCGAACATGGTCACAGGACCGGGCAACATCTGGGTCGCCGCCGCCAAGCGCTACTTCACCGGCAAGATCGGCATCGACACCGAGGCCGGCCCCACCGAGATCGCGATCCTCGCGGACGGGACCGCCGACCCGGTGCACGTGGCCTCGGACCTGATCAGCCAGGCCGAGCACGACCCGCTGGCCGCCGCGGTCCTGGTCACCGACTCCCCGGACCTCGCCGACGCGGTGGACAAGGAGCTGGAGACCCAGGTCGCGGCCACCAAGCATGTCGAGGACCGGGTCCGCCCGGCGCTCACGGGCAAGCAGTCCGCGATCGTGCTGGTCGACGGCGTCGACGAGGGCCTCAGGGTGGTCGACGCGTACGGCGCCGAGCACCTGGAGATCCAGACGGCCGACGCCGCCGCGGTCGCGGGCCGGGTGCGGAACGCGGGTGCGGTCTTCGTCGGCCCCTGGGCGCCCGTCTCGCTGGGCGACTACGTGGCGGGCTCCAACCATGTGCTGCCGACCGGCGGTTGCGCGTGCCACTCCTCGGGGCTGTCCGTCCAGTCCTTCCTGCGCGGCATCCACATCGTGGACTACACGAAGGACGCACTGGCCGATGTCGCGCACCACGTGGTGACGCTGGCGGAGGCGGAGGACCTGCCGGCGCACGGCGCCGCGGTCAAAGCGAGGTTCGGCTGGAAGGTTCCCCAAGGCAAGTGACTGGCATCGACGATCTCCCCGTACGGGACGAGCTGCGCGGCAAGTCCCCCTACGGCGCCCCGCAACTGGACGTCCCCGTACGGCTGAACACCAACGAGAACCCGTACCCGCTGCCCGAGCCGCTGGTCGAACGGATCACCGAGCGCGTGCGCGAGGCCGCCCGCAACCTCAACCGCTACCCGGACCGGGACGCCATCGAGCTGCGCACCAGGCTGGCCGAGTATCTGACGAGGACCGGCGGCCACCGGGTCGGCACCGAGAACGTCTGGGCGGCCAACGGTTCCAACGAGGTCATCCAGCAACTGCTGCAGACCTTCGGCGGGCCGGGCCGCAGCGCGATCGGCTTCGAGCCGTCGTACTCGATGCACGCGCTGATCTCCCGCGGCACCGGCACCGGATGGATCTCCGGCCCGCGCGAGGAGGACTTCACGATCGACGTCGCCGCCGCCGAGAAGGCCATCGCCGAGAACCGTCCCGACGTCGTCTTCATCACGACCCCCAACAACCCCACGGGCAACGCGGTTCCCGCCGAGACGGTCCTCGCGCTCTACGAGGCCGCGCAGAAGGCGAAGCCGTCCATGGTCGTCGTGGACGAGGCGTACATCGAGTTCAGCCACGGCGACTCGCTGCTTCCGCTGATCGAAGATCGGCCGAATCTCGTCGTCTCGCGGACCATGTCCAAGGCCTTCGGGGCCGCCGGACTGCGCCTCGGCTACCTCGCCGCCCACCCCGCGGTCGTGGACGCCGTCCAGCTGGTACGACTGCCGTACCACCTCTCGGCGATCACCCAGGCGACCGCGCTGGCCGCCCTCGAACACACCGACACGCTGCTGAAGTACGTGGAGCAGCTGAAGTCCGAGCGGGACCGCCTGGTCGCCGGACTGCGCGCGATGGGCTACGACGTCGTCGGGTCCGACGCGAACTTCGTGCAGTTCGGCCGGTTCCCCGACTCCCATGAAGCCTGGCGGAAGATCCTCGACCGGGGCGTCCTGGTCCGGGACAACGGCATCCCGGGATGGCTGCGCGTCAGCGCCGGGACCCCGCAGGAGAACGACGCGTTCCTCGACGCGGTACGTGAACTGAAGAAGGAGCAGAGCGCATGAGCCGCGTAGGGCGCGTGGAGCGCAGCACCAAGGAGACCTCGGTCGTCGTCGAGATCGACCTCGACGGCACCGGCAGAACCGACATCGTCACCGGCGTCGGCTTCTACGACCACATGCTCGACCAGCTCGGCCGGCACGGTCTGTTCGACCTGACCGTGAAGACCGAGGGCGATCTGCACATCGACTCGCACCACACCATCGAGGACACCGCCCTCGCGCTCGGGGCCGCCTTCAAGCAGGCGCTCGGCGACAAGGTGGGCATCTATCGCTTCGGCAACTGCACCGTCCCGCTGGACGAGTCGCTCGCCCAGGTCACCGTCGATCTGTCCGGCCGCCCCTACCTCGTGCACACCGAGCCCGAGAACATGGCGCCGATGATCGGCGAGTACGACACCACGATGACCCGGCACATACTGGAGTCGTTCGTGGCCCAGGCCCAGATCGCCCTCCATGTGCACGTGCCGTACGGTCGCAATGCTCACCACATCGTTGAGTGCCAGTTCAAGGCGCTCGCGCGGGCCCTGCGCTACGCGAGCGAACGTGACCCGCGCGCGGCGGGCATTCTCCCGTCCACGAAGGGTGCGCTGTAAATCATGAACGGACTGTCCACCGTCCTCATCGTCGTCGGTCTCTTCCTCGTCGGCGGGATCATCTCCTTCGCCAAGCAGCAGATGCCCAAGAGCCTCATCGTGCTGCTGTCCATCGGCGCGGCGATGTGTCTCGTCTCGGGTGTCCTGAGGCTGGGGGTGTGGAATTGAGCAGCCCGGCCGGCTCGGCCAGGAAGAGCGTCGTCGTCTTCGACTACGGCTTCGGAAACGTCCGCTCCGCCGAGCGCGCCCTCGCGCGCGTGGGAGCCGATGTGGAGATCACCCGGGACTTCGACAAGGCCATGAACGCCGACGGACTGCTGGTCCCGGGCGTGGGCGCCTTCGCCGCCTGTATGCAGGGACTGAAGCGGGCCCGGGGCGACTGGATCATCGACCGCCGGCTGTCCGGCGGGCGCCCCGTGATGGGCATCTGCGTGGGCATGCAGATCCTCTTCGCGCGCGGCATCGAGCACGGCCTGGAGACCGACGGCCTGGACGAGTGGCCGGGCACGGTCGGGCCGCTCAAGGCCGACATCGTCCCCCACATGGGCTGGAACACCGTCGAGGCACCCGCCGACTCGGAACTGTTCGCCGGACTGGACGCGGATGCGCGCTTCTACTTCGTGCACTCCTACGCCGTTCATGACTGGCACCTGGAGACGCACAACCCGCTGCTGCACGCGCCCAAGGTGACCTGGTCGACGCACGGCGAGCCGTTCGTCGCGGCCGTCGAGAACGGCGCCCTGCGGGCCACGCAGTTCCACCCCGAGAAGTCCGGCGACGCCGGAGCGCAGCTGCTCACCAACTGGATCGGAACCCTGTAGACCATGGCCAAGCTCGAACTCCTCCCCGCCGTCGACGTACGCGACGGCCAGGCCGTCCGCCTCGTGCACGGCGAGTCCGGCACGGAGACCTCGTACGGCTCCCCGCTGGAGGCCGCCCTCGCCTGGCAGCGGGCGGGCGCCGAGTGGCTGCATCTGGTCGACCTGGACGCCGCGTTCGGCACCGGCGACAACCGCGCGCTGATCGCCGAGGTCACCTCGGCGATGGACATCAAGGTGGAGCTGTCCGGAGGCATCCGGGACGACGACACGCTGGCCGCCGCCCTGGCCACCGGGTGCACGCGCGTCAACCTCGGTACGGCCGCCCTGGAGACCCCCGAGTGGGTGGCCGGGGTCATCGCCGAGCACGGTGACAGGATCGCGGTCGGCCTCGACGTACGGGGCACGACCCTGCGCGGGCGGGGCTGGACCCGCGACGGCGGCGACCTGTACGAGACGCTGGCGCGCCTCGACAAGGAGGGCTGCGCCCGGTACGTCGTCACCGACATCGCCAAGGACGGCACGCTCCAGGGCCCCAACCTGGAGCTGCTGAAGAATGTGTGCGCGGTCACCGACCGCCCGGTGGTGGCCTCGGGCGGGGTCTCCTCGCTCGACGACCTGAGGGCCGTCGCAGAGCTGGTGCCCCTCGGCGTCGAGGGTTCCATCGTCGGGAAGGCGCTCTACGCGAAGGCGTTCACCCTGGAAGAGGCCTTGGAGGCTGTGTCGTCATGACGTCGGATGCCGTACGGCGGGTGCAGAGCGGCAGTCCCTGGGAGGAGACCATCGGGTTCGCACGCGCCGTCGCGGCGGGCGATCGCGTACTGGTGAGCGGTACGACCTCCTTCAGGGGCAGCGTGCTGTACGGGGAAGGCGATCCCTACGAACAGGCGAAGGTGGCGTTCACCACCGCGCTGGAGGCGATCGCCGAGTTCGGGCTCGGGCCCGGGTCGGTCGTACGGACCCGGATGTACCTCACCCATCCCCGGGACGTCGACGCGGTGGGCCGCGCCCACAAAGAGATCTTCGACGCCGTGCGCCCGGCCGCGACCATGCTGGTCGTGACGGGCTTCGTGGACCCGCGCATCCTGGTCGAAGTGGAACTAGAGGCATTCCGAGGACCTGAGGAAAACAGAGGAGCCGTGGATTCATGACCCTGGCGGTCCGAGTCATCCCCTGCCTGGACGTGGACAACGGCCGGGTCGTCAAGGGCGTCAACTTCCAGAACCTGCGGGACGCGGGCGATCCCGTGGAGATGGCCAAGGTGTACGACGCCGAGGGTGCCGACGAGCTGACGTTCCTGGACATCACCGCGTCCTCGGGCGACCGGGAGACGACGTACGACGTGGTGCGCCGCACCGCCGAGCAGGTGTTCATCCCGCTGACGGTCGGCGGCGGCGTCCGCGCGGCCGACGACGTGGACCGGCTGCTGCGGGCGGGCGCCGACAAGGTGGGCGTCAACACCGCCGCGATCGCCCGCCCGGATCTCATCCGTGAGATCGCCGAGCGGTTCGGGCGTCAGGTTCTCGTCCTGTCCGTGGACGCGCGCCGCACCCCGTCCGGCAGCTTCGAGGTGACGACTCACGGTGGCCGCCGGGGCACCGGCATCGACGCGGTCGAGTGGGCGCACCGGGCCGCCGAGCTGGGCGCGGGCGAGATCCTGCTCAACTCCATGGACGCGGACGGCACCAGGGACGGCTACGACCTGGAGATGATCACGGCCGTACGCAAGCATGTGAGCGTCCCGGTGATCGCCTCGGGAGGTGCCGGCAAGCTGGCCGACTTCCCCCCGGCCATCGCGGCGGGCGCGGACGCGGTGCTGGCGGCGTCGGTGTTCCACTTCGGGGACCTGAGGATCGGCGAGGTGAAGGAGACCCTGCGGGACGCGGGACACCCCGTGAGGTGAGATCCCGCCCGGATGGAGCCCCGGCCGGCCTCGACGGCTGCCGGGGCTCTTGTCCGGAGAGATGCAAAAGATTCGTTGCGCAAAAATAATTGTGCAACTTCCCTTGCGTATCTAGGGTGAGGGCATGGTGAGCAAGGAGAACCGCAGGATCACGGACGTCGGGACGCTGAAGGCGCTCGCCCACCCCCTGCGGGCGAATCTCTACCGGCTGCTGTTCATCCATCGTGTGGCGACCGCCTCGCAGCTCGCCGACAGCGTCGACGAGGCCGTCTCGCTCGTCAGCTACCACCTGCGCAAACTCGCCGAGCACGGGCTGATCGAGGAGGCCGAGCCGCAGCGCGAGGACGCCAGGGAGCGCTGGTGGCGGCCGTCCTCGGACGGCGTGAGCATCCACGACGAGGACTTCGGCGGCGAACCGGAGAAGGCCGCGGCCCACCTCGCGGCCTCACGGCTCTTCCACGACCAGCGAGCCGACCTCTACCGGCGCTATCTCGAGGAACGGCCCACCTGGTCCGCCCAGTGGAAGGCCGCTTCCGTGGACGACGAGTGGCTGCTGCGGCTGACCGCGTCCGAACTGGAGGAGCTGCACGAGGAGTTGCAGGCGACCGCCCGCAGGTTCCGCGATCGGGGCCAGGCCGCCGACGCCGCGGGCGACACCGAAGGACGCGAGAACGTCGCGCTGCACATGTACGGATTCCCCTTCCGCACCTGAGAGTTCCGCACCGGAGAGTTCCGCGTCTGAGAGTCCGCGTCTGAGAGTCCGCGTCTGAGAGTTCGCACCCGAGAGTTGCGCGCCCGAGAGAGGCCACTGACTTGACCACCGTGTCCGCGCCCACCGCCGCGCCGCACGCCCCCGAGCGCCCCGCGCACCGCGACGGAAACGTCCTGCGATGGGTCGGCGCCTACACGGCGTCGATGATGGGCGACAACATCTACTTCCTCTCCCTGTCCTGGGCGGCCGTCCAGTCCGGCACGCCCGCCCAGGCGGGCCTGGTGACCGCGGTGAGTGCCGTTCCGCGCACGCTGCTCCTGCTCGGAGGGGGAGTGATCGCCGACCGGTTCGGGCCGCGCAGGGTCGTCATAGGCAGCGACACCGTCCGCTGTGCCGCCGTCCTCGCGGTGGCGGCGCTGCTGTTCGTCACCCGGCCGGGACTGTGGCCGCTGACCGCCCTCGCGCTCGTCTTCGGCACCGTCGACGCCGTGTTCATGCCCGCCGTCGGAGCTCTCCCGGCGCGTATCACCGCCCCCGGCCAGCTCGCCCGTGTCCAGGGCATGCGCGGCATGGCGATGCGGTTCGCGAACATCGCGGGCGCGCCCCTCGGCGGCCTCGGCGTCGCGCTCGGCGGGACCGCCGCGGCGTTCACGCTCGCCGGGCTGCTCATCGCCGTGTCCGTACCGCTGCTGATCTCCCTGCGGGTGCGGGAACCCGCCCCGGACCACGCACCCGGGGCGGGGAGGACCACGCCCTGGCGCGATCTGCGCGACGGCCTGCGCTACATCCGCGGCCATCGTGTCCTCGCCCCGCTCATCGCCGCCATCGCACTCGGCGACCTGGGCTTCGTCGGCCCGCTCAACGTCGGTCTGACCCTGCTCGCCGACGAGCGCGGCTGGGGAGCCTCGGGCATGGGCTGGGTACTCGCCGGGTTCGGCACCGGCGCGGCCGTCGCGGCACTCGTACTCACCGTACGGGGACGGCTCCCGCACGCGGGACGCCTCGCCGGCGTGACCGTCCTGGCGGGCTCGGCCGCGATGGGCGCCCTCGCCTATGTACCGGACCTGCTCGCCGCCGTCGGCGCCGCCCTGCTCGTCGGACTCCTCACCGGGCTCAGCGGGTTCCTGGCCGGCGCCCTGCTGCAGACCCAGTCCGACCCCGCCTACCTGGGCCGGGTCAGCGCCGTCGCGAGTCTCGTCAGCCTCGGTGTCGCGCCGCTGAGCATGCCGCTGTCCGCCGCCGCCATCGGGGCGTGGGGCACCCGCCCCGTCTTCACCGTCAGCGCCGCGGTGTGCGCGCTCGGCGGAGTCGTCGCCCTGTACGTCCGGGATCTGCGGCGCGCCCAGCTGCCCGGCTGAGCCGCGGCCCGGGCCCGGTGCTCACAGCCCCAGCTCCTTCGCCTCCCGGACCTTCGACACCGCCTCCTTGTCGCCCTCCAGCCCCACATCCGCCACCCGCTGCCGCCCGAGCGCGAACATCAGCAGCTCCGAGGGCTCGCCGGTGGCCGTCACCACCGGGGTGCCCCGGTGCGCGATGGCCGTCTGGCCGTCGGGACGGCGCAGCACCAGCCCCGTCGGCGCGCCGCGCCCCGTCAGCCGGGCCGTCCGCTCCAGCCGCGACCACAGCGCGTCCTGGAAGACCGGGTCCAGCTCGCGCGGCGTCCAGTCGGGCTGCGCCCGGCGGACGTCCTCGGTGTGGACATAGAACTCGACCACGTTCGACATCTCGTCGATCTGCTTGAGCGAGAAGGGCGAGAAGCGCGGCGGGCCCGTACGGATGAGCTGGATCAGCTCCTCGTAGGGCTTCGCCGTGAACTCCTGCATCACCCTCTCCAGACGCGGTGCCAACTGCTTGATCAGGATGCCCCCTGCGGCATCCGGACGGCGCTCGCGCACCACCACGTGCGCGGCGAGGTCCCGCGTGTTCCAGCCCTCGCAGAGCGTCGGGGCGTCCGGCCCTACGGCCTCCAACAGGTCCGCGAGAAGAAGGCGTTCACGCTTGGCATGGGTCGACATGCCGTCAGCCTACGGCCGCGGGGACGCTCCGCCCACCGGACGGTGGCCGGTCACGTCGGCGTGGCGCGGCACAATGGTCGGCATGACCAGCACGCCTGACCCCAGCAGGCCCAGCGGCCTCGACCCCGAGATCGCGGCGCGCCTCAAGCGCAGCCCCGACGGGCTGATCCCCGCCATCGCCCAGCAGTACGACACCGGCGAGGTGCTGATGCTCGGCTGGATGGACGACGAGGCGCTGCACCGCACGCTCACCACCGGCCGCTGCACCTACTGGTCGCGCAGCCGTCAGGAGTACTGGGTGAAGGGCGACACCTCCGGCCATGTGCAGCACGTGAAGTCCGTCGCCCTGGACTGCGACGCCGACACCGTGCTGGTCAGGGTCGACCAGGTGGGCGCCGCCTGCCACACAGGCGACCGCACCTGCTTCGACGCCGACGTGCTCCTCAAGGACGCCGCCGACGCCGTACCGTCCGAAGATCAGTAAGGTCGGCCGCCATGGACCTCGAGACGTTCCGCAAGCTCGCCACCGACCGCCGCGTCATCCCGGTCACGCGCAAGCTCCTCGCCGACGGCGACACCCCGGTCGCGCTCTACCGCAAACTCGCCGCCGAGCGCCCGGGCACCTTCCTGCTGGAGTCCGCGGAGAACGGCCGTTCCTGGTCCCGCTACTCCTTCGTCGGAGTCCGCTCCGCCGCCACCCTGACCGAACGCGACGGCGCCGCCCACTGGCTCGGCGCCCCACCCGTCGGCGTCCCGGGGGACGGCGACCCGCTCGCCGCCCTGCGGGCCACCGTCGAGACGCTGCACACGCCGCACCAGGAGGGCATGCCGCCCTTCACCGGCGGCATGGTCGGCTACCTGGGCTACGACATCGTGCGCCGCCTGGAGAGGATCGGCCCCGGCGAGCGGGACGACCTGAAGCTCCCCGAGCTGACCATGCTGCTCACCAGCGACCTGGCGGTCATGGACCACTGGGAGGGCTCGGTCCTGCTGATCGCCAACGCGATCAACCACAACGACCTCGACACGGGCGTGGACGAGGCCTACGCGGACGCCATGGCCCGCCTCGACGCGATGGAGGCCGACCTGTCCCGCGCGGTCCCCCAGCCGCCCGCCGTCCTCCCGCCCTCGGAGCTGCCCGAGTACACCGCGCTGTGGGGCGGCCCCGACTACCAGGCAGCCGTGGAGGACATCAAGGAGCGCATCCGCGCGGGCGAGGCCTTCCAGGTCGTCCCCTCGCAGCGCTTCGAGACGCCGTGCACGGCGAGCGCGCTGGACGTGTACCGCGTGCTGCGGGCCACCAACCCGTCCCCGTACATGTACCTGTTCCGCTTCGAGGGCTTCGATGTCGTCGGATCCAGCCCGGAGGCGCTGGTCAAGGTCGAGGACGGCCGGGCGATGGTCCACCCCATCGCGGGCACCCGGCACCGCGGCGCCACCCCGCAGGAGGACCAGGCCCTCGCCGAGGAACTGCTCGCCGACCCCAAGGAGCGCGCCGAGCACCTCATGCTGGTCGACCTCGGCCGCAACGACCTCGGGCGGGTGTGCGAGCCGGGCTCCGTCGAGGTCGTGGACTTCATGTCCGTCGAGCGGTACTCGCACGTGATGCACATCGTCTCGACCGTGACCGGCCGTGTCGCCGAGGGCCGCACCGCCTTCGACGTCCTGACCGCCTGCTTCCCGGCCGGCACGCTCTCCGGGGCGCCCAAGCCGCGCGCGATGCAGATCATCGACGAGCTGGAGCCGTCCCGGCGCGGCCTGTACGGCGGCTGCGTCGGCTATCTCGACTTCGCGGGCGACTCCGACACCGCCATCGCCATCCGCACCGCCCTGTTGCGCGACGGCACGGCCTATGTACAGGCCGGAGCCGGTGTCGTCGCCGACTCCGATCCGGTCGCGGAGGACAACGAGTGCCGCAACAAGGCCGCCGCCGTGCTGCGGGCGGTGCATTCGGCCAACCGGCTCGGCCGGTAACGCCGTCCGGTCCGTCCGCGGACAGGAGGTATCCGCCCATAGGGCGGCGATCGGGACCAGGGCGTCGATAGGACGCTTCTCACGTGAACCCCGGGTGACCGTTCGCCCGGGGTTCAGGCGATAGTGGGGTACGTGACTGCCGTACCTCACCCCCGATCCGAGGCCGCCGCACCCGCACGGTCAGGCCGCCGCAGCCTCGCCCTCGCCCTGCTCCTCGGGGCGCTCGGCGTGGCCGTGGTACTGCTCTCCACCCGCCGGGGCTGGTCGTCGGGCTCCGTCGTGGTGGCCGGTGCCGACTTCCCGCTGGCCGCCAAGGGCAGCGAGGTCACGGGCGTTCCCGCGGCCCTCGCCATAGTGGGCCTCGCCGCGCTCGTCGCCGTCTTCGCGGTCCGCAAGGCCGGGCGGCTGTTCGTCGCGGGGCTCCTCGCGCTCTCCGGCGCGGGCACCGTGGCCGCGGCCCTGCTCGGCGTGAGCGACAGCTCGGCGCTCGACCAGAAGGCGGCGCAGGCGGCCGGCGACACCTCGGCCACCGCCACCGGGCTCACCCACACCGCCTGGCCGTACATCGCGGCGTTCGGGGGCGTGCTCATCCTCCTGGCGGGTGTGCTCGCCCTGCTCTACGGCCGGCTGTGGCCCGCGCTGTCGGGCCGCTACGAGCGTGATGGCACGCCCCGCCCGCGCAAGGTCAAGGCCGTCGACCCGGACCGGCCGGAGGACCTGTGGAAGGCTCTCGACCGGGGCGAGGACCCCACCGGAGCCTGACGGCCCCGCCCGCGCGCGGGGGCGACCCCGACCGCACGTCATACGCGCGGGTACGGGACAATGACGCCGAGCGTCCGGCTCACACATGCACATACAGCTAACGAGGAGCAAGTCATGGCGGGCAGCAGCCACGGTCACACCCCGGCCGCCTGGACCGGTGTCATCATCGCCTTCATCGGTTTCTGCGTCTCGGGCGCCTTCACCGTGATGGCCCAGCCCGTCGGCTTCTGGGCGGGCATGGTGATCGTCGTGCTTGGCGGCGTCGTGGGCGTCATCATGCGCCAGATGGGCCTCGGCCAGCCGAAGACGGCGGGTCAGGCCTTGAGCACGTCGCAGCACTGAGCTCGTCCCGAGCCGCTTCTCAAGGGGGCGGCCCCCGCCGCCTCGGGCGGCGCAGGGGCCGCCCCCTTGTGTTTGCCGGGCTCTCCCGGCGCGCGGTGACGCGGTGAGGGGTGCGGTGAGCGGTCCGGGCGCCGGGCGGGCAGAATGCGTCGGGTGAACCCCGAGAACCCCTGTGCGACCCCGCCCCCCGCGGCCGGCGCAGCCGGAGCCGCGCTGCGCCGGGTCGCCGTTCCCGCCGGGGTGCTCGCCGCGGTCGCCGGAGCCTTCGCGTACGTCGGGGCGGTGGACCCCAACCAGCCCGGGCACTACCCGGTCTGCCCGCTGCTGCGCTTCACCGGTCTGTACTGCCCCGGCTGCGGCGGACTGCGCAGCGCCCACGCCTTCGTCCACGGTGACTTCCTGGCGGCGCTCCACGACAACGCCGTCGCGGTCGCCGGCTACCTGGTCTTCGCGGTGGTGTGGGCCGTCTGGGCGTTCCGCGCGGCCCGCGGGCGCCCCATGGGACTCGACCCCCGGCCGGTCCACCTGTGGAGCGCGGGTGCCCTGGTCCTGGTCTTCACGGTCGTCCGGAACCTGCCGACCGGCGGCTGGCTGCACCCCTGACCGACGGGTACGGCCCGTGATCGCCCGGTGATCGACTCGTGAATGTCCAGGTAGTGGGACTGGCCGTCAACCGGATGCGAATCCTGCGCCTTCCTCCGGATACCATCGAAGTGACCATTGGTTTCGCCCGCAGTGGCGGTACCGGTGGACGTGGGCTCGACATGGTGTGAGCCAGCTGAATCGTCAACCGTCAGGAAGGGGGCCGCTCGCGTGAGTGTGCTCGACGAGATCATCGACGGAGTCCGTGCCGACCTCGCGGAGCGGCAGGCACGCGTCAGCCTCGACGAGCTCAAGGAGCGCGCGGCCAAGGCACCCGCGGCCAAGGACGGCGTAGCCGCGCTGCGCGGCGACGGCGTCAAGGTGATCTGCGAGGTCAAGCGCTCCAGCCCGTCCAAAGGCGCGCTCGCCGCGATCGCCGACCCCGCGGGACTCGCGGCGGACTACGAGGCGGGCGGCGCGGCCGTCATCTCCGTGCTGACCGAGCAGCGCCGCTTCGGCGGTTCGCTGGCCGACCTGGAGGCCGTGCGGGCCCGGGTCGACATCCCGGTGCTGCGCAAGGACTTCATCGTCACCTCGTACCAGCTGTGGGAGGCACGGGCGTACGGCGCCGACCTCGCGCTGCTGATCGTCGCCGCCCTCGACCAGCCCGCCCTCGAGTCCCTCATCGAGCGCGCCGAGTCCATCGGGCTCACCCCGCTGGTCGAGGTGCACGACGAGGAGGAGGTCGAGCGCGCCGCGGACGCCGGTGCGAAGGTGATCGGCGTCAACGCCCGCAACCTCAAGACCCTGGAGGTCGACCGCGGCACGTTCGAGCGGATCGCCCCCGAGGTGCCCGAGGGGATCGTGAAGGTCGCCGAGTCGGGGGTCCGCGGTCCGCACGACCTGATCGCCTACGCCAACGCGGGCGCCGACGCGGTGCTCGTGGGCGAGTCGCTGGTGACCGGGCGCGACCCGAAGACCGCGGTCGCGGACCTGGTCGCGGCGGGCGCCCACCCCGCACTGCGCCACGGCCGGGGCTGACACGGCACCCCGGTAGGGTTGGTCCCGATGACGCTCTCGATCACCGCACCCGGCACGGACCGGCACGCCCGCCTCGCACGCGGCTGCCGGCCCCGGGGCTGCCGTGCGCCCGCGCGACGAGTGCACGGGCGCAGAGTGCGGTACGTCATCGGAGACGAACCAGGACAGGTGAACGGCCGCCGATGGCAGCGGGCCTCCAGGGGCGCGGGGCACAACGCGCTCGGCCACTGACGGCCCGCAGCCGGCGGACGATCCCCGCCCCCGACAAGGGGCGCGGGGAACTGTGCGACCGGCCACCGGCGGCCCGCAGCCGACAGGCGATCCCCGCCCCCACGGCGAATAGTGACTTCCACAGACTCACCGTGAGGTTCCCGCATGCCCAGCAACTTCTTCATCCCCGACCCGGAGGGTCGAGTCCCCAGCTCCGAAGGCTATTTCGGGGCGTTCGGCGGCAAGTTCATCCCGGAGGCCCTCGTCGCCGCCGTGGACGAGGTCGCCGTCGAGTACGACAAGGCCAAGTCCGACCCCGAGTTCGCCCGTGAACTGAACGACCTGATGGTCAACTACACCGGCCGCCCCAGCGCCCTCACCGAGGTGCCGCGGTTCGCCGAACACGCCGGTGGTGCCCGGGTGTTCCTCAAGCGCGAGGACCTCAACCACACCGGCTCACACAAGATCAACAACGTGCTGGGCCAGGCCCTCCTCACCAAGAGGATGGGCAAGACCCGCGTCATCGCGGAGACCGGCGCGGGGCAGCACGGCGTCGCCACCGCCACGGCCTGCGCCCTGTTCGGGCTGGACTGCACCGTCTACATGGGTGAGGTCGACACCCGCCGGCAGGCCCTCAACGTCGCCCGTATGCGCATGCTGGGTGCCGAGGTCATCGCCGTGAAGTCCGGCTCCCGCACCCTCAAGGACGCCATCAACGAGGCGTTCCGCGACTGGGTCGCCAACGTCGACCACACCCACTACCTCTTCGGTACGGTCGCCGGGCCGCACCCCTTCCCGGCCATGGTGCGGGACTTCCACCGCGTGATCGGCGTGGAGGCGCGGCGCCAGATCCTGGAACGCGCCGGGCGCCTGCCCGACGCCGCCGTCGCCTGCGTAGGCGGCGGCTCCAACGCCATCGGCCTCTTCCACGCGTTCATCCCCGACGCGTCCGTACGGCTCATCGGCTGCGAACCGGCCGGCCACGGCATCGAGACCGGGGAGCACGCCGCCACCCTCACCGCCGGTGAGCCCGGCATCCTGCACGGCTCCCGGTCGTACGTCCTCCAGGACGACGAGGGCCAGATCACGGAGCCGTACTCGATCTCCGCGGGACTCGACTACCCGGGCATCGGCCCCGAGCACTCGTATCTCAAGGACAGCGGCCGCGGCGAGTACCGGGCCGTGACCGACGACGCGGCCATGCAGGCCCTGCGCCTGCTCTCCCGCACCGAGGGGATCATCCCGGCCATCGAGAGCGCCCACGCCCTCGCCGGTGCCCTGGAGGTCGGCAGGGAGCTGGGCACGGACGGGCTGATCGTGGTCAACCTGTCCGGCCGCGGCGACAAGGACATGGACACGGCCGCCCGCTACTTCGGGCTGTACGACACCGACGCCGAGGTGGCCGCCAACGCGGCCGACACCGCCGAGATCGAGGGGGACGCCAAGTGAGCGGGAACATCCAACTGCTGTCCGACACCCTCGCCGCCGCCAAGGCCGAGGACCGGTCCGCGCTCATCGCCTATCTGCCGGCCGGGTTCCCCACCGTCGACGGCGGCATCGCCGCGGTCAAGGCGGTCTTCGACGGCGGCGCCGACGTGGTGGAGGTGGGGCTGCCGCACAGCGACCCCGTCCTCGACGGTCCCGTCATCCAGACCGCCGACGACATCGCCCTGCGCGGCGGCGTGAAGATCGCCGACGTGATGCGCACGGTCCGGGAGGCGTACGAGGCGACCGGCAAGCCGGTCCTGGTGATGACGTACTGGAACCCGATCGACCGCTACGGTGTCGAGCGCTTCACCGCCGAGCTGGCCGAGGCGGGCGGCGCGGGCTGCATCCTGCCGGACCTGCCCGTGCAGGAGTCGGCCCTGTGGCGGGAGCACGCCGAGAAGCACGGCCTGGCCACGGTCTTCGTGGTCGCGCCCAGCAGCAAGGACGAGCGGCTCGCCGCGATCACCGCGGCGGGTTCCGGCTTCGTCTACGCGGCCTCGCTCATGGGGGTCACGGGCACCCGTGAATCGGTGGGCGCACAGGCCCAGGACCTGGTCCGCCGCACCAGGGCGACCACGGACCTGCCCGTCTGCGTCGGCCTCGGTGTGTCCAGCGCCGCACAGGCCGCCGAGGTGTCCGGCTTCGCCGACGGCGTGATCGTCGGCTCGGCGTTCGTGAAGCGCATGCTGGACGCCCCGGACGAGGCGGCCGGCCTGGACGCCGTACGGGAGCTGGCGGGTGAGCTGGCCGCAGGCGTACGCGGCGACGCGTGACGCCGGACCGGCTCTCCCGGCTGCCCGGGGCCGCACCGGCCCCTGGCAGCCCCTGACAACTTCTGTCAGACCCTGACGAAAAAATCGCTCACCCGAACGGGTGGACCTTGGGCCGGGGAGGCGCGCTGTGCCTCCCCGGTTCGTTCTGCCGGATGTGAGCGAGAAGAACCGTGACGGAAAGCGCACCGCCCGTGAGCGGATGGCGGTCGAGCGCGAGAAGCAGAGGACCACGGACCGTCGGCGCCGGGCGCTGATCGTGGGCGCCTCGGTCGTCTGCGTCCTTGCCCTGGCGACGGTGGTGGGCGTCCTGGCGGCGAACAGCGGGAAGAAGAGCAAGAGCAGCGCCGCGGGCCCCGCCATCGCGCCCTCGGGGGCGACGGGCAAGGACAGCCTCGCCATCCCGGTCGGCAAGGACTCCGCCAAGTCGACCCTCACGGTCTGGGAGGACTTCCGGTGCCCGGCCTGTCAGGGCTTCGAGACCGCCTACCGCCCCACCATCCGCCAGCTGGTCGACGCCGGAAAGCTGAAGGTCGAATACCACCTGGTCACCCTGATCGACGGAAACCTGGGCGGCAGCGGCTCCCTGAACGCGGCCAATGCGGCGGCGTGCGCCCAGGACGCCGGAAAGTTCTGGGCGTACCACGACGTGCTGTACGAGAACCAGCCCAAGGAAACCCAGGACAGCTACGGGGACAACGCCAAGCTCATCGAGCTGGCGGGCAAGGTCGACGGTCTGAGGACGCCCGCGTTCGAGAAGTGCGTCAACGACGGGACGCACAACAGCTGGGTGAAGAAGTCGCACGCCGCGTTCGCGAGCGGCGGCTTCAACGGCACGCCGACCGTGCTCCTCGACGGCAAGAATCTCTACTCGGACCAGACGATGACGCCGGCGAAGCTGAAGCAGTTGGTGGAGGCGGCGAACAAGTCCTGACGGCGCCGACGGTCCTAGGGCCTCTCGTTTGGATCAGACCGGGCTCGCGGGGTCCGGCACCGTTCCCCCAAGCTCTTCGAGCAGGGGGTACCCCCAGCCGCGTTGTCGTCGGTTGCCATGGCTCCGCCATGACGCCCTCCTCCGCCTTGCGATGCACGGCACCAGACCCCGCTCCCTGATCCGGCCCGATCCAAGCGAAAGACCCTGGTCCTGCCCCGGTGGCGGCGTGCCGGGGGCGTCTGCGCGGGTCTCGCGTTATGGACCCGTAGCCGAGTGGGTTGCCGCGCTGCGTGTCCGGCAAGGTAGCGTCGTTCTTGCCATGGAACTTGCCTACATCCCCAGCCCGT
Organism: Streptomyces sp. NPDC047022; assembly: GCF_040644155.1. Classification (NCBI taxonomy): domain Bacteria; kingdom Bacillati; phylum Actinomycetota; class Actinomycetes; order Kitasatosporales; family Streptomycetaceae; genus Streptomyces; species Streptomyces sp. NPDC047022. The sequence continues at coordinate 217,951 of NZ_JBEYVV010000001.1, read as the reverse complement.
CGCGCGGAGTGCTGTATCTCGGCCCCATTCCGCTGCGCGGCTACGCGTTCTGCATCATCATCGGTGTCTTCGTGGCCGTGTGGCTCGGCAACAAGCGCTGGGTCGCCCGGGGCGGCCGACCCGGCACAGTGGCCGACATCGCGGTCTGGGCCGTGCCCTTCGGCCTGGTCGGCGGACGGCTCTACCACGTGATCACGGACTATGAGCTGTACTTCAGCGACGGCCGTGACTGGGTGAACGCGTTCAAGGTCTGGGAGGGCGGTCTCGGCATCTGGGGCGCCATCGCGCTCGGTGCGGTCGGCGCCTGGATCGGCTGCCGGCGCCGGGGCATCACGCTTCCCTCGTACGCCGACGCCGTCGCGCCCGGGATCGCCTTCGCACAGGCGATCGGCCGCTGGGGCAACTGGTTCAACCAGGAGCTGTACGGACGGCCGACACACGTGCCCTGGGCGCTGCACATCACCTCGTCCACGGACGGCCGGGTACCGGGCTACTACCACCCGACGTTCCTCTACGAGTCGCTCTGGTGCATCGGGGTCGGTGTCCTGGTGATCTGGGCGGACCGCCGCTTCAAGCTCGGGCACGGCCGGGCGTTCGCGCTGTACGTGGCCGCGTACTGCGTGGGCCGCGGCTGGATCGAGTACATGCGCGTGGACGACGCGCACCACATCCTGGGCCTGCGGCTGAACGACTGGACCGCGCTGCTGGTGTTCCTGCTCGCCGTGACCTACATCGTGGTGTCCTCGCGGCTGCGTCCGGGCCGTGAGGCGGTCGTGGAGCCGGGCGCCGTGGAGGCGGGGACCGAGAGCGCCGAGGGCTCGGCCGACGGCTCGGCGGAGCCGCAGGAAGGCGCGTCCGGCGGCACGGAGGACTCCTCCGGGCCGGGGCACGATTCCGGACCGTCCGGACCCGGGGACGAAGCCGGGAAGGCGGCTGACGACGCCGGGGCATCCCAGGACGCCGAGAAGGCGGACGAGGCCGAGTCGGCGAAGAAGGTCTGAGCAGAGCCGCTCGTACGTTTGCCGGGGCGCCGTATCACCGGATACGGCGCCTCCGGCATGTCCGGGCCCCCTCCGCGGAGTGCTCAGCGCCGCCGACGCGCAAGGGACAGGGTCAGGTACGCCTCCCTCACGACCGCCGTGTCGATGAAACGGCCGTCGGGGAGCGCCTGGGCGCCCTGCTCCCTGGCCGCCGCCTTGATGATCTCCTCCGCCCGGAAGATCTCGTCCCCGGTGGGCGCGTAGGCGCTCTCGATGACCGGGAGCTGGCGGGGGTGGATGGCTGCCCGGCCCAGAAAGCCCAGCGCGCGGCCGTGTGCGCAGGAAGCCGCCAGGCCCTCCAGATCCCGGGTGTCCGGATAGACCGACTGGGACGGCGGAGGCAGCGCCGCCGCCCGTGCGGCCACCACCATGCGCGCACGCGACCAGTCCAGGCCCCTGTCCTCCCGTACCCCGAGGTCCGCCCGCAGATCCGACTCGCCCAGCGCGATGCCCCGTACGGCCGGATGGGCCGTCGCGATGTCGAACGCCCGCTCCACGCCCAGGGCCGTCTCCAGCAGGGCGTACAGGGCGACCGTGCCTCCCCCTGCCGGGGTGGCGCGCTTCGCCACGCGGACCACGTCCGACGCCGAGGTCACCTTGGGCAGACGCAGACCCGAGAGACCGGGCAGCGCCGCGAGCGCCTCGAGGTCGTCCTGGGCCCAGGGGCTGTCCAGCGCGTTCACACGCACATGGACCGGCACCGGCGGGATCTCGGTGAGCCGTTCGGCCGTGGCCGCCCGCGCGTACCCCTTGCGGTCCGGGGCGACCGCGTCCTCCAGGTCGACCAGCACCACGTCCGCCCCGGAATCCAGCGCCTTGCCGACCACCTCCGGGCGGTCCCCGGGGGCGTACAGCCAGGTGAGCGGGGGAAAGCCCGGGTTCGCGCTCACAGCGCGCCCTCCGCCGCGAGCGCGGCGATCTCCGGGACCGTCAGGCCCAGCTCCGTCAGGATCTCCTCGGTGTCCGCGCCGTGCGGACGGCCCGCCCAGCGGATCACGCCGGGGGTGGCGGACAGGCGGAACAGGACGTTCTGCATGCGCAGCCTGCCCAGTTCCGGGTCGTCGGGAATCGTGGTGATCGTGTCCAGCGCCGCATACTGCGGGTCGGCCATCACGTCCCGTACGTCCTGTACGGGGGCCACCGCGGCCTCCGCTCGTTCGAACGCCTTCAGCACCTCCGCACGCGGACGGCGGGCGATCCAGTCGCCGACCGCCCGGTCGAGCAGCTCGGCGTGCCGGGCCCGGCCCTCGCCCGTCGAGAACCACGGCTCCTCGATCAGCTCCGGACGGTCTACCAGCCGCATCACGCGCTCGGCGACGGACTGCGCGGAGGCCGAGACGGCGACCCAGCCGCCGTCCGCGGCGCGATAGGTGTTGCGCGGGGCGTTGTTCTGGGACCGGTTGCCGGTGCGCGGCTGCACATGCCCCAGCTGGTCGTACCAGATCGGCTGCGGCCCGAGGACGGTGAGGATAGGCTCGATGATCGCCATGTCCACGATCTGGCCGTGGCCCGTGCGGTCCCGGGCGGCGAGGGCTGTCATCACCGCGTACGCCGTCGCCAGGGCCGCGATGGAGTCGGCGAGACCGAACGGCGGCAGCGTGGGAGGCGCGTCCGGCTCCCCGGTGATGGCCGCGAACCCGCTCAGCGCCTCCGCGAGCGTGCCGAAACCGGGGCGGTGCGCGTACGGGCCGAACTGCCCGAACGCGGTCACCCGGGCGAGGACCAGACGAGGGTTGACCGCGGACAGGTCGTCCCAGCCCAGAGCCCACTTCTCCAGGGTGCCCGGGCGGAAGTTCTCCACGATCACATCGGCGTCGGCCGCGAGCCGCAGCAGCGTCGTACGGCCGCCCGGCTTGGACAGGTCGAGCGTCATCGTGCGTTTGTTGCGGCCCAGCAGCTTCCACCACAGGCCCACGCCGTCCTTGGCCGGGCCGTGCCCGCGGGACGGGTCCGGCCGGACCGGGTGCTCGACCTTGATGACCTCGGCACCGAAGTCACCGAGGAAGGTGGCGGCGAGGGGACCGGCGAACAGGGTGGCCAGGTCGAGGACCTTGAGGCCTGCGAGGGGTGCGGTCATGAGCGGTGGATTTCCCGGTGCGTGAGGTGGGCCAGGGCATCGAAGCCGATGCCGTTGAAGTCGCCGACCGAGGTGGCCAGCCGGTTCTTGAGGGGGCTCGTCCAGCGGTCCGGGAGCTGGGCGGGGTGCCCGGCCAGCAGGCCCGCGACACTGCCCGCCGTGGCACCGCTGGAGTCGGTGTCCCAGCCCCCGGACACGGCACGGCAGATGGAGCCGGTGAAGTCGCCGTCGGCGTGGGTGAGAGCGGCGGCGATCAGGGCGGTGTTGGGGATGGCGTGGACCCAGTGGTAGGCGTCGTGGGTGGCGTGGAGTTCGTCCACGACCGCCTCGAAGTCCTCGGTGTCCAGGGCCAGCCGAATGGCGTGGCGGACGGCGCGGGCGAGCCGTGAGGCCGGCGGCACCACGGTGAGACCGGTGCGCAGGCAGTGGTGCACGTCGTGGCGGCCGGTGGCGGCCTCGGCGATGGTGGCCGCGATGAACATCGCCGCGTAGACGCCGTTCGCGGTGTGCGTCAGCGTGGCGTCGCGATGGGCCTGTCCGGCGGCGGCTGCCGGGTCGCCCGGGTTCGTCCAGCCGTGCACGTCGGCGCGGATCAGGGCGCCGATCCACTCGCGGAACGGGTTGCGGTGGCGGGCGGTGCGCGGGGGCTCGATCCCCGCGAGGAGGTTGCGGTAGGCGATGCGCTCCGCGGTGAACGTACGGCCCGCGGGCAGTTCGTCCAGCCAGAGCCTGGCCACATCGGCGGTGGTGAAGGACATGCCGCTGCGGCCGAGCAACAGCAGGTTCAGGAGGGGGTAGTTGAGGTCGTCGTCCTCGGGCGTACCGTCGATGTTCTCGGCGAGGGAGGTGGCCGCGGAGCGCCGGTTCCACGGGTGGGCCGCCAGCAGGTCCGCGGGGACCCCGCGGGCCGTGAACCAGGTGTTCAGGGGCCAGTTGCCGGCGGCGCGGGCGAGCGCGCGGATGCCGTCCAGGGGGAGTTTCTCGACGGGTTTGCCGAGGACGCAGCCGGCCGCCCGGCCGAGCCAGGCCGCTTCCAGGCGCGACACGTCCGGGGCCGCCCGGTAGCCGGACGGCTGGTCGGGCCAGTCCGGGCACAGCGCCCTGATCCTCGCCAGATCCGTCGGTTCGGCGTCCGCCAGCCGGCCGGGCAGGTCGGCCAGTTCGTCCAGCAGGTCCTTCGCCAGCATCCGCAGGTAGGGAGACACCGGCCGCTGCGACGCGCCCGCCCTCAGCGGTGCCTCGGGGCCGCCGGCCCTCCGCCATCGCGCCTCGATGGCGGACGTCTCGCGGCCCTCCTGCCCCGCCTGGCGCAGCTCGTGGCCGAGCAGGTCCTCCGGCTGGACCCAGGTGAGTCGGAGCACCTCAGCCTCCGATCCGGGAGAACGCCGCCTCATGGGCGCGGCGGCGCTCCACATCACGGGCGAAGACCTCCCGGGCGACCTGAGCGAGCGCCTGCGCGGGGGCGTGCAGGTCGAGGCGACTGGCCTCCGCCACCTCCTTCGCCCAGTACGCCGGGACCTCGGAGCCCAGCGCACCGGTGATGGCACCCGTCATCGTGGCGATCGAGTCGCAGTCCCGGCCGTAGTTGACCGCGCCGAGCACCGCGTGGCGGTAGTCGCCGCGCGCGACGATCATCATGCCCAGCGCCACCGGGAGTTCCTCGATCGCGTGCACGCGGGACGCACGGCGGGCGCCCAGGGACGGCGCACGGTAGTCGGGTCCGACCGTGTCATAGGGCGCGACCGCCTCCCGCAGCGGCCTGAGCGCCGACTCGAAGTCCGAGTAGCGGGAGGCCGTGTCGCACACCGTCTCGATGGCCGCGCGTGTCCCGTCCTTGGCCAGCGACAGGCAGGCGGCCACGACCGAGTCGGGGGTGGCGCCCGGTGCGCAGGCCGCGGCGACCCCCGCCGCGAACACACCGGCCGCCTCCCTGCCGTACGAAGACTGGTGCGCGCCCGCCACGTCCAGCGCCTCGGCGTAGGCGCCCGCCGGATGGGCCGCGTTGACCAGGCCGACCGGTGCCATGTACATCGCGGCACCGCAGTTGACGATGTTTCCGACACCGGCTTCGCGCGGGTCGATGTGGCCGTAGTGCAGACGGGCCACGAGCCACTTCTCCGCCAGGAAGATCCGCTGGAGGGGGAGCGCCTCCGTCTCCAGCTCGGGGATCCAGCGGGGGTTCGTCATCAGGTCGGGGACCAGATGCCCGGCGACCGCGTAGGCGTCCAGATGGTCGCGGACGGTGGCGTACACCCGTACCAGGGCGTGGGTCATCAACGTGTCGTCGGTGACGTGGCCGTCGCCCTTGTGGTACGGGGCGAGGGCACGGGCCGTGCGCCAGGCGTCGCCGTGCCAGGGCCCGACGATCCCGTGTACCCGCCCGCCGTGCCGTTCGGCGATCTGCTCGGGGGAGTAGCCCTCGACCGGCCCGCCGAGGGCGTCGCCTACGGCCGCGCCGACCAGGCAACCGGTGATGCGTTCGTCGAGAGGGATCGTCTCGTCAGAAGTGGGCGTCATGTCCGAATCATCCACCTGGGGCGGCAAGTTCCGTCGTCTCCAGGAGTTCGGCGAGGTGTACGAGGTCCGTGCCGGTCAGCCGGGGCAGCGCGCAGCCGGAGAGGGTGCGGCAGGCGTCGCGCCAGGCGGGCGGGATCGCCTCACCGCCGCCGAGGGCACCGGTGAGCGCGCCGGCCAGGGCGGGGGCCGAGTCGGCGACGCGCGAGAGGCAGGCGGCGGCGGGCACGGCCTCCGCGATCCGGCCGCGGGCCGCCGTCGCCAGGGCGAGCGCGACGGGGACGGTCTCCGCCGCCGCGATGCCGTAGCTGTAGACGTGGTCGACGATCTGGTGCTCCAGCGCCGGGACGGCACCGAAGGCCCCCTCACCCTCGCGGGCCAGCTCCAGCGCGTGCCGTGCGTTGCGGCCGATCTCGGTGGACTCGGGGAGCTCGGCGAGCGCCGCCGCCACGCAGGTGTCCACCTCCTCCCCGCCGAGCGCGAGGGAGAGCGCCGCGGCCATCGCGCGGGCACCGTGCACCCCGTCGCCGTCCTGCGTGTAGCGGGCGTCGAACTCGGCCAGCTCGGCGGCGGCCCGCGCCTCGCCCGGGTGCGCCACGGCGAGGACGCAGGCCCGTACGCAGGCCGCGTCGTCGAAGTAGTGCGGGTTGTCGTGGCCGGTGGCGGGCGGGCGCAGCCCGGTGGCGAGGTTGCCGAGACCGGCGCGTACGGAGATGCGGGCGCGCAGGGCCAGCCGTGCGGACTCGACCTCGGGGGCGCGGTCGGCCGCGGCGGCGACCTCTCCGGCGATGGCGTTCCACGACAGGTCGATGGCGGCGCGCATCCTCCGCGAGCGGCCGAGGCCTCCCAGCGCGCCACTGTCCCCGGCGCGCAGCACGGCGTGCGCCGCGAACGCCGCCCACTCGGCGTCGTCCGACGGGCCGAGCCTGAGCGGATCCGGCGGCTGGTTGAGGGCGATCGGCACGGGCAGGGTGGTGGTCGCGTTCTGTTCGGCGAAGGTGTCCAGCTCCCGGGTCAGCCGCCGGGTCCACTCCGGCATACGGGCGGCCCGGTGCCGCGCGGCGGGCCACCCCGCGGCGTCCCCGGCGGCGAGCCCGAGCAGCAGCCCCTCGATGCGGCGGGGCCCCGCGGGGCGGCTCACGGCTCCACCTCTGCCGTGTCAACGGAGGCCGTGTCCACGCAGCCCGTGTCCACGCAGCCCGTGTCAACGAAGGCGGCCTCCGCGTATGCGGCCGGGCCGGGGTGCGCCCGCGGTTGCTGCCCGGTGGACCGCGGGGGGTCGCCGTCCTGGGGCGACGGGCGGTGTGATGCCGCCGTGGTGTGTGGTGCCGTCGTGGCGTGTGGTGCTGGCTGGGCGAGCGGTGTCGGCGGGGCGGATAGTGCCGGTGTGGTGCCCTGCGAGGGCGTTGGGTGGGGCCTTCGCCCGACGGCCGGGGTGTGGTCGACGGCCGGTCCCCGACTGCCGGGCGGTGCCGGGTCGGCGTCTCGGGCGGGTTCACCGGGGCGCGCCGTTTCGGCGGTGCCGGTCGGGTTGCCCGGTCGTGCAGGAGCGTCACCCCGCGCGGCGGAGCCGTCGCGTGGCGGGAGCGCGCCGGGCAAGGCGCTGCCGTCCCACAGTCCCGCGATGGCCGCGCCCCACTTCTCACCGTCCCCGGGCGCCAGCAGTTCGGCCACGTCCAGGACGTGATGGCCCTCCATGGACGGCAGGCAGCGGCCCCTGGCAGGTCCGATCGCCGCCGCCCACGCGGCCGGGATCGCCGAGATCCCGCATGTCGCCCCCGCCAGGGCGCCCGCGACCGCCGCCGTGGTGTCGGCGTCGCGGCCCATGTTGACCGCCGTGAGCACGGACTCCCTGAAGTCGCCGTCGGCCGCCGCGTAGGCGCCGAATGCCAGGGCCACCGCCTCGGGCGCGAGGTCCGTCCAGGGGTAGCCGCCGACCACCACCGCGGAGCGGACCGCGCGGGCGCCCCGGTGGGCCGCGGTGACAGCGCGGCGCAGGGAGCGGGCCGTCCACGAGTCGTCCGGGACGACCGCGAGCGCCGAGGCCACCACGGCGCTCACCGGCGCGCCCGCCATCGCCGCGGCGACCCCGGCGGCGACCGCCTGACCGCCGTAGATGCCCTCCCCCTCATGGCTCACCGAGCCGTCGATCGCCACCAGCCGGGCCGCCTCCGCGGGGTGCCCCACGGCGAAGACACCGAAGGGCGCGGCCCGCATGGCGAGCCCGTCGCTCCAGGCGTGCCGGTGCTGCGCCGAGATGGGCGCGGCAAGACCACGGCGCAGGTTCTCCAGCGTGCCCCGCTCGCTGAATCCCGCCCCGCGGAACGGCCCCTCGTCCCGGTCCGCGATCCACTCGTGCCAGGCCGCCTCCACATGCGCGACGGTGAGCGCTGAACCGTGCCGGGCCAGCAGCAGCCCCGAGAAGATGGCGTACTCGGTGTCGTCCGTGCCGGAGGGCCGCTCGGCGACGTACCCCGTGATACGGCCCCAGCGGGCGCGGATCTCGGACGGCTTCAAGTTCTCGGCGGGCGCTCCGAGCGCGTCCCCCACGGCGAGGCCGAGCAGCGCGCCGCGCGCCCGTGCACGGAGACCGGCGGTGTCCTCCCCGGATGGGCCGGATGCCGGCGCCGGGGGAGTGCAGGCGATGGCCACGGCGCCTCTCCTTTCGGGCACCCCCCTTTGCGGATCTGTGCCACGGGAACGCCCGGCCCCAGCACCGCACCCCTCAGCATCACCCGTCCGACATCTGTGCGGAGCTCGTCTCGGATGAGCGGTCAACCGTAAAGCTGCAGGTTAGCCCAGCCTTTCCTTGCTGGCGGCGCCGCAATTTCTGGCGTACTTTCGGTGTTGTCGAAAAGTGGAAACGGTCCAATCAAGGGGATCGATCAAGCACCAGGGGGGCCGGGTATGGCCATCATCGAGACCGAAGCGACGCTGCACGAGGCGCACCGCGACAACCACACGCACCGCGATGTCAACGGTGGCTGGCTGCGCCCGGCGGTCTTCGGCGCGATGGACGGCCTGGTGTCCAACCTGGCTTTGATGACAGGTGTCGCCGGTGGCGCCGTCAGTCAGCAGACCATCATCATCACCGGGCTCGCGGGCCTGGCCGCGGGCGCCTTCTCCATGGCGGCCGGTGAGTACACCTCCGTGGCCTCCCAGCGCGAGCTGGTCGAGGCGGAGCTCGACGTCGAGCGGCGCGAGCTGCGGAAGCACCCGGAGGACGAGGAGCGGGAGCTGGCGGCGCTGTACGAGGCGCGCGGCGTCGAGCCCGCCCTCGCCCGCGAGGTCGCGCGGCAGCTCTCCCGTGACCCCGAGCAGGCCCTGGAGATACACGCGCGGGAAGAGCTGGGCGTCGACCCGGGCGATCTGCCCTCCCCGGCGGTCGCCGCCGTGTCCAGTTTCGGATCGTTCGCACTCGGCGCGCTGCTGCCCCTCCTGCCGTATCTGCTCGGCGCCCACGCTCTGTGGCTCTCCGTGCTGCTCGCCCTCGCCGGGCTCTTCGCGTGCGGCGCGGTCGTGGCCAGGGTGACCGCCCGTAGCTGGTGGTACAGCGGGCTGCGTCAGCTCGCCCTGGGTGGCGCCGCCGCGGGTGTGACCTACGCCCTGGGCGGCCTGTTCGGCACCGCCGTAGGATGATGCGAAGCCCGCTTGTGCTTCGACCTGTATAAATAGTTGTTACCCGGCGGTTTCGAATGTCAGAACACCGGGCATGAGCCGTAAGCGCCGCGGGCAATGTCGCCTGTGCCGCACGCACATCGCATGGCGGCGGGCGAGGAAGCCCGCCCAGCCCGCGCCCCATTCCGGTTCGGTGGACATCGATCTGTCCGCTTGTGCCCCCTGACCCCATCGCCGCACGTGGAAACCCGCCCCACGCCTCGGCGATGTCCGCATGTTGGACTGGGCTATCCGGTTTCCGAGATCCACTCCATCATGTAACCTGCACGAAATTTCGCCACAGCAGAGGGCCAACGTCGTCCCTCGGCACCTGTTCCCGGGGCCGCTCCTAGACGGCCTGGGGGATTCCCAGCCACATGACGACGACGGGAGAGCCGATGCGTACGCCGCGCCAGCCGTCCCAGCATTCCGAGAACGGCCAGAACTGGTCGTTCATGGATGCTCGCCCTGCTGCGCAGGGTATGTACGACCCCCGTAACGAGCACGACGCCTGTGGCGTCGGCTTCGTGGCCACCCTCACCGGTGAGGCGAGCCATGCGCTGGTCGAGCAGGCGCTCACCGTTCTGCGCAATCTGGAGCACCGCGGCGCCACCGGCTCCGAGCCCGACTCGGGTGACGGCGCGGGCATCCTCTCCCAGGTCCCCGACGCGTTCTTCCGCGAGGTGGCCGGATTCGAACTGCCGGAGGCGGGCGGATACGCCGTCGGCATCGCCTTCCTGCCCGAGGCGGCGGCCGACGAGGCCGTCTCAGAGATCGAGACGATCGCCGCCGACGAGGGCCTGACCGTCCTCGGCTGGCGCGAGGTCCCGGTCGCCCCCGAACTGCTGGGCGCCACCGCCCGCTCCACGATGCCCGCCTGCCGCCAGCTGTTCGTCTCGGACAGCGGCAGCCAGGGCATCGACCTCGACCGCAAGGCGTTCGTGCTGCGCAAGCGCGCCGAGCGCGAGGCAGGCGTGTACTTCCCGTCGCTGTCCGCGCGCACGATCGTCTACAAGGGCATGTTGACCACCGGCCAGCTGGAGCCCTTCTTCCCGGACCTGTCCGACCGCCGCTTCGCCTCGGCGATCGCCCTGGTCCACTCGCGCTTCTCCACCAACACCTTCCCGAGCTGGCCGCTCGCCCACCCGTACCGCTTCGTCGCCCACAACGGTGAGATCAACACGGTCAAGGGCAACCGCAACTGGATGCGCGCCCGCGAGTCGCAGCTGGTCTCCGACCTGTTCGGGCCGAACGAGGGGCTGGAGCGGCTCTTCCCGGTCTGCACCCCGGACGCCTCCGACTCCGCGTCCTTCGACGAGGTGCTCGAACTCCTCCACCTCGGCGGACGCTCCCTGCCGCATTCCGTGCTGATGATGATCCCGGAGGCGTGGGAGAACCACGACTCCATGGACCCGGCCCGGCGCGCCTTCTACCAGTACCACTCCACGATGATGGAGCCCTGGGACGGCCCCGCCTGCGTCACCTTCACCGACGGCACCCAGGTCGGCGCCGTCCTCGACCGCAACGGCCTGCGCCCCGGCCGCTACTGGGTCACCGACGACGGCCTCGTCGTCCTGGGCTCGGAGGTCGGCGTTCTCGACATCGACCCCGCGAAGGTCGTCCGCAAGGGCCGTCTGCAGCCCGGCCGTATGTTCCTCGTGGACACCGCCGAGCACCGCATCATCGAGGACGACGAGATCAAGCGGACGCTCGCAGCCGAGCAGCCGTACGAGGAGTGGCTGGAGGTCGGCGAGATCGAGCTCGGTGACCTGCCCGAGCGCGAGCACATCGTGCACACGCACGCCTCGGTCACCCGCCGCCAGCAGACCTTCGGCTACACCGAGGAGGAGCTGCGCGTCATCCTCGCGCCGATGGCCAAGGCCGGCGCCGAGCCGATCGGCTCGATGGGCACCGACTCGCCGATCGCCGCGCTGTCCGAGCGCCCCCGCCTGCTGTTCGACTACTTCACGCAGCTGTTCGCGCAGGTCACCAACCCGCCGCTGGACGCGATCCGCGAGGAACTGGTCACCTCCCTGCGCTCCTCGCTCGGCCCCCAGGGCAACCTGCTGGAGCCCACCGCGGCCTCCTGCCGCAGCGTGGTCCTGCCCTTCCCGGTGATCGACAACGACGAGCTGGCCAAGCTCATCCACATCAACGCCGACGGCGACATGCCCGGCATGAAGGCCGCCACGCTCTCCGGCCTCTTCCGGGTCTCCGGCGGCGGCGACTCGCTCGCCGCGCGCCTGGAGGAGATCTGCGCCGAGGCCGACGCCGCCATCGAGAACGGCGCCCGCCTGATCGTCCTGTCGGACCGGCACTCGGACGCCGAGCACGCGCCGATCCCCTCGCTGCTGCTCACCGCGGCCGTCCACCACCACCTCATCCGCACCAAGCAGCGCACCCACGTGGGCCTGCTGGTCGAGGCCGGAGACGTCCGCGAGGTCCACCACGTGGCCCTGCTCATCGGCTACGGCGCTGCCGCGGTCAACCCCTACCTGGCCATGGAGTCCGTCGAGGACCTCGTCCGAGCGGGAACGTTCCTGCCCGGTGTCGAGGCCGAGCAGGCCATCCGCAACCTGATCTACGCCCTCGGCAAGGGCGTCCTGAAGGTCATGTCCAAGATGGGCATCTCCACCGTCGCCTCCTACCGCGGCGCCCAGGTCTTCGAGGGCGTCGGACTCGACGAGGCGTTCGTCGAGAAGTACTTCAACGGCACCGCCACCAAGATCGGCGGCGTCGGCATCGACGTCATCGCCAAGGAGGTGGCCGCCCGCCACGCCAAGGCATACCCGGCCTCCGGCATCGCTCCCGCACACCGTGCGCTGGAGATCGGCGGCGAGTACCAGTGGCGCCGCGAGGGCGAACCGCACCTGTTCGACCCGGAGACGGTCTTCCGCCTCCAGCACTCCACGCGCACCGGCCGCTACGACATCTTCAAGAAGTACACCTCCCGTGTGAACGAGCAGTCCGAGCGCCTGATGACGCTGCGCGGCCTGTTCGGCTTCACCTCAGAGCGCGAGCCGGTCTCCATCGACGAGGTCGAGCCCGTCTCCGAGATCGTCAAGCGGTTCTCCACGGGCGCCATGTCGTACGGCTCCATCTCCAAGGAGGCGCACGAGACCCTCGCCATCGCCATGAACCGGCTGGGCGGCAAGTCCAACACCGGTGAGGGCGGCGAGGACCCCGAGCGCCTGTACGACCCCGCGCGCCGCTCGGCGATCAAGCAGGTGGCCTCCGGCCGCTTCGGCGTGACCTCCGAGTACCTGGTCAACGCGGACGACATCCAGATCAAGATGGCCCAGGGCGCCAAGCCAGGCGAGGGCGGCCAACTGCCCGGCCACAAGGTCTACCCGTGGGTGGCCAAGACCCGGCACTCGACCCCCGGCGTCGGCCTGATCTCCCCGCCGCCGCACCACGACATCTACTCCATCGAAGACCTCGCCCAGCTGATCCACGACCTGAAGAACGCCAACCCCACGGCGCGGATCCACGTCAAGCTGGTGTCCGAGGTCGGCGTCGGCACGGTCGCCGCGGGCGTCTCCAAGGCGCACGCGGACGTCGTCCTGATCTCCGGCCACGACGGCGGCACCGGCGCCTCGCCGCTGACGTCGCTCAAGCACGCCGGCGGCCCCTGGGAGCTCGGCCTCGCCGAGACCCAGCAGACGCTGCTGCTCAACGGCCTGCGTGACCGCATCGTCGTGCAGACCGACGGCCAGCTGAAGACCGGCCGCGACGTCGTCATCGCCGCGCTGCTCGGCGCCGAGGAGTTCGGTTTCGCGACCGCCCCCCTCGTCGTCTCCGGCTGCATCATGATGCGCGTCTGCCACCTGGACACCTGCCCGGTCGGCGTCGCCACCCAGAACCCGGTGCTGCGCGACCGCTTCACCGGCAAGCCCGAGTTCATCGTGAACTTCTTCGAGTTCATCGCCGAAGAGGTCCGCGAACTGCTCGCGGAGCTGGGCTTCCGCTCCATCGAGGAGGCCGTCGGCCACGCCGAGGCGCTCGACGTCACCCGCGCCGTCGACCACTGGAAGGCACAGGGCCTGGACCTGGAGCCGCTGTTCCACGTGCCCGAGCTGCCCGAGGGCGCGGTGCGCCACCAGATCGTCGCCCAGGACCACGGCCTGGAGAAGGCGCTCGACAACGAGCTGATCAGGCTCGCCGCGGACGCGCTCGCCGCCGGCTCCCAGGCCGACGCCCAGCCGGTGCGCGCGCAGATCGGCATCCGCAACATCAACCGCACCGTCGGCACCATGCTCGGCCACGAGGTGACGAAGAAGTTCGGTGGCGAGGGCCTGCCCGACGACACCATCGACATCACCTTCACCGGCTCCGCGGGCCAGTCCTTCGGCGCGTTCCTGCCGCGCGGCGTCACGCTGCGCCTGGAGGGCGACGCCAACGACTATGTCGGCAAGGGTCTGTCGGGCGGCCGTGTGATCGTCCGCCCGGACCGGGGCGCCGAGCACCTCGCCGAGTACTCGACCATCGCGGGCAACACCATCGCCTACGGCGCCACCGGCGGCGAACTGTTCCTGCGCGGCCGTACGGGCGAGCGGTTCTGTGTCCGCAACTCCGGCGCGCTCGTGGTGTCCGAGGGCGTCGGCGACCACGGCTGCGAGTACATGACCGGCGGCCACGCGATCGTCCTCGGCGAGACCGGCCGCAACTTCGCGGCGGGCATGTCCGGCGGTGTCGCGTACGTCATCGACCTGAACCGGGACAACGTCAACCCCGGCAACCAGGGCGCCATCGAGGCGCTGGACGAGGCCGACAAGCAGTGGCTGCACGACGCGGTGCGCCGCCATGCGGAGGACACCGGGTCCACGGTCGCCGAGAAGCTGCTGGCCGAGTGGCCGGTCGCCGTGGAGCGCTTCAGCAAGATCATCCCCAGCACGTACAAGGCAGTGCTCGCCGCCAAGGACGCCGCCGAGCGAGCCGGTCTGACCGAGACCGAGGTCACCGAGAAGATGATGGAGGCGGCGACCAATGGCTGACCCGAAGGGCTTCCTGTCGCACGGCCGCGAGGTCGCCACGTCCCGCCCGGTGGACGAGCGTCTCAAGGACTGGAACGAGGTCTACGTTCCCGGCTCGCTGCTGCCGATCATCAGCAAGCAGGCGAGCCGGTGCATGGACTGCGGCATCCCGTTCTGCCACAACGGCTGCCCGCTCGGGAACCTCATCCCCGAGTGGAACGACTACGCCTACCGCGAGGACTGGACCGAGGCGTCCGAGCGGCTGCACGCCACGAACAACTTCCCGGAGTTCACCGGCCGTCTGTGCCCCGCCCCGTGCGAGTCGGCGTGCGTGCTCGGCATCAACCAGCCGCCGGTCACCATCAAGAACGTCGAGGTCTCCATCATCGACAAGGCGTGGGACAGCGGTGACGTCAAGCCGCAGGCCCCCGAGCGCCTGTCGGGCAAGACGGTCGCGGTCATCGGCTCCGGACCGGCGGGCCTGGCCGCCGCCCAGCAGCTCACCCGGGCGGGCCACACGGTCGCGGTGTACGAGCGCGCGGACCGCGTCGGCGGTCTGCTGCGCTACGGCATCCCCGAGTTCAAGATGGAGAAGCGGCACATCAACCGCCGTATCGAGCAGATGCGCGCGGAGGGCACCCGCTTCCGCACGGGCATCGAGATCGGCCGCGACCTCAAGGCGACGGACCTGCGCAAGCGGTACGACGCCGTGGTCATCGCCGCCGGCGCCACCACCGCCCGCGACCTTCCCGTCCCCGGCCGGGAACTCAAGGGCGTCTACCAGGCGATGGAGTACCTGCCGCTGGCCAACAAGGTCCAGGAGGGCGACTACGTCACCTCCCCGGTCACGGCCGAGGGCAAGCACGTCGTCGTGATCGGCGGCGGCGACACCGGCGCCGACTGCGTGGGCACCGCCCACCGTCAGGGCGCGGCCTCCGTCACGCAGCTGGAGATCATGCCCCGCCCGGGCGACGAGCGGAACCCGGCCGCCCAGCCGTGGCCGACCTTCCCGATGCTCTACAAGGTCACCTCCGCGCACGAGGAGGGCGGCGAGCGGGTCTACTCCGTCTCCACCACCCACTTCGAGGGCGACGAGGACGGCAATGTGCAGTGGCTGCACCTCATCGAGGTGGAGTTCGTGGACGGCAAGCTGACCCAGAAGTCCGGCACCGAGCGCAGGATCCCGGCGCAGCTGGTCACCCTTGCGATGGGCTTCACCGGCACCGACCGCGCCAACGGCTTGGTCGAGCAGTTCGCCCTGGACCTCGACGAGCGCGGCAACGTCGCCCGCGACGCCGACTTCCAGACGAACGTGCCGGGCGTGTTCGTGGCGGGCGACGCCGGCCGCGGCCAGTCCCTGATCGTGTGGGCGATCGCCGAGGGCCGCTCGGCGGCGCGCGGTGTCGACCGCTTCCTCACCGGGATCAGCGACCTGCCGGCCCCGATCCGCCCGACGGACCGCTCGCTGGTGGTCTGAGTGGGCGGATGCACGCGACCTGATGTGATCTGACGGCCGCTCATATACGTCCCGTACAAAGGCGTGCGGAACACAGACGGCGCCTGCCCACCAGTCCCCGACCGGACCAGAGGGCAGGCGCCGTCGCCTGTCGGGCTGAGCGGAAGTGCTCCGCACTGCTCGTCAGCCGGGACACCTTGTCCGCCGTCAGTGCGACCGGCAGCGCCACAAGCCCGAGGCAGGCGGCCGGACGGAGACCGGCATCCACCCCGGCGGAACGACCACGGAGCGGCTGATCCCGCTCATGTCCTCAGAAGCGGGGGCGGGCCGGCTCCAGGACGGTGTCCCGGCACTCCCGCGGGGTGCCCCACGCCGTGCGCAGCGCCCGCGCCTTCGTCAGCCACAGCGACAGGTCGTACTCGGCGGTGTACCCGATCGCGCCGTGCAACTGCAGCGCGGTCCGCGCCGCCGCGTACGCCGCCTCGCACGCCGCGACCTTGGCGGCGGCGACATCCGCCGGGTCCATGGTCACCGCCGCCCCGAACAGCAGCGGCCGCGCGAACTCCAGCGCCGTCTTCGCGTCGGCCAGCCGGTGCTTGACCGCCTGGAACGACCCGATGGGCACACCGAACTGAACCCGCTGCCCGGCATACGTCACGGTCCGCTCGAGCAGGGCGAGCCCGACACCGAGGGCCTGGGCGGCGGTCGCGAGACGGGCCCAGGACAGGACGTCCGGACCGGCGGCGCCCGGTATGCGCTCACCGCCGGGCAGCGGCGTCGCGAGCCGCCGGGCGGGGTCGAGCGAACGCCGCGTTCCGGGCAGACAGCCGGGCGCCAGCCGTGTCTCCCCGCCGTCGAGGGCGAGTACGACGTCGGCAGCGTCCCCGTCCAGCGCATACGGCGCGCCCACCGTGGCCATGACCTTGCCGGAGGCCAGCTGGGGCAGCAGCCGCGCGGCGTGCTCGGGCGCTCCCGGGAGCAGGACCGCCGCGAGCACCGTCTCCACCACCGGGCCCGGCACCGCGTGCCGTCCCAGCTCCACGAAGGCCACGGCAAGCTCCAGCGGCAACGCGCCCATGCCCTCGTACGCCTCCGGGACCGCCAGCGCGAACACCCCCGCCTCCGCGATCCGCGACCACAGCGCCCGCCCCGCGGAATGGTCGCCCGTGCTCCACGCCCGGACCACCGTCGGTGTGCCGGCCGAGGTCAGCAGCGCGTCCAGCGAGCGTGCGAAGGCACGCTGTTCCTCCGTGAGCAGGAACCGCATCAGCGGCGTCCCTTCGGCAGGCCGAGCAGCCGCTCGGCGATGATGTCGCGCTGGATCTCGTTCGTACCGGCGTAGATGGGGCCCGCGAGGGAGAAGACATAGCCCTCCGCCCAGTCCCCGTCCGCCAACTCGCCGTCCTCGCCAAGCAGATCGAGCGCCGTCTCGTGCAGCGCGATGTCGTACTCCGACCAGAAGACCTTGTTCAGGCTGGACTCGGGGCCCATCGGCTCGCCCTCGAGGAAACGGGAGGCGCCCGCGTAGGTGAACAACTGATAGGCACGGGCGCCGATCAGGGCATCGGCGACCCGGTCTCGCGCCGACGCGGGGCAGCCGCGCTCCCGCCACAGCCGCAGCAGCCGGTCGGCGGCGGCCAGATAGCGGCCGGGGGAGCGGAGGGTGAGCCCGCGTTCGTTGCCCGCCGTGGCCATGGCCACCCGCCAGCCCTGACCCGGTTCGCCGATCACGTCCTCGTCGGGGACGAACACCTCGTCCAGGAACAGCTCGGCGAAGGCCGGCTTGCCGTCGAGCCGCCCGACCGGACGGACCGTCACCCCGGGCGCCCGCAGGCCGAACATGAGATAGGTCAGCCCCTGGTGGGGTCTCGGGGTGTCAGGATCGCTGCGGAAGAGGCCGAACGCCCGGTCCGCGAACGCCGCCCGCGACGACCAGGTCTTCTGCCCGCTGAGCAGCCAGCCGCCGGACGTACGCACCGCCCTCGACCGCAGCGATGCCAGATCGGAACCGGCCTCGGGCTCCGACCACGCCTGCGCCCACACCACCTCGCCACGGGCCATCGGCGGCAGCACCCGGGCGCGCTGCTCCTCGGTGCCGTGCTCGAACAGGGTCGGAGCCAGCAAGCTGATCCCGTTCTGCCCGACGCGGCCCGGCGCCCCCGCCGCGTAGTACTCCTCCTCGAACACCAGCCACCGCATGATCCCCGCGTCCCGGCCTCCGTACGCCGCCGGCCACGACACCACCGACCAGCGGTCCGCGGCCAGTTCGGCCTCCCAGGCGCGGTGGGCCGCGAACCCGCGCTCGGTCTCCAGCGAGGGCAGCGGCGTCGCGGGCACATGCTCCGCGAGCCAGGACCGGGCCTCGGCGCGGAAGGCCTCGTCGGCGGGGGAGTGGGCGAGGTCCACGGTCACCATCCTTCCCTAACAAGTGTTTGGTAGGTTAGCGTGAGGCCATGACAGGCGTCGAGACTCCGCCGTACATACCGGGCCATGGGCTGCTGAAGGGGCGCACGGCCGTCATCACCGCGGCGGCCGGAGCCGGGATCGGGGGAGCCACCGCGCGCCGCTTCCTGGAGGAAGGCGCGCGCGTGCTGATCAGTGACGCTCATGCGCGCCGCCTCAAGGAGCACGAGGCCGGACTCGCCCGGGAGTTCCCCGGCGCGGTGGGGGCCCTCCCCTGCGACGTCACCGACCAGACCCAGGTGGAGAAGCTCTTCGAAGCAGCCGTCCGCTCCCACGGCAGACTCGACATCGTCGTCAACAACGCGGGCCTGGGCGGCACGACCGCCCTCGTCGACATGACCGACGCACAGTGGTCGAAGGTCCTCGACGTGACCCTCAACGGCACCTTCCGCTGCGTACGGGCCGCCCTGCGCTCGATGAAGGAGACCGGCGGCGGCGTGATCGTCAACAACGCGTCGGTGATCGGCTGGCGCGCCCAGGCCGGACAAGCGCACTACGCCGCCGCGAAGGCGGGCGTGATGGCCCTGACCCGGTGCGCCGCGATCGAGGCTGCCTCGTACGGGGTGCGCGTCAACGCGGTCTCGCCGAGCCTCGCCATGCACCCGCACCTCGCGAAGGTGACCACCCCGGAACTGCTGGAGGAACTGACCGCCCGTGAGGCCTTCGGGCGCTACGCCGAACCGTGGGAGGTGGCCAACGTGATCGTGTTCCTGGCCTCCGGCTACTCGTCCTACATGACCGGCGAAGTCGTCGCCGTCAGCAGCCAGCACCCCTAGGCCTTGCGATGCGCCTGCCTCCCGGGGACCACAATGGGACCGTGCCGACCAAGAAGAAGCCCCAGGTGACCGCGGCGCCCGCCCGCCGCCGCGAACTCCTCGACACCGCCGCCGAGGTCTTCGCCGAGCAGGGCTACAACGCCACCACCGTACGCAAGATCGCGGACCACGCGGGAATGCTCGCGGGAAGCCTCTACTACCACTTCGACTCCAAGGAGTCGATGCTGGAGGAGATCCTGCGCACCTTCCTCGACGAACTCTGGGAAGGCTACGACACCGTCCTGGACGCCGGACTCGGCCCGCGCGAAACCCTCGAGGCACTGGTCACCGAGTCCTTCCGGGAGATCGACCGGCACCGCGCGGCCGTCGCGATCTACCAGAAGGAGTCCAGGCAGCTGGTGGCGCAGGACCGGTTCACGTTCCTCGCCGAATCGCAGCGCAGATTCGAGAAGGCGTGGCTGGCCACGCTGGAACGCGGGGTCGACGCACGGGTCTTCCGCGCCGACCTCGACGTCCGCCTCACCTACCGCTTCGTGCGTGACACGGTGTGGGTCGCCGCGTCCTGGTACCGGCCCGGCGGACAGCACAGCCCGGAGGAGATCGCCCGCCAGTACCTGTCGATGGTGCTCGACGGGATCGCCGTCCGCGAATAGCACGATGTGAACATCCGTCCTGAGCGAGGGAGTCGGCCATGGCCGAGGCATACGTGGTGGAAGCGGTCCGCACGCCCGTCGGGCGGCGCCGGGGCGGGCTCGGCGCGGTCCATCCGGCCGACCTGGGCGCGCATGTCCTGAGGGAGCTGATGGCCCGCTCGGGCGCGGACCCCGCCGCGGTGGAGGACGTCGTCTTCGGCTGCCTCGACACCGTCGGGCCGCAGGCCGGGGACATCGCCCGCACCTGCTGGCTGGCGGCCGGGCTGCCCGAGGAGGTTCCGGGCGTGACGGTCGACCGGCAGTGCGGCTCCTCCCAGCAGGCCATCCACTTCGCCGCACAGGCCGTGCTCTCGGGCACCCAGGATCTGGTGGTCGCGGGCGGCGTCCAGAACATGACGCAGATCCCGATCGCCTTCGCCTCCCGCCAGGCCGCCGAACCACTGGGACTCACCCAGGGCCCGTTCGCGGGCAGCGAGGGCTGGCGCGCACGCTACGGCGACCAGCCCGTCAACCAGTTCCACGGCGCCGAACTCATCGCCGCCAAGTGGGGCATCACGCGCCACGACCAGGAGGAGTTCGCGCTGCGCTCCCACCGGCGGGCACTGCGCGCGATCGACGCGGGCTACTTCGAACGGGAGATCGTCCCCTACGGGACCGTCGCCGTCGACGAGGGCCCGCGCCGCGACACCTCGCTGGAGAAGATGGCCCAGCTTAAACCCGTCCTGGACGGCGGGACCGTCACCGCCGCCTGCTCCTCGCAGGTCTCCGACGGAGCGGCGGCCCTGCTGCTGGCCTCGGAACGCGCCGTCCATGAACACGGGCTGACCCCGCGCGCCCGGATCCACCACCTCTCGGTGCGCGGCGAAGACCCGATCCGCATGCTGTCCGCCCCGATCCCGGCGACCGCGCACGCCCTGAAGAAGACCGGCCTCACCCTCGACGACATCGACCTCGTCGAGATCAACGAGGCCTTTGCCCCGGTCGTCCTCGCCTGGCTCAAGGAGACCGGCGCCGACCCCGGCAGGGTCAACGTCAACGGCGGCGCCATCGCCCTCGGCCATCCGCTGGGTGCGACGGGCGCCCGCCTGATGACCACCCTGCTGCACGAACTCGAGCGCACCGGCGGACGCTTCGGCCTCCAGACGATGTGCGAGGGAGGCGGCCAGGCCAACGTCACGATCATCGAACGGCTCTGACCGGAACAGCACGGCCTCCGGGCCGCCACTGCCGCCGCCGCTGCCGCGGACCGGACGGTGGCAGCGGCCACGGAGGCCGCGCTGTCCGGTGACCACCTCGGTCAACCGGGTGATGCGGCCCCGGGTGCCGGCAGCGCACCGAGGGCCTCCCGGGCCTCGGCCATCACCCGATCGACCAGTTCCGCACACGACGGAAGGTCCTCGATGACACCGGCGACCTGTCCGGCAGCCATCACACCCAGATCCGTACGCCCGTCCACCATCGCCGACTTCAGCAGCATCGGCGTGTTCGCGGCGAGCAGGACCTGACTCCAGGACAGATCCCTGCCGTGCCTCATCGCCAGACCGTCGCGCACCATCTGAGACCACGTCAGCCCCGACAGCCCCCGAAAGCCCGCCGCACGGCGCACGGCCCGCAGCAGCGCCCGCGCCCGGCCCGCACGCTCCAGGGACTCCACCAGCGGCGTACGCAGCATCCGGTGCGGCAGACCGTCCACGGCCGTCGTCACGGTGATGTCCTTGACGGTCGCCGCCAGATACCTCTCCTTCACCGCGTCCGGGACCGTGGAGTCCGAGGTGAGCAGGAACCGCGTGCCCATGGCGATGCCCGCCGCCCCGTACGCCAGCGCCGCGACCAGACCCCGCCCGTCATGGAAGCCACCCGCCGCCACCACCGGGATGTCCACCGCGTCCACCACCTGCGGCAACAGCACCGTCGTCGCCACCTCGCCCGTATGACCTCCCCCCTCACCGCCCTGCACGATCACCGCGTCCGCACCCCAGGACGCCACCTTCTCGGCATGCCGGCGCGCACCCACGGACGGTACGACGACCACACCCGCATCCTTGAGACGGCCGATCAGCTCCCTGGACGGCGCCAGCGCGAAGGACGCCACCCGCACACCCTCCTCGACGATGATCCGCACCCGCTCACCCGCGTCCCCGGCGTCCGCGCGCAGATTCACCCCGAACGGGGCGCCGGTGCGCGACCGGACCTCCCGTATCGCCGCCCGCAGCTGATCGGGTGTCATGGTCGCGGAGGCCAGGATGCCCAGCGCCCCCGCGTTCGCCGCCGCGGACACCAGACGCGGGCCCGCGACCCATCCCATACCGGTCTGGACGACCGGATGACGGACACCGACGAGCCGGGTCAGCGCGGTCTCCATCAACACGCCCCGAGCGCACGCCCCGGGCCGGGCACCTCACGCTCCCGTATCTCCTGCGGATCGAGCACCTCGCGGATCAACCGCAGCTCCTGCGCCGTGGGCTCACGGGTGTACGGCACCGCCTCCGGGACGGTCAGCTCGAAGCCCGTCGCCTCCCGAACCTCCTCCACCGTCACCCCCGGGTGCAGCGAAGCCAGCCTCATCGAGCGGTCCGCGGTGGCGAAGTCGAAGACACCGAGGTCCGACACCACACACGGGATGCGGTGGAAGCGCGCGGTGGCCGGATGCAGGGCCGCCCGGTCGTAGCCCACCCCGCACACCATGTCGACCCGTTCGACGAACACCCGGCGCGAGTGCCTCGGTATCCAGTAACTGGTCGGATGGTTCAGCGTGTTGACCGGAGCACCACGAACCCCGAGCAACTGCCGCCGCGGCTGCTGCCACGCCCCGATGCAGGAGATGTTCTGGTTCCCGAAGCGGTCGATCTGGCTCGCGCCCATCATCACGTGCCGGCGCCCGCTGGTGGCCAGCGCCAGATGCTGCCGGTACGGCAGCCAGCCCTCCACCGTCCCGTCCGCGCCCACGAGCATCGCCTCACCATCGGTGAGCAGCAGATCGGGTGCGAAGGTGCGCCGGGCGAGCCGCGCCCCGATGGACGGCACCGTGCCCATCGGGCTCGCGAGGATCTCCCCCGCGTCGCGCCAGGCCTCGGCGCAGGCGATCACGCAGTACTCGGCACGGGTCGCCGCGCTCATGACCGCTCCCTGTGCCAGGCCCGGACGGCCGACTGGTATGCGTGCTCGTCGCCGCTGAGGAACCGCTCGGCGAACGACGGCCAGTCCGTGGCGGCGTAATGCCTCTGGAAGGCTTCGTCCCGCTCGTGGTCGGGCGCGCACGACGTGAAGTGCGCGCCGCCGGGGGCCTCCACCACACCGGTCACCGTGTGCCGTTTGACCAGCAGGGTCTGCGGCGTCGCCTCCTTGGTCAGCTCCGCCGTGTCCACGATCCGCTCGCACGACATGTAGGCCGCGTCCGCCGCCTCGCAGAACAGATCGTCGAAGTACGGGTCCGGGCCCAGGTACTGGCCGTTGCCCAGCCGGTCGGCACGGTTGACATGGATCAGGGCGGCGTCCATCCGAAGCGCGGGCATCGCGACGAACTCCTCCCGGACGCCTGCCCCGCTCCCGTCCCCGTCCCCGCCCACGGTGGAGAGCCACCCGTCCGTGTAGGGCGAAGTGACGGTCCGCAGGCCGGGGTTGATCCTCATCACGTCGGACCCGACGCCTGCCCGCACCGGCAGGAACGGCAGCCGGTTCGCCGCCGCGTGCAGGCCCCACATGAACATCGCCTCGTCGACCTCCACCAGCTCGAGCGTCCCGCTCTCACGGGCCGCGCGATAGTGCGGCTCCAGCGGCACCGTGTCGAGGGTCGCGAACGCCGCCACCAGCCGGCGGATCCGGCCCGCGGCGGTGAGCATCCCGACGTCCGGACCGCCGTACGACACCACCGTGAGATCGGTGACCCGGGAGCGGAGCAGCGCCCGCACCAGAGCCATCGGCTTACGGCGCGAACCCCAGCCGCCGATACCGACGGTCATACCGCTCTCCAGGCGTGAGACGGCCTCATCCGCCGTCATCGTCTTGTCCGTCATGTGCCCTCCTTCCCCAACTTCCCGGACTTCTCTGCTCTCCCGGAGTTCTCCGCTGTCCCGGACTTCTCTGCCTTCCCGGACTGCCCGAACGTGTTCCTGACGCGGTCGGCCACGCCGGTCAGATGTGCCTCGAACGTGAAGCCCTGCTCGAAGCGGTAGCTGCGCCGCACGTCCACCGGGTCGATCCCGTTGATCGCGGCCTTGGCGAGCCGCAGCAGCTCTCCGTCCTTGGCGGCGATCTCCCTGGCCAGCTCCAGGGCCGCCGCACCCAGTCCGTCCCGCGGCACGACCCGCCACACCGAGCCGTGCGCGTGCAACTCGGCAGCCGTCACCGTGCGCGAGGTGTAGTAGAGGGCGCGCATCAGATGCGGGGGGACCAGCCGTGCCAGATGCGTGGCGGCGCCCAGCGCGCCGCGGTCCAGCTCCGGCAGCCCGAAGACGGCGTCCTCGCTCGCGACGATCACGTCCGCGTTGCCGACCAGTCCTATCCCGCCGCCCAGGCAGAAGCCCTGCACGGCCGCCACGACCGGGACCTCGCACTCGTACACCGCGGCGAAAGCCTCGAAGCACCCGCGGTTCGCCCCGATCAGGGCACTGCCGCCCTGAGCCTGTATCTCCTTGATGTCCACACCCGCGTTGAAACCACGCCCCTGTGCGGCCAGGACGACACAGCGGACCTCCGGGTCGCGGCCCGCCGATCCGAGGGCATCGGCGAGGCCGAACCAGCCGGTCACCGGCAGCGCGTTCACCGGCGGGAAGTCGACCGTGACGACGGCGATCCCCTTTTCCGGGCGCGAGGTGGAGACACTCATGGGCGCATCAGCTACCTTTCCACCAAACGTTTGTTAGGTACGATTCGAAGCTAGCAGCCACCGCATCCCGACGGGAGAGCCTGTGGAAAACTCACGCGACGGGACCGCTCGAAGTCCGCGCGGCGAGAGCGCCGGGACTCTGCGGGGCCGGACCGCCGTCGTCACCGGAGGAACCCGCGGCGTCGGGGCCGGAATCGCCAGGGCCCTCGCCGAAGCCGGCGCCGACGTCGTGATCTGCGCCCGACGGCCCCCCGAAACCCCCGTCGAGGGAGCCGAGTTCGCCCGGCTCGACGTATGCGACCCGGCCGCCGTACAGGATTTCTTCGACGCACTGCCACGCCTCGACGTCCTGGTCAACAACGCGGGCGGCGCCCCCTACCGCCCCCTCGCCGACGCCGCCCCCGAACGGCACGCCCGCGTCGTCCGGCTCAACCTCATCGCCCCCCTGACCGTCTCCCTCGCCGCGTACGACCACCTCAAGCGGGCCAGAGGAACGGTCGTGATGATCGGCAGCGTCAGCGGCAGCCGCCCCTCACCCGGCACCGCCGCGTACGGGGCGGCCAAGGCGGGACTGGAGAACCTGGCCCGCTCCATGGCCGTGGAGTGGGCACCCGAGGTGCGCGTCAACACGCTCGTCGCGGGGATGGTCCGCACCGAGCTGTCCCATCTCCACTACGGCGGCGAGGACGGCGTCGCGGCCGTTGCCCGCACCGTCCCGCTCGGACGGCTCGCCGAACCGTCCGACATCGGCCGGGCCGCCGTCTTCCTCGCCTCGGACGCCGCCGCCTACATCACCGGTGCGAGCCTCCTCGTCCACGGGGGAGGGGAGCGCCCGGCGTTCCTCGACGCGGCGACCGCCGACCAGGAGCCGGCGAAGCCGGAAACGGACACGAACGGATGGGGTGACATGCCGTGACGGGTATCGCCGACGGCCGGGTAGTGATCGTCACCGGCGCGGGCCGCGGTCTCGGCCGCGCCCACGCCCTGGCATTCGCCGCCGAGGGCGCGAACGTCGTCGTCAACGACCTGGGGGTCGGCCTCGACGGCACACCGGACCCGGACAGCCCGGCCGCACGGGTCGTGGACGAGATCCGCGCGGCCGGCGGCGAGGCCACCGCCCATGCGGGCGACATCGCGACCGGCGAGGGCGCCGCGTCCCTCGTCGCGACCGCCCTCGAGGCGTACGGGCACCTCGACGCCCTCGTCAACAACGCCGGATTCCTGCGCGACCGGATGCTGGTCAACCTGGACGAGGACGACTGGGACGCCGTCGTGCGCGTCCACCTCAAGGGGCACTTCCTGCCGCTGAAACACGCGGCGGCGCACTGGCGGGCCGAGGCGAAGGCGGGCCGCACCCCGAGCGCCCGGGTCGTCAACACCAGCAGCGGAGCCGGCCTGCTCGGCTCGGTGGGCCAGGGCAACTACAGTGCGGCGAAAGCCGGGATCCTCGCACTGACGATGGTCGCGGCGGCGGAACTCGGGCGCTACGGCGTGCAGGTCAACGCCGTCGCCCCCGCCGCCCGCACCCGCATGACCGAGCGCACGTTCGCCGAGACGATGGCGGCGCCGGACACCGGCTTCGACGCGATGTCCCCCCAGAACGTCTCGCCTCTCGTCGTCTGGCTCGGCTCCGCCGCGAGCGAAGCGGTCACCGGCCGTGTGTTCGAGGTGGAGGGTGGCCGCATCACGGTCATGGAGGGCTGGCGCCCGGGCCCCACAGCGGACAAGAGCGCACGCTGGACACCGGCCGAGGCGGGGGAGACGGCCCGGAAACTCCTGGCCGCGGCGGAGCCGCCGGGAGCGGTGTACGGAGCTGAACAGCCGCCGGGCGACACCCGCCGGAGGCGGTCGGGCACGACGGGCCCTCCCTGCCCATGACGGGCGCGGCGGGCGTGACGACCGGCAAACGCGATGGCCGTGGCGGAGCCGAGTTCCCAGGATGCGCGCAACCGTATCGACCACCGCCACCCGCAGGAGCCCGCGCCGTGTCGAGAGAGCCGACGAATGGCGCCCCGGAGGCCCGGGACCGGCTCGTCGCCCGCTTCGGATCCGAAGTACCCGGATGGTGCGAGGCCCTGGCCGCCCTCGACGCCGTCCCCCGGATGTGCGCCGGGAGAACCGACGAGGGAACCCGCTTCCTCATCACCCTCGCCGCCGGCACATCCGCGACGTGACCCGGCAGGCCGGCCCCCGCCGCGCTCACCTCCCGGGCGCGCCCGCCGTACCGCCCCCGGCCGCCAGCAGATCCACTATCGCGGCATGCCCGGTCTGCATATCGTCCCCCGCACCCGGCCGCCCCTCACGCAACAGCGACACCTCGACGGTGACCGTGCCCGGCTCCTCCTCCCAGCGGCGCGTCACATACTCGTGCCCCGGCCCATGAGCGGCCTCCAGCCCCGCACGAAGCTCCGCCGCCACATCCAGCCCCGCCCAGCGCCGCGCCTCCGCGAGCGCCTCGTCCCGCCCCCGCGCCCCATGGTCCACAAGAGCCCGCACACAACCGGGAGAACCACGGCGGGCCGCCGCGACCAGCGGGAACTCGCCCGAGGGCCCGGGCAGATCCGGATCCGCGCCCGCAGCCAGCAGCACCCGGACCACCTCCGCACACCCCCGCCGCACCGCCCACGTCAGCGCCCGGAACCCGTACTCCTCCTCCAGATCCGGCGCCGCCCCGGCCGCCAGCAGCGCCCGTACCACATCTGTATGGCCCCCGCAGGCGGCACCGCACAGCGGGGCGTCGGCGCCCGCGCTGAGCCGGTCGGGATCCGCGCCGGCCGCCAGCAGCAGCCGTACGACGCCCGGCGCGTCACCCACCGCCGCCGCATACAGGGCCGTCTGGCCCTCCGCGTCGGCCGACTCGGGACTCACCCCCGAACGCAGCAGCCGTACGACCGTGTCCTCGTCCCCCTCGTACACGGCCGTGAAAAGATCCGGTTCGTGCACCGCCGTGAAAGACTCCGGCGGCTCGTGCGTGTTCATACTCCGACCCTCGCCCGCCGAACGGCGCGCAGGCAAAGACATTCCAGGTGTTCCGGGTCACCCCCGACCCGCCCAGCACACGGCACCCGGCGGCGGCCCCGCATCAGGTGTCGCACTCCAGCACCGTCCGGCACAGCCCGCAACGAGCCCGCACCCGCCCCCGCACCGGCACCCTGATCCGCTGATGACACGTCGGACAGGGAAAAGTGACACGCAGCGATCCCGGACCCGCAAAGGTGCTGAAGGAATACGAGGCCCCCGCACACGGGCCGGGCACGGAACGGTCCTCGGCATGACGGCGGTCCCTGGCATAACGGCGGCGACCCGCCCATCCCGCCGCCGTCAGCGGCGGCTGCTGCTCGTCACGGCGAGCCAGCGCCATCCCCTTCGTATACGCCGTGTACGCCTGCGGACTCGTGAACCACACCGCAGGATCCTCACCGAACACGAGCGCCCGCTTCGCGAGGACATAGCCGAACTCCTCCGGAGTCAGATAGCCGAGCTTCTGCGACGACACCCGGTCCTCCCGGAAGGCGTCCAGCAGCAGCCAGCCCGCACCCAGATACGTCGTCGCCGTGTCCGTGAGGATCTCGTTGTCCCGCGTGCCCGGAAAGGACAGGCCCAGACGATGCAGATAGACATGCATCACCTCATGCGCCAGCGCCGCGCCGATGTCCCGGCGATGCGTGCGGAACCGGTCGTTCAGCTCGATGAAATACTCGGGGCCCGAGGTGAGTTCGACGTTCGCCGCATGCGTCATCTCACGGAAACCGACGACCATCCGGGCATCCGGAAGCCGGAAATGCCGCACCAGTTCCCGCGCCACCCGCTGCGCACCCAGATGCAGGTCGTCCTGGTCGCAGAACGCCACATCGGCGGGCATCACGCTCGACGCAAAAGCGTGGACCGTGTCGTACGACAACCGCTTGTACAAAGCGGTGATCGCAGCCCGCACCGTGTCCAGATGCGGATATCCATGCTCCACCGGCCCGCCGTTCGCCACGTCCGCACCCCCTGAAGACGCCAGCACTGCCTCCACTGTAGGCGCCCCCGCCCACGACGGCCGGGCACGACCGGCGGCAACCTCACCGCCACGGCCCCACAGCACGCCCCGGAACGCACCCCGGAGCGCGGCCCGCGACGACCGCGCACGATCCGCACTCCGGACAAGGACGATCAGGCACCGGAGCGCCCCGTAGGGTGGTCCGCCATGACCACCCGACACACCGCCGCCGGAGACGTCGACCCGGCCGTTCGTGCCGAACTCGCCCGGCTGCGTGACAGCATCGACAACATCGACGCCGCCGTCGTCCACATGCTCGCCGAGCGCTTCAAATGCACCCAGCAGGTCGGCCACCTCAAGGCCGCCCACCAGCTGCCGCCCGCCGACCCGGCCCGCGAGGCGGCCCAGATCGACCGGCTGCGCAGCCTCGCCGAAAGCGCCAAACTCGACCCCGCCTTCGCGGAGAAGCTCCTCAACTTCATCATCGCCGAGGTCATCCGCCACCACGAGCGCATCGCCGAGGACACCACGACCACCGCCGAAGCCCCGGGGGAGTGACCCCGCACAGCCGGCCGACCGGCCGTCGCGGGACACCCCACGGCGCCACACCGCGCACGCAGGCCGGCCGGCACCCCTTTGCACCGAACCCTCCTGTCCCCGCCACGGACACACCCCACGGAGGATGAGGCGCGGACATCACAAGAGCCGGACACAGAGGATGCGCCGGACCGCCCCAGTGCCCTGCCGGCGCCATCAGGCAGCATGTCCCGCATGTCCGTACTGACACGCAACGAAGCGCAGACCCGCGCCCGGCTCCTCGACGTCCACCGCTACGACATCGACCTCGACCTCACGCGAGGCGAAGACACCTTCGACTCCCGCACCATCATCCACTTCACCGTGCGCCGAGACCAGGCAACCCCGGACACCTTCGTCGAACTCAAGCCCGCCGAACTGCGCTCCGCCACCCTCGACGGACACCCCCTCGACCCCGACACCCTCACCGAAAACCGCCTGCCACTGACCGGCCTCACACCCGGCGAACACGAACTGCGCATCGACGCCGCCATGCGCTACTCCCACACCGGCGAAGGCATGCACCGCTTCACCGACCCCACCGACGGCGAAACCTACGTCTACACCCAGCTCTTCATGGACGACGTCCAACGCGTCTTCGCCGCCTTCGACCAACCCGACCTCAAAGCCGCCTTCGACCTCACCGTCAAAGCACCCCAAGGCTGGAGCGTCCTCGCCAACGGCATCACCACCCACCACGGCGACGGCACCTGGCACGCCGCCACCACCCCCCTCATCTCCACCTACCTCGTCGCCATCGCCGCCGGCCCCTGGCACTCCCTCCACACCGAACACCGCGGACTGCCCTTCGGCATCCACTGCCGCCGCTCCCTCGCCCCCCACCTCGACACCGACGCGGACGAACTCTTCGAGATCACCCGCCAGTGCTTCGACCGCTACCACGAAAAATTCGAAGAACCCTACCCCTTCGACTCCTACGACCAGGCATTCGTCCCCGAATTCAACGACGTAGCCATGGAAAGCCCCGGCCTCGTCACCTTCCGCGACGAATTCGTCTACCGCTCCGCTGTCACCGACACCCAACGCCAGACCCGCGCCATGGTCATCGCCCACGAAATGGCCCACATGTGGTTCGGCGACCTCGTCACCCTCCAATGGTGGGACGACATCTGGCTCAACGAGTCCTTCGCCGAATACATGGGTTACCAGACCCTCACCGAAGCCACCCGCTTCACCGACACCTGGACCGACTTCGGCATCACCCGCAAAGCCTGGGGATACGACGCCGACCAACGCCCCTCCACCCACCCCGTCGCCCCCGACGCCGTCCACGACACAGCCTCCGCACTCCTCAACTTCGACGGCATCTCCTACGCAAAGGGAGCCTCCGCACTACGGCAACTCGTGGCCTGGATCGGCGAAAAAGACTTCCTCGCCGGCATCAACACCCACTTCACCCGCCACCGCTTCGGCAACGCCACCCTCGCCGACTTCATCGACTCCCTCGCCGGCACCACCGAACGCGACGTCCACGCCTGGGCCGACGCCTGGCTGCGCACCACCGGAGTCGACACCCTCACCCCCCACCTCACCCACGCCGACAACGGCACCACCACCCTCACCATCGACCACAACGGCACTCGCCCCCACCGCATCACCATCGGCCTCTACGACCACGACCACACCCCCACCGGCACCCGCGGCCTCACCCTGCGCGAACGCCTCGACCTCGACATCCCCCAAACAGCCCCACAAACCCTCGCCAAGCCCCCCGCCCTGCTCCTCCTCAACGACGGCGACCTCACCTACGCCAAGATCCGCCTCGACCCCGAATCCTTCCAGGCAGTCCGAGACACCCTCTCCGGCCTGCCCGAACCACTCACCCGCGCCGTCGTCTGGAACGCCCTGCGCGACGCCGTCCGCGACGGCCACCTCCCCGCCACCACCTACCTCGAAACAGCCCGCACCCACCTCCCCCACGAAACCGACCTCGCCCTCGTGGAAGGCGTCCTCACCTTCGCCACCACCCACATCACCGACCGCCTCCTCCACCCCCACCAACGGCCCGCCGCACAGGCCACCCTCACCGCCCTGTGCCGCGACCTCATCCGCCGCACCGAAGACGGCTCCCACCCCGGCCTGCGCCTGATCGCCGTACGACACCTCACCGACACCGCGGCCCACCCCGACACCATCGCCGCCTGGCTCGCCGACGGCACCGTACCCGGCGGACCCGAACTCGACCCCGAACTACGCTGGCGCATCCTGTGCAGGCTCGCCGTCCTCGGCGCCACCGACGAGACCGCCATCACCGCCGAACTCGACCACGACCCCAGCGCCACCGGCCAGGAAGGCGCCGCCCGCTGCCGCGCCGCCCTCCCCGACCCCGACGCCAAACGACGCGCCTGGCAAGCCATGTTCACCACCGACGACCTGTCCAACTACCTGTTCACCGCCACCGCACAAGGCTTCTGGCAGCCCGAACAGACCGGCCTCCTGAACGAGTACGCCGACCGCTACTGGACCGACGCACCCGCCGTCGCCGCCCGCCGCGGCCCCACCATCGCCGCCCTCGCAGGTCGCAACGCCTTCCCCCGGTACGCCATCGACGCCACAACCCTGCGCCGCGGCGAACAGTGCCTCGACGAAGCCGACCTCACCCCGGCACTGCGCCGCAAACTCATCGACGAACTGGACGACCTCGCCCGCGCCCTGCGCATCCGCGAGGCATAGCCCCCCGGCACCCAGGCCGGCGCCACAAACCCGCGCCGGCCAGGGACCCACCGGCACGGGACCCACCGGCACGGGGCCACCACCGGCCCAGGGCACCCCCCCAAGCTCGGGCCCCAGGGGGCGCACACACAGCGCATCAGAGCACCTCCACCGCCACACAGCGCACACGCCCCCACGACAGCGCACACTCCCCGACCACACCACGCGATACCCCCATTCGCGTCGGCTCGTTGTTCCAGGCGGACGGGCCCAACCTCCACACACAGGCCCGGCCCCCGCCGCCCGCCTGGAGGACACCCCATGAGCCTGCCGCCCCTCGCCTCAGGACCCCAAGGCCCCCACGCCCTGCGGCCCCTGCTCGACACCGTCCTCCACGCCCTCGAACAAGGCACCCGCGCACGAGGCGGCCCCCTCCCCGCCGGAGGACCCCGATCAGTCACCGCCCGACTGCAAACAGCCCTGGGCGACGTACTCCCCCACAAAGGCGACCCCGACGCCGCCGCAACCCTCATCCGCACCCTCGCCGAAGGCGCCGCCGACCCCGCCCACCCCCTCTGCGCCGCCCACCTGCACTGCCCACCCCTCGCCATCGCCACCGCAGCCGACCTCGCCGCAGCCGTCCTCAACCCCTCCCTCGACTCCTGGGACCAAGCACCCTCCGCCTCCACCCTCGAAACCCTCGTCACACAAACCCTCGCCCAAACCGTCTACAACAACACAAACACCCACACCACACCACCAGCCGACTGCCTCGTCACCACCGGCGGCACCGAATCCAACCAACTCGCCCTCCTCCTCGCCCGCGAAACCCACCCCGGCACCCGCCTCATCTGCGGACAAGCAGCCCATCACTCCCTCACCCGCGCCGCCTGGCTCCTCGGCCTCCCCGACCCCATCGTCATCCCCACCCCACACGGCACCCTCGACCCCGCCACCCTCGCCACCACCCTCACCACACAACCCGGCCCCCACCTCGTCGCCGCCACCGCAGGCACCACCGACGCCGGACTCATCGACCCACTGCCCCAGATCGCCGACCTCTGCACCACCCACCGCGCCCGCCTCCACATCGACGCCGCCTACGGAGGCGGACTCCTCTTCAGCCAACACCACCGCACCAAACTCACCGGCCTCGACCGCGCCCACACCGTCACCCTCGACCTTCACAAACTCGGCTGGCAACCAGTAGCCGCCGGCCTCCTCGCCATCAAAAACCCCCACGACCTCCAAGCCCTGCGCCACCACGCCGACTACCTCAACGCCGACGACGACACCCAAGCAGGCATCCCCGACCTCCTCGGACGCTCCCTCCGCACCACCCGACGCCCCGACATCCTCAAAATCGCCATCACCCTCAAAACCCTCGGCCGCACCGGACTCGCCACCCTCGTCGACCAGGTCTGCACACTCGCACACCAACTCGCCGACCTCATCCAGGCACACCCCGCCCTCGAACTCCACGCCGCGCCCACCATCAGCACGGTCCTCTTCCGGCCCCGCAGAGCAACCGACCACACCGTCGCCGCCATCCGCCGCACCCTCCTCCACAACGGCCACGCCGTCCTCGGCCGCGCCCACATCGACGGCCGCCTCTGGCTCAAAGCCACCCTCCTCAACCCCCACACCCAGCCCGGCGACCTCACCACACTCCTGCACCTGGTGGAAGGAACCACACCCCGATGACCACCCCACCCCACCGAACCCCCCAAACCCCCCGCCACCTGCTAGGCATCGGCATCGGCCCGTTCAACCTCTCCCTCGCCGCCCTCGCCCACCCCCTCACCGGACTCGACACCGCCTTCTACGAACAACGCCCCGGCTTCGACTGGCACCCCGGCCTCCTCATCGACGGCGCCACCCTCCAAGTCCCCTTCCTCGCCGACCTGGTCACCCTCGCCGACCCCACCAACCCCTGGACCTTCCTCAACTACCTAAAAACCCGCGACCGGCTCTTCCCCTTCTACTTCGCCGAACGCTTCCACATCCAGCGCGCCGAATACGACGCCTACTGCCGATGGGTCTCCAGCAACCTCCCCACACTCCACTTCAGCCACCAAGTCGACGCCGTCCGCTGGAACCACCGGACAAAAACCTTCGAAGTCGACTACACCCGTCTCGCACACGACGGATCAGCCCAAGCCCTCGGCCGCACCCACGCACACAACATCGTCCTAGGCGTCGGCACCGAACCCCACATTCCCGAGAACCTGCAACCCCTCGTCGCCACCCACGGCGTACCCGTCATCCACGCCGCCGACTACCTCCGCTACCGCACAACCTTCCTCACCGCCCGCCACATCACCGTCGTCGGCGCCGGCCAATCAGGCGCCGAAGTCTTCCTCGACCTCCTCCGCCACCGCCCCATCGGCCAGGAACACATCCACTGGATCGCCAGAACCGAAGCATTCGCCCCCATGGAGTACTCCAAACTCGGCCTCGAACACTTCACCCCCGACTACACGCGCTACTTCCACGCACTCGCCGAACCCGTACGCGACCGACTCGTCTCCGCCCAATGGCAACTCCACAAAGGCATCGACTCCGACACCATCGCCGCCATCCACGACGAGCTCTACCGCCGCACCCTCCACGGAGGCTGGCCCGACGCCACCCTCACCCCCGGCGTCCGCCTCCACACCGCCACACGCACCACCGGCCCCCGCATCGAACTCCACCTCGAACACATCCAGCAGAACATCCGCACAACCCTCACCACCGACGCCGTGGTCCTCGCCACCGGCTACCGCGAACGCCCCCTCGGCCGCATCCTCGCCGGACTCGACCCCCACCTCGACCGCGACAACAGCGGACGCCCCCGCATCGACGACCAGTTCCGCATGATCCTCCACCCCACCGTCACCGGATCCGTCTACGTCCAGAACGCCGAACTCCACACCCACGGAGTAGGCACCCCCGACCTCGGCCTCGCCGCCTGGCGCAGCGCCACCATCCTCAACACCCTCACCGGAAAAGAGCCCTACCCACTGCCCAGACGAACCGCCTTCACCTCCTTCGGACTCCAAGAACCCCAGCAGAACCAACACCTCGACGGCATCCCCGCCGCCCGGCAACCCACCGACCTCACACCACTCATCGACCAGCGATAGACGAAACCAGTCACACACGGTCACGAGAATGAGCGGCGCGCTCCGGAAAAGAACACCGAAAAACCACCGGGATGCTCATCAGAGCGCGTCGCCGCACAATTCAACACTTGTCAATAACGCTTCACTTAAAGGTTGTTGGCTGGTCATGCCACACCAATTCTCTACCCGCCGGTAAGGCATACCCTCAACCCATGCGCCGAGCAAAGATCGTCTGCACACTGGGCCCCGCCACCCACACGTACGACCAGATCAAGGCACTGATCGAAGCCGGAATGGACCTGGCCCGCTTCAACCTCAGCCACGGCACCCACGCCGAACACGAAGAGCGCTACCACCACGTACGCAAGGCCTCCGACGCAACCGGCCGTACCATCGGAATCCTCGCAGACCTTCAAGGCCCGAAGATCAGACTCGGACACTTCACCGAAGGCCCCGTACTCCTCGAACCCGGCGACACCTTCACCATCACCGTCGAAGAAGGCATCCAAGGCAACCGCCACACCTGCGGAACCACCTACCCCGGACTCGCCACCGACGTCACCCCCGGTGAACGCATCCTCGTGGACGACGGCAAAGTCACCCTCCAAGTCACCGCCATCGACGGCCCCCGCGTCCACACCACCGTCATCGAAGGCGGCATCATCTCCGACCACAAAGGCCTCAACCTCCCCGGAGCCGCCGTCTCCGTACCCGCCCTCACCAAAAAAGACGAAGACGACCTCCGCTGGGCCCTCCGCACCGGCTGCGACATCATCGCCCTCTCCTTCGTCCGCAGCGGCCACGACATCAAAGACGTCCACCGCATCATGGAAGAAGAAGACCGCCACCTCCCCGTCATCGCCAAAGTAGAAAAACCCCAAGCCGTCCAGAACATCGACGAGATCGTCACCGCCTTCGACGGCATCATGGTCGCCCGCGGCGACCTCGGCGTCGAAATGCCCCTCGAACAAGTACCCATCGTCCAAAAACGCGCCATCAAACTCGCCAAACGCAACGCCAAACCCGTCATCGTCGCCACACAGATGCTCGACTCCATGATCGACCACGCACGCCCCACCAGAGCCGAAGCCTCAGACGTCGCCAACGCGATCATCGACGGCACCGACGCGGTCATGCTCTCCGGCGAAACCAGCATCGGAAACCACCCCACCGAAACCGTCACCACCATGGCCCGCATCGTCACCGCAGCCGAAGAAGACATCCTCGCCACAGGCCTCCCACCCCTCACCGACAACAACAAACCACGCACCCAAGGCGGAGCCGTCGCCCGCGCCGCAGCCGAGATCGGCGACTTCCTCGGAGCCAGATTCCTCGTCGCCTTCACCCAGTCGGGCGACACCGCCCGCCGCCTCTCCCGCTACCGCTCACCCATCCCACTCCTCGCCTTCACCCCCGAACCCGCCACACGCTCCCAGCTCAACCTCACCTGGGGCATCGAAACCTTCCTGGGCCCCCACGTCGACTCCACCGACGCCATGGTCGACCAGGTGGACGAACTGCTCCTGAAGTACGGCCGCTGCAAGAAGGGCGACATCGTGGTGATCACGGCGGGCTCCCCGCCCGGGGTGTCGGGCTCCACGAACATGGTGCGCGTCCACCACATCGGCGAGGACGACAGCCCCAGGTAGCCGCCGCCCGGCCGCGTCAGTACTTCGGACCTACGTGCTCATCCAGGAGAGCGACGGAGGCTTTGCGGGCGACGGAGACGTTGAAGGGGTCACTGCCGCGGGCGAGGGTGGTCCACTCGACGCCGACTCTGTCGAGGGTGTCGGTGAGCAGCTTGCGGATGTCGTCGGATTTGTTGGAGAAGAGGTAGCGGGGATACTCGTAGCGCTTGCGCACACCCGCAACCGTTTTCTCGGTCCAGTTGGTGATGCGACAGCCATCGGAGTGCATGAGCCCGCGGATGAACTCCCAGCGGTGGGCGTCGATGATGGCTTGCTGCCAGGGCTCCAGGACGATCCGGCGCTCGTGCTTCTTACCGGAGCCATGCTGGGGGAACAGGCACCACATATGCCTGGAGTACAGCTTGACCTCCCAGCATCCTTTGCGGCGGACCCTGCAGACCGAATTGTCCGGGAACACGCGGCGCATGGCACTCTCGCACTCGTTCACGAGTCCTGGATGCGCCTCGGTGCAGGTGATCGACAGGCTGGGTGACCTCATGGCGCGGTTCTGGATGACGTGGCCGTCTCCCAGATACAGGCCGAGGAGGTAGGCGTACGCCGTACCGTCGAGCTCGCTGTCGCATCGCGGGCACGGAGGTCGTTGAGTGCGTCCAGGGCACTCGCCGCGCTTTGCCCGGTCGATGTGCTTCCAGTAGCTGATCGTGCCCATCGGCACGTTCAGTTTCCGGGCTACATCCGTGTTCTTCGCGCCGCCGCGCAGCAGTATGAGGGCTCTTTGTCGCACTTCAGTGCCATGGAGTTTCACGCGGCCACTCTGAGCCACGGATTCTGACTGCACGCAGCAATCAGCGGAGGTTCACTAGAAGGCGAACCTCCGCTTCGGAATCGCGACCTTGGAATACAAGGAAAAGTGCCCCGGGTCGGACTCGAACCGACACTGTATGGGTTTTGAATCCATTGCCTGCTGCCAATTGGGCTACCGGGGCCCGACGAATCTAAGGTTTCCCTCGACCCGCTGCCTGACCACCTTACCGCAGCTGGGTAGTCTCTTGGGAGCAGTATGTGCCTGCCCTGGAACAAGGAGCCCGAGTGACCGCCCCCGAGTCGCCCCAGCCCGTTGCCGACGACGACAAGTCGCACGTGCCTCCGCTGACGACCCGTGTCGTCATCGCCGAGGACGAGGCGCTCATCCGGCTCGATCTCAAAGAGATGCTCGAGGAGGAGGGCTACAGCGTGGTCGGCGAGGCCGGTGACGGTGAGCGCGCCGTTGAGCTGGCTCGTGAGCACCGGCCTGACCTGGTCATCCTCGATGTGAAGATGCCGAAGCTCGATGGCATCTCGGCGGCTGAGAAGATCGCCGAGGAGAGCATCGCTCCGGTGCTGATGCTCACCGCTTTCTCGCAGCGCGATCTCGTGGAGCGGGCGCGGGATGCCGGGGCGATGGCGTACTTGGTGAAGCCGTTCAGCAAGAGCGATGTGGTGCCGGCGATCGAGATGGCGGTTTCGCGTTTCCAGGAGCTGAGGACGCTGGAGCAGGAGGTGGCGGACCTCACGCAGCGTTTGGAGACGCGGAAGCTGGTGGATCGGGCGAAGTCGGTTCTGCAGACGGAGTACGGGTTGACGGAGCCGGCTGCGTTCCGGTGGATCCAGAAGACGTCGATGGACCGGCGGTTGTCGATGCAGCAGGTTGCGGAGGCGGTTATTCAGGACGCGGAGGAGAAGAGGGCCGGCAAGGGCTGAGGTCTGGGTCGGCGTGGCGAGGCCCGCGCCCCTGAAGGGAGTTCCTTCTGGGGTGCGGGCCTTGTCGTATGTCCGTTGGGCGTGCTCAGTCTTCGCCGAGGTATGCCTTGCGTACGGATTCGTCGTGGAGCAGGTCTTGGCCGGTGCCTGACAGGACGATGTTGCCGACTTCCATGACGTGGCCTTGGTCGGCGAGTGACAGGGCGGCCTGGGCGTTTTGTTCGACGAGCAGGATGGTGGTGCCCTGGGACTTGAGTTCGGCGATGGTGGCCATGATTTTCTGCATCATGATCGGTGAGAGGCCCATGGAGGGTTCGTCGAGCATGAGGAGTTTTGGCTGGGACATGAGGGCGCGTCCCATGGCGAGCATTTGCTGTTCGCCGCCGGAGAGGGTGCCTGCGGCTTGTTTGCGTCGTTCGCCGAGGATCGGGAAGAGGTCGTAGGCGCGTTGGACGTCCTTTTCGATGCCTTCTTTGTCCTTGCGGAGGAAGGCGCCGAGCTGGAGGTTTTCGGCGATGGTGAGGCGGGGGAAGATGTGTCGGCCTTCGGGGGAGTGTGCGAGTCCGAGGGCGACGATCTTGTGGGCGGGGACGTTGGAGAGTGGTTTGCCGTCGAAGGTGATCCGGCCGCCGCTGGGCTTGAGGAGTCCGGAGAGGGTGCGCAGGGTGGTTGTCTTTCCGGCGCCGTTGGTGCCGATGAGGGTGACGACCTGGCCGGCTTCGACGCTGAAGGAGATGCCTTTGACGGCTTCGATCTTGCCGTAGGCCACCCTGAGGTCTTCGACCTCGAGCAGTGCGGTCACTGGGTTTCTCCCTCGGTGCTGCTGGTGGTGCTTTCTGCGGGCGTGTCGGCGCCTGCGTCGGCTGTCGAGCCCTCGTCCTCGGCTGTCGAGCCCTCGTCCTCGGCTGCCGGGCTCTCGTCCTCGGCGTGGCCCTCGCTCTCGCCTTCGGTTGAGGTTTCGGCTGAGGCTTCGGCTGCCGTGACCGCGGCGGCTTCCGCTTCTCCGGGTTCGCCTTCGAAGGGGGTGCCGAGGTAGGCGGCGATGACGCGTTCGTCGGCCTGGACGACGTCGGAGGTTCCTTCGACGAGTTTTTGTCCTTGGACGAGGACCGCGACGCGGTCGCAGAGGTTGAAGATGAAGCGCATGTCGTGCTCGATGACGAGGACGGCGATGCCCTTGTCGCGGATGGCGAAGACCAGTTCTTCGGTGGCTCGCGTTTCCTGGGGGTTCATGCCGGCTGTCGGCTCGTCGAGCAGGAGCAGTCCGGGTTCGCTGGCCATGGCTCGTGCGATCTCGAGCTTGCGCTGTTCGCCGTAGGGGAGGTTGCGGGCGAGGTGGTCGCGTTTGGCTGCCAGGCCTACGAATTCGAGGAGTTCCATGGCGCGTTCCTCGGACTCGCGTTCGGCTTTCTTGAAGCCGGGGCCGCGCAGGAGTGCTGACCAGAGGCCTTCTTTGGTGCGGGTGTGGCGGCCGACGAGCACGTTTTCCAGGACGGTCATGTTGGCGAAGAGCCGGATGTTCTGGAAGGTGCGGGCGATGCCTGCCTGGGTGACGAGGTGTGGTTTGGGGGGCAGGACGGTTCCTTTGTAGGAGACCTTGCCCTCCGTGGGGACGTAGAGGCCCGTCAGGCAGTTGAAGAAGGTGGTTTTTCCGGCGCCGTTGGGGCCGATGAGGCCGACGATTTCGCCGCTGTTGACGGTGAAGTCGACGGAGCGTACGGCGGTGAGGCCGCCGAAGCGCATGGTGACGGCGCTGGCTTCGAGTACTGGTGTGGTCATGGTGGTGGTCACGCCCCCGCCTTGGTGACGGCCGGTTCGTCGGCGAGCGTCGTCTGTGCTGGTACGTCGAGTTGGCCGGTCTCGTGGAATTCGAGCTGTCGGCGGCGGTTGGCGATGATGCCTTCCGGCCTGAAGCGCATCAGCAGGATGAGTGCGATGCCGAAGGCGAGGAGGGACTTGTCCTGGAGGAAGACGAGCTTCTCCGGGAGGAGGTAGAGCAGCGCCGCGCCGAGCAGGGGGCCTGCGACGGTTCCCATGCCGCCGAGGACGACGGCGGCGAGGAGGAAGGCGGAGTTGGGGGGTGTGGAGCCGGCGAACTGGTAGGGGTTCGGGACCACGCTGTAGGTGACGTGTGCGCTGACCGTTCCGGCGAGGCCGGCGAGGGAGGCGCCGAGGGCGAAGGCGGTGAGTTTGACGCGGAAGCCGTTGATGCCCATGGCGGTGGCGGCGGTCTCGTCTTCGCGGATGGCGATCCAGGAGCGGCCGATGCGGGAGTCGGCGGCGCGGGTGTAGACGAGGACGACCAGCGCCATGACGAGGACCATCAGGAGGTAGTAGTTGGCGAAGCGCCCGATGGTGAAGCCGCCGAGGTCGTGGGAGTTCCCGAAGTTGAATCCGAAGAAGTTCAGGTCGGGGATGGAGGGGATGCCGTTGGGGCCGTTGGTGATGTCGGGTCCTGAGACACCGTCCATGTTGTTGACGGAGATGCGGAAGATTTCTCCGAATCCGAGGGTGACGATGGCGAGGTAGTCGCCGCGCAGTCGCAGGGTGGGGGCGCCGATGAGGACGCCGAAGACGAGGGAGGCGGCCATGCCTGCGAGGGCGGCGGCCCAGAAGGGGAACTGGACGCCGGAGAACCGGGAGAATTCGGAGCCGGAGACGAGGGCGGCGGTGTAGGCGCCGACGCCGAGGAAGGCGACGTATCCGAGGTCGAGGAGTCCGGCGAGGCCGACGACGATGTTGAGGCCGAGGGCGACGGTTCCGAAGATCAGGATGTTGACGCCGATGTTGGCGTAGTGGTCGTCGCTCTGGGTGAGGGGGAAAGCGATGGCGGCGACGAAACCCATGGCGAGGGCGAAGCTGCGGTTGCCGGCGGTGATCCGCGAGAAACGGTCGAGGAGGCCGGCGGTGTGTGCGGCCCAGACGGCGAAGACGACGACGATGAGGAAGCCGATGAAGAGCTCGCCGTATTCGGTGTCGATGCCGTAGGCGAAGGTGTAGAGGCCGATGACGGTGACGGCGGTGATGATGGCCCGCTGTACCCAGGGGGCGGTGTGGGCGGCCGGGGGGATGCGGTCGGGTTTGGCGGTGTAGAGCCTCAGGGGGGACAGGGCGCCTTGTTCGCGGAGTCCGGGTTGGGGGAGGGCGAAGGCGCCGAGGAGGGGGAGGAAGGAGGCGGCGGCTGCGACGTAGGCACCGGGCTCGAGGTTGACGAGTCCGCCGAGTTTGGCCGCGATCTCGATGACGGTGAACCAGGTGGTGGCGAAGGCGCCGATAGCGGTGAGGACGGTGGGGGCGTTGTTGTGGGCGGGGGTGAGCCAGCCCAGGCCCCTGATGCCGTATCCGGCGAGGGCGAAGAGGGTGACGAGGATGCCGCCGGCGAAGGTCAGCCACTGGAGGCCGCCGGGGTAGCCGTAGACGGTGAGGTCGCCGGGGAAGTCGGCGGTCCAGGTCCAGGCGAGGAAGGCGGAAGCGGCGGTGGCGATGCCGCCGGCAAGGGTGAGTGCGCGGGCGGCGGCTGTCGGCAGCGGGATGAGGCCGCGTTCGGTGGCGGTGGGCATCTGGGGGGTCTCAGGGGTGGTGGTGTCGGTCATGGTGATCACGCCCTGTCCGCGACGCGTTCGCCGAGGAGGCCTTGGGGCCTGAGGAGGAGTACGAGGATGAGCAGGACGAAGGCCCAGAGGGCTGCCCAGCCCTGTCCGCCGAGTTGTTGCAT
This sequence comes from Streptomyces sp. NPDC047022, assembly GCF_040644155.1. Classification (NCBI taxonomy): domain Bacteria; kingdom Bacillati; phylum Actinomycetota; class Actinomycetes; order Kitasatosporales; family Streptomycetaceae; genus Streptomyces; species Streptomyces sp. NPDC047022. The sequence goes on along the minus strand of NZ_JBEYVV010000001.1, from coordinate 176,075 downwards.
GCCGGGGACGTTGTCGATGTAGGCGGAGGCCAGGGTCTCGGCTACGCCGAGGACGAGTCCGCCGAGCATGGCGCCGTAGATGTTGCCGATGCCGCCGAGGACGGCTGCGGTGAAGGCCTTGAGGCCCATGAGGAAGCCCATGCGGTAGTCGATGCTGCCGTACTTGAGGCCGTAGGCGACGGCTGCGACGGCTGCGAAGAAGCCGCCGATGGCGAAGGCGATGACGATGATGCGGTTGGTGTCGATGCCCATGAGCTGTGCCGTGTCGGGGTCCTGGGCGGTCGCCTGCATGGCGCGGCCGGTGCGGCTGCGGCGGACGAAGAGGGCGAGGGAGCCCATGCACACGGCGGCGGCGAAGATCAGGAAGATGTCGGCGTCCTTGATGGTGACGGAGCCGAGTTCGTGGGTGGTGTCGAGGTTGGGGAAGACGCGGGCGCGGTCGGCCTGGGGGTAGAAGTTGCGGACGACTTCCTGGAGGGCGAGGGAGAGGCCGATGGCGGTGATGAGGGGGGCGAGTCGTGGTCCTCCGCGCAGTGGCCGGTAGGCGAAGCGTTCGGCTCCGACGGCGATGAGCATGGCGACGATGGCGCCGCCGATGAGCATGAGGGGCACGAGGGCCCACATGGGGGTGCCGGAGGGGAGGATGAGTGAGACCGTGAGGGCGCCGAAGGCTCCGGTCATGAAGATCTCGCCGTGGGCGAAGTTGATGAGCTGGACGATGCCGTACACCATCGTGTAGCCGATGGCGATCAGCCCGTACATCGAGCCTAGGAGCAGCCCGTTGGCCAGCTGCTGCGGCAGGGTGTTCACCGCATGGCCTCCATGTCGCTGGTGGTCGTGGTGTGCACTGTCGTGCGGGGCGGGGTGTGAGAACGGGCCGCGTGGTCGGGGTCCTCCTTCCACGCGGCCCGTTGGTGCTGGTGCTCGGGGGGTCAGCCGGCCGGGTTGTACGTGCCGGTCTTGACGGCCTTCCAGGCGCCACTCACGACCTGGTAGACGGTGAGCTGCTTGTTGGTGGTGTCGCCGTACTGGTCGAAGGAGACGTGGCCGGAGATGCCTTCGAAGTCGCTCTTCTGGACGCCGTCGACGACCTTGGCGCGGAGGGTGTCACCGGTGGGGAGCTTGCCGCCGTTGGCGTCGACGGCGGCCTTGACGGCGTTGATGATGGCGTTGGCGGCGTCGTAGGCGTAGGCGCCGTAGGCGCCGTAGTCGCCCTTGTAGCCCTTGGCCTTGTAGGTCTGGACGAAGGCCTTGGCGGCGGGGAGGGTGTCGACGGGGACGCCGACCGCGGTGGCGAGGTCGCCTTCGGCGTCCTTGCCGGCGGTCTGGATGTAGGTGGTGGCGTACATGCCGTCGCCGCCCATGAGCGGGATCTTGACGCCGGCGTCCTTGAGCTGCTTGGTGATCAGCTCGGACTCGTCGTACTGGCCGCCGTAGTAGACGATGTCGGCGCCCGAGTTCTTGATCTTGGTGACGAGCGAACCGAAGTCCTTGTCGCCGGTGTTGACGTGGTCGCTGCCCGCGATCTTCCCGCCGAGCTTCTTGAAGGAGTCGTTGAAGATCTTGGCGAGGCCGGCGCCGTAGGTCTGCTTGTCGTCGACGACGAAGGCCTTCTGCTTCTTGAGGCCGTTGTAGGCGTAGTCGGCGGCGAAGCCACCCTGGAGGGCGTCGGTGGTGGCGGTGCGGAAGTACGTCTTGTAGGGGCGGGTCTTGGACGTCTGCCAGTCCTTGCCCTGGGTCAGCGCCGGGTTGGTGTTCGAGGGGGAGATCTCGACCATGTTGGCGGAGGCGAAGACCTGCTGCATCGACTGGGCGACGCCGGAGTTCAGCGGGCCGACGGTGCCGACGACGCTGCTGTCGCCGACCAGCGCGGTGGCGTTCTGCTGGCCGTTGGCGGGCTGGGCCTTGTCGTCCAGGGACTTGATCTTGAACTTGACGCCGGGAACGGTGTTCTTCTTGTTGGCGTCGTCGATGGCGATCTGGACGCCGTTCTGGATGCCGAGGCCGGTGGTGGAGTTCTCACCGGAGAGCGGGGCGTCCACGCCGATGGTGAGCGTGGTGCCGCTGTCGCCGCCCTTGTTGTCGCTGTTGCGGGAGCCGCACGCGGTGAGGGTCAGTGCTCCTGTGGTGAGGACGGAGGTGAGGATCACCAGAGAACGCTGTCGCACAATCAGTCCTTTCCGCAGGCGGCATGGCAGCCCTTGTGAGGGTCTGCGCGAATGCCGCGCTGGTACCGAACTCCCGATGGAGCGGTGACTGGCCGTGACTCTAAGCCTGCTGTGAGGGGATGGGCATCGTCGTGCGCTGGCTTGTGACTTTCTTGTTATGACGTGCAGGTTGGCGTGTATCGGGGAAGTCGGTTCTCGGACGGTTTGGCGAAGTTTCCGTGTAGTCCGCATTTTGAGAATGCGCACTTCCGCTTGGTCGTGGGTGAACCTTTGAGCAAGTTGTGCGATGGGGCCGCGCTAAGAAGCCGGAAAGATCACGGGGAGTGCGCCGGGAAAGGGCAGGCGGCGGTCCTGCATTGCCTGTGCGTTACGCAGTGTTACGTCAGGAAGGGCAAGATCCGCTTTCAGGGAACGGCCTGGAACGGTCGGATTCGGATATCTGAAGCGGGATGCGATGCGTTGTCCGGGCGTGCGGGGTGACGGCCGGGTTGGGCACGGTCCGTGCATGCGCCTCGGTGCGCCCGGTGCAGGGGTGCAGGGACGCGGGGGTGCCCGGGCGCAGGGGTGCGGGTGGCGGGCGGGTTGCGCGCGGAGGGTCGGCGGCGGGCGCGGATGTGGCCGGTCCGGCGGAGGCGGCGGAGCCGGTCGGTGCGGCGGGTCCGGCTGCTGCGGTGCAGGTCGTGCCGGTGGTCGTGTGCGTCCATGGCCGGAGGCGGCGGAGGGGGTCATGCGGCCGGAAAGGGACGGCGAACTCGCGTTCGAAGCCGTGGGGTTGACCGGGCGTCAGCACCCGCGGGGTGACTCGTGTGCGGGGGTGTCCGTGAGTTGTGTGCGGGGGCTGTGCCGGAGGTGTGGAGGGGGTGTCCGCGTGAGCGTGGACACCCCCTGGGGGGTCAGCCGTTGGTGCGGACGTGCTCGCCGTCGCCGGGGTTCACGTCGCGCAGCAGGCAGGTGAGGCGGGCGGTGCATACGCGCTTGCCGTCCTCGTCGCTGATCACGATCTCGTAGGTGGCGGTGGAGCGCCCGCGGTGCACCGGAGTGGCGACTCCGGTGACCATGCCGGAGCGCACACCGCGGTGGTGTGTGCAGTTCAGGTCGACGCCCACGGCGATCTTGGACACGCCTCCGTGCAGCATGGAGCCGACCGAGCCGAGGGTTTCGGCGAGGACCGCGGAGGCGCCGCCGTGGAGCAGTCCGTAGGGCTGGGTGTTGCCTTCCACGGGCATGACGCCGACGACGCGGTCCGCGGAGGCTTCGACGATCTGGACGCCCATGCGGGTGCCGAGGTGCCCGGCGGAGAAGAGGGCGGGCAGGTCGACGCCGAGCGCGGCGTACTCGTCGATGACCTCTTGCGGGAACTTCACGGTGTGCTGCTCGCCCATGGGGTAACGCTCCGTTCGTCGGGGGTGCGGCCACTCGGCTGCCGTCGGCCTGCCGGCTGAGCAAACGCTCAGTCGGTCGCCGATTGTTCCAGGCGGATCACGACGGACTTGCTGGCGGGGGTGTTGCTGATGTCGGCGGTCGAGTCGAGGGGGACCAGGACGTTGGTCTCCGGGTAGTAGGCAGCCGCGCAGCCGCGTGCGGTGGGGTAGTGCACGACGCGGAAGCCGGGGGCGCGCCGCTCCACCCCGTCCTTCCATTCGCCGACCAGGTCGACGTAGGAGCCGTCGGTGACGCTCAGTGCCCGGGCGTCCTCGGGGTTGATCAGTACGACCCGGCGGCCGTTCTTGATGCCCCGGTAGCGGTCGTCCAGGCCGTAGATCGTGGTGTTGTACTGGTCGTGCGAGCGCAGGGTCTGCAGCAGGAGCCGGCCTTCGGGGATCTTCGGGTACTCCACGGGGGCGGCCGTGAAGTTGGCCTTGCCGGTGGCGGTGGGGAAGCGGCGCTCGTCGCGGGGTGCGTGGGGGAGGGCGAATCCGCCGGGGTGGGCCACGCGCGCGTTGAAGTCCTGGAAACCGGGGATCACGCGTGCGATGCGGTCGCGGACGGCCGCGTAGTCGTCCTCGAACTCCTGCCAGGGGACCTTGCTGTCGGCGCCGAGTACGCGGCGTGCCAGGCGGCACACGATGGCGGGTTCGGACAGCAGATGGGGGCTCGCCGGGTCCAGCCGTCCGCGGGAGGCGTGCACCATGCCCATGGAGTCCTCGACGGTCACGAACTGCTCGCCGCCGCCCTGGAGATCGCGCTCGGTGCGGCCGAGGGTGGGCAGGATCAGGGCGCGTGCCCCGGTGACGGTGTGGGAGCGGTTCAGTTTGGTGGACACGTGCACGGTGAGCCGGGCGCGGCGCATGGCGGCCTCGGTGACCTCGGTGTCGGGGGAGGCTGAGACGAAGTTGCCGCCCATAGCGAAGAAGACCTTCGCTTCGCCGTCGCGCAGTGCGCGGATGGCGCGTACGACGTCGTAGCCGTGCCGGCGTGGCGCCGTGAACCGGAACTCCTTCTCCAGGGCGTCCAGGAAGGCGGGTGCGGGGCGTTCGAAGATGCCCATGGTGCGGTCGCCCTGCACGTTCGAGTGGCCGCGCACCGGGCACACGCCGGCGCCCGTGCGGCCGACGTTTCCGCGCAGCAGAAGGAAGTTGACGACCTCGCGGATGGTGGGGACGGAGTGCTTGTGCTGGGTGAGGCCCATGGCCCAGCAGACGATGGTGCGCCGGGAGGCGAGCACCATGGTCAGGGCCTGTTCGATCTCTTCGCGGGTGAGGCCGGTCGCCGTGAGTGTCTCGTCCCAGTCTGCGTCGCGGGCGGCCTTGGCGAACTCCTCGAAGCCGTGGGTGTGTTCGCGGATGAACTCCTCGTCCGTCGCGCCTTCCGTCTCCAGGACCAGTTTGTTCAGGAGCCGGAAGAGGGCCTGGTCGCCGCCGATGCGGATCTGCAGGAACAGGTCGGTGAGCGAGGCGCCCTTGAGCATGCCCTGGGGGGTCTGCGGGTTCTTGAAGCGTTCCAGGCCCGCTTCGGGCAGCGGGTTGACGCTGATGATCTTCGCTCCGCCCGCCTTGGCCTTCTCCAGGGCGGAGAGCATGCGCGGGTGGTTGGTGCCCGGGTTCTGCCCGGCGACGATGATCAGGTCCGCCTTGTGCAGGTCGTCGAGCAGGACGCTGCCCTTGCCGACGCCGAGGGTCTCGGTGAGCGCGGAGCCGGACGACTCGTGGCACATGTTGGAGCAGTCGGGCAGGTTGTTGGTGCCCAGCTGCCGGGCGAAGAGCTGGTAGAGGAACGCGGCCTCGTTGCTGGTGCGGCCCGAGGTGTAGAAGACGGCCTCGTCGGGGGAGCCGAGCGCGGTGATCTCCTCGGCGATGATGTCGAAGGCGCGGTCCCAGGTGACCGGCTCGTAGTGCGATCCCCCTTCGGGCAGGTACATGGGGTGCGTCAGGCGTCCCTGCTGCCCGAGCCAGTAGCCGCTGCGGGTGGCGAGGTCGGATACGGGGTGCGCGGCGAAGAAGTCCGGGGTGACCCGGCGCAGCGTGGCCTCCTCGGCGACCGCCTTCGCGCCGTTCTCGCAGAACTCGGCGGTGTGCCGGTGTTCGGGCTCGGGCCAGGCGCAGCCGGGGCAGTCGAAGCCGTCCTTCTGGTTGAGCCGCAGGAGGGTGAGCGCGGTGCGTCGCACGCCCATCTGCTGCTGGGCGATGCGCAGGGTGTGGCCGATGGCGGGCAGTCCGGCCGCTGCGTGCTTGGGCGCGGTGACCTGCGGAGCGTCCTGGACCGGGTCGCTCTTGGGCGGCTTGCTGGCCATCTGGGCCCTCCCCTTTGCCTGTGTGTGCGCGGTGACGTCCTCGATGGTCGCACGGGGTGGTGACACTGACGGTGTCCGGTCTCACGGAAGTGCGGCGGGCGGGCCGCGGTCCGTGCGGCTGTGACGCAATCGCGGCGGCCGGGCCTCGGTCCGTGCGGCGCGCCGCTACGGCATGTGGCGCGGGAGTCGCTCCGGGTGGCGTCAGGGCCGGGTCCGTGGGTGTCCGAGGGCGGGGACGGGTGTCAGTGGGTCGTGGCAGGATCGGGGGCGTGGCAGAGAAAGCATCGAAGAAGACCGAGAACACCTCCGGCGGCGGCCGTCCACGGCTGATGCTCATGGACGGGCACTCGCTGGCCTACCGCGCGTTCTTCGCGCTGCCCGCGGAGAACTTCACGACCGCGACGGGTCAGCCGACGAACGCGATCTACGGCTTCGCGTCGATGCTGGCGAACACGCTGCGCGACGAGGCGCCCACGCACTTCGCGGTGGCGTTCGACGTCTCGCGCAAGACCTGGCGCTCCGAGGAGTTCGCGGAGTACAAGGCGAACCGTTCGAAGACCCCGGACGAGTTCAAGGGCCAGGTCGAGCTGATCGGTGAGCTGCTCGACGCGATGCAGGCCCGCCGCTTCGCCGTGGAGGGGTACGAGGCGGACGACATCATCGCCACGCTCGCCACCCAGGCGGAGGCCGAGGGCTTCGAGGTGCTGATCGTCACGGGTGACCGCGACTCCTTCCAGCTGGTCACCGGGAACACGACGGTGCTGTACCCCACGAAGGGTGTCTCGGAGCTGACCCGGTTCACTCCGGAGAAGGTCTTCGAGAAGTACGGGTTGACGCCGGCGCAGTATCCGGACTTCGCGGCGCTGCGCGGAGACCCGTCGGACAACCTGCCGGGCATCCCGGGGGTGGGAGAGAAGACCGCCGCGAAGTGGATCAACCAGTTCGGTTCGTTCGCGGAACTGGTCGAGCGCGTGGAAGAGGTCAAGGGCAAGGCCGGGCAGAACCTGCGTGACCATCTGGAGTCGGTGAAGCTCAACCGGCGGCTCACGGAGCTGGAGCGGCAGGTGGAGCTGCCGCACGCGGTCGCCGATCTGCTGCGCGCGCCGTACGACCGCAAGACCGTCGCGATGGTCCTGGACACACTGGAGATCAGGAACCCGTCGCTGCGTGAGCGGCTGTTCGCCGTCGACCCCGGGGCCGAGGAGGCCGAGGCGACGCCGATCGCGGCGGACGGGGTGGAGCTGGACGGTGCGGTGCTGGGCGCGGGCGAGCTGAAGCCGTGGCTGGCGGAGCACGGTGACCAGCCCCTCGGTATGGCTACGGTCGACTCGTGGGCGCTCGGAGCCGGGTCGGTGACCGAGATCGCGCTGGCCGCGGCCGACGGAGCGGCGGCCTGGTTCGACCCTGCGCAGCTGGACGAGGCGGACGAGCAGGCGTTCGCGGCGTGGCTCGCCGACCCCGCGAAGCCCAAGGTGCTGCACAACGCCAAGGGCGTCATGCGGGTCTTCCCCGAACACGGCTGGTCCGTGGAGGGAGTGACCATGGACACGGCGCTCGCCGCGTATCTGGTCAAGCCGGGCCGCCGCTCGTTCGCGCTGGACGCGCTGTCTTTGGAATACCTGGGCCGTGAGCTCGGCCCGGCCGCGACGGCGGACGGGCAGCTGGCGTTCGGCACGGACGAGGGCGCCGAGTCCGAGGCGCTGATGATCCAGGCCCGCGTGGTCCTCGACCTGGGTGAGGCGTTCGAGGAGAAGCTGCGGGAGGTCGGCGCGGCGGAGCTGCTGCGCGACATGGAGCTGCCCGTCTCCGCGCTGCTGGCCCGCATGGAACGGCACGGCATCGCCGCGGACCGTACGCATCTGGAGGCCATGGAGCAGACGTTCGGCGCGGCCGTGCAGCAGGCGGTGAAGGAGGCGCACGCGGCGGCGGGCCATGAGTTCAACCTCGGCTCGCCCAAGCAGCTCCAGGAAGTTCTCTTCGGAGAGCTGGGCCTGCCCAGGACGAAGAAGACGAAGACGGGCTACACGACGGACGCGGACGCGCTGGCATGGCTGGCCGCCCAGACGGACAACGAACTGCCGGTGATCATGCTGCGTCACCGCGAGCAGGCGAAGCTGCGGGTGACGGTCGAGGGCCTGATCAAGACCATCGCGCCGGACCGGCGGATCCACACCACGTTCAACCAGACGGTGGCGGTGACGGGCCGTCTGTCGTCCACGGACCCGAACCTGCAGAACATCCCGGTGCGCACGGACGAGGGCCGGGCGATCCGCCGCGGGTTCGTGGTCGGTGAGGGCTTCGCCTCGCTGATGACGGCGGACTACAGCCAGATCGAACTGCGCGTGATGGCGCACCTGTCCGAGGACGAGGGCCTGATCGAGGCCTTCACCTCGGGAGAGGACCTGCACACCACGGTCGCCTCCCAGGTCTTCGGGGTCGGCCGTGACGCGGTGGACGCGGAGATGCGGCGCAAGATCAAGGCGATGTCGTACGGACTGGCGTACGGGCTCTCGGCGTTCGGGCTGTCCCAGCAGCTGAACATCGAGGCCGCGGAGGCCCGTGCGCTGATGGACACGTACTTCGAGCGGTTCGGAGGAGTGCGGGACTATCTGCGCCGTGTGGTGGACGAGGCGCGGGCCACCGGCTATACGGAGACGCTCTTCGGGCGCCGCCGTTACCTGCCCGACCTGAACAGCGACAACCGTCAGCGCCGGGAGATGGCGGAGCGCATGGCGCTGAACGCCCCGATCCAGGGTACGGCCGCGGACATCGTCAAGATCGCCATGCTGAACGTGGACCGGGCGCTGCGCGAGGCCGGGCTCAAGTCCCGCATGCTCCTTCAGGTGCACGACGAAATCGTGCTGGAGATCGCTCCGGGTGAGCGTGAGAAGACCGAGGAACTGGTCCGCCGGGAGATGGCGGGGTCTGTGCGGTTGCGGGCGCCGCTGGATGTGTCGGTGGGAGCGGGGGGCGACTGGGAGTCGGCTGCGCACTGAGCTGCGCCCGGCTTCCGGGACGTCGTCCCCGCGGGTGCGGTGCGTGGGGCGTTTTTTGCGCAGTTCCCCGCGTTCCTGTGGGGTGACTCGTGTTCGTTCCGTCCTGCGGGCGCGCGGGGGTTTTGCGTAGTTCCCCGCGCGCCTGTTGGGTGCCCCTGCTGGTGCGTTGTCGGCTGCGGGCACCCGGAGCCGGGTGTCACCCGTCTGGCCCTCGTGGGAGGGCCGGGGCGGCGGGGGCGGCGTAGAGAATGCCCCATGGGTATACGTCCGTCGCCCGTTCCGGCCTGTGCGCCCGAGGTGAGCACCGTCCGTCTGCCCGGCCTTTCTCCGGCCGCCCGTGCCCGCGTGCTCGCCTCGAGGGCGGCGAGGAACGTTCAGGGCGTGTGGACCGCGCTTGCCACCCGTCTGCGGTGCCTGCCGGGGCGCTCGGGGCCGAGCTGTTCCCTCGTCGGCGATCAGCAGGGACACCCCGAGGACGGTACGGCGGCCACCCGGTTGCGCGCGGTGTACAGCGCTGCCCGTCAGCTGCTGCTCGCCCTCGCGGCCATCCACCGCCCCCGTTTCCTGGCCCGGCCCGCCAAGGCGGTCAAAGCGACGTCGGCCGGACCGGATCCGTACGAGAGTCCGCTGGGCCGGCGGCGGCCGGACGCCAGACCCTGACACCGGCCGCGCACAGCGCGAGCCCCAGGACGAGACCCGCGCCGGCGCCGAAGCAGACCGCCGGGATCAGATCCCACGGCTTGGCGGTCACACCCCAGTACGCCCACCAGCGCGACGCGCGCTGCACGGCCCCCGCCGCCGCGCACCCGCCGATGACCGAGCCCGCCAGCCAGCGGTCGGCCCAGGAGAGCACGGGCACGGCCGAAACGGCGGGCGAACCGGCGGGCAACCGCCGCAGCGAACGCGCCACGAACCCCGCGATCACCACCGCGGCCACCACTGAACTCCCGTACTGCAGATACCAGTACACGGGCACTCCCGCGAGCTGACGCCTCAGCATCGGGAACACCCGCGTCCCCCAGCGGCCCGGATGCGTGAAGGCGTCCCACACGACATGCGTGAGGGCGCCCAGTGCCGCGGAGACGTACCACCAAAAGACCGTACGGAACGAGACTTTCTGCCATGGTGCGCCGCAGTGGACCAGCGCCGCCACCCGCTCCTGCCATCTCCCTGGCAGCAGCGCGACCAGCGGCTCCCGTACGGCGATCCATGCCCAGGCCAGCGCCCACGCGAGGAACACATCGATCGTGAACACCCCGGCCATGGAGTGTGTGACGTCACCGAACTCCATGCCTCCGGAGACCACGGTCGCCGCGTAATAGGTCAGGTCCGGCGCGAACGACCCAGCCACGAGGACCGCGGGCACCAGTCGGCCCCTGCCGGATCCGTCCGCGCGCACGGCGGGCAGCACGGCCGCGGCATGGCTGAGGGTGAACGGCACATCGGCTCCCCGCGGCAGTCGTCTGCCGGGTACAACGACCCGGCGATCACAGACGTCCAGTATGAGGGACACATGAGAAAGGTGAGGCGGCCCTCCCCCGCTTCGGCACGCAGCCCAATCGGAGATGGCCAACTGGTGAAAAACGGACGCCCTTGGGTCCCGGGTCAAAGGAAGTTGTCGTAGGGTCACTTGGTCGCCGCGCCGGTGCGAGGTCGGACAGCGGCATCACGACCGCACACAGCTACATCACAACCGAACACACAGGGTTGTCCACGGGAGGGGTTCACTCAATGGCGGCGCATTTCGGCAGGAGGTTGCGCAAGGGGGCGACAACCACCGCTGTGGCCGCGGCAGCGGTCGCGGCTCTGGCCGCGTCCCAGGCACCGGGCGCGGCGGGCGAGGACCACGGCAGACGGACCGTCGGCGCCCAGACCTCCCCCGACATCGAGGCCACCGGCAACGGCCATGGCAACGGTGACGGCTCCGCCACGGGAAACGGCCGCTACTACACCGACCTGCCGCCGCTCAACAGCCCTACAGACAAGCCCAGCCCGGGTGCCCGACCCGCAGACGGCCCGGTCGGCAGTGCCGAGGCCGGCATACCGGCCACGGTCCTCGACGCCTACAAGAGGGCCGAGGCGGAGCTGCGGCAGTCCAAGCCGGGCTGCAATCTGCCCTGGCAACTCCTCGCCGCGATCGGCAAGGTGGAGTCGGGCCAGGCCGACGGCGGCCGGGTCGACGCGGACGGCACGACGTACTCGAAGATTCTCGGCCCGGTCCTGAACGGCAACGGCTTCGCCAGCATCACGGACACCGACCACGGCGCCTATGACGGCGACAGCACCTACGACCGCGCGGTCGGCCCCATGCAGTTCATCCCCTCCACCTGGGCATGGGCGGGCCGGGACGGCAACGGAGACGGGGTCAAGGACCCGAACAACGTCTACGACGCCGCCCTCGCCGCCGGCCACTACCTGTGCCGCGCCGACCGCGACCTGTCGGTCTCCTCCGACATGAACGCCGCGATCCTCGGCTACAACGACTCGCAGGAATATCTGGACACGGTTCTGTCCTGGTACGAGTACTACCGCAAGGGCACCCACTCGATCCCGGACGGCGCGGGCACGCTGCCCTCGCACCGCAACGACGACCATTCCGGCGCGAGCACTTCGCCCACCCCGCCGAAGAAGCACCAGCCGCATCCCGGCACCCACAAGCCGGGCGGCGGGAGCACGACCCACGACCCGAAGCCGCCGGCTCCGGGCAAGCCCGGTCACACCAAGCCGCCCACCGCCACCGACACGGTGGATCACCTGGCGGACGCCGGCACCGGCGAGCTCTCCGCGAGGACGGGGGACACCTTCGGCCGGAAGATCGTGGTGAAGGCCGTGACCAAGGCCGGGAAGAGCGTGCCGAAGGTGCGCGTACGGTTCATGATCAGCGGCGGCACTGACGCGGTCTTCGTGGGCGGGGAGAGTGTGGCGACCGTCGTCACCGACGCGTCGGGCAAGGCCACCGCTCCCGCGCTGGTCGCCGGGGCGAAGACGGGCGACTTCAGGGTCAGCGCCCTCGTCGTGGGCCGCACGGTGACCGCCCTGTCCTTCCCCGCCAAGGTCACCGAACGCCAGGCCGACACCCTCGCCCGGACCAGCGACACCGAGCTGACCTGCACCCCGGGCGGCGAGTTCGCGGACCAGGTGGAAGTGAAGGCCACGTACAAGGGCGCCGTCGCGGACGGCGTCGCCGCCACCGCCACCCTCGTCACCGCGGCCGACAACCCGGCCGAGAACGACAAGGGCCCCTACTTCAAGGACGCGGACGGCAAGACCGTACGCACCCTCACGGGCCTCGAGACCGACGCCCACGGCCTGCTGAAGCTCCCGAAGCTGTACGCCGACGACACGACCGGCACCTTCCTGCTCCGCATCACCACCGCGGGCGGGGCCACCCTCACGGTCGAACTGAAGGTCGCGGAGGCGGACCCGTCCGCCGGCCCCTCACCGAGCCACTCCGCCTAGACACATCAGCTCCGGAACGCCTGGACGCACAGATCATGTGAGGCCCGCGTACGACGGCGGTGCCCCTCCACCGCGGAGGGGCGCCGCCGTCGTACGCGCGACCTGTTCTCATCTCATGCGCCCGTTGCTACGGTGCCAGATCTGACGATGTATCAGCTCTGGTGATCCGGGAGGCCCGTATGCGTGCCCTCGTAGCGGCCGCGATCGGCCTCGCCGCCGCTTTCGCCCTGGTGCTCACCCTGACGGCCGTGGGCTCCCCGACCGGGAAGACCTCCCCCGAGCCGCTGTTGACGACGGTTCCCAGCCACCCGTGAAGCCTCGAGCGCGGGCACCGCACCGCCCGGCCCCGGACATCCGCCGCACCGCACGCACAGGGAGGACGCCGACATGCGACGCAAGGCCGGCCTGATCCTGCTCGCCCTCGCCGTGTTCTTCACGGCCCTGTCCCCGCTGCTGCGCTGGTACGTCTTCCCCCGCCTGGTCAAGATCCCCGCGAACCAGTACCAGACCATGGTCCTTGAGGCGAAGAACCCGACCCTCCTCGACTACGGCACCATGCAGGCCCGCACGGTCCCCCAGGTCACCATCGTGGAGACCCTCAAGGGCGACGTGGAAGCCGCGAAGAAGATCGACAGGACGGCCGGCCGGGACGTGGTCGTCTGGGACGGCCTCTCCTATGTACAGGGCCCCGACGGCAAGATGGTCTCGCGCCTCCCCGAGCGCTACATCTTCGACGCGCACAGCCAGGACCCCGTCCACGCGACCGGCGAGACGGTGGACGGCGACCCCGTGCGACGGGACGGCATCGAGTTCAAGTGGCCGTTCCTGACCCAGAAGCGGGACTACGAATACTTCGACGCGCAGACACGCACCACGTCTCCCATCCACTACGAGGGCACCCGGACCTTCCGGGGCGTGAAGGTCTACTACTTCGAGCAGACCATCCCCTGGACCAAGGTGCCCATGCCCAAGTCCATGCCCGTGCAGGGCATCACCCCGGAGTCGGTCGCGAAGACCGGCACGACCCGCTGGTACACCACGGTCCGCCGGTTCTGGGTCGAGCCGGTCACCGGTGCGCCCGTCTACGGCGAGGAGATCCACAAGGAGGAGCTGCGGGGCGGCACGCTCCTGGGCGGCCGGGACAAGGTGACGGCGTTCGCGGGCGATGTGAAGATGCGCGAGGACTACATCAAGTCGACGGTCGCATTGGTCAAGCACAACCGCCTGCCGATCCTGATGCTGACGTCCTACCTGCCGTGGGGCTTCCTCGTACTGGGCGTCTGCCTGCTGGCGCTGTCCCTGTACCTGGAGGCACGGGGCCGGCGCCCCGGTGAGCAGGCGCCCGCCGAAAAAGCCGGGACGAAGGAGCCGGATCCGGTCACGGCCGGAAGCGAGGAGCCGGGGCCGGTCTCGGCGGGAACCGAGGAAGCGGGGCCGGTCACCGCCTGAACCGAGGAGCCGGAGCCGTTCACCGCCTGAGCCGTGCGTTCGTGTGCCTGGTCGGCTCCGCGGCGGCCGGGTCCTCGGGCCAGGGATGCTTGGGGTAACGGCCCCGCAACTCGGCCCGTACGGCGCGGTAGCCGTCCCGCCAGAAGGAGGCGAGATCGGCGGTGACGGCGGCCGGGCGCCCGGCGGGGGAGAGCAGATGGACGAGGACCGGCACGCCCGCGATCTCCGGTGACGCGTGCAGCCCGAACATCTCCTGGAGCTTTACGGCGAGGACGGGGCGCTCCGGAGCGGTGTAGTCGACCGCGATCCGGGAGCCACTGGGGACGGTGATCCGCTCCGGAGCCAGTTCGTCGAGGCGCGCGGCATCCCCGGTGGACCAGGGCAGCAGCCGGGACAGGCACTGCCCGGCATCGATCCGCGCCAGGTCGGCACGGCGCCGGGCGCGGCCCAGTTCGGGCTCCAGCCATTCGTCCACGCGCGCGTGGAGCGCCTCGTCGTCGACGCCGGGCCAGGGCTCGCCCAGGTGAAGCCGCAGGAAGGCGAGCCGCTGCCGCAGCAGCCGAGCCTGAGGGGTCCAGCGCAGCAGATCCAGACCCTCCTCGCGAAGCCCCTCCCTGAGAGCCTGCCCCAACAGCGCCGGGGCGGGCTCCCGCAGCGGACGCACCGTCAACTCGACGGCCCCGAGCCGTTCCACGCGCCGGGCGACGACATCCCCGTCGGCCCAGTGCACCTCGTCCTTCTCGGAGCGCACCGCCGAGGCGGCCCGGCGCGCCACCTCCTCGTCCACCACGGCGGCGAGACGCACGCGCGCGTGCCGTGCTCCGACGGGCCGGTCGGCGACGGCGACCGCGAGCCACGGGGCGCCGCGCAGACCCGATCCGTCCCCGGGCTCCGCCCTGCTGCCGTTCACCATCAGATACGACCCGCCGTCCTCCCGCGCGAGACGCTCCGGGAAGGCGAGGGCCGCGACGAGGCCCACGACTTGATCGTCGCGCGGGTGCGCCGCGCCGCCCGGTCCGGGGGAGGTGCCGTCCGGCCCGGGGGAGGCAGGGTGCGAACCCGCTGGAGCGTGGCTCCCGCGACCTCCGGCCGTACGCCGCACGGAGCCCTCGGCGGCGTCCCCCGCCGCGGCCCGCAGCCGGCGCGCCTCCTCCCGCCAGCGGGCCGCGTACGCGTCGCCTCCGCGGCGGGCCGCCCGCCATGCCCCGGCCAGGTCGTCCCCGTACTCCCGTGGCGGCTCCTCACTCAGCAACGCGACGACCTCAGCGGCCCGGTCCGTACCGGCCTCCGGCGCCGCGTCCAGCAGCGCACGGGCCAGCCTCGGATGCAGACCGAGTCCGGACATCCGGGCGCCCCGCCGCGTGGCCCGCCCCGACCCGTCCACCGCGCCGATCGCCGAGAGCACCGACCGCGCGGCGGCCATCGCCCCGCCCGGCGGAGCGTCGAGCAGGCGCAGCCCGGTCGCGTCCGGGTCGCCCCAGCACGCCGTCTGCAGCGCGAAGGCGGTCAGATCGGCAAGCCTGATCTCCGGCGCAGGGAAGCGCGGCAGCCGCGCGTCCTCGGCCTCCGGCCAGCAGCGATACACCCGTCCCGGAGCCTCCCGGCCCGCCCGGCCCGCGCGCTGCCGTCCCGCCGCCTGCGAGGCCCGCACGGTCGTCAGCGCGCTCAGCCCGCGCGCGTGGTCCACCCGCGGCTCGCGCGCGAGCCCGGAGTCGACGACCACCCGCACGCCGGGCACGGTCAGTGAGGACTCCGCGACTGCCGTCGACAGCACCACGCGCCGCCGGGCACCGGGGGACAGCACCGCGTCCTGCACGTCCGCCGGCGCCCTGCCGTGCACCTGGAGCACCTCCACGCCGTCCGGGTCGCCCAGCTGCCCCGCCACACGGGCGATCTCCCCGACGCCGGGCAGGAAGCACAGGACGTCTCCCTCGCACTCGGCCAGCGCCCGGCGCACCACCGACGCCACATGTGAGAGGAGCGCCGGGTCCACGCGCAGTCCGTGCGGCGGCCGTACGGGTCGGGCGGGAGGCGCCCACACCACCTCGACCGGGTGCGACACGCCCTGCGCCTCGACGACCGGGGCGCCGCCCAGCAGCCGGGCCCAGCCCCGCGCGTCCGTCGTGGCCGAGGCCGCCACCAGCCGCAGTTCGGGCCGCAGGGCCTCCCGCACGTCGAGCAGGAAAGCGGCGACCGTGTCGGCGTCCAGGTGCCGCTCGTGGCACTCGTCCAGCACCACCACGTCGACGCCCGCCAGCTCCTGGTCGCGTTGCAGCCGCTGGAGCAGCACACCGGTGGTGACGACCTCCACGCGCGTGTGGCGCCCGGTCACCCGCTCGCCGCGCACGGTGTAGCCGACGCTGCCGCCGGGCTTCTCCCCGAGCAGCCACGCCATCCGCCGGGCCGCGGCCCGCGCGGCGATCCGCCGGGGTTCGGCGACCACCACACTGCGCGCGGGGCCCTCGCCCACCAGCCCGGCAAGGACCAGTGGCACAAGCGTCGTCTTGCCGGTGCCGGGCGGCGCGCACAGCACCGCGACACCGTGCTCCTCCAGCGCGTCCTGGAGGGCGGGTACGGCGGAGCGGACCGGGAGGCGGCCGAGGGCGTCGTGGCGGATCACCGCACCAGTGTTCCAGGCGGCCCCGGCAGGGGAGGAAGTCGTGACCAGGCGGCCCCGGCAGGGAAGAAAGTCGTGACGGCAGCGCAGGCAGTACTGCTTCCGGTGCCATTCGGCCCGCTGCCGTGCCCTCTGGGCGACCTTGTCGCGCAGCGAGACGCCCGGCGCATACGCGTGCGCGCCGCCATCACCGCGGATCGGCTGGAACCGGCCCCTCGGCCGTGTGGTCCGGCCCCTCAGTCACGCTCGCACACGAAGATCGCACTGCCGGGGATCAGGCCCCCGCGCAGCGGCGACCAGCCGCCCCACTCGGAGGTGTTCCAGGCGGGCCACTCCGGTTCGACCAGGTCGGCCAGGCGCAGACCGGAGGCGGCGATGTCCCGTACCCGGTCGCCGAGCGTCCGGTGGTGCTCCACGTACACCGCCCGGCCTTCCTCGTCCTGCTCGACGTAGGGCGTGCGGTCGAAGTAGGAGGCCGACACCGTCAGGCCCTCGGGCCCGGGCTCGTCCGGGAACGCCCAGCGGATCGGGTGCGTCACCGAGAAGACGAACCGGCCGCCGGGGCGCAGCACCCGGCGCACCTCACGCAGGACCATGACCTGGTCGGCGACGAACGGCAGCGCTCCGTAGGCCGAGCACGCCAGGTCGAAGGTGGCGTCGCCGAAGGGCAGGGCACAGGCGTCGGCCTGGATGAGGGGGAAGGCGCAGCCTATGCGCAGCGCGTGCTGGAGCTGGCGGTGGGAGAGGTCGAGGGCCACCGGGCGGGCGCCCTGCGCGGACAGCCAGCGTGAGCACTGGGCCGCGCCGGCGCCGATCTCCAGCACGTCCTTGCCCTTGAGGTCCTCCACCGGGCCGAGCAGCTCGGCCTCGACCTCGTCCAGCCCCTCGGGTCCCCACACGAAGCGGTCGTCGCCGAGGAAGGTGCCGTGCTCGGTCTGGTACTCGTCCGCGTTCCGGTCCCACCAGCCACGGTTGGCCCGGGAACTCTCCGTGATTCCCGCCGCTCGTCGGGTGGCTTCCGGCTCGAACTGCTCGGGCTCTTGGATGATCGGCTCCCTCGTCGTACTCTTCCGTCCAACCCGCCTCGGCGGTGTCGCGGAAGAGGGGCTCTGGCCAGAACGGCCTCATGGCGTGTCCGGTATACGGGTGGCGTCACGCGGAGACTTGTGCCGGGAATGCGGGGAACCGCACCCGGTGCGCGCTTCGCGCATTGACCCTGTCCGCCTGCCCCCGTATGCTACAAGTTGCGCTGCGGGCCTGCGCACCTCGGACCTAGCAGGCTGCGCTCGCATCTGTTGTATGTCCCCTCGGTTGTCGAGGCGCCATCGGGCACCTGGTGTCCCATCGTGGCGCTTCCTAGGCTGTCCGGCTTCGGCAGAGCGAAACGGGCTCCCGGCGTAAGCAGTACCTACGACTTCAATGTCCGTACCGGAGCCCTTTCCCACATGACGAGCAGCACCGAGACCACCGCCACCACCCCGCAGGTAGCGGTCAACGACATCGGTAACGAGGAAGCCTTCCTCGCCGCGATCGACGAGACGATCAAGTACTTCAACGACGGCGACATCGTCGACGGCGTCATCGTGAAGGTCGACCGGGACGAGGTCCTGCTCGACATCGGTTACAAGACCGAAGGTGTCATCCCGAGCCGCGAGCTTTCGATCAAGCACGACGTCGACCCGAACGAGGTCGTGGCCGTCGGCGACGAGATCGAGGCCCTGGTTCTCCAGAAGGAGGACAAGGAAGGCCGCCTGATCCTCTCGAAGAAGCGCGCCCAGTACGAGCGTGCCTGGGGCACCATCGAGAAGATCAAGGAAGAGGACGGCATCGTCACCGGTACCGTCATCGAGGTCGTCAAGGGTGGTCTCATCCTCGACATCGGCCTCCGCGGCTTCCTCCCGGCCTCCCTGGTCGAGATGCGCCGCGTCCGCGACCTCCAGCCGTACGTCGGCAAGGAGCTCGAGGCGAAGATCATCGAGCTGGACAAGAACCGCAACAACGTGGTCCTGTCCCGCCGCGCCTGGCTCGAGCAGACCCAGTCCGAGGTCCGCCAGACGTTCCTCACGACCCTCCAGAAGGGTCAGGTCCGCTCCGGCGTGGTCTCCTCGATCGTCAACTTCGGTGCCTTCGTGGACCTGGGTGGCGTCGACGGTCTGGTCCACGTTTCCGAGCTGTCCTGGAAGCACATCGACCACCCGTCCGAGGTCGTCGAGGTCGGCCAGGAGGTCACCGTCGAGGTTCTCGACGTCGACATGGACCGCGAGCGTGTCTCCCTGTCGCTGAAGGCGACCCAGGAAGACCCGTGGCAGCAGTTCGCCCGCACCCACCAGATCGGCCAGGTCGTGCCCGGTAAGGTCACGAAGCTGGTTCCGTTCGGTGCGTTCGTCCGCGTGGACGAGGGCATCGAGGGTCTGGTCCACATCTCCGAGCTGGCCGAGCGCCACGTGGAGATCCCGGAGCAGGTCGTCCAGGTCAACGACGAGATCTTCGTCAAGGTCATCGACATCGACCTCGAGCGTCGCCGCATCAGCCTCTCGCTGAAGCAGGCCAACGAGTCCTTCGGTGCCGACCCGGCCTCGGTCGAGTTCGACCCGACCCTGTACGGCATGGCCGCGTCCTACGACGACCAGGGCAACTACATCTACCCCGAGGGCTTCGACCCCGAGACCAACGACTGGCTCGAGGGCTACGAGAAGCAGCGCGAGGAGTGGGAGCGCCAGTACGCCGAGGCGCAGACCCGCTTCGAGCAGCACCAGCAGCAGGTCATCAAGTCCCGCGAGGCCGACGCTGCCGCTGCCGCCGAGGGTGGCGAGGCCGCCGCTCCGGCCGCGACCGGCGGTTCGTACTCCTCCGAGGGTGCCGACAACTCCGGCGCCCTGGCCTCGGACGAGGCGCTCGCTGCGCTGCGCGAGAAGCTGGCCGGTGGCCAGAGCTGAGCTGACGCTCGCCTCTGACGCCTAGCCGTCGATCGAGGGCCCGTATCCCCCAGGGGATGCGGGCCCTCGGTGTGTCGTACCCGGGCACGCGGAAGGCGGGCGGGCACGGGCATTTCTGACGGCCCGTAACCGGCGACGGGACCCTCCCCGCAAGTTGAACTCCGGGATTGCCCCGGAGCGGGAATCACCATGCCCCGGCTCACGTTGTGGAGTACGAACACGAGGAGGAGCGGTCTGGTGCGTGATCCACAGGGTTTGTACGTATGGGAGCCGAAGGGGCTGGCCGTCGTAGACATGGCGCTCGCCCAGGAGTCGGCCGGCCTGGTGATGCTCTACCACTTCGACGGCTACATCGACGCGGGTGAGACCGGCGAACAGATCGTGGACCGGCTCCTCGACTCGCTTCCCCAGCAGGTCGTGGCGCGCTTCGACCACGACCGGCTCGTTGACTACCGGGCTCGTCGCCCGCTGCTCACCTTCAAGCGCGACCGCTGGACGCACTACGAGGAGCCCACGATCGAGGTGCGCCTCGTCCAGGACGCCACCGGGGCGCCTTTCCTGCTGCTGTCCGGACCCGAGCCGGATGTCGAGTGGGAGCGCTTCGCGATGGCCGTCCGGCAGATCGTGGAGCGGCTCGGCGTCCGGCTGTCCGTGAACTTCCACGGCATCCCCATGGGGGTGCCGCACACCCGCCCGGTGGGGCTCACCCCGCACGGCAACCGCGCCGACCTCGTACCCGGCCACCGCAGCCCCTTCCAGGAGGCGCAAGTCCCCGGCAGCGCCGAGTCCCTGATCGAATACCGCCTGATGGAAGCCGGGCACGACGTCCTGGGCGTGGCGGCGCACGTACCGCACTACATCGCCCGCTCGACGTATCCGGACGCCGCGCTGACCACCCTGGAGGCGATCACGGCCGCCACGGGGCTCGTCCTGCCCAGTGCCGCCCACGCCCTGCGCACGGACGCCCACCGCACCCAGACGGAGATCGACCGGCAGATCCAGGAGGGCGACGAGGAACTGGTCGCCCTCGTGCAGGGCCTTGAGCACCAGTACGACGCCGCCGCGGGCGCCGAGACGCGCGGCAATATGCTCGCCGAGCCGATGGAGATCCCCTCGGCGGACGAGATCGGGCGGGAGTTCGAGCGGTTCCTGGCGGAGCGGGAGGGCGAGAACTGATCCGCTAAGGTGACGGACATGACCGCACCCCACCGGCCTCCGCCCACGCGGAGGCGGCCCCCGGTGGGCTGACCGGCGGTATCGGAGTCGGCGAGTTCTCCCCGCGGCGGCGACCGCGGCGGGGCGGGAGGTGGAGGCGCGGTCGTGCTGTCCGTGGGACTGACCGGCGGCATCGGCGCCGGCAAGAGCGAGGTGTCCCGGCTGCTCGTGGAGTGCGGCGCCGTGCTGATCGACGCGGACCGCATCGCACGTGAGGTCGTGGAGCCCGGAACTGACGGGCTGGCCGCGGTCGTCGAGGCATTCGGGCAGGAGGTCCTGCTGCCCGGCGGCGGGCTGGACCGTCCGGCGCTGGGTGCGATCGTCTTCGCCGACCCCGAGAAACTCTCCGTCCTGAACGCGATCGTGCACCCCCTGGTGGGCGCCCGCTCCCGTGAGCTGGAGGACGCCGCACCCAAGGACGCCGTGGTCGTCCATGACGTGCCGCTCCTCGCCGAGAACGCGCTGGCCCCGCTCTACGACGTCGTGGTCGTCGTGGACGTGAGCCCCGCAACCCAGCTCGACCGGCTCGTCCGTCTGCGCGGCATGAGCGAGGAGGACGCACGCGCGCGTATGGCCGCCCAGGCGACGCGCGAGAAGCGTCTGGAGATCGCCGACATCGTCATCGACAACGACGTCCCCCTGGAGCGGCTGGAGCGGAGCGTGAGGGACGTATGGGCGGAGCTCAGCGGCAGGGCGCGGGGCGCACAGGAATAGCGGTCGAGGTCGGGGGCGTTGAACGGGTTCAGTGAGGGAAGGACTCTGCCGTGCCCCAGAACAGCGATCCGACCGGACGTACTCCGGAGACCCACGTGATCGACTTCCGCGCCGCGGAGCAACTGCTCGCCGCGCGGGACCCGCGGGGCGCGGTGAAACTGCTCGACGCAGTGATAGCCGCGCACCCCGAGAACACGGCGGCGCGGCTGCTGCGCGCCCGAGCCTTCTTCGCCGCCGCGCAACTGCGCCCCGCCGAGCTGGAGTTCAGCATCGTGCTGGAACGCGAGCCGGACAACGCGTTCGCGCACTTCGCGCTGGCCCGCACTTATGAACGCCAGGCCCGCCCGGAAGAGGCGAAGCGGCACTTCCGTCTGGCCGCCGCACTGGACCCGAACCCGGAGTACCTGAAGGCGGCGCGTTTCGAGTCGTAGGCGCCCGTGCCGTGCGCCTGGCGGCCACCACTGTGTGGCGGGCTCCACAGGCCCGCCGTTTCGGCCGTCTACCTGTCACGTCGTTCCGGCGGAGGATACGGCGGGACATCGCGGCCCGGCTGCCAGTGGGGGCCTTGGTGCATGTGCCGAAGGATCACCACTAGGTCGACGCAGACGACCACCCACAGCACACCGCATGCGGCAGCCCAGCCGGGCCGTCCGACGAGGGCGAAGGCGATCAGTCCGAACGTCGCCCACGCCATGCCCCAGACGGACAGCCACAAGCGCATCCGCAGAGCACTGCGTGCTGTCGTCGGTTCACTGCCCGTACGCATCCCCATCATTGCTCCTACCGCCATAAGTACCCTTCGTGGTGCACGTTCACCATGGAAGGGTCCGCCGGATCCGGCGGACCGCGGACCGCGTGAGTGCGAGCGGGTGCTCGGTGCTCCGTACTCGGTGCCGGTACTCGGTACCCGGGGGAGGCGATGGTGCTGCTGGAGGCGCTGCGGGCGGACGCGAGGCTCGCGGGCTGGCTGAGGGATCTCGAGGCGGAGGGTGAGGCGCCCACGGACGTGGCCCTGCCCGGCGCGGACGAGTTGCCCGGCGTCCTGCTCGACCTGTCCGTACCCCACGAGGACATCAACGGCCTCGTCGCACTGCGCGCCCGGCTCGCACGGGACGAGGAGGCGACGACGCTGCTGTCGCGGTGCGTCGCCCGCTTCGTACGGGACATGGGGGAGATCGGGAAGGGCTGGGAGCCGCCGTTGTTCCCGGACTCGGCGGGCCCGCTCGGGCGGTACTTCCCGGTGTACGTGTTTGTCGCGGCGCTGCCGTACGTGCGCGCCTATCACCGTGAGCGCGGTGTGCCGGAGGAGGTCACCCGCCGCACTCTCGCGGACCTCGGACGCCATATGGCGGTGCACCGCCGGCGGCGCGGGAGGGGAGGGCTGCTGTTCCCTTGGTGGACGGCGCTCTACTTCCACGGGGAACTGTTCCAGCTGGGGCGGCTGCAGTACCAGCGGACACGGCTGGGGCAGCGCACCGGGCGCGCCGTCGCGGCGGCGGGCCGGGGACTGGGACCCGGAGACCCGTGCCTGAGCCTGCACATACCCGACTTCTACGGCGCTCTGACCCCGTCCGCCTGTGAGCGGTCCCTGGCGCTGGCACGCGCGTTCTTCGCCGAGCACTATCCGGACGAAGGGTACGAGATCGCCGTGTGCGACTCCTGGCTCCTGGACCCCCAGCTCAAGCTGAGGCTGCCCGCCGACTCCAACATCGTCCGCTTCCAGGACCGGTTCGCACTCGCGCACCAGGAGACGACGCCGGACGACAGCATGCCGATCGGCTTCGTCTTCGGAGATCCCGAGCTTCCACTGGAGGGGCTGCCGAGGCGAAGCAGTGTCGAGCGTGCCGTGGTGGACCATCTGCGGGAGGGCGGGCACTGGTACGGCGGGCAGGGCTGGTTCGCGCTCTGACCCACCCCACCGCACGCACGTTCCCTCCTCGAACTATCACTCCATCGAGTGACGGGGGTGAGGGAACGGGGCGCGGAGGGCCGCCCGTTGAACGGGCATGAAGGCGAACACGCGAGAGGGATATCAGGGCACCGGCCCCGGCGCGATCACGCCGGACGGCTGCGCCGTCGAGCTGTATGCGCGGCTGCCGCCCGGCGACGAACCGGACATCGTGGCCGCGGCCGTGCCGGCGGGTGCGCGCATCCTCGAGCTGGGCAGCGGGGTCGGCCGGATGACCCATCCCCTGCTGGAGCGCGGATTCACGGTGACGGCGGTGGACGAGTCACCGCAGATGCTGGAGCGTGTGCGCGGAGCACGCACGGTGTGCAGCCCTGTCGAGGCTCTCGATCTGGGGGAGACGTTCGACGTGGTGATGCTGGCGTCGTTCCTCGTGCACGCGGGGGATGCGGAGGTACGGCGAGGGCTGCTCAGAACATGCGCCCGGCATGTGGCGGACGGCGGATGCGTGCTCATCCAGCGAGAGGCGGAGGACTACCACGTGAACGTGCCACGCGAGCGGGTCGATCCACGGGGCTTCACGATACGGATCGCGTACTCACGGCCGATCGGGGACGGAGTGCGCCAGGTCCGCGCCGAGTACGAATTCCCCGACGCGAGCTGGACACAGACCTTCCTGGCCCGGCCGCTGACCAGGGAACAGTTCGAGGAGGCACTCGATGAGGCAGGGCTGAAGGTGGACCGGTATCTGACCGAGGACCGGATGTGGGCGCGAGCCGTGAAGGCGGACGCCGGGGGCCGGTGACATGCCGGTGTGAAGGAGCGCGGCGGGGCCGTGAACCGGCTCCGTCACGCGCCCCCGGAGCCACCCCGGCCGGGGGACCGGTTCCGGGCGCCGGAGTGCTGGGGGCCTTCCGGGCGGCCCTGGCCTCCTGAGCGGCCCTGAGCCCCGTAGGCGCTTGCGAAGCCGCTGCCGGGGGCCCCCGCCAGGCCACGGAGGCGTTCCAGCTCGCGGCGGTCGCGCTTGGTCGGGCGACCGGCGCCGCGGTCGCGGAGCCCGGCCGGAGCCACGGCCTCGCGGGGCGGCGGGGGCGGACTGTTGTCGATGTAGCACTGGACGGCCACGGGGGCGCCCACCCGCTTGCGGATCAGGCGCTTCACCACCACGATCCGCTCCCGTCCCTCGTGGCGCAGACGCACCTCGTCGCCGACGCGTACGGCGTAGGCGGGCTTCACCCGCTCGCCGTTGACCCGCACATGGCCGCCCCGGCAAGCGGTGGCGCCGACCGACCGGGTCTTGACGAGCCGCACGGACCAGATCCAGCTGTCGATGCGCACGCTCTCGCCGGTGGAGGGGCCGGCGGCCGCGGCGGCGGCCACCGCGGCGGCGGTCTTCGCGTCCGCGGCGCCGGTGTCCGGGACCTGCGGGTCCACGACGGCCTGGCCGGGCGCGCCCGGGACGTCTGCGCCCCGGCTCTCCCGCGTCCCCTCGGCACCCGGACGGCCCGCCCGAGGTGCACGGTCCGCCCGGGACTCCCGGTCGGCGGCCACACGGGTCGCGTCTGCGCCGTCCCCGTGGCCCGCCCTGTCGTCGTCCACACCTGGTGAAGCCATGTTCCCGAGCCTAGCCTCCCGAGCCGGGCCGACCGGACGGGTTTTTCCGCGCCGGACGGAGAACGGCGCTCCGCCGGCCGCTGTCCGCGCCCGACCGGTCCTACCGTGGAGGAATGGAAGGCAGCGGTCTGGCCTCTTTGGACGAGCGGATCACGGGATGCCGTGCGTGCCCCCGTCTGGTCGCATGGCGCGAGGAGGTGGCCCGCACCAAGCGTGCCGCGTTCGCGGACTGGACCTACTGGGGGAGGCCGGTGCCGGGCTTCGGACCGCCGGACGCCCGATTGCTGGTGGTCGGTCTCGCCCCCGCGGCCCACGGCGGGAACCGGACCGGCCGGATGTTCACCGGGGACCGTTCGGGAGACGTGCTCTATGAGGCGCTGTACGCCGTGGGGCTCGCCTCGCAGCCGACATCGGTGTCCGCGGACGACGGCCTCGAACTGTACGGGGTGCGCGTCACCGCCCCGGTGCACTGTGCCCCGCCCGGCAACAAGCCGACGACCGAGGAACGGGACACCTGCCGGCCCTGGCTTGTGCAGGAGCTGCGGCTGCTGAGGCCCTCGCTGCGGTGCGTGGTCGCGCTCGGCGCCTTCGGCTGGCAGTCCGCCCTGACCGCTCTGGCGGAGACGGGCATTCCGGTGCCGCGTCCCCGGCCGGCCTTCGGGCACGGGGCCCGGGTGAAGCTGGAGGGACTGGAACTGTTCGGGTGCTTCCACGTCAGCCAGCGCAACACCTTCACCGGACGTCTCACCCCCCGGATGCTGCGGGACGTACTGCGCACGGCGGGGGAGACGGCGGGCCTGCCGACCACACCGGAGCACGATCGGTAGTCACCCCCCGGATATTCGGCCTGTCGCCGGGGACCACCCTGCCGCCCGATAATCCTGCGAATTCACCCCGGCCTCGTTGCTACCGTCTGCGGCGTGGCGAAACTCAATCAGATCATCGCGGTCGAGAAGGGCGTCAAGTCCAAGTCGCACCAGGACCTGACGGCTGCTCACCACGGCCTGCAGAAGCCCGCGTTGCTGGCCGGAATCTCGCGTACGTACCAGCCGAAGGACGAAGAGGGCGAGCAGTTGCCGCCCGAGTCCACGCGGGTCCAGGTGCAGGCCGAGGACGTGCTGCGGCAGACCGCCGGGACGCTCACCCGGCTGTTCGACGTAACCGCCACCAAGGACTGGGCCAACTGCACGGCCAAGGCGGATGTGAAGGTGGACGGACGTGTACTCGTCGCGGACGTCCCGGTGGCGTATCTGCTCTTCCTGGAGAAGCAACTCGTCGACCTCAACACCTTCGTACGCAAGCTGCCGGTGCTCGACGCCTCCGAGTCCTGGGCCCAGGACCCGTCCACCGACGCCTGGAAGACCGAGCCGGTGCGCACCCTGCGGACGAAGAAGGTGCCCCGCAACCACGTCAAGGCCGAGGCCACCGACAAGCACCCGGCGCAGGTCGAGGTGTACTACGAGGACGTGCCGGTCGGACACTGGACGACCGTGAAGTTCTCCGGCGCCCTTCCCGCCCGGCGCGTGAACGAGTTGCTCGACCGGGTCGAGAAGCTCCAGCAGGCCGTCAAGTTCGCCCGCGAGGAGGCGAACGCCGTGGACGTCGTCGACCAGCGGGTCGGTGACGCGGTGTTCGGCTACCTGTTCGGGTAGCCTCATGAACTCCCCGGCCGTGTGCTCGACGGCCGGGGTGCGCGAGGAGCGCAAGCTGAAGCTGAGGCTTGTCGTGACTGCGCGGTCCCAGTGGAGGTTCGAGTCCTCCCCGCGGCACGGACTCCTGCCGCGGTAGCCCAACTCGGCAGAGGCAGACCGCGATCAATCTCAGACTATTGCTCCAGACTCAGCATTCGCCGCCGATCGCCGGATCGACCGGGCCCAGGCCCCGGACGTCGAAATGCCGGTTCAAGTCCGGCTCGCGCAGCTCGATGCGCGATGGTCCAAAGGCAGGACGCGGCGACATAACGACTGACCTGGGCTCTCAAGCGTGCCGGCGTGCCCATACGGGCGGCATCACAGGGCCCGGGGGCCGGCTACGCCCTCGGGCCCGCTCCTGTTCCCACATCTTCCTCCACGACTTTCCTCTCGACTTCCCTTCCCGGCTTCTCTTCCCGGCTTCCCTTCACGCCTTCCTGTCAGGTCTCTTCCCTTCTCCAGAGCACTTCGCCGGTCCGTCCTTCGTGCCGACCGAGTGTCAGATACGTCTCAGTACCGTCACTTCACGAGCCGTTCAGGCGGGAGGAGGCGTTTAACCCGATGAGCCGACAGGAGATACCCGATAGCGGACCGTGAACGGCTCGCCGGGGCACGGATGCGATGCGTCAGGAGGTGCGGGGTGATGAACGGGCGAACGGTGCTCGAGCGGTTTCCGGCCGGCGGACCGCGCGGATCGTGGCCTGCGGAGGAGTTCGCGCAGGCGCGCCGCCTGGAGGGACAGCCGGCGGAGGTCGTCATGGATCTCGCGACGGACGCGTTCCTGGTGGTCGTACCAGGGGCGGAGACGGCCGACTAGGCGTGCTGTCCCTGTCGCGAGGGACACGGGGACAGGGACACCGGCCGTGCGGCCGACCGGTCAGGCGCTGAGCGGACGTGACCAGGCGGGAGCGGTCCCCGTGACGTGGCACAGCGCCAGATACAGCGGGATCGGCGGGGTGTAGGGCACGTTGTCGCCGGGACGGTGGATGAGTCCGGGGGCGTCCGGCGCATCCGGCACGAGGGCGCCTCGCACGTAGCGAGCGGGTGCCGGCCAGTGGAGCGCGACGTCGGAGTCGCGGGGGACGATCCACCACCACTCGGTCCGGCCGGCGTACACGCAGCCGATCCTCGGCAGCCTGGGCAGCAGCAGCGGACCGTGGCGGGCGGGCACGGCCACCGCGTCCCACCCGAGCGGGACCGCCATGCCTTCGGGGATCGGGAGCCGTCCGCACGCAGCCGAGGACACCCGCCGCGCACGTCCGAGACGGACCAGCGAGTCCAGGGCCAGGACCTGCGCGGTCCCGGGCCCAGCGGGGCCCGCACCCGTCACCACCATCCGGGCCCCGTCCCCAGGGACGCGTCCGCACCGGAATCCCGGCCGTCTGGCGCGGGACGCCGGGGGCCCCAGCCCGGGTCGGACCGCCCCTCTCCGTTCACCGGCGGCTTCTTGGCACCCCACCCGAGATCGGACCGCGCCTGCGTGTCCCCGGTCGCCCGGGACCTGCCGCCGGAACACGGCAGGTCCCGGGACGGGTGCGCCGGGCGAGGCGGTTCGCCGGAGGCCGAAGGCCCCGCCTCCCGGGCCAGTTCGGCCCACACCAGCAGCCCAGGACTCGCATCCTGGACCCCCCAGGCCCGGCACAGACCCGCGACGAGAAGCAATCCCCTCCCGTGCTCCTCATCGGGGCGCTGCGGAACGGGGCGCGGCTCGCCGGGGGCGCACCCCTCGTCCCGTACGGCTATGCGCACCACGTCGTCCGCGTCGCGCAGTTCACACAGGACACGCTCTCCAGCGGTGTGCACGATCGCGTTGGTCACCAGCTCCGAGACGACCAGCGCGGCCGTCTCGCGGGTGTCCTCGCACACCGCCCAGACGCCCAGCCGGGCACGCGTCAGCTGCCGCGCCCGTGCGACGGAGCCCGGGTGTGCGGCCAGCTCGAACCGGAACCGGCGCCAGGCGGCAGCGCCGGGGTCCGCCCCTGCGGTGCCACACGGTCCGAGGCGGTCTGAGGCGGTGTCTGTTCCTAACGGCGCGGGCGGAA
The DNA here is from genome assembly GCF_040644155.1 of Streptomyces sp. NPDC047022. NCBI lineage: Bacteria > Bacillati > Actinomycetota > Actinomycetes > Kitasatosporales > Streptomycetaceae > Streptomyces > Streptomyces sp. NPDC047022. The sequence goes on along the minus strand of NZ_JBEYVV010000001.1, from coordinate 147,538 downwards.
TCACGCTTGCCACTATCGCCTCGACCCGGACACTTGGCAAGGGTCACTCTGAAAATTGCAGAGTGCGGTGTGACTTCGAGAAGCTGCATGGCACACTGCTCGCAACAGCGGGCCGATCCGTGTCGGTTGGGAACCGGCCACGGGCCTTCGGCATGAGGGCCTGCGCGCCCGTGCCGCCAGTTCGCGCACCGCGTCCGGGTGCGGGCGCGGCATGGTGCGGAAAGGTTTCGACCAGTGCCGTCGGGGGTGTCGGGAAGCAGGAGCACGGGAGGGGGTGCGCGTTGAGCGAGCCGCGGTCGGCGCCGACGGTCGGTCAGGTCGTCCTCGGCCGACGCCTCCTGGACCTGCGGGAACGCGCCGGTCTCAAACGGGAGGACGCCGCGAGCGTCCTGCGTGTCGCTCCCGCCACCATCCGCCGAATGGAGATGGCCGAGGTCGGTCTGAAGATCCCTTACCTCCAACTGCTGCTGAAGGCCTACGGGGTGGGCGACGACGAGACCGAAGCCTTCGTACGGCTGGCGGAGGATGCCAACAAGCCGGGCTGGTGGCAGCGGTTCCACGACATCCTGCCCGGCTGGTTCTCGATGTACGTCAGCCTGGAGGGCGCGGCCTCCCTGATCCGCCAGTACGAGCCCCATTTCGTGCCGGGCATCATGCAGACCGAGGAGTACGCGCGAGGCGTCCTCACCTCGGGCGCCATAGGCCGGACCAGCCCCGAGGACATCGAACGCCATGTGGCGCTGCGCATACGGCGCCAGGAACTGCTCACACGCGAGGAGACACCCCGCATATGGGTCGTGATGGACGAGACGGCCCTGCGCCGTCCGGTCACCGGGCCCGAGGTGATGCGAGCCCAGATCGAAAGACTCCTGGAGGTCATGGAGCTGCCCCATGTGACGCTGCAGGTGCTCGAGTTCGCCTCGGGCCCGCATCCCGGCACCTACGGGCCCTTCGTACTGTTCCGATTCGCCATGCCGGAGCTGCCGGACATGGTCTACAGCGAGTATCTGACCGGCGCCGTCTACCTGGATGCGCGGGCCGAGGTGGCGACCCATCTCGAGGTCATGGACCGCATGGCGGCCCAGGCTGCCACAGCCCACCGCACGAAGGAGATCCTCGAGGATCTCCGCAAGGAGCTGTAATGGACAGCATCACGCCAGGCATAACCGTCTACAACGGCATGCCCGCCCGTGACCTGGGCAGCGAGGGCTGGCACAAGCCGTGGAGCGGGGGCAACGGCGGCAACTGCCTGGAGGCGATGAAACTCGCCGACGGCCGCATCGCCGTCCGCCAGTCCACCGACCCGGACGGTCCCGCGCTGATCTACACCTCCGACGAGATGTCCGCGTTCATCGAGGGAGCCAAGGCGGGCGACGCCGACTTCCTGCTCTCGTGACCGGCCCCCTCCGGGGGAGCATGCGCGGCCCTCAGACGGTCATCGGCCGGTCGTACGGTCCGATGGGCGCGGGCAGACGCGACGCGCCGCCGCTGAGCCGCCGGTCCACCGCCGCCGCCACTGACCGCCCCTCCGCGATCGCCCACACGATCAGCGACTGCCCGCGTGCGGCGTCCCCGGCGACGTACACCCCGGGGACGTTGGTCGCGAAGTCCTCGTCGCGCACGATCGTCCCCCGTGCGCTGAGCGAGAGCCCGAGCTGGTCGATCAGCCCGTCCTCGCGGTCGGGCCCCGAGAACCCCAGCGCGAGCAGCACCAGGTCGGCGGGGATCGTCCGCCCGCTGCCCGGCAGCGGACTGCGCCGTTCGTCCACCTCGACCAGGTGCAGCGTCCGCACGTGTCCCTCCGCGTCCCCGTCGAAGCGGAGCGTGGACGCCGCGAAGAGCCGGGCGTCCGCGTCCGCCGCGGGCGCCGAGCGCAGGTCGCGAGCCTCCTCGTGCGCGGCGGAGAGCCGGTAGATCTTCGGATAGGTCGGCCATGGCTCGGTGTCGTCGTTCCGCTCCGGCTCCGGCAGCGGATAGATGTCCAGCTGGGTCACGGAAGCGGCGCCCTCACGCACCGCGGTCCCCAGGCAGTCGGCGCCGGTGTCCCCGCCGCCCACGATCACCACGTGCTTCCCGGCCGCCGACAGCGGCGAGACCTCCAGGTCCCCCTCGCACACCCGGTCGGCCAGCGGCAGATACTCCATCGCCTGGTGGATTCCGGCCAGTTCGCGGCCGGGCACGTCCAGCTCGCGCCAGTGCGTCGCACCGGTCGCGATCACCACCGCGTCGTAGCGCGCCCGCAGCTCGGCCGCCCCGATGTCCTGGCCGACGGCCGTCGACGTGCGGAACTTGGTCCCCTCGGCGCGCATCTGCTCCAGCCGCTGGTCCAGATGCCGCTTCTCCATCTTGAACGCCGGGATCCCGTACCGCAGCAGCCCCCCGATCCGGTCCGCCCGCTCGTACACCGCCACCGTGTGCCCCGCCCGGGTGAGCTGCTGGGCCGCCGCCAGCCCCGCGGGCCCCGAGCCGACGACCGCCACGGTCCGCCCCGACAGCCGCTCGGGGGGTCTCGGCGGAGCGAAACCCTCCGCCCAGGCCCGGTCCGCGATGGCCACCTCCACGTTCTTTATGGTGACCGCGGGCTGATTGATGGCGAGGACGCACCCCGCCTCGCAGGGGGCCGGGCACAACCGGCCCGTGAACTCGGGGAAGTTGTTGGTCGCGTGCAGCCGGTCGCTGGCCACCCGCCAGTCCTCGCGCGAGACGAGGTCGTTCCACTCGGGGATCAGGTTGCCGAGCGGGCAGGCCTCGTGGCAGAACGGTATGCCGCAGTCCATGCAGCGGTCCGCCTGCCGGCTGATGATCGGAAGCAGCGCGCCCGGAACGTACACCTCGTTCCAGTCCCTCACCCGTTCCTCGACGGGCCTGCGGGGCCAGTCCTCGCGCGGTGTGTTCATAAAGCCCTTGGGATCGGCCATGGCCGCCCCCCTGCGTACGCGTACGGGACCGTTTCGTGCCACGATACGTCGCCCCCGCCGGGGCCGCCGCTCGGCGCTGCGCCTTTGTCATGGACTGCTGGGGCCCAGGTCAGAGCCCTGGTGCCGAACTCCGTCCAGACCCCGGGAGCCGGTACCGGGCCCGGTGGCCTCGAGCCGGTGCCTTGAGCGGCCGCTCCGGGCCCGCCACCGGGTCACGCAGCCTCCGGGAGCCGCCACTCCCGCAGCACCGACTCCAGGGCGCCCGCGATACGCCGCCGAGCCTCCGGCCGGGGCACCCCGTTCATCAGCAGCTGGTCGTACGGCGTCTCCGTATGCCGCACGGAGGCCCGCACCGCCGCCGTCACCGCATCCGCCGACAGCGCCCGCCCCGCCGTGCTGCGCCCGACCCGTCCGCTTCCCCGTATCGACGCGTGTACGGCGATCGCGTGCGCCCGCTGCGGCGGGCACCCGGGAAACAGGCGCCGGATCTCCTCGGCGAAGGCGTCCGCGAACCGTGTGTCATCGGCCGCCCGCCGTCGCGCGTCCCTCGCCCGCCGTCTGCGCCGCGCCTCCGCGTCCGCCAGGCACCGCTCCTCGGCCCACGCGAGCGCCGCCTCCTCGACGAGGATCCCCTGCCGTTCGTAACGGCTCCGGCGCCGGTTGAAGCGCACCACCACCGCCGACAACGCGCTCGCCTCCCGCGACCGCCGGGTCAGTGCCGTGTCGCCGCGCGGCAGGAACACCAGATGCCCGAGGTCCGCGCAGTCCAGGCAGCACGGTGCCCCCTGCTCCAGCACCAGCATCGGTAACGGCCCCCTGCGACAGCGGGCACAGCGCTTTCTTCGCCTGAGCGGCTGGAACACGAGAAGTCCGCTCGGGGGCGGAGGAGTTGGGGTCTGCGCCATGTCCCTCTCATTCCCCGCCCGCCCGCGCGACGACCATACCGGCGCGAGGAGGAGCGAGCGGGCGGACGCGGGCGGGCGGGAGCGGGCGGGGGCAGGCGGGCGATCGCGGACGGCGCGGCATCATGGGTGCTGTGCGACTTGAAGCGATCACCTGGGAACGGCTCGGCGACCTCCTCGCCGACCGGCTGCTCGGTCTGAAGACGGCCGACGACAGCCCCTGGCCCCGCATCGCGTTCGACGGAGCCCCGGCGGCGCACCCCGGCGACCTCGCGCGGCGCGTCGGCGACGCACTGCGCATACGCGGCCGGGTCTCGCTCGTCGTCGGCACCGAGGGGTTCTTGCGCCCCGCCTCCGTCCGCCTCGAGCACGGCCACCGGGACCCCGACTCCTACTACGACGGCTGGCTCGACACCGGCGCCCTGTGGCGCGAGGTCTTCGGCCCCCTCGAACCCGGTGGCGACGGCCGCGTCCTGCCCGACCTGTGGGATCCGGCCACCGACCGCGCAACCCGCAGCCCCTACCGTCAACTCCCTTCAGGAGGGCTCCTGCTGCTCCACGGCCCCCTGCTGCTGCGGCATTGGTTCCCCTTCGACATGACGGTCCATGTACAGCTCTCGCCCGGCGCGCTGCGCCGCCGCACCCCCGAGCCGGAGCACTGGACGCTGCCCGCCTTCGAACGCTACGAGGAGGAGTCGGCCCCGGGCGACGCCGCCGACGTCGTGGTCCGCGCCGACGACCCGCGCCATCCCGCCTGGAGCGGCTGGACGGGGTGACCCTCGCGTCGACCCGCACCTTCCGGGAACTGCCCCTCCGGGTGCGTTCGTCCGTGGACACGGCGAGAATGAAGGGCGCCGGGACCTGCGGTGCGTCCCGTGCCGCGCCGGCCGTCCGGCAACGGGAGGTACTCCATGACCACCGCCGGAGACATCATGCACCGAGGTGCCCAGTGGATCCCCGCTCACGAGACCCTGGACCGCGCCGCCCAGCTCATGCGCGAACTCAACGTCGGTGCGCTGCCCATCAGTGACGAGAACGAGCGGCTCTGCGGCATCCTGACCGACCGCGACATCGTCGTCGGCTGCGTGGCCATGGGGCACGACCCCTCACGTGTGACCGCGGGCGACATGGCCAGGGGCACACCGCGGTGGATCGAGGCCAACGCCGATGTCAGCGAAGTGCTCAGCCAGATGGGCGAGCACCAGATCCGCCGGCTTCCCGTCATCGAGAACAAACGTCTCGTCGGCATGATCAGCGAGTCCGATCTGGCCCAGCACCTGTCGGACGACCAGCTGGCCATCTTTGTGGAGGGTGTCTACGCGAGGAGCGCCACACGCTGACCTCGCGCGGTCCCGCTGCCCCGGCGCGGCGGGATTGTGCACCCGGCGCACGGGCATTGCGGACGGCTGCCGCGCCTGCCTTGCCTGCCTCGCGCCTCACCCGCCTCGCCCGTCCCCGTCAGAACGGACGAGCCTCCTGCGATGATCTCCGCATGACGGCATCCGACGGGTATCTCCTCGACAACCAGCAGGCCGAGGCCGGCCGGCGCTTCGATGCGCTCTCCACCCTCTTCGATCCCACGACCTTCCGCCATATCGAAGACCTCGGCATCGGACCCGGCTGGCGCTGCTGGGAGGTGGGCGCGGGCGGTACCTCGGTCGTCTCGTGGCTCGCCGGAAAGGTGGGCCCGACGGGAAAGGTCGTCGCCACCGACATCGACACCTCCTGGGCAGTTTCGGCCACGGCTCCCCAGATCGAGGTCCGCACCCACGACGTGGGCGCGGATGAGCCGCCGGGCGCACACTTCGATCTTGTGCACGCCCGCCTAGTCCTGGTCCATGTCCCCGACCGGGAACGGGCGTTGCGATCGATGATCAAGGCGCTGCGCCCGGGCGGCCGGCTGCTGCTCGAGGACGCGGACCCGGCACTTCAGCCCCTGATCTGCCCGGACGAGTACGGCCCCGAACAGCAGCTCGCCAACCGCCTGCGCACGGGCTTCCGTACGCTCCTCGCCGAGCGGGGCGCCGACCTGTCGTACGGCCGCAGGCTCCCGCGCCTGCTGCGCGAGGCCGGCCTGCGTCGCGTGGAGGCCGACGCGTACTTCCCCGTCACCTCGCCGGCCTGTGCCGTACTCGAAGCCGCGACCGTCCGTCAGATCCGGGACCGGCTCCTTGCCGCCGGACTCGCCACCGACGAGGAGATCGACCGTCATCTTTCCCATGTGGCCTCCGGCACGATGGATCTGGCGACGGCGCCGATGATCTCGGCCTGGGGGTACAAGGAGTAGGGGAAGCGAGGGAACAGAGGGAAGCACGGCCGGCGCGGCTGCGCCCGCCAGTCACCGCGGACTACCCGCTCGCTCTCGGCGGTCTTCCCCCCACCCTCTCCACTGCCATGGCTCCCGCCCTGCATCCCTCCCTCGCCGCCTCTTCCGGCTGCGCCCCGGCGACCAGCGAAGCCAGGAACGCCCCTGTGAACGCGTCCCCCGCTCCTGTCGTGTCGCGGGGCACCGCGGGGAGGGCCGCGACCCGGGCCCGTACCGCTCCCGAAGCCGCCACCAGCGCCCCTTCCGCTCCCTGCTTGGCGACCACGAGGGGGACATGGCGGCTCAACTTCGCCACCGCGTCCGCCGGGTCGGGCAGCCCGGTCAGCAGACACGCCTCGTCCCGGCTGGGCAGCAGCACGTCGAACCCGTCGACGAGCGAAAGGAACCTGTCCACGCCCAGCTCGCCGAGGAACCCCGTCGACGCGGGGTCCACACTCACCGGCACGCCATGCGCGCGTGCCGCCGCACAGGCCGTCGCCACGAGGGCCCGGCTCGGTTCGGAGAAGAACAGATAGCCCGAAAGATGCAGGCGCGAGACGCCCTCGAGCAACGCGTCCGACCAGTCGGCGGGAGCCAGCCGCAGCGACGCCCCGCTGTCCGTGAGGAACGTACGCTCCGCCGCGGCGCCCCCGTCCACGAGGCAGATCACCGTCCCCGTGGGCGCTGCCGGGTCCACCACGAGCAGGGGCCGCACGCCGGACGCCGTCAGCTCCCGCTCGTGCCAGGCGGCCGACTCGGCCCCGACCCGTCCCAGCATCCGCACGTCCGGACAGCCCCAGTGAGCCGCCCAGCACGCCACATTCGCGCCGGCGCCACCAGGCAGGGTGCGGATCACGGCGGCCGTGTCCGTGCCCGGAGCGAGCGGGCCGGCGTGCCGGGCGACGACGTCATTGACGACGTCGCCGAGGACGAGCAGCGCGCCGCTCACACTCCGGCCCAGGCCGCCGCGATCCGCGCCGCGAGGCGTACGTTCCCGCGCACGGCCGCCAGGTTGGCGTCCAGCGAGGCCCCCTCGGTGTGCCGGACCAGATAGTCGAGCAGGAACGGCGTGACCGCCTGGCCCGTCACGCCCTCCGCCTCGCACGCCTGCAGCGCGTCGGCGAGCACGCGCGCGTGAAGACCGGGATCCAGCTGCTCCTCCCGTGGGACCGGGTTGGCGACGATGAGTGCCGACGCCGGGCCGCGGAGCGCGTCCTGCGCCCGCATGACCTCCGCCACCTGCCCCGGCGACTCCAGCGTCCACTCGACCGGATGCCCGGAGTCGGACAGGTAGAAGCCCGGGAAGCGGTCCGTGCGGTACCCGGCCACCGCAACGCCCAGCGTCTCCAGGCGCTGCAGGGTCGCGGGCACGTCGAGAATCGACTTCACGCCCGCGCACACCACGGTGATCCTGGTCCGTGCGAGCAGACGCAGGTCGGCGGACTCGTCCTGGGTCAGCGTCCATTCCCGGTGGACACCGCCGAGCCCGCCCGTCGCGAACACCCGCACCCCCGCGAGGGAGGCGAGCTGCGCCGTCGCGGACACGGTCGTCGCCCCGCTCGCCCCCGCCGCCACCGCGAGCGGGAGATCGCGATGCCCGAGCTTGCGGATCCCTTCCTCGTTCGCGACCCGCTCCACCTGCTCCTTGTAGAGGCCGACATGGGCCCGGCCGTCGAGGACGGCGACCGTCGCCGGTACGGCACCCTCCTGCCTTACGGCGTCCTCGAGCTCCAGCGCCACCTGGAGATTGCGCGGACGCGGCAGCCCGTGCGCGATGATCGTCGACTCCAGCGCCACCACCGGACGGCGCGCGGCGAGCGCCTCCCGTACCTCTTCGGACACCACCAGCACGCGCCTGCCTCCTGTCGTATGGTCCTCCTTCATCTCTGGCGGGCGGCGCCTGCGGTCAAACCCTCGGCGGTGATGGTTCGGAGCGGGCGATGATCCGGATCAGGTGACGGTTCGGAAGAGGTGATGGCTCGAAACGCGCGATGGCGCAGAACGCGTGATGGCGAATGACGCGCGCTGGGTCAGAAGAGCGGCTCGGGCAGGACGCCCTCGAGCGCCAGCAGCTTCCGCTTGGTCTCCAGCCCGCCCCCGAACCCGCCGATGCCCCCGTCGCTCTCCACCACGCGGTGGCACGGCACGACCACGGGCAGCGGGTTCGAACCCATCGCCACCCCCACCGCCTGGGCCGCACCGGGCTGACCGACCCGGCCGGCCAGGTCGCCGTAGCCGACCACCGCCCCGTACGGCACTCCGGACGCCAGCTCGCGCAGCACCTGGCGGTTGAACCCCGTGATCAGGGACCAGTCCAGCGGCAGAGCGAAGTCACGCAGCTCGCCCGCGAAGTACGCCGTCAGCTGGCGTATCGCCTCGGCCAGGAGCGGTGAGCCGGGATCCTCGACGGGCTGTGTGCCGAGCCGGGAGGCCAGCCGTTCCAGAGCCTTGTCGCGGACCGGGTCCGTCGCGTGGAACACCACGTTCACCAGGCCGTCGCGTGTGGCGGCCAGCAGCAGGGGGCCGATGTCCGTGGCGACCACGGCCCACACCGGCTGCTGCTCGTCCTGCCCATGACTGTCCATGCGTCCACCGTACGGCGGGGCACTGACAACGCTCCTGGCACGGTCCGGACGGACGCCCGGCCCGCGCCAGGAGCGCCCTCGGGGTCAGGAGGCGGTGGTGGCTCTGCGCACCACGTCGGGCACGTTCGTGATGATGCCGTCCACACCGAAGCCGGCCAGCCGCCGGGCCTCGTCGGCGCGGTTGACGGTCCAGGCGAAGACCTTGACCCGCTGCGAGTGCGGGCCCTTCAGGGCGTGGACCGCGGAGACGTACGGGGGAGAGAGCTTGGTGTACTCGGAATTGATCTGGTCGGCGAACCGCGCGTACGCCTTCAGCTCCGTCACCTTCGGCGTGCCCAGATACGCCGTCCTGATCGCGGGCCGCAGCGCATGGACCTTCCGCACGCTGTCCGCGCTGAAGCTCTGGACGACCAGCCGGTCGCGCAGACGGCCGGGGTCGAGCCAGCCCTGGCTGCCCAGCAGGCCGAGGGTCTGGCGCTCGATCCCCGGGTACAGCTCCGGGTTCTTGATCTCCAGGACCAGGCTCTGGTGGTTGTGCGACACCCGCTCCATGTACTGCCGCAGCGTCGGCACACGCACGCCCGCGAACCGTTGCCCGAACCAGCTGCCCGCGTCCAGGCGTGCGATTTCCCTGGCTGTGAAGTCCTTCACCCGCCAAGGGGCCCGGTTCGGGTACAGCCGCTTGACGTCGGTCGTGCGGTCCAGCGTGGCGTCGTGGATGACGACGAGCTGTCCGTCCCTGGTGCGCTGGACGTCGTTCTCGACCCACGTGGCGCCCATGGCCGCCGCCCTGTCGATCGAGGCCAGCGTGTTCTCGGGGGCGTACCCGCAGGCACCGCGGTGGGCGACGACGACCGGGCCGTCACCACCGGCCGCTCCGGCGTGGGGCGTGGGCAGTATGGCGACGCCGAGCCCGAAGAGCGCGGTGGTCGTGGTGGCGGCGACGCGCACCTGCATGCGTCCTCCTCATGTCGTCGATCACGTAAAGCACTAGATTGACAGCAGAGGGTAAGGATTTGTCGTTGCAGGAAACCCACACATGACCGGAGTCAGCGAAAGTCGCTCACAGCCGCCGCACAAGTGAGGCAGCACCGTGATTCTTTGCCGGAAAATCGTTCGACCGTTCAGGTGCGAGTCATACTCTCTGCGACAACCCTGACCGTCGGAGCGGTCCTGGGGATGGGGGGCATTTTTCGAAATCCGGGACGCATCAGGGCGGGAAGGGCAGTCGCGCATGCAGGGCACCGTCGACGGCTTCAGCTACGGACTCGTCACGCCGGTCGTGGCGTTCCTCATGGCCTGCCTCGGCAGCGCGCTCGGTCTGCGCTGCACCATCAGATCGTTGTGCGTCGCCCAGTCCTGGCGCGCCGGCTGGCTCGCCCTGGGATCGGCCGCGATCGGGTCCGGCGTGTGGACCATGCACTTCGTCGCGATGATGGGATTCACCGTCAAGGAGACCCCCATCCACTACGACCGGACGATCACGTTCGCGAGTCTCGCGGTCGCCATCGTCATGGTCGGCGTGGGCGTCTTCATCGTGGGCTACCGGGGAGCCACCGGGGTGGCGCTCTTCACCGGGGGCACCGTGACGGGTCTGGGTATCGCCTCGATGCACTACCTCGGCATGGCCGGGATGCGGCTGAACGGCGTGCTCGGCTACAACACGCTGACCGTCGCGGTCTCCGTCGTCATCGCGGTCGTCGCGTCGACCGCCGCTCTCTGGGCGGCCGGACAGGTCCGCGGTTTCCTGTGGAGCGTCGGGGCGAGCATCGTCATGGGGCTCGCGGTCAGCGGCATGCACTACACGAGCATGGCCGCCCTCACCGTCCATCTGCACAGCTCATCCGGCGCCCCGGACGGTGAATCGCCCGCCGCCCTGCTCGCCCCGCTGTTGATCGGCCCGCTCGTCTTCCTGTGCCTGGCCGGTGCCGTCGTCCTGTTCGACCCGCTGATGGTCAGGGGCAGGCCCGCCCGGCCGCCGGCCGAGCGCAAGCCGGGCGTCCCCGCCCACCCGGAGCTCGCCCGCACCGGGCGGCGTCCACAGCCCCGCGTCCGCCGGCAGCCCGAGCGCCGGCCGTCCCGTACCGCGCAGCGACGCTGATCCGGCCCCCGTTGTCAGTGGGGGGTCGTACGGTGGATGGCATGCGGCCCGTTTCACAGATCGAACGCACGGTGGCGCCCTTCGAGGTCGTCAGCCCCTACCAGCCGAGCGGCGACCAGCCCACGGCAATCGCCGAGCTGGAAAAGCGCATCCGCGCAGGTGAGAAGGATGTCGTCCTGCTCGGAGCGACAGGCACCGGAAAGTCCGCCACCACCGCGTGGATGATCGAGAAGCTCCAGCGCCCCACCCTGGTGATGGCGCCGAACAAGACCCTGGCCGCCCAGCTGGCCAACGAGTTCCGAGAGCTCCTGCCGAACAACGCGGTCGAATACTTCGTCTCGTACTACGACTACTACCAGCCCGAGGCGTACGTTCCGCAGTCGGACACCTACATCGAGAAGGACTCCTCGATCAACGAGGAGGTGGAGCGCCTGCGCCACTCCGCGACCAACTCGCTGCTGACCCGCCGCGATGTCGTCGTGGTCGCCTCGGTCTCCTGCATCTACGGTCTCGGTACCCCGCAGGAGTACGTCGACCGCATGGTGAGCCTCAACGTCGGCGACGAGATCGACCGCGACCAGCTGCTGCGCCGTTTCGTCGACATCCAGTACACGCGCAACGATGTGGCGTTCACCCGCGGAACCTTCCGGGTGCGCGGCGACACCATCGAGATCTTCCCGGTCTATGAGGAGCTGGCCGTCCGGATCGAGATGTTCGGCGACGAGATCGAGGCGCTCTCCACCCTCCACCCGCTCACCGGCGAGGTCATCAGCGACGACCGGCAGCTGTACGTCTTCCCGGCCTCCCACTACATCGCGGGCCCCGAGCGCATGGAGCGGGCGATCAACGGCATCGAGAAGGAGCTGGAGGAGCGTCTGCCCACGCTGGAGAAGCAGGGCAAGCTGCTGGAGGCCCAGCGCCTGCGTATGCGCACGACCTACGACATCGAGATGCTCCGCCAGATCGGCACCTGTTCCGGCGTGGAGAACTACTCGATGCACTTCGACGACCGTCTGCCCGGCTCCCCGCCGAACACGCTGCTGGACTACTTCCCGGACGACTTCCTGCTCGTCATCGACGAGTCGCACAACACGGTGCCCCAGATCGGCGCCATGTACGAAGGCGACGCCTCCCGTAAGCGCACCCTCGTGGACCACGGCTTCCGGCTGCCGTCCGCCCTGGACAACCGCCCCCTGAAGTGGGAGGAGTTCCAGGAGCGCATCGGCCAGACGGTGTATCTGTCGGCGACCCCCGGCAAGTACGAGCTCTCCAGGGCGGACGGCTTCGTCGAGCAGATCATCCGCCCCACCGGCCTGATCGACCCCGAGGTCGTGGTCAAGCCCACCGAGGGCCAGATCGACGACCTGGTGCACGAGATCCGCAAGCGCACCGAGAAGGACGAGCGCGTCCTGGTCACGACGCTCACCAAGAAGATGGCCGAGGACCTCACTGACTACTTCCTGGAACTCGGCATCCAGGTGCGCTATCTCCACAGCGACGTGGACACCCTGCGCCGCGTCGAGCTGCTGCGCGAGCTGCGGTCGGGCGAGTTCGACGTCCTGGTGGGCATCAACCTCCTCCGGGAGGGCCTCGACCTGCCCGAGGTATCCCTGGTGGCGATCCTCGACGCCGACAAGGAGGGCTTCCTGCGCTCGGGCACCTCGCTCATCCAGACCATCGGCCGTGCCGCGCGCAATGTCTCCGGCCAGGTCCATATGTACGCCGACAAGATCACCCCGGCGATGGAGAAGGCCATCGAGGAGACCAATCGCCGCCGGGAGAAGCAGATCGCGTACAACACGGACAAGGGCATCGATCCCCAGCCCCTGCGCAAGAAGATCAACGACATCGTGGCGCAGATCGCCCGCGAGGACGTCGACACGGAGCAACTGCTCGGGTCGGGCTATCGCAAGGCGAAGGACGGAAAGGGCGCCAAGAGCCCCGTTCCCTCGCTGGCCAGTCACGCGGCGAGCGGTGCCAAGGGCGCCAAGGGTGGCAAGACCGCCAAGGGCAAGGCAGGGGAGACGGTCCCGACCGACCGCCCCGCGGCCGAACTCGCCGGGCAGATCGAAGAGCTGACGGAACGGATGCGCGCTGCCGCCGCTGACCTCCAGTTCGAGATCGCGGCCCGGCTGCGCGACGAGGTCTCCGAGATGAAGAAGGAGCTGCGTCAGATGAGGGAGGCGGGTCTGGCCTGACGGCCGTTCCTTCGGCGCCGGGCCCCGAGTCCCCCGGATGTGTTGCAGGACCGCCACAAAACTCGGGGCGGGGCTCGGCGCTGTCGGCGCCGTTGCGTAGGGTTTTGATGTCCGCGGAATCCGCGGTCGACAGGGGACAGTGCGAGAGGGGAACAGCGCGTGACCGTCAACTTGACCAAGGGTCAGGCCATCAGCCTTCAGAAGAACGACGGGGGCACGCTGACCGCGGTGCGCATGGGACTCGGCTGGCAGGCCGCCCCCCGGCGAGGGCTGTTCGGTTCCCGCACCCGGGAGATCGACCTCGACGCGTCCGCCGTGCTGTTCGCGGACAAGCAGCCCGTCGACGTGGTCTTCTTCCGCCACCTCGTGAGCGATGACGGCTCGGTGCGGCACACCGGTGACAACCTGGTCGGCGGCGCCGGCCAGGGCGGTGACGACGAGGCGATCCTCGTCGACCTGCAGCGCGTCCCGGTCCACATCGACCAGATCATCTTTACCGTGAACTCGTTCACCGGCCAGACGTTCCAGGAGGTGCAGAACGCGTTCTGCCGTCTGGTCGACGAGACCAACGGCCAGGAGCTGGCCCGCTACACCCTCGCGGGTGGCGGCGCGTACACGGCGCAGATCATGGCCAAGGTGCACCGCGCGGGCACCGGCTGGACGATGACGGCGCTCGGCACGCCCGCCAACGGCCGCACCTTCCAGGACCTGATGCCGTCGATCCTTCCGCATCTGTAGACGGCCGGACACGGCCGGACGCGATCCGGGGACGGCCGGACGCGGTGCGACGGGGGCAACAAGTGCGAAGCAGGGGGAAGGCGATGACGGCCGAGCTGGTCCGGGGGCAGAACCATCCGCTTCCCCAGGCCCGACTCGAGGTCCGGGTGTCCACCGGCCGGCCGGTCGTGGCGGGAGCCGCGCTCGGCGACGGGCAGGGCAGGGTTCCCGGCCCGGAGTGGGTGGCGCACCCGGGTGCGCCCACACTGCCCGGTCTGGAGGTCTCCGGGCAGGCCGCGTCCGAACACCGTCTCGCGTTCGACCTGGACGCCCTGGCGGACAGCGTGCACCGGGTCACCGTGCTGCTCGCCCTGCCGACGGCGACCGGAGGTCCGGTGCGGTTCGGAGCGGTCGCGGCCCCGTTCGTCGCGGTCACCGAGCCCGATGGCACCGAAGTCGCCACCTACACGATCACGGGGCTGGATGCCGAGTCCGCCGTCATCGCGTTGGAGTTCTACCGTCGGCAGGACGCCTGGAAGGTGCGCGCGGTCGGCCAGGGGTACGCGGGCGGACTCGCCGACCTCTTCAGCGACCAAGGGCTGCCCGAGGCACAGCAGCTCGCGGCCGGTATCAGCGAAGCGGTGGCACGGGGCCTGGCCCGCTCGGTCGCTCCGCCCCCGCCCCGTCTGCCGGAGCAGGAGCGCCCACGGCAGACACCGGCCCCGACGGCGTCCCAGGGCATCTCCGGCGCCGTGTCGCCCCAGCCGGGTGCGCCGGGCACACCGCCTCAGGGATCTCCGTACGACGTCCAGGGAACCACGGCCGCCGCCCCGGAGACCGCCCTGGGCGGCCCCATCGACTACACCCACCCCGGCCGGCGGACCACGGCGCCGCCACCGCCTCCGGTCGCACCCGCCGCCGCTCCCGGGCAGCCCACGCAGCCAGTCGCGGGTGACGCCACCGGCTGGTCCATGGAGGAGCGGCTCTACAACCAGGTGTGGGGCATGTTCGAGGACCTGACGCGCACGGTCGCCGCCTACCGCAGCGCCGTCGACTTCGCCGAATCGCGCAGGGAGCAGGAGCTGGACAAGGCCCTGTCCGACCCGCGGAGCCGGCTCGGCGGCCAGGGCGATGCGGCTCTTGAGGCGGCCCGTGACCGGCACGAGCAACTTGTCACGCAGGCGCGGGCCGTGCTCGACCGCGACCTCGGCCGGCTCATCGCCGAGTCAGAGGTCGTCGAGCCCGCCCTGCCCATGGCGTTCGCGCGCTGGGACAGCCCGGTGTGGCACGGCTACCGGCCGCCGATGGAGCTCCCGATGGCCGTGCGCCTGGGCGATCTGCGCCTTCCCGAGAGCGGCAGCTTGCGCATACCCATGCTGATCAGGCTGCCGCTGGAGCGCGGTCTGTGGATCGACAGCGGCAGCCCGGGGTCCCTCGACTCGCTCGTGGACGCGGACGAAGTGCGCCGCCTCGCCATGGACGTCGCGGTGACACACGCGGCGAGGCTGCTCGCGGTGTACCCGCCGGGCGAGTTCGCGGTGCACATCATCGACCCGGCGGGTTCGGGTGCCGCGGCCTGCGCCCCTCTTGTCGGGTCGGGTGTACTCGCGGGGCCGCCGGCAGCCGGCGCGGCGGGCATGGCCGACGTGCTGACGCGGCTCACCCAGCGGGTCGACCTGGTGCAGATGGCGGTGCGCGGCGGCGCCTCCGACTCGCTGCCTCCCGGTGTGGACACGGCCGAACAGTTGCTGATCGTCAATGACTTCCCGCACGGCTTCGACGACCGGGCCGTGACACAGCTGCGCTATCTCGCGGACGAGGGCCCGGCCGTGGGCGTCCATCTGATGATGGTCGCCGACCGTCAGGACGCCGCCGCCTACGGCCCGCTGCTCGATCCGCTGTGGCGCTCGCTGCTGCGGCTCACGCCGGTGCCCGACGACCACCTCGCGGACCCGTGGGTCGGCCACGCCTGGACCTATGAGCCGGCGTGCCTCCCCCAGAACAGCCAGGTCCTTCAGCACGTGCTCGACCAGGTGGCGCGGACGCGCCGTTCCTGGAACCGCTGACCTGGGTGAACTCTCCGGCCAAGAACAAGCAAAGTGGCGCTGAGCAGTCAGTTTGACCTTTCGCTGTCGAGCTCTTTACCTTCTCTTGGGTCTTCGGGTACTCTCTTTCACACGGAGGGGAGTACTCCCTATCTGCTGCGGCGCACCCGTCAGTACGGATCGGATCGGATCCCGGGGCGCCGGCCCGCAGGCCCCGGACGCACCATGCACCCGGGACACCGCGGGTGGAAGAGACCTCCGGCAGCGACGACGCTGACAACTGCCGTGACGTACTGCCGGAGGCGCAGTGAATGTTTCCCTGACCCTTTGGGTCCTCACGATCGTGGGCCTCGCCGCCCTGATCGCGGCTGACTTCTTCATCGGCCGCAAGCCGCACGACGTGTCGGTGAAGGAAGCCGGTGTCTGGACGATCGTCTGGGTCGCTCTCGCCGGACTGTTCGGCCTCGGCCTGCTCGTGTTCGGCGGCGGCCGGCCGGCCGGGGAGTTCTTCGCCGGATTCATCACAGAGAAGTCGCTGAGCGTCGACAACCTCTTCGTCTTCGTTCTGATCATGGCCAAGTTCGCCGTGCCCTCGAAGTACCAGCAGCGTGTGCTGCTCGTCGGCGTGCTCATAGCCCTGGTGCTGCGGGCCGCGTTCATCGCCGCGGGCGCCGCGATCATCGCGTCCTTCTCCTGGGTCTTCTACATCTTCGGCGCGTTCCTGATATGGACCGCCTGGAAGCTGATCCAGGAAGCCCGGGCCGACGAGGAGTACGAGGAGTACGAGGAGAACCGGCTGCTGAAGGCCGTCGAGCGTCGCTTCGGCGTCGCCGACCGCTACCACGGCACCAAGCTGTGGATACAGCAGAACGGCAAGCGGGTCATGACGCCGATGCTGGTCGTGATGCTCGCGATCGGCACCACGGACGTGCTCTTCGCCCTCGACTCCATCCCCGCGATCTTCGGCCTCACCCAGGACCCGTACATCGTCTTCACGGCCAACGCGTTCGCGCTGATGGGCCTCAGGCAGCTGTACTTCCTCATCGGCGGCCTGCTCAGGAGGCTGGTCCACCTCTCCTACGGTCTGTCGTTCATCCTCGGCTTCATCGGCATCAAGCTGGTACTGCACGCTCTGCACGAATCAGGGGTCCATGTCCCCGAGATCTCCATCCCGGTCTCGCTCGGCGTGATCTGCGCCGTCCTGATCGTCACGACGATCACCAGCCTGATGGCCTCGAGAAAACAGCGGGCGGTCGCAGCCCAGGAGCCGCGGTTACGGACGGGAGGCGCTCGGAAGAACAGCATCGATGTCTGACGGCGGACAGGACAGATGTCTGACCGCGGACAGGACATGGGATCAGCGAGGCGGGGCGAGCGTAGGACGGTCCTCGCGGGTGATGGCACTGACATGCGGGTCTCATGGGCGTCTGCGACGATCGCCGCATGATCGTCGGGATCCGGTCACTCGCGGCGCGGTGGACGGCCGCCGTGCCGGTGGCCGCGGTCGTTCTCCTGGCCCTCACCTGGGGACGGGAACTGCCCGGCGCGATCGTCGCCCTGATAACGCTTGTACTCGCCGGATCCGTCCTGGCCGCGGTCCATCACGCCGAAGTGGTCGCACACCGGGTCGGTGAGCCCTTCGGTTCACTCGTCCTCGCCGTCGCCGTCACGATCATCGAGGTCGCCCTCATCGTCACCCTCATGGCGGACGGAGGAGCGAAGAGCGCGACCCTGGCCCGCGACACCGTCTTCGCAGCCGTGATGATCACCTGCAACGGGGTCGTCGGCCTGTGCCTCTTGGTGGCCTCACTGCGCCATGGAACAGCGCTCTTCAACCCCGAAGGCACCGGTGCCGCACTCGCCACCGTCGCGACCCTGGCCACCCTCAGCCTGGTGCTGCCGACGTTCACCACGAGCAAGCCGGGCCCCGAGTTCACCACGGCTCAGCTCACCTTCGCCGCGCTCACCTCACTGATTCTGTACGGCCTGTTCGTGGCGACGCAGACCGTGCGCCATCGCGACTACTTCCTCCCGATCACGCGGCAGGGCGAGGTCATCTTCGCGGACGACCACGTCGTGGCGCCCACCGCCCGTACAGCGGCCCTCAGCCTGGGCTTCCTTTTCCTCGCCCTCGTCGGCGTCGTCGGACTCGCCAAGGGAGTGTCGCCCACCATCGAGTCGGGAGTGGCGGCGGCCGGTATGCGGCAGGCGGTCGTCGGTGTGATCATCGCGCTTCTCGTGCTGCTGCCCGAGACCATCGCCGCCCTGCGCTCCGCGCACCGCGACCGGGTCCAGACGAGCCTCAATCTCGCCCTCGGCTCCGCGATGGCCAGCATCGGCCTGACCATCCCCGCCGTAGCTTTGGCGTCCGTGTGGCTCCCCGGGCGGCTCGTCCTCGGGCTCGGACCCGTCGACATGGTGCTGCTCGCGCTGACGGTGGTCGTGAGCTCCCTGACGGTGGTGCCCGGACGTGCCACGGCGCTTCAAGGAGGCGTTCACCTGGTGCTGTTCGCGGCGTATCTGGATCTGGCGGTCAACCCGTAGCGCCGGGCCGATGCCGCCTCACCCGGGTGCCGGTTCCGCGACCGCGACCGTTACGGGACGTGTCTCCGGCAGCAGTGCGAAGCATCCCAGACTGAGCAGGGCGACGCCCGTCAGATACGCGCCGACGCCCCAGGGCACCCGGCCGCTGTGCGCGGCCAGCGCGGTGGCCACGAGCGGGGTGAGGGCACCGCCGATCACCCCGCCGAGGTTGTAGCCCACCGCCGCCCCGGTGCAGCGCACCCGCGGCTCGTAGAGCTCGGGCAGATAGGCGGCGACCACGGCGAACATCGTGATGAAGGCGAGCATCGCCCCCAGGAAGCCCAGGAACATCAGCAGCGGCTCACCCGTCGACATCAGCGCGACCAGCGGGAACATCCACAACGCGACGCCGGTGCAACCCGTCAGACACAGCGGGCGCCGGCCGTAGCGGTCGCCCAGGTGAGCCAGTAGCGGGGTCAGGGCGCCCTGGACCACGACGGTGGCCATGACGCACTCCAGCATGACGGTACGGCTCACGCCGAGCCGCTCCGTCGCATACGCCAGTGACCAGGTCGTCACCGTGTAGAACACCGCGTACCCGACGGCCAGCGCCCCGGCCGTCAGCAGGACGAGTCGCCAGTGGCTCCGCACGACTTCGACGAGAGGCACACGCGCGTGGTCGTCGATCTCCAGGAAGAGCGGGCTCTCCGCGAGGGAACCGCGCAGCCACAGACCCGCCGTCGCCAGAACCCCCGCGGCCCAGAACGGAATTCGCCACCCCCAGGCGGCGAACTGCGCGTCGGACAGTGTCGTCGAGAGTCCCAGGATCACTCCGTTGGCCAGCAGGAACCCCAGGGACGGGCCTACCTGTGGGAAGCTCGACCACAGCACGCGCCGCCCGGGAGGCGCGTGCTCCGCTGTCAGCAGCACCGCACCGCCCCACTCCCCGCCCAGTCCGAGACCCTGCAGAAAGCGCAGCACGAGCAGGAGCACGGGAGCGGCCGTGCCGATCGTGGCGTACGTCGGCACACAGCCGACCGCCACCGTCGCGGCACCGGTCAGCAACAAGGAGACGACGAGGACGGGTCGGCGTCCGTGCCGGTCCCCGATGTGCCCGAACAGCACCGAGCCGAGCGGCCGGGCCACGAAGCCGACCCCGAAGGTCCCGAACGCCGCCAGTGTCCCGGCCATCGGTGAGAACGTCGGGAAGAACAGTGGCCCTAAGACCAGGGCAGCCGCGGTCCCGTAGACGAAGAAGTCGTAGAACTCGACGGCCGTCCCGGCGAGCGAGGCGGCCGCGAGCCTGAGCATGGAGGGAGCCCTCACGGTGTGTGCGTCGTGCATGCTGCGTCAACTACCCACGGTGACCGGGAGTTACGGGGGCGTGCGGAGGCGCGGCGCCTGCGGTACATGGGGCGGGCGTGCGCCCCGGGGCCAGAGCTTGGCCTGATGCGTCGGTCGAGTCATGACCGGAAAGCCACGGGCCGTCGCCCGCCCACCGCATCGTGATAGACCGGTGGCTGAGCAGCGGTCCTCCGTGGGCCGGACGATCTGAATGGACCGGAGCAACCGTGCCCCGCACTCTCGCCAACTCCCCGATCATGGTCCTCAACGGCCCCAACCTGAACCTCCTCGGGCAGCGCCAGCCGGAGATCTACGGCTCCGACACGCTCGCGGACGTCGAGGCCCTGTGCGTGAAGACTGCCGCGTCCTACGGTGCAACGGTGGACTTCCGGCAGTCCAACCACGAGGGCGAACTGGTCGACTGGATCCACGAGGCACGTCTGAACCACGCCGGCATCGTGATCAACCCGGCCGCGTACTCGCACACATCGGTCGCGATCCTCGATGCGCTCAACACCTGTGACGGGCTGCCGGTGATGGAGGTTCACATCTCCAACGTCCACCAGCGCGAGCAGTTCCGTCACCACTCCTACGTCTCCCTGCGCGCCGACGGAGTCATCGCCGGGTGCGGAGTCCAGGGCTACGCGTTCGCGGTGGAGCGGGTCGCGACCCTCGCGGGGGCGGGCCGGACCGACGCGTGAGGTGCCCTCTCCGGATGGCGGGTGCGCACGCGGGGCGCCGTACAGCCGCGGTCTGCCGCCAGACGGAGGGCGCACCACCGGGCGGAGCCGGGTGCGGAGGAGGTGGCGGCGCAGCGGCCGTCGGGCGCCGAGGGTGAGGGTGCTGCGCGCTGGACGCGCCCGCCGAATTCCAGTGAGAAGCCGACCGAATTCCACTGAGCAGGGGGAGAGAAGTACCCCACGCTGGATGCTCCACGGCGGCTTCCGGCGGGCCTGCCCGGATCACCTCGCCCCGGAAGGACAGAGGGACGGGCCGGGCCCGCGTGCCGGCTCTCGTGGTGAAGCCCGCAGCCACGCTGCGCTCGCGCGGGCAGATCGCATGCGCGAAGCACCCGCCGTGGATGACCGTGCCGACACACGGCAACCGGTCGACCGGCCAGAGCGGTTGGAGTACCTGGAGCGCGTAGAGTTGCAGAACTCGCGCGCACCCGGCGATGGTTCGAAAATGAGACAGGCCGCGTGAAAGAACGCGAGCGAGGCCGGACTCGTCGGCCCGTCCCGGCCCCGGCCCGTCTACGCGCCGGAGTCCGGCCGGACCGGCGGGGCCGTGGTGCGGGTGCTCACCACCCCCGTGCGTGCCACTCCGGCAGATGCGGACGCTCGGCGCCCAGCGTCGTGTCGTTGCCGTGCCCGGGGTAGACCCAGGTCTCGTCGGGCAGCGCGTCGAAGATCTTGGTCTCGACGTCGCGGATCAGACGGGCGAAGGCCTTCGGGTCCTTGTGGGTGTTGCCCACTCCGCCGGGGAAGAGGCAGTCCCCGGTGAACACGTGCGGATGGCCGTGCGGGTCGTCGTAGACCAGGGCGATCGACCCCGGTGTGTGGCCCACCAGGTGGCGCGCGGTGAGCTCCACGTTCCCCACCCGGATCGTGTCGCCGTCCTCGACCGGGACGTCCGTCGGCACGGGGATGCCCTCGGCGTCGTCGCGTCCCGCGTACGTGCGCGCGCCCGTGGCCGCCACGACCTCGGCGAGCGCCTGCCAGTGGTCGCCGTGCCGGTGCGTGGTGACGACGGACGCGATGCCGTCGTCACCGATCATGCCGAGCAGGGTGCTCGCGTCGTTGGCCGCGTCGATCAGCAACTGCTCGTCGGTGGCCCGGCAGCGCAGCAGATAGGCGTTGTTGTTCATCGGGCCGACCGCGATCTTGGTGATCATCAGGTCCTTCAGCTCGTGCACGTCCGCCGGGCCGCCGACCGTCACCGCTCCGCTGTACGTCATGACGCTCAGCCTACCGACGAGATCACAGCGGGGGCATCACGGGCAGCGCCACGCCCTCGTCGAGCACGGTCACGCCCTCGCCCCGGGTGCGTCCCGAGAGCCAGCCCATCAGCGCCGAGGCCATCCCCGTCACCGTGACCGGCTCGGCGTCGGTGTGCCGGCCGGTGGACCAGACGGGGCGGCTCGGGTCCTCAAGGGCGGACAGCTCCACGCCCGGCACCTCGGGGTTGCCGGAGAACCGCTGCGTGAGGAAGTCGATCTCCCGCTCCACGAACTCGGCCGGCAGGTCCTGAAGCTCGTATCCGATGCCCAGGTCGACATGGTGCAGCTCGACCTCGACCCACCGCCGGAACGGCAGCCGGGACGCCGAGTCGGTGACGCCGTTGCGCAGCTCCACGGTGCGCGACCAGTCCGCGGGCAAGGCGGCCGTCTTCTCGAGGCGGGCCGCGCTCTCACGCACGTCCGCGAGCTGGACCTCCAGAGGGCGCGGGGCGTCCCGCTCGATGTCCGCGTCCCGGGCCTGCGCGGAGACGTACATGGGGCGCCCCTCGAGCACATTGACGAGGGCGTCGGCATTGCGGGAGAGATGGGCGAGCACATGGCCACGGGTCCAGCCGGGCAGGCGTGACGGCTCGGCCACGGAGGCGTTGTCCATCGAGGCGGCTGCGATGAGCAGCCGCTCGGTCGCGTCCCGTACAGAGGCCAGGTCGCGCGCGTGATCAATCATGAGGTCGACCCTAGCCGTACCACTCCTTCGGGTGAAGGACGTGGACCAGACCCGCAAATCGAATGCACGTGCTATATGGTCGAGGGCGACGTCGGGCATGCTGGATGGCCGGGGATTGTTGTGAACCCATGAATCCGACCGGCGTTGTCAGTGGCTCCCCCTAGTCTGAGAAAGCACGGGGGCCCCGCCCCTGTCGCTTCTCTCAAGAAAGGTGCGGACCGGCGTGGCCGACCGTCTCATCGTCCGTGGCGCGCGCGAGCACAATCTGAAGAATGTCTCGCTCGACCTGCCGCGTGACTCGCTCATCGTCTTCACGGGCCTGTCGGGATCGGGCAAATCCTCGCTGGCCTTCGACACGATCTTCGCCGAGGGACAGCGGCGCTACGTCGAGTCGCTGTCCTCGTACGCCCGGCAGTTCCTCGGGCAGATGGACAAGCCGGACGTCGACTTCATCGAGGGGCTCTCGCCCGCGGTCTCCATCGACCAGAAGTCCACCTCCCGCAACCCGCGCTCCACGGTCGGCACGATCACCGAGGTGTACGACTACCTGCGTCTGCTCTTCGCGCGCATCGGCAAGCCCCACTGCCCCGAGTGCCGGCGCCCCATCTCGCGCCAGTCGCCGCAGGCCATCGTGGACAAGGTGCTGGAGCTTCCCGAGGGAAGCCGCTTCCAGGTGCTGTCGCCGCTGGTGCGTGAGCGCAAGGGGGAGTTCGTCGACCTCTTCGCCGACCTTCAGACCAAGGGTTACAGCCGCGCGCGCGTGGACGGCGAGACGATCCAGCTGTCCAGCCCGCCCACGCTGAAGAAGCAGGAGAAGCACACGATCGAGGTGGTGGTCGACCGCCTCACGGTGAAGGACTCCGCCAAGCGCCGTCTGACCGACTCCGTGGAGACCGCGCTCGGCCTGTCCGGAGGCATGGTCGTGCTCGACTTCGTCGACCTCCCCGAGGACGACCCCGAGCGTGAGCGCATGTACTCGGAGCACCTGTACTGCCCGTACGACGACCTGTCCTTCGAGGAGCTGGAGCCCCGCTCCTTCTCCTTCAACTCGCCCTTCGGCGCCTGCCCCGAGTGCACCGGCATCGGCACGCGCATGGAGGTCGACCCGGAGCTGATCGTCCCGGACGAGGACAAGACACTGGACGAGGGAGCCATCCACCCCTGGTCGCACGGGCACACCAAGGACTATTTCGCACGTCTGATCGGCGCCCTGGCGGACGCGCTGGGCTTCCGCACCGACATCCCGTTCGCCGGACTTCCGCAGCGCGCCAAGAAGGCCCTGCTGCACGGCCACAAGACCCAGATCGAGGTCCGCTACCGCAACCGGTACGGGCGCGAGCGGGTGTACACGACGCCCTTCGAAGGCGCCGTCCCCTTCGTGAAGCGCCGGCACAGCGAGGCCGAGAGCGATGCGAGCCGCGAGCGCTTCGAGGGCTATATGCGCGAGGTGCCCTGCCCGAGCTGCCAGGGAACCCGCCTCAAGCCGGTCGTCCTCGCGGTCACGATCATGGACAGGTCGATCGCCGAGGTCTCCGGGATGTCGATCAGCGACTGCGCGGACTTCCTCGGTCGGCTGAAGCTCGACGCCCGTGACAAGAAGATCGCGGAGCGGGTCCTGAAGGAGGTCAACGAGCGGCTGCGGTTCCTGGTCGACGTCGGCCTGGACTATCTCTCGCTGAACCGGGCGGCCGGCACGCTCTCCGGCGGAGAGGCCCAGCGCATCCGGCTGGCCACCCAGATCGGGTCCGGACTCGTCGGCGTCCTCTACGTCCTGGACGAGCCGTCGATCGGCCTGCACCAGCGCGACAACCACCGGCTGATCGAGACCCTGGTCCGGCTGCGCGACATGGGCAACACGCTCATCGTCGTCGAGCACGACGAGGACACCATCAAGGTGGCCGACTGGGTGGTCGACATCGGCCCCGGCGCGGGCGAGCACGGCGGCCACGTGGTGCACAGCGGCTCCCTCGAGGGGCTGCTCGCCAACGCCGAGTCCCAGACCGGCCGGTACCTCTCGGGCAAGAAGTCGATCCCGCTGCCCGACATCCGGCGTCCGCGCGACACGTCCCGGCAGCTCACGGTGCACGGAGCCCGCGAGAACAACCTCCAGGACATCGACGTGTCGTTCCCGCTGGGAGTGTTCACGGCCGTCACAGGGGTGTCCGGCTCCGGAAAGTCCACGCTGGTCAACGACATCCTGTACACGCACCTGGCCCGCGAGCTGAACGGCGCGCGGAGCGTGCCCGGCCGGCACACGCGCGTGGACGGCGACGACCTCGTGGACAAGGTGGTGCACGTCGACCAGTCGCCCATCGGCCGCACGCCCAGGTCGAACCCGGCGACGTACACCGGTGTCTTCGACCACGTCCGCAAGCTGTTCGCCGAGACCACCGAGGCGAAGGTGCGCGGCTACCTGCCGGGCCGCTTCTCCTTCAACGTCAAGGGCGGTCGCTGCGAGAACTGCGCGGGCGACGGCACCATCAAGATCGAGATGAACTTCCTCCCGGACGTCTATGTCCCGTGCGAGGTCTGCCACGGCGCCCGCTACAACCGGGAGACCCTGGAGGTCCACTACAAGGGCAAGTCCATCGCCGAGGTCCTGAACATGCCGATCGAGGAGGCCCTGCACTTCTTCGAGGCCGTCCCGGCGATCGCCCGTCACCTGAAGACGCTGCACGACGTCGGTCTCGGCTATGTCCGCCTCGGCCAGTCCGCCACGACCCTGTCCGGCGGTGAGGCCCAGCGTGTGAAGCTCGCCAGCGAACTGCAGAAGCGGTCCACCGGGCGCACGGTCTACGTCCTGGACGAGCCGACCACCGGTCTGCACTTCGAGGACATCAGCAAACTGCTCAAGGTGCTCGGCGGACTGGTCGACAAGGGCAACACGGTCATCGTCATCGAGCACAACCTCGATGTCATCAAGACCGCCGACTGGCTCGTGGACATGGGACCCGAGGGCGGTGCCGGCGGCGGTCTGGTCGTTGCCGAGGGCACTCCTGAGGAGGTCGCGGGGATCCCGTCCAGCCACACCGGCAAGTTCCTGCGCGAGATCCTCGGCGCCGAGCGTGTCAGCGACGCGGCCTCCGTGAAGGCCCCGCGCAAGGCCGCCGCGAAGAAGACGGTCGCGGCCGGGTCGGCGACGAAGAAGACCGCGACGGCCAAGGCGGTGAAGACGGCCGACAACACGGCCGCCGAGAAGGCGGCCGGAGCCACGAAGAAGGCGGCACCCGCGAAGAAGACCGCGCGGGCACGCAAGGCATGACAGCCGGGACGGACCGTCCCTGACCGGACCGTACGGTGCCCCATGGGATGTCTCCCATGGGGCACCGTTCGTTGTGCGTCGTGCGTCGTGTTCCTGTGGCCGAGAGGCGAGGGCCCACGGGCGAGGGGCGAATGCCGGGTCCGGCTACACGCCGGCCAGTTCGGACGCGTACGGCGGTTCGGCCCCGGCCCGGGAACAGGTGATCGCCGCGGCGCGAGCCGCCAAGCCCAGCAGTTCGGTCCAGCCGTCGGTGCCCAGAGAGGCAAGAGCGGCGGGGGAGAGAGCGTCGCGGGCGGCCAGGCCGTGCAGCAGCGCGGCGTTGACCGTGTCGCCGGCGCCGATGGTGTCCACGACAGCGACCCGCACACCCGGTACGGAGTGCTCCGCCCCGTCGCGGGTGAAAGCCGTCAGCCCGTCGCCACCATGGGTGATCACGACGGCGGAGGGTCCGCAGGCCAGCCATTCGCGCGGGGTGCCGCCCAGCCAGGAGGCATCCTCGGCCGAGAGCTTGAGCAGCGACACCGACGGCAGCCAGCTCTTGAAGCGGGCCCGGTAGGCGTCGGCGTCCGGGATCAGCCCTGTGCGGATGTTCGGGTCGAGCGCCGTGAACACACCGCGTGCGGCGGCATCGCGCATCAGCTCCTCGTACGCGCTCGCGCCCGGTTCGAGGACGAGCGAACACGTGCCGAACGACACGGCCCGTGTGTCCCGCGGAAGATGCGCCGGCACCGTGAACAGCCGGTCGGCGGTGCCGTCGACGTAGAAGGAGTACGCCGCCGAGCCGTGCTCGTCGATCGCCGCGACCGCCAGCGTGGTCGGTTCGCCGCCGCGCTGCACCGCCGAGACATCCACGCCGGCCCGGCGCAACCCGTCCAGCAACGCCTCTCCGAAGGCGTCGCACGACGCGCGGGAGAGGAAGGCCGTGCGGGTGCCGAGCCGGCCGAGTGCGATCGCGGTGTTGTACGGACCGCCGCCGAGCGCGGGCTTCAGGTGCGCGAGCGCCCCCGCACCCTGCGGTACCAGGTCTATCAAGGCCTCACCGGCGACGACGATCACAGGAGGGTCCCTTTCTCGGGGGCGGTGTCGGGGCAGCCGCACGAGGTGCGGTGGGCGAGCGAACAGGGCAGCCGCAGGGTGCGCGAGGGACGGTCCGGGGACTCCAGCCTCTCCAGCAGCAGACGTACGGCTTGGGCACCGATCTCCCTGCTCGGCTGGGCGACGGCGGTGAGCCGGGGCGAGAACAGGTCCGCCCAGGCGAAGTCGTCGAAGCAGCACAGCGCCAGGTCGTCCGGTACGGACAGACCGCGGTCGCGCAGGGTGCGCAGTGCGCCGATGGTCATCGCGTTGTTGGCCGTCACCAGGGCCGTGGGCGGGGCCGCCAGCGACAGCAGGGCGGCGGTGGCGCGTTCGGCACCCTCGGCGGCGGAGTCGCCATGGACCACCAGCCGGTCGTCGTAGGGCAGCCCGGCGGCCGCGAGGCCGTGCCGGTAGCCATGGACGCGCTCGGTCGTGGTGCTGAGCCCGGGCAGGCCGGCGACGAGGGCGATACGGCGATGGCCGAGGTGAGCGAGGTGGGTCACCAAGCGCTCCACGGGCTGCGCGTTCTCGGCGCAGACCTGGTCGAAGCGGAAGGGCGTCTCCACGTCGGTGGAGCCGACCAGCCGGTCGAGGAACACGGTCGGTACGCGGTGCCGTGCGAGGAAGGCGAGGAGGCCGCCGGGGTCTGCCGAGGGGGCGACGATGACGCCGTCCACGCGGCGCTCGTGCAGCAGCCGGACGACCGTGCGTTCATGGTCGGGGTCGTCATGGGGGTCGGCGATGAGCAGGCCGTAGCCGTGCTCCAGGGCGCAGGCCTCGACGCCCTGGACGATCTCCGTGAAGTACGGATTGCTGATCGCCGACACCGCGAGGCCGAAGGTTTGAGTACGGGAGGTCACCAGCGATCGGGCCAGGGTGTTCGGTGTGTAGCCGAGCTCCTCGACGGCGTCCAGCACGGCCTGGCGGGTGTGGGGCAGCACCGGGCGGGTGCCGTTGAGGACGTGCGACACGGTCGCGACGGAGACGCCCGCGCTCCGCGCGACATCGGCCATGGTGGTCATGCCGCCTCCCGTCATGTCCGGCTCTCCCCGGGCTGTCCGGTCCGGATGGACGGTATCCCATCGAGCGGCTGTCGTAAACGCTTGCGTAAGCGTTTACGCAAGCGCTTACGCGGACGCTTGTGTAGAACGATTGCGCAAGCGTTTACGCCCTGCCCCCGTCCCCGCCGGTCCGCGCCTCGTCCCGCCGTGGCGACGGCGACGCCGCCCCGCCCGGAGCGAAAACCACCGTCGCCGGTATCGTCGACTTGGCGTACCGCCCGATGCGCACCGGCTTGACCAGTGGAGTTCTCATGGCCGCCCGTCCCGAAGCGACCCGTCGTACCGTCCTTCGCGGGGCAGCTCTCGCCCCGGTCGCGGGGATCGGCCTCGCGGCCTGTTCCGCGGGCAGTGCCGGAGGCGCGGCGGACAACGCGCCGACCGCGCCTGTGACCCTGGGTCCCGAGAGCGAGGTGCCCAAGGGAGGCGCCAAGCTGTACCGGGACGCGAACGTCGTGGTGAGCCGAGCCGCGGACGGCTCCCTCAAGGCGTACAGCACCATCTGCACCCATGCCGGGTGCCCTATCAACAAGCTGGCCGGCACGACGCTCGTCTGCCCGTGCCACGGCAGCCGGTTCGACGCCGTAACCGGCAAGGTGGTGCAGGCCCCGGCGACCGAGCCGCTGCACGAGCTGTCCGTCGAGGTGAAGAACGGCGGGATCGTGGCGGGCCCGGCGGCCTGAGGGCTCACTCCGGCCGGTTCACTCCCAGTCCCATCCGATACCCACGACCCCCGACCGGACCCGCGGCTCCACCAGGTGCACCGAGCGGTGGCGCCCGCTCAGCCTCAGTTCCTGCCGTCCGCTGCGCGGGGCGGCGGAGGAGTGCTGCGTGAACCGATGACAGCGCACCGGCACCGCCTCCTCGGCGAAACTGACCTGGAGCGCGTACTGCCCGCCCGCGTAGCTGAAGTCGCGGATGTACTCGCAGGACGCGCCGGCGGTGCCGTCCTCGAAGGCGTAGCGGAAAAGAAACGTATCGCCGGTGCGCAGCTTCGTATCGAAGAGCAGTTCGGCGGCCAGGACGCCGGTGTCCAGGTGCCAGCGCACCCGCCCCGTCCGGCAGTTCTCCAGCGCGTGCACCGCGATCCGGTCGGGGGCGCACCCGGGATCGCCGTGGTGAATGGCGACAAAGCGGTCCACGCCGTCCGTATGGACCCGCACGATGTGCTGCGACTCGCGGGCGAGCAGTTCGCGCCGCCCACCTATGCGGACGTGCTCGTGGTGGCCGATGGTGTGCACTCCGCCGTCCAGCGGCGACTCCAGTTCCGCCAGGAGACGCTCCAGCGCACCCGACGCCTCCACCAGGGAGCGGTAGGAACGGGCCGGTGGATGGTTCGTGCCGTCCGGTTCGTCGTCGGTGGTCAGCAGCCGGATCAGCGACTCGTCCGGCAGCTGGAGTATCTCCTCCAGCGCGCGCACCGCGCGGAGGGACTCGGGTCGCTGCGGGCGGCGCGCACCCTGCTGCCAGTAGCTCAGGCTCGTCACGCCGACCCGGACCCCGTACCGCGACAGATGGTGCTGCACCCGTTGCAGGGGCAGTCCACGGGCGGTGATCGCGGCGCGCAGAGCGACATGAAAGGGACCGCCGCGCAGGGCCGCCTCCAACTCCGCCGGAACGACGTCAGCGTGCTGTGTGCCGTGCCGCATACAGGGGGGCCTTTCTGTGAATGCTCACGAGGGCTGGTCAGACCGCTCGCAAGAGGTCGTGCTGGGCCGGCCGGGGCGTGCGGGGTCCGTTCACAAGCGGACTCCGCCGATCACGGCCCGAGGGCTTCCCGCATTGAAGCGTGTTGACCAAGCCCCGACAACACTGGATGCGTAGGCCATGGAAGACTCCTCGCCCCCGTGGCCGGTTCGGTGGCGTCCTGCGGTGCCCGGCCAAAAACCGGCCCCGGACCGCCAGGGCACCGGCTCTGCCCGCCATGCACCGGCTCCGCCGGCGGCTGTCCACAGGGTCACCGCGCTGTCGGCCCCCGCCAGTAGGGTGTGAGACATGGCCGACCCCTCCAGCTACCGCCCCAAGCCGGGACAGATCCCGGACTCTCCCGGGGTGTACAAGTTCCGGGACGAGCACCGCCGGGTGATCTACGTCGGAAAGGCGAAGAGCCTGCGCCAGCGCCTGGCGAACTACTTCCAGGACCTGGCGCACCTCCACCCGCGCACCCGCACCATGGTCACCACGGCCGCGTCCGTGGAGTGGACGGTGGTGTCCACGGAGGTCGAGGCCCTGCAGCTGGAATACACCTGGATCAAGGAGTACGACCCCCGGTTCAACGTCAAGTACCGCGACGACAAGAGCTATCCGTACCTCGCGGTGACGATGAACGAGGAGTTTCCGCGGGTCCAGGTGATGCGCGGCCAAAAACGCAAGGGCGTGCGGTACTTCGGTCCTTACGGGCACGCGTGGGCGATCCGCGACACGGTGGACCTGCTGCTGCGCGTCTTCCCCGTGCGCACCTGCTCGGCCGGGGTGTTCAAGAACGCCGCCCGCACCGGCCGCCCCTGTCTCCTCGGCTATATCGGCAAGTGCTCCGCGCCCTGCGTCGGCCGGATCCCGCCCGAGGAGCACAAGGAACTGGCCGAGGAGTTCTGCGACTTCATGGCGGGCCGCACGGGCACGTACCTGCGCCGCCTGGAGAAGCGGATGACGGAGGCGGCCGAGGAGATGGAGTACGAGCGGGCCGCCCGACTGCGCGACGACATCGAGGCCCTGAAGAAGGCCATGGAGAAGAGCGCGGTCGTGCTCACCGACGCGACCGACGCCGATCTGATCGCGGTCGCCGAGGACGAGCTGGAGGCGGCCGTGCAGATCTTCCACGTCCGCGGCGGACGCGTCCGGGGCCAGCGCGGCTGGGTCACCGACAAGGTCGAGGAGATCACCACCGGCGCCCTCGTCGAACACGCCCTCCAGCAGCTGTACGGCGAGGAGACGGGCGACGCGGTCCCCAAGGAGGTGCTGGTCCCGGCGCTCCCCGAGCCCATAGAGCCCGTCCAGGACTGGCTCACCGACCGCCGAGGGGCGAACGTGTCGCTGCGCATCCCGCAGCGCGGCGACAAGAAGGCGCTGATGGAGACCGTGCAGCGCAACGCCCAGCAGGCGCTCGCCCTGCACAAGACCAAGCGCGCCTCCGACCTGACCACCCGCTCGCGCGCCCTGGAGGAGATCGCCGAGGCCCTCGGCCTGGACAGCGCTCCGCTCAGGGTCGAGTGCTACGACATCTCGCACCTCCAGGGCGAGGACGTGGTGGCCTCCATGGTCGTCTTCGAGGACGGGCTGCAGCGCAAGAGCGAGTACCGGCGCTTCCAGATCAAGGGTTTCGAGGGCCAGGACGACGTACGGTCCATGCACGAGGTGGTCACCCGCCGTTTCCGGCGCTACCTCGCGGACAAGGAGAAGACGGGGGAGTGGGCGGACGGGGAGTCCCTGACCGACGACGACGGGCGGCCCAAGCGGTTCGCCTACCCCCCGCAGCTCGTCGTCGTGGACGGCGGGCAGCCGCAGGTCGCCGCCGCGAAGAAGGCGCTGGACGAGCTCGGCATCGACGACATCGCCGTGTGCGGCCTCGCCAAGCGGCTGGAGGAGGTGTGGCTGCCGGACGAGGACGACCCGGTGGTGCTGCCCCGCACCAGCGAGGGCTTGTACCTGCTCCAGCGCGTCCGTGACGAGGCGCATCGCTTCGCGATCACCTATCAGCGGACCAAACGCACGAGGCGCCTGAGGGCGAGCCCCCTGGACGACGTGGCGGGCCTCGGCGAGACACGCAAACAGGCGCTGATCAAGCACTTCGGCTCGGTGAAGAAGCTGCGATCCGCGACAATCGACCAGATCCAGGAGGTCCCCGGCATCGGCCGCAAGACGGCTGAGACGATCGCCGTGGCCCTCGCCCAGGCGGCCCCGGCCGCGCCGGCCGTGAACACGGCGACCGGAGAGATCATGGAAGAGGAGGAACCCGTGACGACGACGGGTTCCCCAGGGGAGCCCGTGTCCGCGGGTCCCCCGCACGAGCGACGGGGGCAGGAGACATGAGCGAGCACGACAAGAGCGAAGAAGAACGCTCGGCACAGGGCCGTCCGGCTCATGGTGAGAAGGGCGGCGAGGACCCGACGCCCCGGCCGGCAGGCCAGGAAGACGGAGCACAGGTGACGACGGGTATCGAAACAACCGGGGTGCCGGAGGCGGCCATCCCCGAACTGGTGATCATCTCCGGAATGTCCGGAGCGGGCCGGTCGA
The DNA here is from genome assembly GCF_040644155.1 of Streptomyces sp. NPDC047022. Taxonomy (NCBI): domain Bacteria; kingdom Bacillati; phylum Actinomycetota; class Actinomycetes; order Kitasatosporales; family Streptomycetaceae; genus Streptomyces; species Streptomyces sp. NPDC047022. Next base: position 115,586 of record NZ_JBEYVV010000001.1, on the reverse strand, counting down.
CGGCCGCCAAGTGTCTGGAAGACCTCGGCTGGTTCGTGGTGGACAACCTGCCGCCGGCGCTGATCCCCACCATGGTGGAGCTCGGCGCCCGCTCCCAGGGCAATGTCGCCCGGATCGCGGTCGTCGTCGACGTGCGCGGACGGCGCTTCTTCGACAACCTGCGCGAGTCCCTGGCGGACCTGGAGTCGAAGAACGTCACCCGGCGGATCGTGTTCCTGGAGTCCTCGGACGAGGCCCTGGTGCGCCGCTTCGAGTCCGTCCGCCGCCCGCACCCCCTCCAGGGCGACGGCCGCATCGTCGACGGCATCGCCGCCGAGCGCGAGCTGCTGCGTGAGCTGCGCGGCGACGCCGATCTGGTGATAGACACCTCCAGCCTCAACGTGCACGAGCTGCGCGCCAAGATGGACGCCCAGTTCGCCGGCGAGGAGGAGCCCGAGCTGCGGGCCACCGTCATGTCCTTCGGCTTCAAGTACGGCCTCCCGGTGGACGCCGACCTCGTCGCCGACATGCGGTTCCTGCCCAACCCGCACTGGGTCCCGGAGCTGCGCCCGTACACCGGACTCAACGAGGAGGTCGCTGCCTACGTCTTCAACCAGCCCGGCGCCAAGGAGTTCCTGGACCGCTACGCCGAGCTGCTCCGGCTCATCGCGGCCGGGTACCGCCGCGAGGGCAAGCGCTATGTGACCATCGCGATCGGATGCACGGGCGGAAAGCACCGCTCCGTCGCGATGTCCGAGAAACTGGCCGCTCGCCTGGCCGCCGAGGGAGTGGAGACCGTGGTCGTGCACCGGGACATGGGGCGCGAGTGACTGGACGTACTCTGCGGCTGAGCAGGCTGCGCCGGGTGGTGTCCGAGGGACGCGGCGGAAGCCCCGCCGAGGCCCGCGGAGGCCGGGCGCGCCGCCGCGGCACCCAGCCCAAGGTGGTCGCCCTCGGCGGCGGCATGGGCCTGTCCGCCTCGCTCGCCGCGCTGCGCCGCATCACCGGCGACCTCACGGCCGTGGTCACCGTCGCGGACGACGGCGGCTCCAGCGGCCGTCTGCGCGACGAACTCGGGGTGCTTCCGCCAGGCGACCTGCGCAAGGCGCTGGCCGCGCTGTGCGGCGACGACGACTGGGGCCAGACCTGGTCGCGTGTCATCCAGCACCGCTTCCACTCCCAGGGCGACCTGCACGACCACGCGGTCGGGAATCTGCTGATCGTGGCCCTGTGGGAACAGCTGGGGGACCATGTCCAGGCCCTCGACCTGGTCGGCCGGCTCCTGGGCGCCCACGGCCGGGTGCTGCCCATGTCCGCCGTGCCCCTGGCACTCGAGGCGATGGTCAAGGGGCACGACCCGGAGCGCCCGGACGAGGTCGGCACGGTACAGGGGCAGGCGACCGTCGCGCTCACCCGCGGAGAGGTGCAGTCCGTGCATCTGCTCCCGCCCGACCCGCCCGCCGTGCCCGAGGCCGTCGCAGCGGTCCTGGACGCCGACTGGGTGGTACTCGGACCCGGCTCCTGGTTCTCCTCGGTGATCCCGCATCTTCTGGTGCCGGAGCTCCTCGACGCGCTCACGGAGACGAAGGCGCGCCGGGTACTCTCCTTGAACCTCGCCCCGCAGCCGGGAGAGACCGCGGGCTTCTCCCCGCAGCGTCATTTGGAGGTTTTGGGACGACACGCCCCTAAACTCGCCCTGGACGTGGTGCTCGCCGACCAGGCCGCCGTGCCCGACCGTGCCTTGCTCAACGAGGCCGCCAAGCGGTTCGGCGCAGCGGTCGAGCTGGCGCCGGTGGCCCGGACCGACGGAACCCCGCGGCACGACCCGGAGCTGCTGGCCGCCGCGTACGACCGTATTTTTCGGATGCATGGAAGGATCGGCCCATGGCGATGACGGCAGCGGTGAAAGACGAGATCTCCCGGCTTCCCGTCACCCGGACCTGCTGCAGAAAGGCGGAGGTCTCGGCGATCCTGCGGTTCGCGGGCGGACTGCACCTGGTCAGCGGCCGCATCGTGATCGAGGCCGAGCTGGACACCGCGATGGCGGCCCGGCGGGTCAAGCGCGACATCCTCGAGATCTTCGGCCACAGCTCCGAGCTGATCGTGATGGCCCCCGGGGGCCTGCGCCGCGGCTCCCGCTATGTGGTGCGCGTCGTCGCGGGTGGTGACCAGCTGGCCCGCCAGACCGGGCTCGTCGACGGCCGGGGCCGCCCGATCCGCGGTCTGCCCCCGCAGGTCGTCTCCGGCGCCACCTGCGACGCGGAGGCCGCCTGGCGCGGCGCGTTCCTGGCGCACGGCTCGCTGACGGAGCCCGGCCGTTCGTCCTCCCTGGAGGTGACCTGCCCCGGCCCGGAGGCGGCCCTCGCCCTGGTCGGCGCCGCCCGTCGGCTCTCCATCGCAGCGAAGGCCCGCGAGGTGCGGACCGTCGACCGGGTGGTCGTCAGGGACGGCGACGCCATCGGAGCGCTGCTCACCCGCCTCGGCGCGCACGAGTCCGTGCTGGCCTGGGAGGAGCGCCGGATGCGCCGCGAGGTCCGCGCCACGGCGAACCGCCTGGCCAACTTCGATGATGCCAACCTGCGCCGCTCGGCCCGTGCCGCCGTCGCCGCGGGCGCGCGGGTCGCCCGCGCCCTGGAGATCCTCGCTGACGAGGTCCCCGAGCACCTCGCCGCCGCGGGCCGACTGCGCATGGAGCACAAGCAGGCCTCCCTCGAGGAGCTGGGCGCTCTCGCCGACCCGCCGCTGACCAAGGACGCGGTCGCGGGCCGTATCCGCAGGCTGCTGGCGATGGCCGACAAGCGGGCCGCCGACCTGGGCATCCCGGGCACCGAGTCCAACCTGACCGAGGAGATGGCGGACAACCTGGCGGGCTGATGCCGCAGGCCGCCACGCACACCAACACGCCGTTGCCGTCGCCCACTTGGGACGACGGCACCGGCTCTTTCGTTGAGAGTCACCGGGCCGGCCCACGAGACCGGGGCACCGAACCGGCCCGCGAGCCGGCCCCGGACGAGCCGGAAGGCGACCGCGTCCCCCGGTCGCCTTCCGGCTCGCCGAGGACACCCGTTCTCTGGCGCACCGCAATCAACGGCAGTTGGGTTCTTGTCGCCGGAACGAGTGACCGGGCCTCCAACTCCGGGCGGTCCGTACCCCTACTGGCGGGTAAGGACGGCCCTGCCGTGTATGAGGCATCTGGATGTCACTACGGGGGCCCCGGAAGGGTAGGGTCGTGCGTGGTCGGGGACATCACATACAGCTCGCCGGCGTCTGCAGCCGGCGTACCAACGAGGAGATCGCTTCGTGACGATCCGCGTAGGCATCAACGGCTTTGGCCGCATCGGTCGTAACTACTTCCGCGCGCTGCTGGAGCAGGGTGCAGACATCGAGATCGTGGCTGTCAACGACCTGGGTGACACCGCGACCACCGCCCACCTGCTGAAGTACGACACCATCCTCGGCCGTCTGAAGGAGGAGGTGTCCCACACCGAGGACACCATCAGCGTCGGCGGCAAGACGATCAAGGTCCTCTCCGAGCGCAACCCCGCCGACATCCCGTGGGGCGAGCTGGGCGTCGACATCGTCATCGAGTCGACGGGCATCTTCACCAAGAAGGAAGACGCCGAGAAGCACATCGCCGGTGGCGCCAAGAAGGTCATCATCTCCGCCCCCGCCAAGAACGAAGACGTCACCATCGTGATGGGCGTCAACCAGGACACGTACGACGCGGCGAACCACCACGTCATCTCCAACGCCTCCTGCACCACCAACTGCGTGGCCCCGATGGCGAAGGTCCTCGACGAGAACTTCGGCATCGTCAAGGGCCTGATGACCACGGTGCACGCGTACACGAACGACCAGCGCATCCTGGACTTCCCGCACAAGGACCTGCGCCGCGCGCGTGCCGCCGCCGAGAACATCATCCCGACCACCACCGGTGCCGCCAAGGCCACCGCCCTGGTCCTGCCCCAGCTCAAGGGCAAGCTGGACGGCATGGCCATGCGCGTCCCGGTCCCGACCGGCTCGGTCACCGACCTGGTCGTCGAGCTCGGTCGCGAGGTCACCAAGGAAGAGATCAACGCCGCCTTCCAGAAGGCCGCCGAGGGCGAGCTGAAGGGCATCCTCGAGTACACCGAGGACGAGATCGTCTCCTCGGACATCGTCAACGCCCCGGCGTCCTGCACTTTCGACTCCTCCCTGACCATGGTCCAGGACGGCAAGAACGTGAAGGTCATCGGCTGGTACGACAATGAGTGGGGCTACTCCAACCGTCTGGTCGACCTGACGGTCTTCGTCGGCGGCCAGCTCTGATCGCCGACTAGGCATCTCGATGTGACAGCAGGGCTCGGGCAGCGCACCGTCGCGCCGCCCGGGCCCTGACGCGCGTACGCCAGGGCTGACGCGCGTGCGCCGGGCACCCGCCCGTGCGCCTGATCGACCGGCCCTCGTACGATCAAGAGCCCCTCCCCAGGAGTCCCTTTATGAAGACGATCGACGAACTCCTCTCCGAAGGCGTGGACGGAAAGCGGGTCTTCGTCCGCGCCGACCTGAACGTCCCGCTCGCCGACGGCCTCATCACCGACGACGGCCGCATCCGTGCCGTCCTGCCCACCGTCAAGGCCCTGGCCGACGCGGGCGCCAAGGTGGTGGTCGCCTCGCACCTGGGCCGCCCCAAGGGTGCCCCGGACCCGGCCTTTTCCCTGCTGCCCGCTGCCGAGCGCCTCGGCGAACTCCTCGGCGCGCCCGTCGCGTTTGCCGACGACACCGTCGGACCCGCCGCCCATGACGCGGTGGACGGCCTGCAGCCCGGGCAGGTCGCGGTCATCGAGAACCTGCGCTTCAACCCCGGAGAGACTTCCAAGGACGACACCGAGCGCGGCGAGTTCGCCGACCGGCTCGCCGCCCTCGCCGATGTCTACGTGGGCGACGGGTTCGGCGCGGTGCACCGCAAGCACGCTTCCGTCTTCGACCTGCCGGCCCGGCTGCCGCACTACGCCGGCTACCTCATCGCCACCGAGGTCGGCGTGCTGAAGAAGCTCACCGAGGACGTCAAGCGGCCCTACGTCGTCGCGCTCGGCGGCGCGAAGGTGTCCGACAAGCTTGCCGTCATCGACCAGCTGCTCGACAAGGCGGACCGGCTGCTCATCGGGGGCGGCATGGCCTACACCTTCCTCAAGGCCAAGGGCCACGAGGTCGGCATCTCGCTCCTCCAGGAGGACCAGATCCCGGCCGTCACCGAGTACATGGAACGCGCGGAGAAGAACGGTGTGGAGCTGCTCCTCCCCGTCGACGTGCTGGTCTCCCCCGAGTTCCCGGATCTGAAGACCAAGGCCCCCGCCAACCCCACCGTCGTCGCCGCGGACGAGATCCCGGCGGACCAGGAGGGCCTGGACATCGGTCCCAGGACCCGCCAGCTGTACGCCTCGAAGCTCGCCGACGCGGCCACCGTCTTCTGGAACGGTCCCATGGGCGTCTTCGAGCACCCCGACTACGCCGAGGGCACCAAGGCGGTCGCCCACGCCCTCGTCGAGACCCCGGGCTTCACCGTGGTCGGAGGCGGCGACTCCGCCGCGGCCGTCCGCATCCTGGGCTTCGACGAATCGGCATTCGGCCACATCTCGACCGGCGGTGGCGCCTCCCTCGAATACCTCGAGGGCAAGACGCTCCCCGGCCTCGCCGCACTGGAGGACTGACCTCGATGAGCACGCGCATGCCGCTGATGGCAGGCAACTGGAAGATGAACCTCAACCACCTCGAGGCCATCGCACACGTCCAGAAGCTCGCCTTCGCCCTGGCCGACAAGGACTACGACGCCGTCGAGGTCGCGGTCCTGCCGCCCTTCACCGACCTGCGCTCCGTGCAGACCCTGGTCGACGGCGACAAGCTCAAGATCAAGTACGGTGCCCAGGACGTCTCGGCGCACGACTCCGGTGCTTACACCGGCGAGATCTCCGGACCGATGCTGGCCAAGCTGAAGTGCACGTACGTGGCGATCGGTCACTCCGAGCGCCGCCAGTACCACGACGAGACCGACGAACTGGTGAACGCCAAGGTCAAGGCCGCCTTCAAGCACGGTCTGACCCCGATCCTGTGCGTCGGCGAGGAACTGGGGGTCCGCGAGGCGGGCAGCCATGTCGCGCACACCCTCGCGCAGGTCGAGGGCGGCCTCAAGGACCTGTCGGCCGAGCAGGCCGGCTCGATCGTGATCGCCTACGAGCCCGTCTGGGCCATCGGCACGGGCAAGGTCTGCGGCGCCGACGACGCCCAGGAGGTCTGCGCGGCGATCCGCGGCAAGATCGCCGAGCTGTACTCGCAGGAGGTGGCCGACCAGGTCCGCATCCAGTACGGCGGCTCCGTGAAGTCCGGCAATGTGGCGGAAATTATGTCGAAGCCGGACATCGACGGTGCGCTGGTCGGCGGTGCTTCTCTGGACGCCGACGAGTTCGTCAAGATCGTCCGCTTCCGGGACCAGTGAACCGGGCGCCGCGGGTGAAGCGGCAGGTTGCGAGTATGCGGTAGGGGCGATTCGTCGTACCCTTGCGGGGCCGAGACTGTTCGGGGGAACGTGAAGTTTCCCGGACGGCTTCGGCCCCGTCGTCATCCGAATCCGAGGAAGTTGGTCCAGCCGTGGTTTTGGGGTTCTCGATCGCCCTGATCGTCTTCAGCCTGCTGCTGATGCTGCTGGTGCTGATGCACAAGGGGAAGGGCGGCGGCCTCTCCGACATGTTCGGTGGCGGCATGCAGTCCTCCGTCGGCGGCTCCTCGGTCGCCGAGCGCAACCTCGACCGGATCACCATCGTGATCGGTCTGCTCTGGCTCGCCAGCATCGTGGTGCTCGGCATCCTGATGAAGGTAAAGGGCTAGTATCGGCTCGCTGTCATGGCGGCGAACCGCACATAGAGCACGTAACGCCCCATGTTCGGCACGCGTCTCCGGACGCGGCCTATCATGGGGCGTGCGTCTGGCGGCGGGGGTAACTCCCATCACTGGACGCGCGTTGGGCCTTACGTAGACTGAGGCGCTCGCAGCGAAGTGAAACGCCGACCTGCTTCGCGGCACCATCACGCAGGGAGTTACGACCGTGGCAAGTGGCAACGCGATCCGAGGAAGCCGGGTCGGGGCGGGGCCGATGGGCGAGGCCGAGCGCGGCGAGTCCGCGCCGCGGCTGCGCGTCTCCTTCTGGTGCTCCAACGGGCACGAGACGCAGCCGAGCTTCGCCAGCGACGCGCAGGTTCCCGACAACTGGGACTGCCCGCGCTGCGGCTTCCCGGCCGGCCAGGACCGGGACAACCCGCCGGACCCTCCGCGCACCGAGCCCTACAAGACGCATCTCGCGTATGTACGGGAGCGGCGCAGCGACGCGGACGGCGAGGCGATCCTCGCCGAGGCGCTCGCGAAACTGCGGGGCGAAATCTAGTGCGGCGACAGGCAACGTTCGCCCGAGGCGAACCTTGCCTGTTCCGGCACTAGATTTCGCAGCCCTCGTCCCTCAGGCTCTCGGCCTCACCGGAGCCGGGTGACCGCATGGCCTGACACCGACCGGTGTCCGGCCGGACTGCCCTCACCCGCTCTCATCGGCCGGCGGCAACCGGCTCCCGCCCGGTTGTCAGTGGTCCCCTCTACGGTTTGTGCATCGGCGAATCGTGAGGGGGGAATCGTGGCGACGGTCGAGGCAGTGGACGTGCGCGCGCCCGCATGGCGCGGGGGATTCGGGCGGCTGTGGACCGCCGCCGTGGTCTCCCGGTTCGGGGACGCCCTGCGCACCGCGGCGCTGCCCCTGCTCGCCGTACGGCTCACCGACGACCCGCTCGTGATCGCGTTCGTCACGGCCTGCGGCTATGTTCCCTGGCTGCTCTTCGGACTGCTGGGCGGGGCCGTGGCCGACCGGTTGGATCAGCGACGCGCGATGTGGGCCGTCGACACGGTGCGGGGCCTGCTCGTCGCCGCTTTCGCGCTCGCCGTGGCGCTCGGGTACGCGTCGATACCGCTGCTGCTGGTGCTCGCCTTCTCGCTCACCACGCTCCAGACGCTCTTCGACAACGCCTCCACGGCCCTGCTGCCCTCTTTGGTCGACCGGGAGACCCTGGGCAGCGCAAACGCCCGGCTGATGACCGGCCAGCAGTTCGCGGGCGGCCTGCTGGCGGGCCCGTTCGTGCCGCTGCTGCTGGCGGCGGGCGCCTTCATGCCGTTCGCGGCCGACGCGGGCACCTATCTGCTGGCCGCCGCCCTCGTCGCCTCCCTGAGGCTCCGGCCGTCCGGGCGGGAGCCGCGCGCGGCGGGCGGCACCCTCCGGGCCGAGATCGCCGAAGGCCTGCGCGTGCTGTGGTGCGACCGGGTGCTGCGGGCCGTCTGCGCGGCCACGCTGCTGTGCAACATCGGCATGGGGGGCCTGATCGCCACCCTGGTGCTGCATGTGACGCGCTGGCTGCACGCGGGCACCGAGGGTTACGCGGCCGCGATGACGGCGTACTCGGCCGGGGGCCTGGCCGGGGGCTTCGCCGCACAGCGGATCGCGCGCCGCACCGGACGGGCCCGCGCGCTCCTCGTGGCAGGCACGATACAGACGGCGTCCCTGCTGCTCATCGGTACCGTCCGCCACCCGTGGGCGCTCCTGGCGGGCATGCTGCTGCTCGGATCCATGGGCATGGTCTGGAACGTCAACCAGGTCACGCTGATGCAGCAGCGCAGCCCCGAGTCCATGACGGGCCGTGTCGCATCCGCCTTCCGCACGGCCTCCACGGCAGGTGCCCCCCTCGGCGCGGTGCTCGGGGGAGCCGCGGCGCGGACGTACGGTCTCAACGGTCCGGCGCTGCTCGCCGCGGCACTGTTCGGGCTGGCCGTCACCTGGTTGATATCCGGCCGCAAACAGGACGTATCTGTTGTTGAACCGGCCGACGGCGTGACGGCCGGTCACCCGGCGGTCTGATCAATTAGGTTGGAACCCGCAGCGGGGCGAGCACACGCGAGGAAGAAGGCTGAAGTCCCAGATGAACGCAGACAGCCGTACCAGGCTCAACCAGACGCCCGAATGGACCGCTCTGGCCAAGCACCGTGAGGAGCTCGGCGAGGTGCAGCTGCGGGAGCTGTTCGAGGCCGCCCCAGGGCGCGGCACCCAGTACGCCCTCTCCGTCGGCGATCTGTACGTCGACTACTCCAAGCACCTGGTGACCGACGAGACGCTGCGGCTGCTGCGGGAGTTGGCCGCCGCCACCGATGTGTTCGGGCTCAGGGACGCCATGTTCCGCGGCGAGAAGATCAACGTCACCGAGAAGCGCGCGGTGCTGCACACCGCGCTGCGCGCGCCGCGGGACGCGGTGATCGAGGTCGACGGAGAGAACGTGGTGCCCGCGGTCCACGCGGTGCTGGACAAGATGGCAGCCTTCGCCGACCGGGTCCGCTCGGGCGAGTGGAAGGGCCACACCGGCAAGCGCATCAAGAACGTGGTCAATGTCGGCATCGGCGGTTCGGACCTCGGTCCGGCGATGGCGTACGAGGCGCTGCGCGCCTTCACCGACCGTTCGCTGACCCTGCGATTCGTGTCCAACGTGGACGGTGCCGACCTGCATGAGGCCACCCGAGGCCTGGACCCGGCCGAGACGCTGTTCATCATCGCCTCGAAGACGTTCACCACCATCGAGACCATCACGAACGCGACGTCGGCGCGCGAGTGGCTGCTGTCCGGGCTGGGGGCCGGTCAGGAGGCGGTCGCCCGGCACTTCGTCGCGCTGTCGACGAACGCCGGGAAGGTGACCGAGTTCGGTATCGACCCGGACAACATGTTCGAGTTCTGGGACTGGGTCGGCGGGCGGTACTCGTACGACTCGGCGATCGGCCTGTCCCTGATGATCGCCATCGGTCCGGACCGCTTCCGGGAGATGCTGGACGGTTTCCACACCGTGGACGAGCACTTCCGTACTGCGCCCGCCGAGTCCAATGTGCCGTTGCTGCTGGGTCTGCTGGGCGTGTGGTACGGCAACTTCCATGACGCGCAGTCGCACGCGGTGCTGCCGTACTCGCACTACCTTTCCAAGTTCACCGCCTATCTCCAGCAGCTGGACATGGAGTCCAACGGCAAGTCGGTGGACCGGGACGGCAGTCCGGTCGAGTGGCAGACCGGCCCGGTGGTGTGGGGCACTCCCGGCACCAACGGCCAGCACGCCTACTACCAGCTCATCCACCAGGGCACCAAGCTGATCCCTGCCGACTTCATCGGTTTCGCCGAGCCGGTCGGGGAGCTGAGCGAGGGGCTCAAGGAGCAGCACGACCTGCTGATGGCCAACTTCCTGGCGCAGACGCAGGCGCTGGCCTTCGGCAAGACGGCCGACGAGGTGCGCGCCGAGGGTGTTCCCGAGGAACTGGTGGCGCACAAGACGTTCAAGGGCAACAAGCCCACCACCACGATCCTCGCCCGGGAACTGACGCCCTCGGTCCTCGGCCAGCTCGTCGCCCTCTACGAGCAGAAGGTGTTCGTCCAGGGCGCGATCTGGAACATCGACTCCTTTGACCAGTGGGGCGTCGAACTTGGCAAGGTCCTCGCCAAGCGCATCGAACCGGCCCTCACCGAGGGCGCCGAGGTGGCGGGCCTCGACGGTTCCACCAAGGCGCTCGTGGCCAAGTACCGTGAACTGCGGGGCCGTTAAAGGGTAGTGCGTTCTTAGTTCTTGGAATCCCCGAAGAGCGGAAGGGGGCGACGCGGCGTCGCCCCCTTCCGTAAAATCCTCGACGATCATGAAACCAAAGGCGCGGGGGAGCGGCAGTGCCTGATTCGCACAGCGGATGGCTCGGCGGCAGGCTGACGATGACGGCGCTCTTCAGACCCAAGAAGGTCGCGAAGGCGGTCTTCCACCCGGCGTGGATCCCCGAGGCGGCCGATCCGTCCGTGGAGAAACTCAAGCGCGCCCGGGTCATCTGCGGGGCGATCGCGGCCCTCGGTGTCTACACCTTCGTGCGGGGCGGCTTCTCCCTCGCCGAGATGCTGCAGAACACGCTGACGGCGTCCGGGGTCCTTCTGCTGGTGACACCGCTGATGGTCGCAGCGATGCTTCGCGTCTGGCGGCGCACCGGAACCGTGAGCCAGCTGCGCGCGCCCTTGATGAACTCGCTCAAGCTGTTGCTGCTCTTCATCGGCACGGTGCTGGTGTGGGTGGCCGGGGTGGCGGCGGTGGTCATGGTGCAGTGGACCCATTCCTCGAGCTGGTACCTGCTGCCGCTGACCGCGCTGTTGATGTGGCTCACCAGGTTCGCGTGGTGCGGCACCCTGCAGGTGTCAGGGAACTTCTTCGGCACGGCCGCGATGCATCGGTGCCTGCCGCCGTTGCTCGCCACCGTGACGACATGGCTGATGGCGATCCCGGATCTGGTGACCGGCGATCTGCACGGGCTCAGCCTCGCGATGGGCATCGTCTTCATCCTGGGCGCGCCGGTGACGGTGACGGGCATCGCCGTGATCGAGATGAACCGGCTCAAGCGGCGGTACGGCATACGGCTGCGCGCGCACCCCGCGACGCTTCCGACGATGCCTGCACCACCGCCTGGATTCCCGCCGGGGTACGGCTTTCTCCCGGCGCCGGGCCTGGGGTACGGCTTCCCCCCGTACCAGGGGAATCCGTACGGCAACCCGTTCGCGCCGCCGTACGGGAACACCTATCTTCCGCCCCCGCCGCCGTACGGGAACACCTATCCTTCGCCCCCGCCCCCACCGCCGTACGGGAACACCTATCCTCCGCCTCCGAACCACCCGCGCTATCCATACGGCCCCGGCCCTTACAGCGGTTGATCCGAGCAAACCGCGGACGGGGCGGGGCGCCGGGGACCGCGGACGGGGCGGGGCGCCGGGGGACGGGCGCCGGAACGCCCGCCCCCTTACGCCTTACGCCGACGCCGGCGGGTAGAGCGACCGCGGGAGCTGCGAGGCCGCCGCGGCGTCCAGCAGCCACAGGGTGCGCGACCTGCCGCAGGCGCCCGCCGCCGGGGCCTGGATCTCTCCCGCCCCGGACAGGGCTATGGCCACCGCCTGCGCCTTGTCCTCACCGGCCGCGAGCAGCCACACCTCGCGGGCGGACCGGATCGCCGGGAGCGTGAGCGTGGTCCGGGTGGGCGGCGGCTTCGGCGCTCCGTGCACCCCGACCACCGTCCGCTCGGTCTCCCGTACCGCGGGCAGCTCCGGGAAGAGCGAGGCCACATGGGTGTCCGGACCGACGCCCAGCATCAGGACATCGAAGGTGGGCACCGAGCCATGGTTCTCGGGCCCCGCGGCCCGGGCCAGCTCCGCCGCGTACGCCTCGGCCGCCGCCTCGGCGCCCGCGCCGTGCGGACCGTCCGACGCGGGCATGGGGTGCACGCGCTTCGGGTCCAGCGGCACCGCGTCGAGCAGCGCCTCGCGGGCCTGGGTGTAATTGCGCTCCGGATCGCCCTCCGGCAGGAAGCGCTCGTCGCCCCACCACAGGTCGATACGGCCCCAGTCGATCGCGTCCCGGGCGGGCGCGGCGGCGAGCGCGGCCAGCAGGCCGTTGCCGTTGCGCCCGCCGGTCAGCACGACCGACGCCGAGCCGCGCGAGGCCTGCGCGTCCACGACCTTGGTGATCAGCCGGGCCGCCGCGGCCTGCGCCATGAGCTCCTTGTCACGGTGCACGACAAGCTGCGGGGTGCTCACTTGGCTGCCGCCTTCTTCGCCGGGGCGTTCTCGCCCGCCTTCGCCTTCGCCTTCGCCTTCGCCTCCGCCGCAGCCTCTGGCTCTGCCTCCGGCTCCGGCTCCGGTTCCTGGGCCGCGTCCTCGGAGGGCTCCGAGACCGCAGCCGGTTCCTGCCCCGGGGCCTTGCCGGCCGGCCCGCCTGCGACCAGCCGCTCGACGCCGAACCGCAGCGCCGAGGCGTAGGTGTCGTCCGGGTCGAGCCGGCGCAGCTCCTCCGCGATCAGCTCGGCCGTTTCGCGGCGCTTGAGCGCCACCGCGCGGTCGGGCTGCCCCTCGATGGAGAGCGTGGCGAGCGCGCCGTCCGCCCGGTCGAGCACGATCGGGCCGCCGTTGGTGTTCATCCGGACGGCGGTGAGGCCGGGGCCGGAGGACGGCGAGCGCTTGACGGGGACGTCCAGCCGGTCCGCGAGCCACATCGCCAGCAGCTCGCAGCTCGGATTGAACTCCTCGCCCTCCACCTCGACGCCCTTGACATCACAGGCGACCTGGTCGAGGGCCGCGGCCAGCATCGAGCGCCAGGGCGTGATGCGGGTCCACGACAGATCGGTGTCACCGGGCGTGTAGGCGGCCGCGCGGGCGCTCAGCTCCCGCACCGGCAGCTCCGAGGTGTAGGAGTCGGTGACGCGGCGCTGGGCGAGCGCGCCGAGCGGGTCGTTCGCCGGGTCGAGCGGCGCGTTCACCGGCCACCAGACGACGACCGGGGCGTCCGGCAGCAGCAGGGGCAGCACCACCGACTGGGCGTGGTCCACCACCTCGCCGTACAGCCGCAGCACCACCGTCTCGCCGGTGCCGGCGTCCGCGCCCACCCGTACCTCGGCGTCCAGCCGCGAGGAGGTGCGGTCGCGCGGGGAACGCGAGACGCGCTTGATGACGACGAGGGTGCGCGAGGGGTGCTCGCGCGAGGCCTCGCTCGCGGCCTTCAGGGCGTCGTACGCGTTCTCCTCGTCGGTGGCGATGACGAGGGTGAGGACCATGCCGACCGCGGGGGTGCCGATGGCGCGGCGGCCCTGCACCAGCGCCTTGTTGATCTTGCTGGCAGTGGTGTCCGTGAGGTCCATCTTCATGGCCTGCGCCAGCTCCGTCCGTCTCGTTCGAGCATCTCGTCCGCCTCGACGGGACCCCAGGTTCCGGCCGGGTACTGCGCGGGCCTGCCGTGCTTGTCCCAGTACGCCTCGATCGGGTCGAGGATCTCCCAGGAGCGCTCGACCTCCTCGGTGCGCGGGAAGAGGTTGGAGTCGCCCAGCAGGACGTCCAGGATCAGCCGCTCATAGGCCTCGGGGCTGGACTCGGTGAAGGACTCGCCGTAGGCGAAGTCCATCGACACGTCCCGGATCTCCATCGAGGTGCCCGGCACCTTGGAACCGAAGCGGACCGTTACGCCCTCGTCGGGCTGGACCCGGATGACGACCGCGTTCTGTCCCAGTTCCTCGGTGGCGGTGGTGTCGAAGGGGGAGTGCGGGGCGCGCTGGAAGACCACCGCGATCTCGGTGACCCGGCGCCCCAGGCGCTTGCCGGTGCGCAGGTAGAAGGGGACGCCCGCCCAGCGGCGGTTGTCGATCCCCACCTTGATCGCCGCGTAGGTGTCGGTCTTCGACTTGGGGTCGATGCCCTCCTCCTGGAGGTAGCCGACCGCCTTCTCGCCGCCCTGCCAGCCCGCCGAGTACTGCGCGAACACGGTGTCGCGGCCGAGGTCCCGGGGGATCCGGACGGCGCCGAGCACCTTGGTCTTCTCGGCGGCGAGCGCGTCCGCGTCGAAGGACGCGGGCTCCTCCATGGCCGTGAGGGCCAGCAGCTGGAGGAGGTGGTTCTGGATGACGTCGCGGGCGGCGCCGATGCCGTCGTAGTAACCGGCACGGCCACCGATGCCGATGTCCTCGGCCATGGTGATCTGCACATGGTCCACGAAGGACCGGTTCCAGATCGGTTCGAACATCGTGTTGGCGAACCGCAGCGCCAGGATGTTCTGGACGGTCTCCTTGCCCAGATAGTGGTCGATACGGAAGACCTGGTCCGGGGCGAAGACCTCGTGCACGATCGAGTTCAGATCCTCGGCCGACTTCAGATCGTGGCCGAACGGCTTCTCGATGACGGCGCGCCGCCAGGAGCCACGTGCCTGGTCGGCCAGACCGTGCTTCTTCAGCTGCTGGATGACCACCGGGAAGGACTTCGGCGGTACGGAGAGGTAGAAGGCGAAGTTGCCGCCCGTGCCCTGTGCCTTGTCCAGATCCTCGATCGTGGAGCGCAGCCGCTCGAACGCGTCGTCGTCGTCGAAGGTGCCCTGGACGAAACGCATCCCCTGGATGAGCTGCTGCCAGACCTCCTCGCGGAACGGAGTACGGGCGTGCTCCTTGACCGCGTCATGGACCTCTTTGGCGAAGTCCTCGTCCTGCCACTCACGGCGGGCGAAGCCGACGAGCGAGAAGCCCGGCGGCAGCAGACCGCGGTTGGCCAGGTCGTATACGGCAGGCATCAGCTTTTTACGTGACAAATCGCCCGTAACGCCAAAAATGACCAGGCCCGACGGCCCCGCGATACGCGGGAGCCGTCGGTCCGCGGCGTCACGAAGCGGGTTCGCTCCGTGTACGGATGTCAAGGTGTCAGCCCTCCGAGGGGGCGAGGCGCTTGAGCTCCGCCTCGGTCGACTTGAGCAGGTCGTTCCAGGACGCCTCGAACTTCTCGACGCCCTCGTCCTCCAGGAGCTCGACCACGTCGTCGTACGAGATCCCGAGCCGCTCGACCGCGTCGATCACGGCGCGCGCCTGCTCGTAGGTGCCGGTGACGGTGTCGCCGGTGATCTCACCGTGGTCCTCGGTGGCCACCAGGGTGGCCTCCGGCATGGTGTTCACCGTGTTCGGCGCCACCAGGTCGTCCACGTACATGGTGTCTTTGTAGTCCGGGTCCTTGACGCCGGTGGAGGCCCACAGCGGACGCTGCTTATTGGCCTGCGCCCGGTCGAGGACGGCCCAGCGATCGCCGCTGAACACCTCCTCGTACGCCTGGTAGGCCAGCCGCGCGTTGGCGATCGCCGCCTTGCCGCGCAGCTCCTTGGCCTCGTCCGTGCCGAGCTTCGCCAGACGCTTGTCGATCTCGGTGTCCACGCGGGACACGAAGAAGGACGCCACCGAGTGGATCTTGGACAGGTCCAGGCCGCGCTCCTTGGCCTTCTCCAGACCGGCCAGGTAGGCGTCCATGACCTCGCGGTAGCGCTCCAGCGAGAAGATCAGCGTGACGTTGACGCTGATCCCGTTGCCGATGGTCTCGGTGATCGCCGGGAGACCCGCCTTGGTGGCCGGAATCTTGATCAGCGTGTTGGGGCGGTCGACCAGCCAGGCGAGCTGCTTGGCCTCGGCGACGGTGGCCCGGGTGTTGTGCGCCAGACGCGGGTCGACCTCGATCGAGACCCGGCCGTCCTGGCCCTGCGTGGCGTCGAACACCGGACGCAGGATGTCGGCGGCGTCACGGACGTCCGCCGTGGTGATCATGCGGATCGCCTCTTCGACGGTGACCTTGCGGGCGGCGAGGTCGGCGAGCTGCTGCTCGTAGCCGTCGCCCGACGAGATCGCCTTCTGGAAGATCGTCGGGTTGGTGGTGACGCCCACGACGTGCTGCTGGTCGATCAGTTCGGCGAGGTTGCCGGACGTGATCCGCTTGCGCGACAGGTCGTCCAGCCAGATCGCGACGCCTTCCTCGGAGAGGCGCTTGAGTGCGTCTGTCATGGAAAATGCATCTCCTACTTGTCGTATATCAGCGTCAGCGCTGGGCTGCGGCGATCGATTCCCGGGCGGCGGAGGCGACATTCTCGGCAGTGAAGCCGAACTCGCGGAAGAGGACCTTGCCGTCGGCGGAAGCACCGAAGTGCTCCAGGGAAACGATCCGACCCGCGTCCCCGACGAACCGGTGCCAGGTGAGACCGATACCGGCCTCCACCGCGACCCGTGCCTTCACCGACGGCGGCAGGACGCTGTCCCGGTACCCCTGGTCCTGCTCGTCGAACCACTCCACGGACGGCATCGACACGACACGCGTCGGGACGCCCTCGGCCTGGAGCTGCTCGCGGGCCTCGACGGCGATGTGCACCTCGGAACCGGTGGCGATCAGGATCACCTGCGGCTCGCCGCCTTCGGCCTCGAACATCACATAGCCGCCGCGGGCGGTGTCCTCGTTGGCCTCGTAGGTGGGAACGCCCTGGCGGGTCAGCGCCAGACCGTGCGGGGTGCCCTTGCCGTACTCCTTGGTCCAGCGCCCCAGGATCTCGCGCCAGGCGATGACGGTCTCGTTGGCGTCGGCCGGGCGGACCACGGCCAGGCCCGGGATCGCGCGCAGCGAGGCGAGGTGCTCGATGGGCTGGTGGGTGGGCCCGTCCTCACCGAGGCCGATGGAGTCGTGGGTCCACACGTACGTCACCGGCAGATGCATCAGAGCCGACAGGCGCACCGAGTTGCGCATGTAGTCGGAGAACACCAGGAAGGTGCCGCCGTAGACGCGGGTGTTGCCGTGCAGCGTGATGCCGTTCATCTCCGCGGCCATGGAGTGTTCGCGGATACCGAAGTGGATCGTGCGCCCGTAGGGGTCCGCCTCCGGGAGCGGGTTGTCCGCCGGGAGGAACGAGCTGTTCTTGTCGATGGTCGTGTTGTTCGAGCCGGCCAGGTCGGCGGAACCGCCCCACAGCTCCGGGATGACCGCGCCGAGCGCCTGGAGCACCTTGCCGGAGGCGGCTCGCGTGGCGACGCCCTTGCCCGTCTCGAAGACCGGGAGCTTCTCCTCCCAGCCGGTGGGCAGTTCACCCTTGCTGATGCGGTCGAACTCGGCGGCGCGCTCGGCGTTGTTGTCCCGCCACTCCTGGAAGGACTTCTCCCACTCGTCCCGCGCCTGACGGCCCCGCTCCAGGGCCTGACGGGTGTGGTCGAGAACCTCGGTGGCGACGTCGAAGCTCTTGTCCGGGTCGAAGCCGAGGACGCGCTTGGTCGCCGCGACCTCCTCGTCGCCCAGCGCCGAGCCGTGCGCGGCCTCGGTGTTCTGCGCGTTCGGCGCCGGCCAGGCGATGATCGAGCGCATCGCGATGAAGGACGGCCGGTCGGTGACCTTCTTGGCCTCCTCGATCGCGTCGTAGATCGCGTGCGGGTCCAGGTCGCCGTCCGGCTTCGGGGCGACGCGCTGCACATGCCAGCCGTAGGCCTCGTAGCGCTTGACCGTGTCCTCGGAGACCGCGGTCTCGGTGTCGCCCTCGATCGAGATGTGGTTGTCGTCCCACAGCAGGACCAGGTTGCCGAGCTTCTGGTGCCCGGCCATGGAGGACGCCTCGGCGGAGATGCCCTCCTGGAGGCAGCCGTCACCGGCGATGCAGTAGATGAAGTGGTCGAACGGGGAGGCGCCCTGAGCCGCCTCCGGGTCGAACAGACCACGCTCGTACCGGGAGGCCATGGCCATGCCGACGGCGTTCGCGACACCCTGGCCCAGCGGCCCGGTCGTGGTCTCCACGCCCTTGGTGTGCCCGTACTCGGGGTGGCCCGGGGTCTTCGAACCCCAGGTCCTGAAGGCTTCGAGGTCCCCCAGCTCCAGACCGAAACCGGCCAGGTAGAGCTGGGTGTAGAGGGTCAGGGACGAGTGACCGGCCGACAGCACGAAGCGGTCGCGGCCCACCCACTCGGGATCGGCCGGGTCGTGGCGCATCACCTTCTGGAAGAGGGTGTAGGCGGCCGGAGCAAGGCTCATCGCCGTACCGGGATGGCCGTTGCCGACCTTCTGTACGGCATCGGCGGCCAGGACGCGGGCGGTGTCGACGGCCCGCTGGTCCAACTCGGTCCACTCGAGGTCTTGTGTGGTCGGCTTGGTGCTCACCCTGGGTCAGGGCTCCTCTCCACATGTTCCACATGTCGAATGCCGGTGCACTGGGCGCCCACCGGCCGCTGCTGAGCCTACCCCCGTAAGTACGTGCGTCTTTTCGAGTCATTCCAGACTGCCGGGAGTCGTCGCGATCCGCCTCCCGACAGGGCGTACGCCTGGTCGGAACCCAATACGCAACCGGTGACCGCCCTGCTCAATCGAGCGTTCTCAACCGGTCGCGTCCCTGCTCGATCGAGCGTCTCCAACCGGTGGCGTCCCTGCTCAATCGAGCGCCTTCGGACGCGAGGCCGGCGGCTGTCGCCAGCGCGTCCAACACGACCGACCCCCGCGAAGGGGCGGACTGCGGGCAACGTCTAAAGTTGCGTGGGTACGCGCGAGCCTTTACCGGGAGTTCACGGACAAAGGCTCGCTGGGATGTCTCTGTCAGGGGTGTACGTGACGGCCGTCGATTCCCGTCCGCCGGCTGGGGGCACCGCCCAGGCCGTCGAGGCCATGGGGGAGCCCGGGACGAGCAGCAGCCGGGGCCAGCGACCGTTCGGGGCCCGTGTCAAGGCGTTCGTGGCGCTGACCAAGCCGCGGATCATCGAGCTGCTGCTGATCACCACGGTCCCGGTGATGTTCCTCGCCCAGCAGGGCGTGCCGAGCCTCAGGCTCGTGCTGCTCACCTGCCTCGGCGGCTACCTCTCCGCGGGCGGCGCCAACGCGCTGAACATGTACATCGACCGTGACATCGACGCGCTCATGGAGCGCACCTCGCAGCGTCCGCTGGTCACCGGAATGGTCAGCCCCCGTGAGTGCCTCGCCTTCGGCATCACGCTGGCGGTCGTCTCGACGCTGCTGTTCGGATTCACGGTCAACTGGCTGTCCGCCTGGCTCTCGCTCGGAGCGCTCCTCTTCTACGTCGTCGTCTACACGATGATCCTCAAACGGCGTACGTCGCAGAACATCGTGTGGGGCGGCATCGCGGGCTGCCTCCCGGTGCTCATCGGCTGGTCGTCCGTCACGAACTCAATGTCGTGGGCGCCGGTCATCCTCTTCCTGGTCATGTTCTTCTGGACGCCGCCGCACTACTGGCCGCTGTCCATGAAGGTCAAGGACGACTACGCGCGCGTGGGTGTCCCGATGCTGCCGGTCGTCGCCTCCAACAAGGTCGTCGCCCGGCAGATCGTGATCTACAGCTGGGTGATGGTCCTGGTGTCGCTGCTGCTCACCCCGCTCGGCTACACCGGCTGGTTCTACACGGTGGTCGCCCTGGCCGCCGGCGGCTGGTGGCTGTGGGAGGCGCACGCGCTGCAGAACCGCGCGAAGGCGGAGTCGACGGGCACGAAGCTGAAGGAGATGCGCCTGTTCCACTGGAGCATCACCTATGTCTCGCTGCTGTTCGTGGCGGTGGCCGTGGACCCGTTCCTGCGCTGAGCGCCTTCACCCCCCGGGGGCGCTCCATCGCGTGTTCCAGGCCACGTGACCTCCCCGTCGCCCTTTGATCTACTCGCCGGTAGCATCCTGGTCATGGCAGACACCAAGCAGGTTGACGAGGCCGCGGCCGCGGGGCACGAGGCGAGGGCCGAACGCAAGGCCGACCGGCTCGCCAAGAAGATCGGCGCCTTCGCCAAGGAGCACGGCGGGGCCGAGGGCCAGGTCGCGTACATCGGTGAGCGCGGCGCCAGGATCGTGCTCGTCGGCGAGGACGGCGGCTGGGGCGACCTCGTCGCACCCACGTACGACATCGCGGAGAAGGCGGTCCAGAAGGCCGGCATCACCGTTCACGAGACGTTCGACGGTGAGTTCGCGAGCAAGGTGAAGACCGGCCCGTACGAGTGGAAGCGCATGGCGGGCATCCAGATCGGCGGCAGCCAGGGCGCCTGATCCCGTCAGGTTCCTCGTACGGCTCCCGCCGTCCGGCTCACGAGCCGTCCGGCACCCGCCTGTGACCTCCGGCCTTGCGCACGGGGGTGGAAGAGCAACACCTCACGCCCGGTTCACCCGTTAGGACCTGAGGAGGCTCGGTCCAGTCACGGGAGTCCGGATGATCGAAACGCCGTCCCTGGTGGACCAGTACTGCCATGGCGTGCTCCGTACCGAGCTGGGCCTCGGAACGTTCGAGGCCCACCTCGCCCGTACGGAGGGCCCGCCGGCGGCGGGTACCACCCTGTTCGACACCCAGACCGGTTTCGCCGTACGCCGCTGGTGTCCGCCGCTGCTCGGTCTGGAACCGCACTGCCAGCCCGCCCGCTATCTGGCGCGGCGCCGCGAACTGGGCGTCCTGGAGTCGGGACGCAGACTGCTGCGAGGCAGCGGCATCACCACGTACCTCGTCGACACCGGGCTGCCCGGTGATCTCACCGGGCCCACCGAGATGGCCGCGGCCGGAGCAGCCGAGGCGCACGAGATCGTCCGCCTGGAACTGCTGGCCGAACAGGTCGCGGACACCTCCGGCACGGTGGAGTCGTTCCTCGCCAACCTCGCCGAGTCGATCCACGGCGCGGCGGCGCACGCGGTCGCGTTCACGTCCGTGGCGAGCGTACGGCACGGTCTGGCACTGGCTCCCGAGCCGCCGGGTCCCGGGGAGGTGCGGGGAGCGGCGGGCCGCTGGCTCGCGGGCCGCCGGGTGGGCGGCACACTGTCGGACCCGGTCCTGCTGCGCCACCTTCTGTGGAGCGCGGTCGCCTCGGGGCGGCCCCTCCAGCTCCACGCGGGCCTCGGCGAACCGGGCCTGCGCATCGACCGCACCGACCCGGTACTGCTCACCGACTTCGTGCGTGCCACCGCCGGCCTCGGTACGGACCTCGTCCTGCTGCACGGCTATCCGTACCACCGGCACGCCGCGCATCTGGCGGGGGTGTTCCCGCATGTGTACGCGGACCTGGGCGCAGCCCTCGTCCGCACGGGCGCCCGTGCCGTCGACGTACTCGCCGAGATCCTGGAGCTGGCCCCCTTCGGCAAGATCCTTTTCTCCAGCGGCGCTCACGGCCTGCCCGAACTGCACGTGGTCGGCGCCCGCCTGTTCCGCGAGGCGCTCTCCCGGCTGCTGGGCGGCTGGGTCTCGGAGGGCGCGTGGTCGCTGGAGGACGCGCAGCGGGTGGCAGGGATGGTCGCGGCGGGGAACGCGCGGCGGGTGTACGGGCTGACCTGACCGCGCCGGGCGTCAGGCGGTGGTGAGGGCCGACTCCGTGGCCGGACCCGGCAGCTCCGCCGTTTCGTCGGGGCGTTCACGCAGCGAGAGCAGCACGCGGAGCGCCCAGATCCACATCAGGCAGGAGCCGAGCATGTGGAAACCCACCAGAATCTCGGGCAGATGGGTGAAATATTGGACGTACCCAATGACGCCCTGCCCGAGCAGGATGAGGAAGAGTTCCCGCGTCCGGCTCAACGGTGCCTTCGGCGCGTCCACCGCCTTGAGGACGAACCACAGGGCGAACGTCAGAGTCACCACGATCCACGCCAGCACGGCGTGCAGCTTGGCGACCGTCTCCCAGTCGATCGGGATGCGCTCCACGTCCCTGGAGTCACCCGCGTGCGGACCCGCCCCGGTGACCACCGTGCCGACGCCGATCAGGACCACCGAGGCCACGACCAGGAACCACATGAGTTGCTGCACGGCCTTCCCGACCAGCGGGCGCGGCGCGGCGTCGCCCTCCCGGGTGCGCTGCCACATGAGCGTGGCCACCGTGATCAGCGCGGTGGAGAGCAGGAAGTGCGCGGCGACCGTGTACGGGTTGAGGCCGACGAGGACCACGATGCCGCCGAGGACCGCGTTGCTCATCACGATCCAGAACTGTGCCCAGCCGAGCCGGGTGAGGCTCCGCCTGAACGGCTTCTCCGAGCGCGCCGCGATGATCGCCCAGCCGACGGCCGCGCAGAGCACGTACGTCAGCATGCGGTTGCCGAACTCGATGGCGCCGTGCACGCCCATGGCGCTGGTCGTGGTCAGCGAGTGGTCCGTGCACTGCGGCCAGGTCGGGCAGCCGAGCCCGGAGCCGGTGAGGCGTACGGCGCCGCCGGTGACGACGATCACCACCGACATGACGAGCGCGGCGAGTGCCGCCCGCCGGACCGTGCGGGGCTCCGGGGTCCAGCGTGCGGCGATGAAGTCGAGCGGGTTGCGCACGGCGGCTAGGGCATCGGCGCGGGTCACGTTTGGCACGCCCCTCATCGTAGGGGGCCGCTTGTGCACGGTTTCACGAGGGGGTGTCCCTCGGCGCCCCACCGGATCACCGGATCACTCCCAGCGGAAGAGCTTCCCGGCCGCGGCCAGTCCCACCACGGCCCACACCGCCAGGATGCCCAGGTCCCCCCAGGGTGTACCGGCGCCGTGCTGGAGGACGTCCCTGAGGCCGCCGGAGAGCGCGGAGATCGGCAGTGCTCCGAGGACGTCCTGGACCCCGGCGGGGAACTTGCCGAGCGGCACGATCACGCCGCCGCCGACGAGCAGCAGCAGGAAGACCAGGTTGGCGGCGGCCAGGGTCGCCTCGGCCTTCAGGGTCCCGGCCATCAGCAGACCGAGCCCGGAGAACGCGGCCGTGCCGAGGACGAGCAGGAGCAGCACGGACAGCGGGTTGCCGTGCGGGGACCAGCCGAGCGCGTAGGCGATCACGGTCAGCAGGATCACCTGGAGCACCTCGGTGACCAGGACGGCGGCCGTCTTGGCGGTCATCAGTCCCCAGCGGGGGAGAGGCGAGGAGGCGAGCCGCTTCAGGACGCCGTAGCGGCGTTCGAAGCCGGTGGCGATGGCCTGCCCGGTGAACGCGGTCGACATCACGGCGAGCGCGAGGATGCCCGGGGTGAGGAAGTCGACCGCCTTGCCGGCGCCGGTGTCCACGATGTCGACGGAGCCGAAGAGGACGAGCAGCAGCGTCGGGATGACCACCGTCAGAAGGAGCTGTTCGCCGTTGCGCAGCAGCATCCGCGTCTCCAGGGCCGCCTGCGCCGCGATCATGCGCGGGAGCGGGGCGGCACCCGGCCTGGGCGCGTACGTGCCGGTGGCGGTATCGGTGGTGGTGGCCGTCATGAGCGCAGCTCCTTGCCGGTGAGCTCCAGGAAGACGTCTTCGAGAGTGTGGCGCTCCACCGAGATCCTGTCCGGCATCACTCCGTGCTGGGCGCACCAGGAGGTGACCGTCGCGAGCAGCTGCGGGTCGACCTTGCCCGTGACGCGGTACTGGCCGGGTGTCAGCTCTGCCGCGGTGGAGTCCGCCGGGAGGGCCTTGAGCAGGGACCCCACGTCGAGGCCGGGGCGTCCTGTGAAGCGCAGGGTGTTCTCGGCGCCGCCACGGCACAGGTCCTCCGGGGAGCCCTGTGCGATGACCCGGCCCGCGTCGATGATCGCGACGTCGTCGGCGAGCTGCTCGGCCTCGTCCATGTAGTGCGTGGTGAGGATCACGGACACGCCGTCGGTCCGCAGGTCCCGTACGAGGTCCCAGGTGGCCCGGCGGGCCTGGGGGTCGAGACCGGCGGTCGGTTCGTCGAGAAAGACCAGGTCGGGGCGGCCGACGACCGCCATGGCGAGCGCGAGGCGCTGCTGCTGTCCGCCCGACAGACGGCGGTAGGGCGTGCGTCCGCAGCTGCCGAGACCCAGCCGGTCGATCAGTTCGTTCACGTCGAGGGGGTGGGCGTGCAGCTTGGCGACATGGCGCAGCATCTCCTCGGCGCGGGCGCCGGAGTAGACGCCGCCGGACTGGAGCATGACACCTATGCGGGGACGCAGCGCGGCGGCCTGGCTGACCGGGTCGAGGCCCAGGACGCGCACCGAGCCGGAGTCCGGCTTCCGGTACCCCTCGCAGGTCTCGACCGTGGTCGTCTTGCCCGCCCCGTTGGGGCCGAGTACGGCGGTGACGCCCGCCCCGGCCACCAGATCGAGGCAGTCCACCGCGGTCTTCGTGCCGTACCGCTTCACCAGGGACTGGACCTGGACGACCGGCTCACTGTGCATGGGTCCAGAGTCTAGGTAGCCGCGCCGGGTGCCCGGCGCGGGGGTCCGGAATCCGCCCCCGCACGCGGCCGGAGCATGTGTGCCGGCCGGAGGGATCCGGTGTTCCGCCCGATGGAGGCTGGTGCACAAGAGGGCCGGTGGGAGGGGGTATGGGCATGGCCGGGCGGTCTTCGGGAGCCGTCCGCGGAGGCCGTCGATGTGATCGATCAATGATCGTTTACGCAGGTCGGATTAGGTATGCCTAAGTGATGTAGTGCACCGCCGGGTGGCCGGGACGGCGCTTGTCAGGGTCTGAGGAATTACGCAACAATGGCGTTGTGAAAAACGTCGGCGAGTCTCAGGAGACGCCCACGGGGGCGCCTCATGAGGAGTTCGCGACCGGTGAGCGTTCGACGCGCAACCGGGTCGCGCGGTCCATCCTGGACCACGGCCCGTCGACCGTCGCGGAGCTCGCCGGAAGGCTGGGGCTCACCCAGGCGGCCGTACGGCGGCACCTGGACGCGCTCGTCGCGGACGACGTCGTGGTGGCCCGGGAGCAGCGCGTGTACGGGGCGCGTACGCGTGGCCGCCCCGCCAAGGTCTTCGCGCTCACCGACTGCGGCCGTGACGCCTTCGACCAGTCGTACGACAAGCTCGCCGCGGACGCGCTGCGCTGGATCCAGCAGACCTACGGCGGAGACGCGGCCGTCGTCGCCTTCGCCCGCGCCAGGCTCGCCGAGCAGGCCACCGCCTACCGCGAGGCCATCGAGGCCGCCGGCCCCGAGCAGCGGACGGAAGCCCTGGCCAAGGCCTTGAGCGCGGACGGGTACGCTGCTACGGCGCGCAGCGCACCGGTCGGCGAGCAGCTCTGCCAGCACCACTGCCCGGTCGCCCATGTGGCGGAGCAGTTCCCACAGCTGTGCGAGGTCGAGACGGAGATCTTCTCCCAGTTGCTCGGCACGCACGTCCAGCGGCTGGCCACGATCGCGCACGGTGACGGCGTCTGCACGACGTTCATCCCCAAGGCGCCCCCGGCGGCCAAAGCCTCAGAGATATCCCAGACCACCCACAACGCATCTGCCAGCACGGCCGGGAGGAACCCCGCATGACTCTCCCCACGGAGACTGCTCACCCCGAACTCGAGGGCCTGGGCAACTACGAATACGGCTGGGCCGACTCCGACGAGGCCGGTGCCGCGGCGAAGCGCGGTCTGAACGAGGACGTCGTCCGTGACATCTCGGGCAAGAAGTCCGAGCCGGAGTGGATGACCAAGCTGCGTCTGAAGGGCCTGAGGCTCTTCGAGAAGAAGCCCATGCCGAACTGGGGCTCGGACCTGTCGGGCATCGACTTCGACAACATCAAGTACTTCGTGCGCTCGACGGAGAAGCAGGCGGAGTCCTGGGAGGACCTGCCCGAGGACATCAAGAACACCTACGACAAGCTCGGCATCCCGGAGGCGGAGAAGCAGCGCCTCGTGGCCGGTGTCGCGGCGCAGTACGAGTCGGAGGTCGTCTACCACCAGATCCGCGAGGACCTGGAGGAGCAGGGCGTCATCTTCCTGGACACCGACACCGCGCTCAAGGAGCACCCGGAGCTCTTCAAGGAGTACTTCGGTACGGTCATCCCGGTCGGTGACAACAAGTTCGCGTCGCTGAACACCGCCGTGTGGTCGGGCGGCTCCTTCATCTACGTGCCGCCGGGCGTGCACGTGGAGATCCCGCTCCAGGCCTACTTCCGTATCAACACGGAGAACATGGGCCAGTTCGAGCGGACCCTGATCATCGTGGACGAGGGTGCCTACGTGCACTACGTCGAGGGCTGCACGGCCCCGATCTACAAGAGCGACTCTCTCCACTCGGCGGTCGTCGAGATCATCGTCAAGAAGAACGCCCGCTGCCGCTACACGACCATCCAGAACTGGTCGAACAACGTCTACAACCTGGTCACCAAGCGCGCCGTGGCCTACGAGGGCGCGACCATGGAGTGGATCGACGGCAACATCGGCTCCAAGGTGACGATGAAGTACCCCGCCGTCTACCTGATGGGCGAGCACGCCAAGGGCGAGACCCTCTCCATCGCCTTCGCGGGCGAGGGCCAGCACCAGGACGCGGGCGCCAAGATGGTCCACATGGCGCCGAACACCTCGTCCAACATCGTCTCCAAGTCGGTGGCGCGCGGTGGCGGCCGTACCTCCTACCGCGGTCTGATCGAGATCGGTGAGGGCGCCCCGGGCGCCAAGTCGAACGTGCTGTGCGACGCGCTTCTCGTGGACACCATCTCCCGGTCGGACACCTACCCGTACGTCGATGTCCGCGAGGACGACGTCTCCATGGGCCACGAGGCCACCGTCTCCAAGGTCTCCGAGGACCAGCTCTTCTACCTGATGAGCCGCGGTCTGACCGAGTTCGAGGCGATGGCGATGATCGTGCGCGGCTTCGTCGAGCCGATCGCCAAGGAACTGCCCATGGAGTACGCGCTGGAGCTCAACCGGCTGATCGAGCTGCAGATGGAAGGCGCGGTCGGCTGAGACCGACCCGCGCCCCCATCGTCAGCAGACGCCTTACCCAGGAAAGAGAGCAGTACGACAGCCATGGCTGAGACCAACCCGGTGGGATCGACCACCGCCGGCTCCATCGCGGTGGCCGCCGAGTCGACCGTCGCCACGCGCATGAGCGCGCCGCCGTCCTTCGACGTCGCCGACTTCCCGGTGCCGCACGGCCGTGAGGAGGAGTGGCGGTTCACGCCGCTGGAGCGGCTGCGCGGGCTGCACGACGGCACCGCCGTCGTCGGCGGCGGGGGCGTGAAGGTCACCGTCGAGGCGCCCGAGGGCGTCACCGTGGAGACCGTCGGCCGCGACGACGCCCGGCTCGGCAGGGCGGGCACCCCGGTGGACCGCGTCGCCGCCCAGGCGTACTCGGCGTTCGACCAGGCCGGCGTGATCACCGTCCCCAAGGAGGCGGTGCTCACCGAGCCGATCCGTATGGCCGTGCAGGGCGAGGGCGGGGTCGCCTACGCCCACCAGGTGATCGAGCTGGGCGCGTTCGCCGAGGCGGTCCTGGTCATGGACCACACCGGTGACGCGGTGGTCGCCGCCAACGTGGAGTACATCCTCGGTGACGGCGCCAAGCTCACCGTCGTCTCCGTCCAGGACTGGGACGACAAGGCGGTCCACGTGGCCCAGCACAACGCGCTGGTCGGCCGCGACGCCTCCTTCAAGTCGGTCGTGGTGACCTTCGGCGGTGACGTCGTGCGCCTGCACCCGCGCGTCAGCTACGCGGGCACCGGCGGCGAGGCCGAGCTGTTCGGGCTCTACTTCACCGACAAGGGCCAGCACCAGGAGCACCGGCTCTTCGTCGACCACAACACCCCGCACTGCAAGTCGAACGTCGTCTACAAGGGCGCGCTCCAGGGCGACGACGCGCACGCAGTGTGGATCGGTGACGTGCTGATCGAGGCGAAGGCCGAGGGCACGGACACCTACGAGATGAACCGCAACCTCGTCCTGACGGACGGCGCCCGCGTCGACTCGGTCCCCAACCTGGAGATCGAGACCGGCGAGATCGTCGGCGCCGGCCACGCCTCCGCCACCGGCCGTTTCGACGACGAGCAGCTCTTCTACCTGATGGCCCGCGGTATCCCGGAGCACGAGGCCCGTCGCCTGGTGGTCCGCGGCTTCTTCGCCGAGCTGGTCCAGCAGATCGGTGTCGAGGACATCGAGGAGCGCCTGATCGCCAAGATCGAAGAGGAGCTGGAGGCGTCGGTCGCATGACTGACTCGTTGACGTTCGTACGCGCTTGCGGGCTGAGCGAGCTGGAGGAGGACACCCCGAAGCGGGTGGAACTCGACGGCACGCCGGTCTCGGTCGTGAAGACCGAGGGGGAGGTGTTCGCGATCTATGACATCTGCTCGCACGCGAACGTCTCGCTCTCCGAGGGCGAGGTGGAGGACTGCCAGATCGAGTGCTGGCTGCATGGCTCCAGCTTCGACCTGCGCACCGGCAAGCCGTCCAGCCTTCCCGCGACGCGCCCCGTCCCCGTATACCCCGTAAAGATCGAAGGGGACGACGTGCTCGTCTCCCTCACCCAGGAGTCCTGAGGCACCCATGGCAACGCTTGAAATCCGAGACCTGCACGTCACCGTCGAGGCCGACAACGCCACGAAGGAGATCCTCAAGGGCGTCGACCTCACCGTGAAGCAGGGCGAGACGCACGCCATCATGGGCCCCAACGGCTCGGGCAAGTCGACGCTCGCCTACTCGCTCGCGGGTCACCCGAAGTACACGATCACCGGCGGCACCGTCACGCTGGACGGCGAGGACGTCCTGGAGATGTCCGTCGACGAGCGCGCCCGCGCGGGCCTGTTCCTGGCGATGCAGTACCCGGTCGAGGTCCCCGGCGTCTCGGTCTCCAACTTCCTGCGCACCTCCGCCACGGCTGTCCGCGGCGAGGCGCCCAAGCTGCGCACCTGGGTCAAGGAGGTCAAGGAGGCCATGGAGCGCCTCAACATGGACCCCGCCTTCGCCGAGCGCAACGTGAACGAGGGCTTCTCCGGCGGTGAGAAGAAGCGCCACGAGATCCTCCAGCTGGAGCTGCTCAAGCCGAAGATCGCGATCCTCGACGAGACGGACTCCGGTCTCGACGTCGACGCGCTTCGCATCGTGTCCGAGGGCGTCAACCGCGTCCGCGAGACCGGCGAGGTCGGCACCCTGCTGATCACGCACTACACGCGCATCCTGCGCTACATCAAGCCCGACCAGGTCCATGTGTTCGCCGGCGGCCGCATCGTCGAGTCCGGCGGTCCCGAGCTCGCGGACAAGCTGGAGAACGAGGGCTACGAGTCATACGTGAAGGGTGGCGCATCCGCGTGACACAGCTGCCGGGCCTCCTCGACACCGAGGCACTCCGCAAGGACTTCCCCATCCTGGACCGGCCGGTCCACGACGGCAGGAAGCTCGTGTACCTGGACAACGCGGCCACCTCGCAGACGCCGCGCCAGGTGATCGACGTGCTCTCCGAGTACTACGAGCAGCACAACGCCAACGTCCACCGCGGTGTCCACGTCCTCGCCGAGGAGGCCACGGCGCTGTACGAGGGCGCGCGCGACAAGGTCGCCGAGTTCATCAACGCGCCGAGCCGCGACGAGGTGATCTTCACCAAGAACGCCTCCGAGTCGCTCAACCTCGTGGCGAACATGCTGGGCTGGGCCGAGGAGCCCTACCGCGTGGACTCCGAGACCGAGATCGTCATCACGGAGATGGAGCACCACTCCAACATCGTGCCGTGGCAGCTGCTCGCGCAGCGCACCGGCGCGAAGCTGAAGTGGTTCGGGCTGACCGACGACGGCCGCCTCGACCTCTCCAACATCGACGAGGTCATCACGGAGAAGACGAAGATCGTTTCCTTTGTGCTGGTGTCCAACATCCTCGGCACGGTCAACCCGGTCGAGGCGATCGTGCGCCGCGCCCAGGAGGTCGGTGCGCTGGTGTGCGTGGACGCCTCGCAGGCCGCGCCGCACATGCCGATGGACGTCCAGGCCCTCCAGGCCGACTTCGTCGCCTTCACCGGCCACAAGATGTGCGGTCCGACGGGCATCGGCGTGCTCTGGGGCCGCCAGGAGCTGCTGGAGGACCTGCCTCCGTTCCTCGGCGGCGGCGAGATGATCGAGACGGTGACGATGAACTCGTCCACCTACGCTCCCGCCCCGCACAAGTTCGAGGCGGGTACGCCGCCGATCGCGCAGGCCGTCGGTCTCGGCGCGGCCATCGACTACCTGAACTCGATCGGCATGGACAAGATCCTCGCCCATGAGCACGCGCTCACCGAGTACGCGGTGCGCAGGCTGGCCGAGGTCCCCGACCTGAGGATCATCGGCCCGACCACGGCCGAGGACCGTGGCGCGGCGATCTCCTTCACGCTCGGTGACATCCACCCGCACGACGTGGGCCAGGTGCTGGACGAGCAGGGCATCGCGGTCCGTGTCGGCCACCACTGCGCGCGGCCCGTCTGCCTGCGCTACGGAATTCCTGCGACCACGCGAGCGTCGTTCTATCTGTACTCCACCCCGGCCGAGATCGACGCACTGGTCGAGGGGCTGGAGCACGTACGGAACTTCTTCGGCTGAGCTGACGGGACGAGCGATCGCATGAAGCTGGATTCGATGTACCAGGAAGTCATCCTGGACCACTACAAGCACCCTCACGGGCGTGGTCTGAGGGATGGCGACGCCGAGGTGCACCACGTGAACCCGACGTGCGGCGATGAGATCACCCTCCGCGTGAAGTACGACGGAACGACGATCAAGGACGTCTCGTACGAGGGCCAGGGCTGCTCCATCAGCCAGGCATCGGCCTCCGTGCTGAACGAACTCCTCGTCGGCAAGGACCTGGCGGACGCGCAGAAGGTCCAGGAGACCTTCCTTGAGCTGATGCAGTCCAAGGGCAAGATCGAGCCCGACGACGCGATGGAGGACATCCTGGAGGACGCGGTCGCGTTCGCCGGTGTGTCCAAGTACCCCGCGCGGGTGAAGTGCGCCCTCCT
The DNA here is from genome assembly GCF_040644155.1 of Streptomyces sp. NPDC047022. Lineage (NCBI taxonomy): Bacteria > Bacillati > Actinomycetota > Actinomycetes > Kitasatosporales > Streptomycetaceae > Streptomyces > Streptomyces sp. NPDC047022. The sequence continues at coordinate 84,632 of NZ_JBEYVV010000001.1, read as the reverse complement.
GAGCTGGATGGCGTGGAAGGACGCGACGGCCCAGGCCCTTGAGGCCGACGCCGAAAGGGAGACGGCATGAGCGAGACCGTGGAGATGAAGCCTGCCTCGGAGGAGGAGCTCCGCGAGGCCCTGATGGACGTGGTCGACCCCGAGCTGGGCATCGACGTCGTCAACCTCGGCCTCATCTACGGCATCCACGTCGACGAGGCGAACATCGCCACCGTCGACATGACCCTGACCTCGGCGGCCTGCCCGCTGACGGACGTCATCGAGGACCAGGCCAAGTCCGCCACGGACGGTCTGGTCAGCGAGCTGCGGATCAACTGGGTCTGGATGCCGCCGTGGGGCCCGGACAAGATCACGGACGACGGGCGCGAGCAGCTTCGGGCGCTCGGCTTCAACGTCTGAGACGCGACTGGGACGCACCGGCCTGCGCGGCCGGCGGAAACGGCGGTGCCCGATGGGCGCCGCCGTTTCGTCATCTCTCCCGCCTTCCCCTCCTTTTGTCTTCCCGTCGTGTGTACAGCCGTACACAGCGATGCGTACACTCGTACACATGGGGTACGCCTTCCTCTCCGGTGCCATCGCGGCCGAGGTCATCGCCACGACCTCCATGAAGTACAGCGACGGTTTCAGCAGGTTCGGCCCGTCGCTGGTGACCCTCCTCGGGTACGTCGTCTCCTTCGCGCTGCTCGCGCGGACCCTGAAGACGCTGTCGATCGGTACGGCGTACGCGATCTGGTCCGGAGTGGGCACGGCGTCCGTCGCCGCGATCGGGCTGGTGCTGTTCGGGGAGGGACTCGGTCTCACGAAGATCGCCGGGATCGTGCTGATAGTCGGCGGGGTGGTGGTGCTGAACCTGGGAGGCGCCCACTGATGCCCCGCCGGTACGACCCCGAGCGGCGACAGCGGATCATCGACGCGGCGATCCGTGTCGTCGGGGAGAAGGGCATCGCCGGACTGAGCCATCGCTCCGTCGCGGCCGAGGCCGATGTGCCGCTCGGCTCGACCACATACCACTTCAGCACCCTCGACGACCTGATGGTCGCCGCACTGCGGCAGACGAACGAGGGCTTCGCCAAGGCGCTCACGAGCAGCGGCCTGCTGGAGCGCACGGACGGCGACCTGGCCACGGACCTCGCCAGCGCCCTGGGCGAATGGCTGGGCGGCGACCGTACGGGCGTCGAGCTGGAGTACGAGCTCTATCTCGCCGCCCTGCGCCGCCCCGCCCTGCGTCCCGTGGCCGCCGAGTGGACCGAGGAAACCGCCGAGCGTCTGTCCCACCGGACCGACCCGGTGACCGCGCGCACCCTTCTCGCCCTGATGGACGGGATCTGCCTCCAGGTACTGCTGGGCGGCGGCACCTACGACGAGGCCTACGCACGACAGGCACTGGCCCGGGTGATTCCCTGACGGGTCGTAGGACCTCGGGCGGATCCCCTGTCTGCGGCCGGGGACCGATGACCGCGCCGCGCCGGTTCGGCAGAGTGATCACCGTTGCCGCCCGTCCCACGCGCGAAGGAACCCCGCCGATGTCCGTGCTTTTGCTGAACGACGACGATGTACGCACTCGTCTCGACGCTCCGACCGCCGTCTGCGCCGTACGGGACGCGCTCCTGGCCGCACATGAGGGCACGCTCCACGCGCCGCCACGGATCCACGCGGAACTCGGGGACGGCCGCCTGGTGTTCACGGCGGGGCATCTGCGTGCGGAGAAGCTGTTCGGCTTCCGCGCCTACGACACCCTCGTCGGAGCGGAACAACTGGTGGCCGTGTGGGGGTGCGACGACGGCCGGCTCAGGGCCGTGGTCCACGGCGATGAGCTGGGCGCCCGGCGGACCGGCGCCATCGGCGCGGTGGCGGCCTGCGCGGCGGCGAACCCGGGGGAGATACGGCTCGGACTGGTGGGAGCGGGGACGCAGGCATGGACACAGCTGTGGGCCATCAGCGCGGTGCGGCAGGTGGGGGAGGTCACGGTGGCGGCCCGCCGACCCGAGCGCGCCCGGGCGTTCACCCGGCGCGCCGCCGAGGAGCTGGGGGTCAGGGCACGGGCCGTGCGTACGGCGGAGGAGGCGGTGCGTGATCACGACGTGGTGGTCGTCGCCACGAACAGTGCGGTGCCCGTCCTGGACGCCGACTGGATCGCTCCGGGGACGCATGTGACCACGCTCGGCCCGAAGACTCTCGCGCGCCATGAGGTGCCCGCGGCTCTGGCGGACCGGGCGCAGGTGATCCTCACCGACTCCCTCGCCCAGGCGGTCGCCTACGCCGGGCCGCACATCCTCCCCGTCGACCGGATGGTCGACCTGGGGGCCGTCCTGGCCGGAGCGTCGAGCGGCCGGACCGGCCCCGACGAGATCACCGTCTTCTGCTCCGTCGGCCTCGCCGGCACCGAGGTCGCGGTCGCCGCCGCGCTGTGCGAGGAAGTGCACCGGACGCCACACGGCCACGACGCGCGGCGCGGCACGCCCTGACCGCGCCCGGTACCTGAGACGCTCGATCACCGGTTCGCCCGCGTGGCCCCCGCCACGTTAGGTTTCCCCTATGACCGACACGACTGCTCCTCGTACCACCGGTGCCGTGGCCGCCGGACTCGCCACGATCGCCGCTGACGGCACCACTCTCGACACCTGGTTCCCCGCGCCCGAGCTGTCCGCCGCGCCCGGCCCGTCCGGCACCGAGCGGCTGTCCGCCGAGCGTGCCGTGGAGCTGCTCGGCGAAGGCGCCGCCAAGGCGATCGGCCCGGACGCCCGCCGTGGCGTCGAGGTGGTCGCGGTCCGCACGGTCATCGCCTCTCTCGACGACAAGCCGATCGACGCGCACGACGCCTACCTGCGTCTGCACCTGCTCTCGCACCGCCTGGTCAAGCCGCACGGCCAGAACCTGGACGGCATCTTCGGCTTCCTCGCCAACGTGGCGTGGACCTCGCTCGGCCCGGTCGCCGTGGAGGACGTCGAGAAGGTGCGCCTGAACGCCCGCGCCGAGGGCCTGCACCTCCAGGTGACCTCCATCGACAAGTTCCCGCGCATGACGGACTACGTCCTCCCGAAGGGCGTGCGCATCGCCGACGCCGACCGGGTGCGCCTCGGCGCGCACCTCGCCGAGGGCACCACGGTCATGCACGAGGGCTTCGTGAACTTCAACGCCGGCACCCTGGGCACCTCCATGGTCGAGGGCCGTATCTCCGCCGGTGTCGTGGTGGGCGACGGTTCGGACATCGGCGGCGGCGCCTCCACGATGGGCACGCTCTCCGGCGGCGGCAATGTCCGTATCACCATCGGCGAGCGCTGCCTGGTCGGTGCCGAGGCGGGCGTCGGTATCGCGCTCGGCGACGAGTGCGTGGTCGAGGCCGGCCTGTATGTGACCGCGGGCACCCGGGTCACCATGCCCGACGGCCAGATCGTCAAGGCCCGCGAGCTCTCCGGCGCCTCCCACATCCTCTTCCGCCGCAACTCGGTCACGGGCGCGGTCGAGGCCCGCCCGAACAACGCGGTCTGGGGCGGCCTGAACGAGATCCTGCACAGCAACGACTGATCGCCGGTGGCCGTGACTCCCGGCCGCCTCCGCGATCACCCCCCTGACCTGCTGCTGAGTTGTCGGCAGTTGGCGGCGTCGGTCATCGTTGAGCGCCCTTCCAGGCCCGAGGACGGCAGGGGAGGGCGCTCGTCACGTGTCCGGGGGATCATGCGTGTGGCAGTGGGCCCGGCGACGCGTGGATTCCCGGCCCCCGACCGGACCGGCCGGGGCCCCTGCCCTCCTACCGCCCTCGTCCCGGGCTGATCGCCACACCCACCGGCTCGCTGCCGACGGTGATGGTCTCCACGACCGTGTTGGTCCTGGTGTCGATCACCGACACGGTGCCGTCGTCGGTGTTGGTGACGTAGACGAGCCTGCCGTCCGGGGTGATCGCCAAACGGCGCGGACGGGCGCCCACGGGGATGGAGCTGCCCACGACCGTGTTGGTCCTGGTGTCGATCACCTGGACCTCGTTCGTGCCCTCGATGGTGATGTAGGCGAACCTGCCATTCGGGGTGATCGCCACGCCGCCGGGCTCGTCGCCGACGTTGATGGTGTCCACGACCGTGTTGGTCCTGGTGTCGATCACCGACACGGTGTCATCGCCGAAGTTGGTGACATAGGCGAACCTGCCGTTCGGGGTGATCGCGACAGTGGCCGGCTCGCTGCCGACGGTGACGGTGGCCACGACCGTGTTGGTCCTGGTGTCGATCACCGACACGGTGCCGTCATCCTGGTTGGTGACGTAGACGAACCTGCCGTTCGGAGTGATCGCCACACCCAACGGTGAGCCGCCGACGGGGACGGTGGCCACGACCGTGCTGGTCCTGATGTCGATCACCGACACGGTGTCATCGCCCAGGTTGACGACGTAGGCGCGCCTGCCGTTCGGGGTGATCGCGATTGAGGCCGGGATGTCGCCGACGGGGATGGGGGAGCCCACGACCGTGTCGGTCCTGGTGTCGATCACCGACACATCGTTCGTGCCCTCGTTGGTGATGTAGACGCGCCTGCCGTCCGGGGTGACCGCCACGCCTTCCGGCTCGTGGCCGACGTTGATGGTGTCCACGACCGTGTTGGTCCTGGTGTCGATCACCGACACGGTGTCCGAGCTGCGGTTGGCGACGTAGGCGAACGTGCCTCTTGACGAGCCCCCGGCCAGGGAGGTGGCCCAGGCCGGGGACGTGGCCGAGGCCGGGGACATGGCCAGGATCGGCAGGGCCATTCCCGCCAGCATGGCCAACCCGGCGACGCAGGCCCGCAGCCACGTCCAGGCCCATGGTCGACGTCCGTGCTTCTCGAGCTCCGGACCGTGGCGGGACTCACTCTGTTTGCTCTTGCGTCGGATCACCGGCATCTCCGCCTCACGAATCGGAGCGGCCGCCGGCCACGCCGATGGCGCCGTCGACAGACCGCGGACCACTCACTGTGACCGCGGGTGAGCCTAGTATTGGCAGGGCAATTGTGGCGGTAAGACACGTTTCTGACGGTTGCTCTGGTCAGCTGGGCGGGATGCTGTCTGCGGCGCGGGCCCGAGAGGCCCTAGACGCCGGTTCGGCCGTCGAGCAGCTCGCGCAGGATGTCCAGGTGGCCGTTGTGGCGCCCGGTCTCCTCGATGAGGTGCAGCAGGATCCAGCGGAGGTCGAAGACGCTGCCGTCGTCCCGTTTCCGCCGGGCCTTTGTGTCCAGGTCGTGCGCGGCGATCAGCTCGTTGTGGCGCGCGGACTGCTCGGTGTACTCGGCGAGCAGCCGGGACAGCGGGAAGTCGACGGCGATCCGCATCTCGCGGTCGGGGTCCTCGTCGGTCCAGGGGCCCTCGTCCTCCTCGCCGAGGAAGACCACCCGGAACCAGTAGTACTCGACCCAGCGCAGATGGTTGATCAGCCCGCTCATGGTCATCAGCGGCGAGCCGGGGAGTACGGCCTTGCGGGCGTCGTCCTCGGAGAGTTCTTCGCACTTGGCGCGTGCGGTGGCGCGGACGTAGTCGAGGAAGGTGGTCAGCTGCGTGCGCTCGTCCCAAGCGGGAGGCGTGTCGGTGCGTGTCATCGCGGCGATGATTTCCCGGCACGCGCAGCCCTGTCGAGTGCTTTTCGGCGGGCCGGGCCGATCCGAGCGTCAGACCGGTCTAACCCGAGATCGTCTGCGCGAACCGGGCCAGCACCGCGAAGTCGCTCTGCCGCAGCCCGACCCGCGGATCGACGTGGTACAGCAGGGCCGGTCCCGGGTGGTGGGCGGTGACGTAGGCCTCGTCGGCCGGGCTCTGCTCGTCGTCCACCCATGCGAAGGGACGGCCGGCCGCGTGCGCCAGGATCGCCGCGGTCTTCCAGTGCACCTCGTCGGGGCGCAGCGCGAACAGATCGCTGCCGAAGTCGACATACGGGAGTTCGGGGAGCCCGATGACCGGGCCGATCCAGTGGTTCGCCGCGTCCATCCATGTGCTCGCCCAGCACAGTTCGTAACCGAGGCCGAGCAGCGCTTCACCATGGCCGGGGTGCAGCCACACGCGCAGGATGCGCCCGGGCTGCGGCACCCGGATCGTCGTGTACCCGTCGGGGCGGCGCTCGGGCTGGGCGGCATACGGGTTGAGGGGGCCGTCGACATCGAGATAGAGGAGTGGTCGGCTCACGCTGCCAACGTACGGCAGGCGGTGGCCTCGCGCCGGGGGATTACGCGCGGGGCGGGCACAGCGGCGCAGGGCCGTTCGCCGAACTCTCAGGCGGCCACGAGCCGTTCGTAGGTCGCCCGCAGCGCGTCGACCGTGCCCCGGTCCGCGGACCTCAGCGGGGGGCGGACCGGGCCCGCCGGCATGCCGAGGGCGTTCAGCAGCCCCTTGACCGTGACCGTGCCGGGCAGGCCCGCCGCCATCACCGACTCGATCAACGCAATGGCCCCTTGCTGGAGCCGCGCCGCCTCGGCCGTCGCGCCCGCGTCGAACGCGTCGAGGATCGCCCGGATCTGACGCGGTGCCACGTTCGCGACCGTGCTGACATATCCCGTGCCGCCGATCGCGTACCACGCGAGCACCTGCTCGTCGCAGCCCGTGTAGTACGCCAACCCGGTGTGCGCCAGCACCTTCTGGGTGCCCAGGAGGTCGTACGCGCAGTCCTTGACCGCCACGATCCCCGGATGCCCCGCGAGCCGGATCATCGTCCCGGGCTCGATCCGGGTACCGGTGCGGCCGGGGATGTCGTACAGCATGAGCGGCAGGCCCGAGGCGTCGGCGATCTCCTTGAAATGGGCCTCCACCGCGTCCTGCGGGGGCCGGCTGTAGTACGGCGTGACCACCAGCAGCCCGTCGGCGCCCGCCTTCTCGGCCTCCAGGGCCAGTTCCACGGTGTGCCGGGTGTCCGAGGTGCCCACGCCGGCCACGATCGCCGCCCGCCCGCCGACCGCCTCTCGCACCGCCCTCACCAGCGCGGCCTTCTCGGAGTCGGACGTGGTCGGAGACTCGCCCGTGGTGCCGGACAGCACCAGGCCGTCACAGCCGTGCTCCACCAGCCGTTCGGCCAGCCGCTGCGCCCCGTCGAGGTCGAGGGCGCCCTCGGCGGTGAAGGGCGTGACCATCGCGCACAGGGCGCGGCCGAAGGGAGGGGCGGGAAGTCGAGTTGTCGTCATGGGAGTAGTCTCGGCAAGGCGATCATGTAGGTCTACTTAATTCTTCTATAAGGCATTGATTAGATCTGCTTTCCGTGGCTCGCTCGCCCATCGCGGCCCGGACTCTTGGACAAAAAAAGTTTTCGGTGAGACCCTGAAGCCATGTTGGACGTCACCGTGATCGAAGACCCCGAGGCCGCAGCCGTCTCGCTCGATCCCATACGAGCCCGGCTGCTCGCCGAGCTGGCGGCGGGGCCCGCGTCGGCCACCATGCTGGCCGGCAAGGTCGGACTGCCCCGGCAGAAGGTGAACTACCACCTGAAGGCACTCGAGCGGCACGGCCTGGTGGAGCTGGCCGGCGAGCGCCGCAAGGGAAACGTCACCGAGCGCCTGATGCGGGCCACCGCGGCGTCGTACGTGATCAGCCCGCTCGCCCTCGCCCCCGTGCAGCCCGACCCGGACCGCTTCCGCGACCAGCTCTCCGCGCGCTGGCTGCTGGCGCTCGGCGCCCGGCTGGTGCGGGATGTGGGCTCGCTGATCACCGGCGCGGCGAGGGCCCGCAGACGGCTCGCGACGTTCGCCCTCGACGGCGAGGTGCGCTTCGCCTCGGCCGCCGACCGCGCCGCGTTCATCCAGGAGCTGACGGCGGGTGTCGGCGCCCTGGTCCGCAAGTACGACGCGCCGGACGCCCAGGGTGGACGCGATCACCGGATCGTCGTGGCCGTCCACCCCACGGTCCGGCCCGAGGCCGCCGGTGAGGGCACCGCCGAACCCGAGTCCCCCCAGCCTCAGCCCGAGGCCCCCGAACTCACCGACTGACCCCCTTCTTTGACGCAGGAGCCAGCCATGTCCAACGGAAAGCCGTTCGAGATCGCCCGCGAGTTCGAGGCCGACGCCACGCCCGAGGAGGTGTGGGAGGCGGTCACCACCGGCACCGGTGGCTGGCTGTGGCCGATGGAGGCACCCGAGCCGAGGGAGGGCGGCCGGGGGCCGTTCGGATCCACGGTCACCGTCTGGGACCCGCCCCATCGCTACACCAACCGCGTCGCGAACGTCGACGGTATCTCCGAGCAGACCCTCAACCAGCTCGACTACACCATCGAACCGCGTGAGGGCGGGCGCCGCGCCTGGGTGCGCTATGTGCACAGCGGGATCTTCGTGGAGGACTGGGACAACCAGTACGACGGCGCCGACAAGCACACCGACTTCTACCTGCACACCCTGCGCGAGTACCTGAGCGATTTCGCGCCCCGCCCGGTCGCCTTCGCGACCCTGAACGGCCCCGAGTCGTCCAAGGCACCGGACGCCCTCACCATCGTGGGGCATTCACTCCGGCTCGAGGACAACGCCGCACAGGGCACCGCCGTCGAGGTACGAGGGCCGCAGGACCGGCTCTTCGACGCCGTGGTCGACTACCGCAACCCCTACTTCATCGGGCTGCGCACCGACGACGCCCTCATCCGCTTCTTCGGACGCAACCGCTGGGGCGCGCCGGTCGGCATCAGCGTCCACGACTTCGCGCCGGGCGCGGACGCGAAGGCGGTCGAGGCCGACTGGCAGGGCTGGCTGAACGAGACGTTCGCCTGACCTGACGGGCGTGCAGGACGGGCGTACGACGGGACGAGCCCGGCCCCACCGGACGGAGGGGGCCGGGCTCGTCGGCACAGAGCGGCGGGCCGCTGCCGGCAACTACGGGTGGAACCTCAGCACCTGCGGGTCGTGGTCGCTGATCTGGTCGTGGAACTCCGAGTTGATGTGCACGCTGTCGTAGTCGAGACCGCAGTCACGGCGGATCGACGGGCTGACCAGGATCTGGTCGAGCACCTGGCTGTTGCCCTGGTAGTCGTACGTGTACTGCTCGCTCTTCGGCAGCGACTTGATCGCCGACCATAGCTCGCCGTCACCCTCGAGGATCTTCGCGGTGTCGGAGAACTGGAAGTCGTTCATGTCGCCGAGCGCGATGACGTCCGCGTTCTTCTGGGTGTCGAGGATGCTCTTGACGAAGTTGTTCACCTCGGTCGCCTGGAGGTGACGCTGGGTCTCCGAGCTGCGCGTCGGCGGCTGGTACTGCGCCGTCAGCCCTTGGTCGCCACCCTTCGACGTCAGGTGGTTGGCGATCACGAAGACCGTCTTGCCGTGGAAGACGAACTCGCCGGCGAGCGGCTTGCGGCTGGACTTCCAGGCGTCGCTGGACGGGTCGATCCGGCCGGGGGAGACCGTCAGCTGGGCCTTGCCGTGCACCTTGGTGACGCCCACTGCGGTGGTGGAGTCGCCGCCCGGACGGTCGGTGAACGAGACCCGCGCCGGGTTGAAGAGGAAGACCTGGCGGATGTTTCCGCCCGGCTCGCCGCCGTCCTGGTCGTTGACCGGGTCGATCGAGCGCGACTCGTACTTCGGGCCGCCCGCCGCGACGATCGCGTCGATCAGCTTGTTCACCGTCTGGCTCGCGTCGACCGTGCCGTCGTCCTTGGCGCCGTTGTTGTCCTGGATCTCCTCCAGGGACACGATGTCGGGCGACTGCAGGTTGTTCACGATCGCGGAGGCGTGGGCGTCGAAGGTCCCGTCGGACGGGTCCAGGTTCTCCACGTTGTACGTGGCGACGGCCAGCTCGTTGCTGGACTGCTTGCGTGTGGTCTCCCGCTGCAGGCCGCCGCTCTTCAGGGTGCCCATCTGGCCCGCGACGATCGTGTAGCCGCCGAACTGGTTGAAGTCCAGCGGGCCGGTGGTGGTGCCGGTGAGCGTGTCGCCGACGTTGGCGGCCGGGAAGTCGGCGGTCGAGCCGAGGGACTGGATCTGCAGCCGGCCCGAGTTCTGCGCGTCGTACGAGCTGTAGACGGTGCCGCCCCGGCGGTCGGCGCGCTCGTGCGGCTTCACCGTGACCCACAGCTCGCTGTACGGGTCGGTGGCGGTGACCACGCGGGCGTCGGAGACCTGGACGTTCATGCCCTCGAGGGACTCGTAGTAGTCCAGGGCGTACTTCGTCGGCTCCAGGGTGAGGCCGTTGATCGAGCCGCTCACCGCCGTGTCGCCCGCGGGGGCGTAACGCGACGGCACGGACTTCGCGTTGATGACGACCGGCGCCGGAACGGCGTTGCCGCTGGAGACCACCGTCACCGTCGGCTTGCCGATCTCGGTCACCGACTGGTTGCCGGAGGACGTGCCGCCCGGGATGTACTCCGAGACGGTGCCCGACACGGTCACCGAGTCGCCGACGGCCACCTTCGGGGCGGAGCTGGTGAAGACGAAGATGCCCTCACTGGTGGCCGGGTTGTCGTCCGCGTTGGGGTCCTGCATCCAGAAGCCCTTGGACGAGCCGTAGGTCCGTACGGCGGTGACGATTCCGGCCACGTCCGTGACCTTCTGGCCCGCGAGCGGTGATATGCGGGTGGTGCCCTGGATATCGTGGATGCGCACGGTGTCCGCGTGTGCGGGTGTGGTCAGCACCACACCGGTCACCGTGGAGCATACGGCGGCGACGGTGAGTGCCGCGAGACGCGTGGATGACTTGCTCGGCAAGGGGATTCCTCCAGGGACATACGGGGGCGCCGGGACGAGGGTTTTGCGTGGCGCCACTGAGCGCCGCGACCGGCGGTGCGGTGCGGCGCGCGCAGAAGACGGGGAGTTCCAGGGACCCCCGGCGTGACGCCGGCGATCTTGGGTGAACAGATGTCCGCCGACTTCTACGCGCGTCAATCTCCTGTGCGGCGAGGGCGGTTGTCAAGGTTTTAGCCATGTACAGATCACAGCGGGCAGATGAACCGGGCGGCATGGGTGGAAATCCGTCTAGGCTGAGCCCGTGATCCGGGGCTCTCCCCCGGCCACTCCGTCCGTCTCAAGGAGACCCAGTCGATGTCAGACAGCTCCCCTCTGCCGCCGGTTCGGCTGAGCTCCGAAGCGGAGCTCGCGCGGGACGCGCTCGCCGCACCGCTGTTCTCCCGCGCCGCCCGGCTCGCCCGCTGGGCGGGTCCGGACACTCGGGTGGACGCCGGCGGCGAACTGGTCGAGGAGCAACTGCCCGCCGCCGCCGGGGTTCTCGGGCTGACCGGTGAGGACGCCGACGCCTATGCGAGCGAGGCATGGCGGATCGCCGTCGACTCCGGGCTCGTGGAGGTCACCGACGAGGAGGAGGGGACGGTCGCCGCGGGCCGCGAGCTCGCGCTGCTCACCTCAGGGAGCCCGGCCGAAGTGCTGGACACCTGGCTCGCGGCACTGGAAGCCGTGCTCGCCGACGCCGGCGTGCCCGACCTGGACGACGTCGCCGGCATCCTGGACGAGGGCGGCGAGGTCGACTTCTCCTCCCTCGACTGGGACCTGGAGGCGGAAGCCGAGTTCCTCGACGGAGTGCTCGCCAACCTCTATTTGCTGACGGCGAGTGAGGAGGGGCCCGGGGACGAGCCGGTGCCGCTCCCCGTGCTGGCCGCGTCGATGATCGTGCCCGACGACATGGCCGAACCCACCAATGACGTACTGGAACAGGTGTCGGACGCCATGATGCGGCTCGACGACCAGTTCCGGATCCTCGAACCGATCGGACTGGTCGAGTTCCAGCCCGTCGACGAGGCGCTGATGGCCGACGTCGGCGAGGAGCCGGCGGTGCCCGTCGACGAGACGGACATCAGCCGCTACGGGATGGTGCGCCTGACCCCGCTGGGCGTGTACGGAGTTCGCGCACGGCTGCTGGAGGCCGGGATCGCCGCGCCGGTGGTCGGTGAACTCGCCGACAAGGGAGCCGACGCGCTGCTCCACGGCACGTCCGCGTTTCCGCCCGCGGCGGCGCAGGCCGAGACGGAGCAGTGGCTGACCCTGCGTGAACCATTGCCCGCGGCAAGGGAGTTGCTGGCCGCAGCGCGCGGCTCGGACGCCGCCGCGCCGCTCCGCAGGCTGCACTGCCAGCAGGCGCTGTCCCTGGTCGGTCCGGAGGCGGAACCGGCTCTGCGCGAGGTGCTGGACGACGCCGAACTCGGCGGTCTCGCGCGGGTGTGGCTCACCGAGCGCGGCGCCGCGGACGTGCCCGCGCCCACGGAGTCGATGGTCTTCTGGCTGACCATCGACACGGTCGCCGCCCAGCTGGCGGCCGAGGGCAACTCGGCGGAGCTGCAGGCGCTGGTGGAAGGGCTCGCCGCGCAGCACAGCGGCTTCTTCCAGGCGGCCTGGCGGGTGGACCACCCCGCCACCCCGGAGGTATTGGAGGCGATGGGGCGCCTGCACCCGGACAAGAAGGTGGCCAAGGAGGCCCGGAAGGCGGCGTTCAAGGCGCGGTCTCAGCAAGGAGGGTGAGCGGCCTTCCCGCGGGTTTTCCTGTGGCGGGGAAGCGGCGCGGCGGGCGGTGACCTCGTGCCATGTTCATGGCGGTTTCACAGAGGTGGCGACCCTCCGTGTCGACCCGCGTTCAACGGGTGTTCAGGCGGACGCGGAAGCGTGTGTGGGCAACGCGGATTCACACGTGATTCCCGACTGACTCCCTTCCCCTTCACAGGAGACAGCATGTCGCTCACCCGCAGGGATTTCGCCAGACGCTCCGCGCTCACCGGTGCCGGCATCGCCCTGATCGGCAGCGCCGGTGCCCTCGCCACCGCCCCCGGAGCCCTCGCGTCCACCGAGACCGAGGCCGCGGACGGCCATGAGGGTGACCAGCACGGCGGCGTGGGCTACGGCCCGCTGCTCCCCGACCCCGACGGTCTGCTCGCGCTGCCCGCCGGATTCTCCTACCGCGTCATCACCTACAGCGGCAGGACCAGGCTGGAGTCGGGGGAGCTCACGCCCGAGAAGCACGACGGCACCGCCGCCTTCGAGGGTCCGCGCGGTGCCACCCTCCTCGTCAACAACCACGAGCTCAAGGGTCCCCGCTCCAAGTTCGACCACCCCGTACCGCTCACCGAGGGCCTCGTCTACGACCCGGCGGCCTCCGGCGGCTGCACCGTCGTGGAGGTCCGGCACGACAAGGTCGCCGAGTGGGTCGGCATCGCGGGCACGTCCACCAACTGCGCGGGCGGCACTACCCCCTGGGGCACCTGGCTCACCTGCGAGGAGACCGAGGACAAGGCCGGCCAGAACGGCATGACCAAGGACCACGGCTATGTCTTCGAGGTCGACCCGCTGGACAGCCGCGCGGGCCACGACCCGAAGCCCCTCAAGGCGCTGGGCCGCTACGCGCACGAGGCCGTAGTGGTCGACCCCGTGCGCGGCCACCTCTACCTGACCGAGGACGCGGCCGACCCGAACGGACTGCTGTACCGCTGGACCCCGCCCGAGGGCTTCCTCCACGGGCGCCGCGAGCTGCGCACCCTCGCCGACGACGCGGGCCGCCTCCAGGCGTTCAAGTGCTTCGACTCCGGCGGCCGGTTCGTCGACGACCTCTCCCGGGCCACGAAGCCCGGAACGGTGTACGGCGTCGACTGGATCGACGTCCCGGACCGTGACGCGCAGAAGGCGCCCGTCCGCAAGCAGTTCGCGACCGGTGAGATCACCCGCGCCCGCAAGCTGGAGGGCATGTGGTGGGGTGACGGCGGAGCGTACATCGTGGCTTCCTACGCCCGTGAGGAGAGCCCGGTCCAGCACGACGGCCAGGTCTGGTTCTACGACCCCCGGCGGCGCACCCTGACCCTGAAGGTCCGCTTCGGGGTGAACCCCGATCCGGCCGTGGACGGCGCCTTCGACGGCCCCGACAACATCACCGTCTCCCCGTACGGCGGCCTCGTCATCGCCGAGGACGGCGAAGGCGTCCAGCACCTCTTCGGCGTGACCGGGAGCGGGCGTACCTACCCGATCGCCCGCAATGAACTGAACGTCGGCACCGAGGCGGACCCGGACTACAGCGAGTTCACGGGGGTCACCTTCTCGCCCGACGGCAGGACCCTGTTCGCCAACATCCAGCGGCCGGGCATCATGCTGGCCGTCACCGGCCCCTGGAAGCGCCAGAAGTGCAACTGACCCAGTCTTCTTCGCTCCGTTCCGGGGTCCGCCCGGACCGGAGGGCGGTCGTCCGGACCTGACATCGCCACGGCGGCCGTCAGGCCCGGCGTCCCGCGCCAGGCGTCTTCGCGCAATCGCGCCTCCGAGGAACGGGGGACGTGTTCCGGTGTCCGTTCATCGTCGTGGCGGAGCGGTCCGCCGCGGGGGACGGTGACGGCCCGTACGACCGGAGACTGCCTCCGCTTGCTGCCGGTTACCATTCGGACGGGGTCCCCGGTTCGCAAGGAGTATCCGGATGCCACAGGTCAGGCCCATGCGAGCGGATGCGCGGCGCAACTACGAGCGGTTGCTGAAGGCGGCGGCCGTCGCGTTCGCGGAGCATGGCGAGAACGCGTCGCTCGATGACATCGCCAAGCGGGCGGGGGTCGGATCCGGCACCCTCTACCGCCATTTCCCCACGCGGCAGGCGCTGCTGGAGGCGGCCTACGTCGACCGGATCGAGGCGATCGCGGCACGCGCCGACGAGCTCGCGGGGCATCTGCCGCCCGGCGAGGCGCTGACGGAGTGGCTGTACGAACTGTGCGCCGGGACGCTGCAGGTACGCGGGCTCAAGGCCCTGCTGGGGTCGGCCGTCTCGGACGGCGGCTCGGCGGCGCTCACGGTCTGCGGCACCTCGATCAAGGGGGCGGCGGCACGTCTGGTGGAGGCGGCGCGGCGGGAGGGGACGCTGCGCGCGGACGTCGAGCCGATCGAGGTCCTGCGGCTGGCGCACGGGGTGGTGACGGCGTCGGAACCGGCGGACGCAGAGGGCACGCACATCCGCCGCTATCTGTCGCTGCTGACCGAGGGACTGCGCCCCTAGGGTCTTTCGTTCGGATCAGGCCGGATCAGGGAGCGGGGTCGGGTGCCGTGCATCGCACGGCGGAGGAGGGCGTCATGGCGGAGCCATGGCAACCGACGACAACGCGGCTGGGGGTACCCCCTGCTCGAAGAGCTTGGGGGAGCGGTGCCCGGGCCCTGGAGCGGTCTGATCCAAACGAGAGGCCCTAGGGTGCCACGGCCCGTGCACCCGCGGGCTCCCGGCCGGGACCCGCGGGTGCGGTGCGAACCGCAAGACCCTAGAGCGCCTGCGCCGCCGGCTGCACCATGTTCCGCACGGTGCGGGCCTTGACGAAGGAGCCCATGGCGGTCATGTCCCACTCCCCGGAGAACTGCCGGACGAGCTTGGCCATCATCACGCCCGTCTCCGCTTCGGCGTTCGTGAGGTCGAAGCGGACGAGTTCCTCGTCGGTCGCGGCGTCCACGAGGCGGCAGTACGCCTTGGCGACCTCCGTGAACTTCTGGCCCGAGAAGGAGTTCACGGTGAAGACGAGGCCCGTGACCTCCTGGGGAAGGCGCCCGAGGTCGACCATGATGGCCTCGTCGTCGCCACCGCCCTCGCCCGTGAGGTTGTCGCCGGAGTGCTGGATCGCGCCGCTGAGGATGGTCAGCTTGCCGAAGTAGCAGCTGTCGATGTGGTTGCGCTGCCGTCCGAAGGCGATGACGGACGCGTCCAGGTCGATGTTCTTGCCGCGGAAGGCGGGCTCCCAGCCGAGACCCATCTTGACCTGGGAGAGCAGCGGACGGCCGCCCTTGACCAGGGACACGGTCTGATTCTTCTGCAGGCTGACCCGGCCCTTGTCGAGGTTGACCTTCCCGGCGCCGGGGGCCGGTGCGGGCGGGGCGGCCGGAGGCGCGGCGGGCGCCGGAGGCACGGCGAGCGACGGTGCCGGTGCGGCGGCCGGGGGCGCCGGGGCGGGGGCGGGCGGTGCGACAGGCGCCGGGGTGGCGACGGGCCCCGAGGGCGCGGCCGGCTCCTCGACCGTGACGCCGAAGTCGGTGGCGATGCCCGCCAGGCCATCGGCATACCCCTGGCCGACGGCGCGTGCCTTCCAGGCGCCGCCCCGCAGATAGACCTCCACGACCACCAGCGCCGTCTCGGAGCCGAGCTGCGGAGGAGTGAACGTGGCCAGGGCGCTGTTGTCGTCCGCGTTGCGGATCGTGGCCGTGGGCTCGATGCCCTGGAAGGTCTGGCCCGTGGCGTCGGGGCTCGCGGTGACGACGATCTTCTCGATGCCGGGCGGCACGGAGGCGGTGTCCACCGTGATCGAGTCGGGGCTCGTCCCGCCGCCGGAGCGGTAGGTGACGCCCGGGCCCGCAGGCTGGTTGTAGAAGATGAAGTCGTCGTCGGAGCGCACCTTGCCGTCGGCGGTGAGCAGCAGGGCCGATACGTCGAGCCGCACCGGGGCGGCGACCTCGACGGTGACGCGGGAGGCTCCGAGCTGGATGTTCGAGCCGGGGGTCATAGCTGTCATGCCCCTCCAACGATCAGGGTCACTTTGCCGTTCCCTTACCCGGCCCCGGCCCGAACTTCCCTCGCGGCGCTCTCGCGGACCCTTCCGGCGGCGTTCCTACGGAACGACGACGATCTTGCGTCCGACCCCCGCCGCGAACTGCTCCAGCGCCTGCGGGTAGCGCTCCAGCGGGATCCGGTCGCTGATGAACACCTCAGGGTCGAGCACACCGCCGGCGAACAGTTCGGCCGCCCGCTCGAAGCTGTGCAGCACCGCCATGGAGCCGGTGATGGTGATCTCCTGGTTGTAGATCCGGTACGGGTCGACGGTGACCCGTGCCGCGTAGTCCGCCACGCCGAACTGGAGGAAGGTGCCCGCCTTCGCCACCCGGCCGAGGCCGTCCTGGATCGCCGCCGCGTTGCCCGTGGCGTCCACCACCAGGTCCCAGCCCCGCGGCCGGTCCAGTTCGTCCGCGTTCGCCGCGGACCCGCTGACGCCGAGCTGCCGCGCGGTCTCCAGGCGCGCCGGGTTCACGTCCACCACGTCAACGCTTGCGGCGCCGGTCCGCTTGGCCAGCTCCAGCATCATCAGGCCCATCGTCCCGGACCCGTAGATCAGGACGTGCGCGCCCAGCCGGGACTGGAGGACGTCGTAGCCGCGCACCGCGCAGGACAGCGGCTCGATCAGCGCCGCGTCCTCGGTGCGGACGTGGTCCGGCAGCTTGACGCAGTTGGCCACCGGGGCGAGCGCGTATCGAGCGGCACCTCCGGCCGTCGTCACGCCGATCGCGGCCCAGCGCTCGCAGAGATTGTTGTGCCCCGTACGGCAGTACCGGCACTCGAAGCAGTACAGCGACGGGTCGACGGCCACCCGGTCGCCCACGGACACCTCGGTGACCTGGGCGCCCACCTCGACCACCTCGCCCGCGAACTCATGGCCGGGCACGATCGGAAGCTTGGGCGCGAACTCACCCTGGAGGATGTGCAGATCCGTCCCGCACAGTCCGCAGGCCGCGACCTCGACCACGACATCGCGGGGGCCGGGCACCGGGTCCGGGACCTCGCTGACGACGGCCCGGCCCACGGACTCGATGACGGCGGCCTTCATTTCACGGCTCCCAACGACAGGCCCTGGACCAGCTTGTCCTGGGCGGCGAACCCCGCGGCGAGCACCGGCAGGGAGATGACGAGCGACGCGGCGCACACCTTCGCCAGGAAAAGGCCCTGGCTGGTGATGAAGCCGGTCAGGAAGACGGGCGCGGTCTCGGCGACGACACCGGTGAGCACCCGTGCGAAGAGCAGCTCGTTCCAGCTGAAGATGAAGCAGATCAGGGAGGTGGCGGCGATACCGGGCAGGGCGATGGGGGCCACCACGCGCGCCAGGATCGTAGGCAGCCGGGCGCCGTCGATCTGAGCCGCCTCGATGACGGCCACCGGGACCTCGGCGAGGAAGGACTGCATCATCCACACCGCGATCGGCAGGTTCATGGAGGTGTACAGGATGACCAGCAGCCAGATGTTGTCCAGCAGCCCGGCGTTCTTCGCGAACAGGTAGATCGGCAGCAGTCCGGCGACGACCGGCAGCATCTTGGTGGACAGGAAGAAGAACAGGACGTCCGTCCACTTCCGCACCCGGCGGACGGAGAGCGCGTACGCCGCCGGGAGGGCCAGCAGCAGGACGAACAGCGTCGACATCACCGAGGCCATCGCCGAGTTGGTCAGCGCGGGCCAGGGGCTCGCGCCGCCGCCCACACCGAAGAAGTCCCGGTAGCCGTCGAGGGTGAGGGCGGCCGTGAAGGACGGCGGGTTCGTCGCGGCGTCGGCCTCCGAGTGGAACGAGGTCAGCGCCATCCAGGCGATGGGCAGGAAGAACAGCAGGCCGGTCAGCCAGGCCAGCAGGCCCAGTCCCGCCCCGCGGCGGGCGCGATTGCGGTTGCGGACGCGTGGGGCGACGGTGCTCATGCGCGGGATGCCTCCTCACGGAACAGGGACGACACCACGCGCAGCGCGAAGGTCGCGATCACGATCGAGCCGATGACGACCAGGACGCCCGCGGCCGAGGCGAGGCCGTTCTCATGGGCCTGGTAGAAGCTCTGGTACACGGTGTAGGGAAGGTTGGCGGTGCCGAGGCCGCCCGAGGTGAGCGTGAACACGGCGTCGAAGTTCTGCACGATGTAGATCGAACCCAGAAGTGCGCCGAGTTCGAGGTAGCGACGCAGATGCGGCAGCGTGAGATGGCGGAAGATCTGCCAGTCGCTCGCGCCGTCCACCCGCGCGGCCTCGAGCTGCTGGGGATCGCGGCTCTGCAGGCCCGCCAGCAGGATCAGCATCATGAACGGCGTCCACTGCCAGACGAGCGAGGTCTCGACCGCGAGCAGCGGGTTGTCCGAGATCCAGTCCGGCTGAGGTCCGCCCACATAGTGCAACAGGCCGTTGAGCAGGCCGTATTCAGGGTTGAAGAGCACATGCTTCCACAGCAGGGCCGCGGCGACCGGGACCACCAGGAAGGGCGCGATCAGCAGGGTGCGGACAAGGCCCCGGCCGGGGAACCGGCGGTTGAGCAGGAGCGCCAGCGCGAGTCCGAGGACCAGGCTGACCAGGACCACCGTGACCGTCAGCAGGACCGTCGTCCACACCGACTGGCGCAGGTCCGGGTCGGACAGGACCTGGTGGTAGTTGTCGACGCCGGTGAAGTGACGGTCCTTCGGGTACAGGGCGTTCCAGTCGAAGAACGAGATCACCAGGGTCGCCACGAACGGCAGCTGGGTCACTACGATCATGAAGATCAGCGCGGGCAGCAGAGGAGCCCGGGTGGCCCACGCGTGCATGCGGTTCGGCGGCCGGGTCGCCGGCCGCGCGGTGGCGGCGGCGATCCGGGCGGAGGTGGTGACGGTCATGATCCCTCGTACTTCTTGGCGACGGCCTCGGCGAGCTTCTGCGACTTCTCCAGCGCGCTGTCCACGGACTCCCGGCCGGCGATGGCGGAGCTGATCTCCTGGGAGACCTTGGTGCCCAGGTCGGTGAACTCGGGGATGTCGACGAACTGGATGCCGGGCGTGGGCCGGGGCTGCACACCCGGGTCGTTCGGCTTGGCGCTGGCTATCGCGTTCCGGGTGACGTCCGCGAAGGCGCCCGCCTCCTTGCGGTACTCGGGGATCTCATAGGTCGACGCTCGCTTGGCGGCCGGCACGTTGGACCAGCCCGCCGTCTTGCCCACGAGGTTCTCGTAGCCCTTGCCGGAGGCCCAGGAGACGAACTTCCAGGCGTCGTCGGTGTGCTTGGACGCCTTCTGGATGCCCCATGCCCAGGTGTAGAGCCAGCCGGAGCTGTCCGTCTTGACGACCGGGGCGGGGACGTAGCCGATCTTGCCCTTGACCGGGGAGTCGGCGGCCTCCAGGGAACCCGCGCCCGCCGTGGCGTCGTACCACATCGCCGTCTTGCCCTGCGTCATGTTGTTCAGGCACTCGGCGAACCCGGACTGCGCGGCGCCCGACTCGCCGTGCTTGCGGACCAGGTCGACGTAGAACTGTGTGGCCTGCTTGAACTCCTTGGAGTCGACCTGTGCCTTCCACTGCTTGTCGAACCAGGTGCCGCCGAAGGTGTTGACGACCGTGGTCAGCGGCGCCATGACCTCGCCCCAGCCGGGCAGTCCGCGCAGGCAGATCCCCTTCATGCCGGACTCGGCGCCGTCCGCCTTCGCGGCCAGGTCGGCGACCTGCTGCCAGGTGGGCTTGGCGGGCATGGTCAGGTGCTTCTTCTCGAAGACGTCCTTGCGGTACATCAGGAAGGAGGACTCGCCGTAGAAGGGCTCGCCGTAGAGCTTGCCGTCCGCGGCGGTCAGTGCCTGCCGCATCGGGGGGAGGACGTCCTGCTGGTCGAAGGCGGTGTCCTTCTTGACGTACGAGTCCATCGGCTGGAGCCAGCCGTTCTTGGCGTAGATCGGGATCTCGTAGTTGCTGAGCGTGGCGACGTCGTACTGGCCCGCCTGGTTGGAGAAGTCCTGGCTGATCTTGTCTCTGACGTCGTTCTCCGGCAGGGCGGTGAAGTTCACCTTGATGCCGGTGTCCTTGGTGAAGTGGTCGGCGGTGAGCTTCTGCAGCTCGACCATCTGCGGGTTGTTCACCATCAGGACGTTGATGGAGTGGGCGGAGGAACCGCCGCCGGCGCCGCCGGCGCCCGCGCAGCCGGTGAGCAGCGGAGTGATCAGCGTCCCTACGGTGGCCACGGCAAAGAGGGTGCGAGGCGTTCGTCGGCTCTGGGTTCGCATGGTGTGCTCCTGGACGTATGGGGAGATGACACATGGGGAGATAAGGGGCGCGCACGGGCATGGGTGTGCCGCCGGGGGTGCGCCGGGTCGTTTCAGACGCGGATGACCTGCGGGCCCTTCAGCGAGTAGCGGTGGGCCTCGGAGGCGGGCAGCAACGTGCTGGTGACGATGGCCTCCAGCTCGCCGACCTCGGCGAAGCGGCAGAAGCTCACCGCACCGAACTTGGTGTGCACCCCGGCGAAGACCGTGCGCCGGGAGGCGCGGATGGCCTGGGTCTTGACCTCGCTGACGGCCGGGTCGGGCGTGGTGAGCCCGTACTCGCGGGAGATGCCGTTGGCGCCGATGAACGCGAGGTCGATCACGAATCCGGCCAGCATCTTCGTCGTCCAGTGGTCGACGGTGGCGAGTGTGCCGGGGCGCACCCTGCCGCCCAGCAGTAATACGGTGGTGTTCTTGGCCTCCGCCAGCGCGCCCGCGGTGGCGAGCGATGCGGTGACGACCGTCAGCGGGCGGTCCCGGGGGAGTGCCTCGGCGATGAGCTGCGGGGTGAAGCCCTCGTCCACGAAGACGGTCTCGGCGTCCCCGAGGAGTTCGGCCGCGGCGGTGGCGATCCGCCGCTTCTCGGGCACGTGGCTGGTGGCGCGGAAGGCGAGGGTCGTCTCGAAGCCCGCGCTCTCCACCGGGTAGGCGCCGCCGTGCGTACGGCGCACCAGCCCATGGTCCTCCAGGACACGCAGATCGCGCCGTACGGTCTCCTTCGCCACGCCCAGTTCCGCGGCGAGCGCGGTGACGTCGACCGAGCCCGTACGGCGGGCGGCCTGGACGATCTCGCGCTGGCGTTCTTCCCCTGACCTCGTCGTCATCGTCGCCTCCCGCCTCGGTTCCTTGGTCCGTGTGGCCTGTTTCGCATCTCGCGTGAGCCGGCCATGCCCGTTCGGGCCCTGTGGGGCTCTTGGGGATGTTCTACAGGGGGTGTGCGGCGTTGACCAGGTTCGTTCTGTGCCCGACTGTGCCCGAACCTGTCCGTTCGGCTCTTGCCGTGCCCGTCGCGGACCTGCGGCGGAGCGGGGGTGGCGGTGGGAACGGGCAGCTTGGCTGCCCGGAATGGCGTTCGGGCGGGCCCGTTCCATGCCCGCTTGCCCTCCTGTACCGCGTCAGTACGGCCAGATGGGCGGGTCGGTGACGAAGTGGCCGCCGAGGCGGTTATGGGCTGGATTGTCCGGTTCCAGCGCGCCCTGTTCGGCGATGAGCTTCTCGGCGTAGCGCTCCGAGTCGTCCCGCGGCTCGTAGCCGAGCGCCCTGGCGCTGCTCAGGTCCCACCACAGGCGGGTGTTCGCGGACGAGCCGTAGACGACGGTGTGCCCGACGCCCTCGGCGGTCAGGGCGGCGTGGAAGAGCCGGGCGGCGTCCTCGGGGCTCAGCCAGAGGGAGAGCATGCGCACGCTGGTCGGCTCGGGGAAGCAGGAGCCGATGCGCACCGAGACCGTCTCCAGACCGTGCTTGTCCCAGTAGAACTGGGCGAGGTCCTCGCCGAACGACTTGGACAGGCCGTAGAAGGTGTCCGGGCGGCGCGGGGTGCCGACCGGGATCAGCGGGTCGTCGTCCTGCGGGCGCGGGGTGAATCCCACCGCGTGGTTGGAGGAGGCGAACACGATCCGGCGCACACCCTCCTCACGCGCCGCCTCGTAAAGGTGGTACGTCCCCTCGATGTTCGCCGTGAGGATCTTCTCGAACGTGGACTCCACGGAGATGCCCGCGAGATGGATGACAGCGTCGACGCCCCGCACGGCCTCGCGCAGGGCCTCCCGGTCACCGAGGTCCGCGGTGATCGCGTCCGGCTCGCCCTCGACGGGCCGCAGGTCCAGGAGCCGCAGCCCGTACCCGTGACGCGGCAGCAGCTCCCGCATCAGGGTGCCGAGTCCTCCGGCGGCGCCGGTGAGCAGAACGGTGCGGGGAGCGGGCATCCTGGGGTCTCCTCGTCCTCTGGTGCTGAGGCAGACGGGTTACGTCCAGTGTGCAGGGAGGGGTGAGGGCCAAGCGACGACCGTGTGAGACAGATCGGGTTCGCGGCGGCGGGGTAGCGGCGAGGCCCTCTGGCCGACGAATCGAGGTGTGCGACATGAGACATCCCCTTCGGCAGCCCGAGGGCCTCGCCTGCCACGCCCCCGCGCCCTTCACTCGATCCGCGTCCGGAACACCCCGGCCTCAGCCGGTGACACTCGGACGGCCGTTCTCGAGGTGGCCGGCGATGCGCCGCGACCATGCGGGGTCCAGGTCGGAGGTGACGGTGATGTCGTACCAGCCATGAACGAGTGCGAGGTCGGGCAGCGTCACCGTCACCGTGCTGCCGGGCGGCACGCGATGGGTGCGGGGGCTCCGGTCACCGTAGGCGTTCCCGGATACCGAGAAGGCCGCGTGCCCGGTGCCGTGGTTGCTCAAGCGCAGGGCGAGCCCGGGTGCGAGCAGGACCCCGCGGTGCAGGTAGTGGGCCGTGGCCTCGAGGTCCGCTGCATGGGTGGCACCGCCGGTGAAGTGGCGGAGGAATCGGTTGGGACCGATGACGGTGACGTCGTAGCGACCACCGTCCGCTCCCAGAGAGAGTGTTTCGCTGACGGTGGCATGATCGCGGCGCTTGGCGTCGAAGGGCGCGAGGGTGTACTGGCGAGGCGCGTGCGCCGTCTGAGCGGAGTCGTGAACGGAGAAGTGCACGGCCTCGCGGGCGTGCGGGCCCTCGTTGGACAGGGTGATCTCGGCGCGGAGGGTTCCGTCCGTTCCCACCTCTGTCCGGCCGAGACCGGCGTTCGGCTGGTAGGGCAGTGCCCGTGCGGGTTTGCTCCCCGGTTCCTGGACGGGCATGACGTCGCCCGAATCGGTGGGATCCGGAAGAGTCTTGCAGTACGCCTGGGTGATGACGGTCGATGTGTCGGGCAGTTCGGGCAGCCCCGGCACATGACGGGTGAAGTCGAAGGCGCTGGTGAGGTCTCCGGTGACCTGGCGGCGCCAGGCGCTGATGCCGGCGCAGAGCGCCGGAGTGCCGAGGGCGGTGGTCCAGGTCTCCAGGAAGCGGATGACCGAAGTGTGGTCGGTGACCTGGGAATCGACCCACCCGCCGCGACTCCAGGGGGAGACCACGATCATGGGGACGCGGAAGCCGAGGCCGATGGGGGTGTCGCCGAGGTACTCCCCGGGCGTTCCGGCGGCGGGAACCGGGGGCGCCACATGGTCGAAGTAGCCGTCGTTCTCGTCGTAGTTGAGGAAGAGCACGGTGGAGTCGAGGACCGACTGGTCGGCGGCGAGCGCCTGGATGATCCCGTGGATGAAGTGGGCGCCGTCGTTCGGAGGCGCGTCGGGGTGCTCGGAGAAGCCCTTGTTGGCCACCACCCAGGAGACCTGGGGCAGGGTGCCCGCCAGGGTGTCCGCCTTGATCGCGGCCACGATGTCGTCCTGCGTCGCACCGGTCACCGGGGTCACCGATCCCATTCCCCGGTCGTACAGCGGGGTGCCAGGAGCGGCATCGGTGAACTGCTCGAAGTAGGCGAGGCCGTTGTCGGTGAAGTTGTCCTTGGCGTTCTGGTAGACCTTCCAGCTGACTCCCGCCGCCTGAAGGGACTCGGCGTAGGTCCCCCACCGAAGCCCGGCTTCCTCACCGCCGTCGAACGCGGGGCCGCCGGCCGCCCCGGCGGGGTCGATGCTGCCGCTCCACAGATAGGTGCGGTTGGGTCCGGTCGCACTGAGAGTCGAGCAGTGGTACGCGTCGCAGACGGTGTAGGCGTCGGCTAGCGCGAAGTGGAAGGGGATGTCGCGGCGGTCGAGGTAGCCCATGGTGCGGTCGGACTTCTTCGCCGCCACCCAGTTGTCCATCAGACCGCCGTTCCACGCGGCGTGCTGGCTTGCCCAGCCGTGGTCGAGTGAACGCTCGCACTGGGCCAGGGTGCCGGGAGTCGCGCCGCTCGCGGGCTGGGTGTCGCCCAGTCTCCACGGGTACTGCCACCCGGCACCGGCGGGCTGCTGGAACACGGTACGGCCGCCCGGCAGAGGCACGGTGGAGCGGTCCCCGAATCCGCGTACTCCCTTGAGGGTTCCGAAATAGTGATCGAAGGAACGGTTCTCCTGCATCAGTACGACGACATGGCGCACATCTGCGACGGTCCCGGTGGGCCGGTGATGTGCACCGGCGGCGGCTGCGGTCCGGGCCGTCGCCGACGCGCCTGTGGTGAACACCGCCCCTCCGGCCGCGACCGTACCGAGAAAGGATCTGCGGGACAGGGGCGTCATGCACGACTCCTTGCATTGAGGCTGCAATAAGGACGACGAGCCACTCCACACAGGTCTCCCGGCCAACGCGCGAACGTGGGGAGAACACCTCATGGCCACCGTGCGGCTCATCCCCCTGGCGCCCCGTCAGATCCGTCCTGAACGTCCCCTCAACGCCGCCCAAAGCACCCTCGATCACAGAAAGCCGTGAACAGTCCGGAACTGGGGGCGGATCCGGGTGCGGGTCCGTACGCTCCCGACCATGCCCCTGAGCCTCACCGTCCTCGGAACCGCGTCCCTGTACCCGGGACCCGACCACCCCTGCTCCGGCTATCTGCTGCGCGGCGGGGGCGCCGAGGTATGGGTGGACGCAGGGCCCGGCACTTTCGCGGAGTTGCAGCGGCACACGGACCCCACGCGGCTCACGGCGATCTGGATCTCGCATCTGCACGCCGACCACAGCGCCGATCTGCTCTCGGCCGCCTACTCCTACGCCTTCGGCGGGCGTACCCTGCCGGCGCCGGTCCCGGTGTACGCGCCCGAGGACTGCGCCCAGCGGCTCGCGGGCTTCTTCGGGTGGTCCGACGCATGGTTCCTTGGCGGTGTCTTCGACTTCCGCCCCTTGTACGACGGCCATGCCGTCCGGCACTGGAACCTGCGCCTCACCACGCGGGCCGTCGCCCACGACACCGAGGCATACGGGCTGCGGGCCGAGTGCCAGGGGAGCGTCGTCGCGTATTCCGGGGACAGCGGGCCCTGCGACGCGCTCGCGGACCTCGCCCTCGGCGCCGATGTGTTCCTGTGCGAGGCCGATGCCGACCGGCATCACGAAGGCGAACAGCAGGTGCATCTCACGCCGGAGGACGCCGGAGCCTACGCCAAGGGCGCACGGGAACTGCTCCTGACCCATCTCGGCCCCACGCTCATCCCGGAGGCGGCCGTGGGGCGCGCCGCCGCGGTCTTCGGCGGCCCGACGGCGGCAGCCCGCACGGGGCAGACGAAGACCGTCTGAACGCCGACTGCCGGTGACGTCCGCGCCGTCGGCACGGCTAGGGCGCTTCTGATGGCTCTTGGCCGGGCGCCGAGCGACCGATCCGTCCAACGCGGGGTGCCTCGTGAGGCGCCGATCGCCCCGCCAGGCCCAGTCGCTCCAGCGCGAGGGCGACTTCAAGATTCGTCAGAAGCGCCCTAATCCCGGATTGTGTATCGATCGCGCAACGAACCTCGCGCTACCCGTGGTGACGCGCGTAGAAATCCTGTCATGCATAAGTCACTTCGCATCACGGCCCTCGCCGCCGCCTGCGCCATCGCCGGTGGGGCCCTGTACGGCGCCGGCGCGGCCACCGCCGGTCAGTCGACGGCGAACTCCACCCACGAGCCCTACAACATCGGGCTCCTGGTCAAGGACATCGACACCTACTACGGCGCCACGCTCGACAGCAACGGCACCTACCAGGCGTCCCCGGACAGCCCGTACGCCAAGGACCTGGCGCACATGGAGTCGGTCGCCAAGCGCTACATCGACACGGCGTCCCGCAGGGCGCACCGCCACGGCGAGAAGCCCGCGGTCGTCTTCGACATCGACGACACGCTGCTGCTCAGCCTCGACTACGAGAAGAAGACCAACTACACGTACAACTCGACCACGTGGGCCGACTACGTGGCCAAGGCCGACCGCCCGGCCGTCCCCGGCACCCCGGACCTCGTCCGCTACGCCAAGTCCCGGGGCGTCGAGGTCTTCTACAACTCGGGCCTCAAGGAGTCACAGCGCTCCGCCGCGGTCGCGAACCTGAAGAAGGTCGGCGCCGACATCAACCTCGACGCCGACCACATGTTCCTCAAGAACTCGGACAACCCGCCGTCCTACTTGAGCGGCTGCGCCACCCCGGGCACCTGGACCTGCACGACCGTGCAGTACAAGTCCGGCACGCGCGAGCACATCGAGGACCTCGGCTACGAGATCATCGCCAACTTCGGCGACCAGTACTCGGACCTCGACGGCGGCTACGCAGACCGCACGTACAAGCTGCCGAACCCGACGTACTTCGTCAGCTGACCTTTGCCGGACCCTTTCAGTCCCCTGGTCGGTCCCCTCGGTTCCGATCTGGACCCGCCCTCCGGAGGCCGTGGCCTCCGGAGGGCGGGTTTTTTTTGAGGACCGTGGTGGGGGCCCGGCCCGACTCAACTCCGGCGGGGAGCCAGGCATAGACTCCAACCGCGAAGCCTCAGGGAGGACGCGAAGGGGAGGCCGGTGTCCAGGGGCGGGGACTCATGAGCGAGGAATGGACGGGTGCGGGGCTGCCCCCGGTGGCTGCCGCGCGCATCGCGGAGATCCGGGGCAGCGGAACCTGGTCCTCGGCGCTGTCCACCGGTGAATTCGCCGCACTGCGCGCCGTGGGGTTCGAGCCGGTGGGCCAGGTCATGGGCTCGGCCGTCTACCGCGTGGCCCGCAGCGGCCGGTACTGGGGCTACCACGACTGTCAGTACACGAACGCGGGCTTCGGCTACGGCCACGCACCCATCGCCCTCTCCGGGAACGGCGCCCCGTCCGCCGCCCTCATCGAGGTGCTCGACCGGGCGCGTCACTCGGCCCTCGACCGGATGACCGCGGAGTGCTCGGCCCTCGGCGGCGACGGCGTGGTCGCGGCGCAGCTGACCGTGGCACCCTTCGCGGCACAGCCCCACTGCCTGGAGTTCAAGGTGATCGGGACCGCGGTACGCGCCGCCGGCCAGGTACGCGCGCCGCAGCCGTTCACCTGCCATCTCGACGGCCAGGGGTTCGCGAAACTGGTGACCGCGGGGTGGGTCCCCGTGGAACTGCTCTACGGGATGTCCATCGGCGTACGCCATGACGACTACATCACCCGCTCACAGCGGCGCTCATGGAACAACGCCGAAGTCAGCGGCTGGAGCGACCTCGTTCAGGCAGTGCGCTCCGACGCCCGTGCGCACCTGCGGGCGCAGAGCGGGCGGCGTGGCGGCGACGGCGTGATCCTCTCCGCGGGCGGCCTGCGCGTCTGGGGCGAGTCCTGCTTCCGCAGCAACGACCAGGAAGACCATGTGGCCGAGGCGACGCTGCTGGGGACCACCGTCGCCCGCTTCACGGCACGCGAGCAGCAGCCCCGCACACTCACCGTGATGCCGCTCGACCCGGAACGACGCCGGCGGACCGCGCGCCGCTCCGCCACCGATCTGCGATGAGGGGAACCCGTTCATGACCGTCTTCAACCCCGCCGATGGCACTCCCCACGGGGCGTCCGCACAGGGCGTACCGGCCGACGCGATGCGGCGGCTGGCCGAGCTGCAGCCGGGCAGGCCGGGATCTATCTTCACCAGCGACCTGTCGGTAAACGAGTTCCTGCTGGTGCGCGAGGCGGGATTCAGGCCCATCGGTCTCGTACTGGGCAGCTCGATCTACCACGTGGGCATCCAGCTCGGCCGCTGGGGCAAGAACCAGGAGCTGACCACCCTGAGCCAGGCGATGTACCACGCGCGTGAGCTGGCGATGACCCGCATGGAGGCCGAGGCGGCACAGCTCGGCGCGGACGGCATCGTCGGCGTGCGACTCAGCGTCGAGGCCCGTGAATTCGGCAACGACGTCGCGGAGTTCATCGCCATCGGCACCGCCGTCAAGGCCGAGGAGCCCGTGCCGGGCGGCGGGAGCTGGCGCAACCTCAAGGGCCAGCCGTTCACCTCGGATCTCAACGGCCAGGACTTCTGGACGCTCATCCGCGCTGGCTACGCCCCGCTGGGCATGGTGATGGGCACCTGCGTCTACCACATCGCGCACCAGCGGATGGGGCAGGTGTTCTCCAACATCGGCAAGAACGTCGAGATCGAGCAGTTCACGCAGGCGCTGTACGACGCGCGGGAACTGGCGATGGCGCGGATGCAGCACGAGGCGGAGGAGCTGAAGGCGGAGGGAATCGTCGGCGTGCAGCTCAACGCGCACAACCACCGCTGGGGAGGCCACACCACCGAGTTCTTCGCGATCGGTACGGCCGTACGACCGCTGCGCGACGACCATGTCATCGAGCGCCCCACCATGGTGCTCAGCCTGGACGGCTAGGGTCTCTTCGGCTCAGCAGACCCCGGGCAACCGCACCACACCACGAGAGGCCCCTCGCGATGACCTCGCCGCACGACCCAGTCCCGTTCGAACCCGGCGCGGAAGCGCACTCCATCGACCTGCTGACGGCCGCGCTGCGCAGGGACGCCGCCGACCTCGAGGTCTACGCCCAGGTGCTCACCGGGACCCTCGCGGAAGCGCTGCCGCCGGGTTCCGTCACCGTCGAGCGCAAGCGGGGCATGGCCGACCGGCTCGCGGGGCGCGACGGCCGTGTCCGGCGGGTCGAGGTCTTCCTCGGCGAGCAGCGTCTCGTGCTCGACCTGGCGGGCGGGCACCCCAAGGGCGAGGTCTGCAAGGAGGTCCGCGGCGTGGTGCTCTCCCGGCGTCCGGTCGCGCTCGACGAGTGGGTACGGGAACTCGCGGGCGCGGTCACCGCCCGCGCCCGGTCCGACGCGCGGGCACGGGCGGCGCTGGAACGGCTGCTGCTCGGCGAGTGACGCCCCCGCCGCCCGCGCCGCTCACCCCGGCTCACCCCGCGAGAGCGGCCCGCATCATCGCCTTGGCCACCGGCGCGGCCAGACCGTTCCCGCTGACCTCCGAGCGTGCCGCGTCGGACTGCTCGACCATCACCGCGACGGCGACCTCCTTGCCGTTGCTGTCGGACTTCGCGTACGACGTGAACCACGCGTAGGGCGTCTTGCTGTTGTTCTCGCCGTGCTGGGCCGTACCCGTCTTGCCGCCCACCGTCGCGCCGGGGATCCGCGCGTTCGTGCCGGTGCCCTGCGACACGACCGTCTGCATCGCGGACTGCAACTGCCGCGCGGTCGAGGCGCTCACGATCCGCTTGGACCCGGCGTCGTCGTAGTTCTGCAGCACATCGCCGCCGCTGTCGGTGATCCGCGCCACCATGTGCGGCGAGACCAGCTCGCCGTCGTTGGCGATCGCCGCCGACACCATGGCCATCTGCAGCGGGGTAGCCGTGTCGTCGAACTGGCCGATGCCCGACAGCGCCGTCTGTGCCTCGTCCATGCCCGAGGGGTACACGCTGGTGTACGCCCGCACCGGCACGTCCTGCTTGTCGTCGTTGAAGCCGAACTTCTCCGCCATCGCCCTGACCTTGTCCTGGCCGAGGTCGACGGCCATCTTGCCGAAGACGTTGTTGCACGAGTAGCGCAGGGCCACTCTGATCGAGGCGTTCGCGCAGGGGGCGCCCGGGTCCTCGTTCGTCAGCGGACGGGTCGAGCCCGGCAGCATGTACGGGTTCGGGCTGCGTGTGCTCTGGTCCACCGAGGAGTACAGCCCGTCCTCCAGCGCGGCAGCGGCCACGACCAGCTTGAACGTCGAACCCGGCGGCAGCGGCTGCCGCAGGGCGCGGTTCGTCAGGGGCTTGTCCGGGTCGGCGTTCAGCTGCTTCCAGGCCGCCCCGGCGGTGTTGGCGTCGGTCAGCGAGGAGGGGTCGTACGACGGGGTGGACACGACGGCGAGGATCCTGCCGGTCTTCGGGTCGATCGCGACCGCCGCACCCTTCTTGTCGCCGAGTGCCTGGTACGCGGCCTTCTGTACGGCGGGGTCGATCGTCGTGACCACATCGCCCGGATCGGCCCGCTTGCCGATGACCGTGTCCAGGGGGTTCTTCAGACGGCTGTCCGTGCCATTGAGCACGTCCTGGTAGATGCCCTCCAGCTGCGTCGGTGCGTAGGCCTGGGAGGCGTAACCGGTCACCGCCGCGTACAGCTCGCCGTCCGTGTAGGTCCGCTTGTACGCGAGGTCACTGTGCGTCGTCCGGGCCGAGCCGGTGACCGCGTGACCGCCCACGATGATGTTCCCGAGCGGTCCCGCGTATGTCGTGATCGCGTTCCGCCGGTTGTCCTTGTCTTCCGCGAGCGCCTTGCCGTCGTAGAACTGCACCCAGGTCGCCCTGACCAGCAGAGCGAACACCAGGAGCAGTGCGAAGACGGCGGCGCGCCTGATCGTCTTGTTCATCCCGACTGAAGACGACCGGGAACGAGCAGATCGTTCCCTTCCGTGCCGTTTTCTCATCGGGTCTTAAGAGAATCCGGGACACGATCCGGGACAACGCCGGAGTGGGAGGCCGTGAGGGGCTCAGGGCTTCAGGACCAGGACGACCTCCTCGATCTCCTCCCCGCGCGCCTGCGCGAAGCCCCTCGCCCGAGCCGTCTCCGCGAACCCGCACTTCTCCAGGACCCGTCGCGAGCCCGCGTTGTCGGCGGCGGCCCTGGCGTACAAGGGGCGCTCCGGAATCTCCTCGAGCAGGCCCCGCAGCGCCGCCGTCGCGATTCCCCGGCCCCAGTGGGCGCGGTCGATCCAGTACGTGACCTCCCGCTCACCCGGCTCGCCGTACACCGCCGCGGTACCCACCACATCGCCGTCCGCCAGCACCGTGCGGACGTCGACGCCGGACGCGGTGCGCAGCCGCGCCCAGTGGGCGTCGAAGCCGGACCGGTCGGCGGGGTCCTCGGGCGTGAAGGCGGCCATCCGCAGGGCCACGGGGTCGTTGAGCTGGCGGAAGAAGACCGGCAGATCACCGTCGCGCACCTCGCGCAGTACGACCTCCATGTCACACCCTCCAAAGACAGCGTTCAGGATAGAGAACACCCCGGCGGACGACGCTCGAAGCACGGCATGGCATCCGGAGGGTCGCGCGCCGGGAACCGGCGAACTGGGACACTCTCCCAATGGACGAGGAACTTCCCGAACTGCCCTTCCACCTCCGGACCTACGGCCCCGACGGCCACTGGTCGTACGAGGACGGGGTGCTCACCGGCTGGGCCGGTGCCCGGCAGGACCGCTTCGTGCCGCCCACCGGTGAGGCGCTGGACCCGGCCTCCGACGCGCCCCGGCTCCTCGGCGCTCCCGAGGGGGACTTCCAGCTGATCGCCCGGGTCACGGTCGGGTTCGGCGCGTCCTTCGACGCGGGGGCGCTGTACGTCCAGACAGGTGAGCGGGAGTGGGCCAAGCTGTGCCTGGAGAACTCGCCCGATGTGCCCACCGTCTGCACGGTGGTGACCCGAGGCCACTCCGATGACGCGAACTCTTTCACCGTGGAGGGCAGTGCGGTCTGGCTCCGGGTCAGCCGGACGGGCCGCGCGTTCGCGTTCCACGCGTCGCGGGACGGCAAGCAATGGACGTTCGTCCGTCTGTTCACGCTGGCCGACGAGGAGCGGAGCGCGGCGTCGCTCGTGGGCTTCATGGCGCAGTCACCGGTGGGGGAGGGGTGCGTGGTCACCTTCGACCATGTGGAGTTCCGGGACTCGTGGCCGGAGAGCCTGCGGGACGGCTCGTAGCAGCCGGGCCGGACCGAGCCGTGCGCGACTCGGGAATGACAGCAACCGCTTGAACGTTCACATTCATGCGGAGGCAGGCTCCGTACCCGTACGACCTGGAGAGAAGCCGAAGACATGCGCGTGGAGATCTGGAGCGACATCGCCTGCCCCTGGTGTTATGTGGGCAAGGCCCGCTTCGAGAAGGCGCTCGGCGCCTTCCCGCACCGGGACGAGGTGGAGGTGGTGCACCGCTCCTTCGAGCTGGACCCGCACCGCGCCAAGGGCGACGTCCAGCCGGTCCTCGCGATGCTCACGAAGAAGTACGGGATGAGTCAGGCGCAGGCGCAGGCGGGTGAGGACAGCCTGGGCGCGCAGGCCGGCGTGGAGGGCCTGGAGTACCGCACCACCGGCCGTGACCACGGCAACACCTTCGACATGCACCGCCTGCTCCACTTCGCCAAGGAGCGGGGCAGGCAGGACGAGCTGATCCAGCTTCTGTACCGGGCGAACTTCGCCGAGGAGCGGTCCGTCTTCACCGAGGGCGAGGAGCGGCTGGTGGAGCTGGCCGCCGCGGCCGGACTCGACACCGACGAGGCCCGCCGGGTCCTCCGGGACCCCGCCGCGTACGCCGACGCCGTACGCGCCGACGAGCGGGAGGCCGCCGAGCTGGGCGCGAACGGTGTGCCGTTCTTCGTCCTCGACCGGAAGTACGGCGTCTCCGGGGCGCAGCCCGCGGAGGTCTTCGCCCAGGCGCTGGCCCAGGCATGGGGCGAGCGCCCGGCGCTGAAGCTGATCGAGGACGGCGCGGCGGACGCCTGCGGTCCCGACGGGTGCGCGGTGCCGCAGCCGTAGCAGCATTGAACAAACGTGCAGGTCGCGGGGCATTCATAAGCGTTTCTTTGCGACACACGACAGAGATTCGTAATGGACTATGACTCCATGAGCACGCAGAGTGGTCCCATGGAGACCTTCGAGACCCTCGTCCGTGCCGAGTTCGCCCCGAAGAACACCTATCTGAACACGGCCAGCACCTGCCTGCTGCCGGAGCGCACCGTCCAGGCCGTGCGGACGGCCCTGGAGTCGGCCGCCGCCGGGCAGTCCACCGACATGTTCGCGGACGTGGAGGCGGCCCGCGCCTCCTTCGCCCGGCTGACCGGGGTCCCCGAGCGCCGGGTGGCGGCCGGGGCCTCGGTCGCCGTGTACACGGGGCTGATCGCCGCCTCGCTGCCCGAGGGTGCCGAAGTGCTCACGGCGCAGGGCGACTTCAGCTCCCTCGTCAACCCGTTCCATATGCGCCCCGACCTCAAGGTGCGTACGGTCCCGCTGGAGGCCGTCGCCGAGTCCGTACGCCCCGGCACGGCCCTGGTCGCGGTCAGCGCCGCGCAGTCGGCCGACGGCCGGCTGGCGGATCTGTCCGCCATCCGCGCGGCTGCCCGCGACCACGGCGCCCGTACGTATGTGGACGCGAGCCAGGCCGCGGGCTGGCTGCCGCTCGACGCGGACGCGTACGACTATGTCGCCTCCGTCGCCTTCAAGTGGCTGATGTGCCCGTGGGGAGTCGCGTTCCTGGTGGTCCCGGAAGACCTCGGTGGGCTCACCCCCGTCTTCGCCGGCTGGGTCTCGGGCGAGGAGCCCTGGAACAGCTGCTACGGTCCGGTACCCGAACTCGCCCATTCGGCCCGGCGGTTCGATTCGAGTCCCTCGCTGTTCTCCTATGCGGGCGCCCGCCGCTCCCTGGAACTGCTGGAGGAACTGGGCGTGAAGCGGGTACACGCCCACGACCTGGCCCTCGCCGACCGTTTCCGCGCCGGACTGCGCGGCCTGGGCGTCGAACCGCTCCCCTCACCGGGCTCGCCGATCGTCTCCGTACCGGGACTCGGAGCGCGCCGGGACGAGCTGAGCCGGGCCGGTGTCGAGGTCTCCGACCGCGCGGGCAACCTTCGCGCCTCCTTCCACCTGTACAACACACCCGCGGACGTCGACCGGCTCCTGGACGTCCTGTCGGGCTGACCCTCACCCCCTGACCGAACGCGTGTGGGCCGCGTCCGTCCAGCCGGACGGACGCGGCCCACACGCGTCAGCGGAACCGGGTCAGCTCACCGGAGTGAAGTCCCGCGCCCCGATGAACTCGGGCCGCCGGATCGGAGCCGCGAACGGCTCCACCGCCGTGTTCTCCACGCTGTTGAACACGATGAAGACATTGCTGCGCGGGAACGGGGTGATGTTGTCCCCGGACCCGTGCATGCAGTTGCAGTCGAACCAGGTCGCCGAACCGGCCTTGCCGGTGAACAGCCGGATGCCGTACTCGCTCGCCATCGCGGTCAGCGCCTCGTCGGACGGCGTGCCCGCGTCCTGCATCTGCAGCGACTTCTTGTAGTTGTCCTTCGGGGTGGCCCCGGCGCAGCCCAGGAACGTGCGGTGCGACCCCGGCATGATCATGAGGCCGCCGTTGGTGTCGAGGTTCTCGGTCAGCGCGATCGAGACGGAGACCGTCCGCATGTTCGGCAGACCGTCCTCGGCGTGCCAGGTCTCGAAGTCTGAGTGCCAGTAGAAACCGCTGGCCCCGAAACCGGGCTTGACGTTGATCCGCGACTGGTGGACGTACACGTCCGAGCCGAGGATCTGCCGCGCCCGCCCCACGACGCGCTCGTCGCGGACCAGCCCGGCGAACACCTCGCTGATCTTGTGGACCTCGAAGACGGACCGGATCTCCTTCGACTGCGGCTCCACGATCGACCGCTCGTCGGCGCGGATGGCCGGGTCGGCGACGAGCCGCTCCAGCTCCCGCCGATACAGGGCGACGTCGTCCGGACCGATCAGCTCGTCCACGGCGAGGAAGCCGTCGCGCTCGTAACGCTGGAGGCCCTCCACGGAGAGGGGTCCCGGGGTGCCGGGCGCGCCCCAGACGACCGGGTCCTGGCGGGGGACGGACACCTCGGTGGCGCCGCGGCTGGGGTACAGATCGGTGACGGTGGTGGTCATGTGCCTCACGCCTCCTCGGTGAGCAGGGGATAGACGCCGTTCTCGTCGTGGTCCTCCCGGCCGGTCACGGGCGGGTTGAAGACGCACAGACAGCGGAAGTCCTGTTTGACCCGCAGCGTGTGCCGCTCGTGCCCGTCCAGGAGGTACATGGTCCCCGGCGTGATCGTGTACGTCTTCCCGGTCTCGTGGTCGGTCAGTTCCGCCTCGCCCTCCACGCACACGACGGCCTCGATGTGGTTGGCGTACCACATCGACGTCTCCGTGCCCGTGTACAGGACGGTCTCGTGGAGGGAGAAGCCGACCTTCTCCCGGGCGAGGACGATGCGTTTGCTCTCCCAGGTGCCGGACGCCGACTTGACGTGCCGGTCGGTGCCTTCGATGTCCTTGAACGAACGGACGATCACGGGGGGTGCGCCTCCTTAACGGCGGGTTGTGCTGTCGTGCTCGGAGCGTCCGGGCACAGAGGGGCTGAGCACAGGGTTCTCGTGTGCTCAGACGGTCTCGCGGACCGCGCGGGCGAGGACGCTCATGCCCTCGTCCAGCTCGTCGGCGGTGATGGTGAGGGCGGGAAGCAACTTGACGACCTCGCTCTCGGGACCCGAGGTCTCCACGAGCAGCCCGAGGTCGAAGGCGCGGCGGGCGATCCGCCCGGCGCGGCTCTTGTCGTGGAACTCGAGGCCCCACACCAGCCCGCGTCCGCGGTACTCCTTGACGTCGGCGAGGTTCTCCTCGGTGATCGAGATCAGCTGCTGTTCGAGCTGCTCGCCGCGCGCCCGCGTCTGCTTCTCCATCGCGGCCCCGTCGGCCCAGTACGTCTCCAGCGCGGCGGTGGCGGTGACGAACGCGGGGTTGTTGCCGCGGAAGGTGCCGTTGTGCTCGCCGGGCTCCCAGAGGTCCAGCTCGGGCTTGAACAGGCACAGCGACATGGGCAGTCCGTAGCCGCTGATGGACTTGGACACGGTGACGATGTCCGGCACGATCCCGGCCTCCTCGAAGGAGAAGAACGCGCCGGTACGTCCGCAGCCCATCTGGATGTCGTCGACGATCAGCAGCATGTCGCGGCGTTCGCACAGATCGGCGAGCGCGCGCAGCCACTCGGGACGGGCGACGTTGATGCCGCCCTCGCCCTGCACGGTCTCCACGATGACGGCCGCGGGCCGGTTGAGTCCGGATCCCTGGTCCTCCAGGAGCCGCTCGAACCACAGGAAGTCCTGGACCTTGCCGTCCAGATAGTGGTCGAAGGGCATGGGCGTCCCGTGCACCAGCGGGATTCCGGCGCCGGCCCGCTTGAAGGCGTTGCCGGTGACGGCGAGGGAGCCCAGGGACATGCCGTGGAAGGCGTTGGTGAAGGACACGATGGCCTCGCGTCCCTTCACCTTCCGGGCCAGCTTGAGGGCGGACTCGACGGCGTTGGTGCCGGTGGGCCCGGGGAACATGACCTTGTACGGCAGATCGCGGGGCCGCAGGACGTGGTCCTGGAAGGTCTGCAGGAAGGTGCGTTTGGCCGTGGTGGACATGTCCAGGCCGTGCGTGACGCCGTCCCGCTCCAGGTAGTCGATCAACGCACGTTTGAGTACGGGGTTGTTGTGGCCGTAATTGAGGGATCCGGCGCCGGCGAAGAAGTCGAGGTATTCGTGGCCGTCCTCGTCGTACATGCGGCTGCCGTGCGCGCGGTCGAAGACGGTGGGCCAGCCGCGGCAGTAACTGCGCACCTCCGACTCCAGGGTCTCGAAGACGCTGAGGTCGGGCTGGGTGATGGTCACGGCGAAAACGCTCCTCGGTGGTGGGGGAGGGAGGTCGTGCGTGGAGATCGGGCGGATCGGGTGGATCGGGTGGATCAGGCGGCGAGGGGACCGATGCGGTACAGGACCTCGGGGTCGTGCGGCCCGTCGGGGAACTGGCGCGTCTCGAAGAGGACCTCGCGGTCCACGGCCGCGCCATGGCGCCGGGCGTACGACAGGAACAGACGCTCGGAAGCGGTGTTGCCGGGGGTGATCGTCGTCTCGACCCCGGTCACCCCGTGCTGCTGCACGACCCGCGCCGTGAGCCCGTCGAGCAGTCGCGCCGCCAGGCCCTGCCCGCGGTGGGAGGCGTCGACGGCCACCTGCCAGACCAGGAGGGTGCGTGGACGGTCGGGCCGCAGGTACGCGGTGACGAACCCGACGGGCTGTCCGTCGGACTCGGCGCGTACCACGGCCGTGGTGTCCGCGAAGTCACGGCACCACAGCAGATAGCTGTAGGACGAGTTCAGGTCGAGGGTTCTGGAGTTCTTGGCGATACGCCAGAGCGCGGCACCGTCCGCCACGTCCGGACGGTCGATCCGCAGCCCGTCCGGCATTTCCAGGAATTCCGGTTGCAGGTCTGCTTGTGCGGCGGTCATGCGGATTGAATTTACCCATGGAAATTCTAAAATGCATCGCCCTGCGGGGTTACGGAATGGCAGCCCATGTGTTATCACGCGAGCGCGTGCGTCTGCGTGAGAGGGAGATGATTAGTCCATGCATGACCGAAAAATCCGGCACAAAAGGGCGACGGTGTGGAGTCGATCACACCCCGGAGATCCTCACAGATCTGTCCGAATTGCATCGGTTGGTGTTCGCAGAATCTTTGCGTTTAGGTCCAGAGGAAGCGGGCAGAAGGATATGGGAAGCTGCCCTGAGGGGAATTCGATAATTGCACGGAAGGGGCTCGCGGGTAAATGCCGATTTCGGATGTCGGTCACTTTGCCGGAGCCTCCTCCGGTGGACGGCAGCTCCGGACCTGCTCGGCGCGCCGTCCTGGGGTGCGCCTTCGGTGGCGCCGTCCCGGCGCCCCGCTCCGTCGGGGGAGTCCGGGTGCCGGGCGTCTCCGGTCGGCCATCGTGTCAGTGGTTTCTGAGGTGTAAGCGGCTCTCGATCATGGGATTGGTTTGAGAGGCTCAAACCTTTCCTTATAATCGGAACTCACAGTTCCCCCACAGAGAGGTCCACCCCCGTGAACACCCTCCTCGGACGCCGGGCGCGCGTCCTGGCCGCCGCTACCACGATGGCCGGCGTGGTGCTCGTGGCCGGCTGCACCTCGACCGGCGGCGGCAGCGCCGGCAAGTCCGCCGCGGGCGGGGTGCGACTCGCCAGGGCGGGGCAGCTCACCACCTGCACGCACCTGCCCTACCCTCCCTTCCAGTCCGAGATCGACGGCAAGGTGCAGGGCTTCGACGTCTCGCTGATCGACCTGGTCGCCAAGGACCTCGGGGTGAAGCAGCAGATCCTCGACACGCCCTTCGAGAACTTCAAGACCGGCGCGTTCCTCAACTCCGGCGAGTGCGATGTCGCCGCCGCCGGCATGACCATCACCGCCGAGCGTGCGAAGCACGTCGACTTCTCCGCCCCGTACTTCGACGCCACACAGGCCGTCCTGGTCGGCAGGAAGAGCGGGATCACGTCGCTGGCCGGTCTCAAGGCCAAGGGCGGGAAGCTGGGCGCCCAGGCACAGACCACCGGTGAGGACTACGCGAAGAAGCAGGGCTTCGACCCCATCTCCTTCGAGTCGTCCGACGCCGTGATCAACGGCCTGCGCACGAGCCAGGTCCAGGCGGTCATCATCGACTACCCGGTGGCGCAGGGCTGGCTGAAGGACAAGGCCAACGCCGACGCTTTCAGGCTGGCCGGCAACCTCAACACCGGTGAGCAGTACGGCTTCACGGTGAAGAAGGGCAACAGCAAACTCCTGGCGGCGATCGACAAGGCCCTCAAGGACGCCAAGGCGGACGGCACGTACAAGAAGCTGTACGAGAAGTGGATCGGCCCGTACAGCCCGTCGGCCGCATCGCCCGCCGCGTCATGAGCGGTGCCCTCGGCACGGATACGGATACGGCCGGGCGCGAGGTCCAGCCCCGCCGGAAGGGCCTGACCCGGCGCCGGCGGCGGCGGCTTTCGCGGGGCACGCAGTACGCCGTCTTCGTGGCCGCCGTGATCGCCCTCGCGGTCACGGCGGACTGGGGACGGCTCCAGAACCAGTTCGCGCAGGCTGACATCGCCCGGCAGATGTTCCCGGACGTCATCACACAGGCGCTGAAGAACACCGTGCTCTACACCCTGTCCGGCTTCGCCGTCGGCCTCGCGCTCGGTATCGTCCTCGCCCTGATGCGGCTGTCCTCCGTGGGCCCGTACCGCTGGATCGCCGGCGTCTACATCGAGATCTTCCGAGGCCTGCCCGCCCTGCTGATCTTCATCTTCATCGGCGTCGCGGTACCGCTGGCCTTCCCCGGCACGGAGATCGTGGGCGGCACCTACGGCAAGGCGGCCCTCGCGCTCGGTCTGGTGGGAGCCGCGTACATGGCGGAGACCTTCCGCGCCGGTATCCAGGCGGTGCCCAAGGGGCAGACGGAGGCGGCCCGTTCGCTGGGCTTCTCGCCCGCCCGGGCCATGGTGTCCATCGTCATCCCGCAGGCGTTCCGGATCATCCTCCCGCCCCTCACCAACGAGTTCGTCCAGCTCTTCAAGGACTCCTCACTGGTGCTGGTGCTCGGCGTCACACTGGAGGAGCGCGAACTGTCGAAGTTCGGACGCGACCTGGCCAGCACCACCGCCAACTCCACTCCGATCCTGGTCGCAGGACTGTGCTACCTGCTGGTCACGATCCCGCTCGGTTTCGTCGTACGCCGCCTGGAGGCGAAGGCCAGGGAGGCCGTCAAGTGAGCAGTCCCAGTACGAGTTCCGGCCCTGTCCCCGGGTCCGCTTCCGCCGAGATCCGCATCCATGACCTGCACAAGTCCTTCGGCGGCAACGAGGTGCTGCGCGGCATCGACCTCGAGATCGGCCGGGGAGAGGTCGTCTGTGTCATCGGCCCGTCCGGCTCCGGCAAGTCGACCCTGCTGCGCTGTGTGAACCTCCTGGAGGAGCCCACCAGGGGACAGGTCTTCGTCGGCGGCGCGGAAGTGACCGACCCTGACGTGGACATCGATGCCGTACGCCGCCGTATCGGCATGGTCTTCCAGCAGTTCAACCTCTTCCCGCACCTCACGGTGACCGAGAACCTCACGCTGCCGCAGCGCCGGGTCCTCGGGCGGGACAAGGCACGGGCCGCGCGGGTCGCCGCCGAGAACCTGGCGCGCGTGGGGCTCGCCGAGAAGGCGGACGCCTTTCCCTCCGCGCTCTCCGGCGGACAGCAGCAGCGGGTGGCCATCGCGCGGGCGCTCGCCATGGGCCCGGAGGTGATGCTGTTCGACGAGCCGACCTCCGCGCTCGACCCCGAGCTCGTGGGGGATGTGCTGGGCGTGATGCGGATGCTGGCCGACTCCGGGATGACGATGATGGTCGTCACTCATGAGATGAGCTTCGCCCGTGAGGTGGCCGACCGCGTCGTGTTCATGGACGAGGGGGTGATCCTTGAGCAGGGCACGCCTGGG
Organism: Streptomyces sp. NPDC047022; assembly: GCF_040644155.1. Classification (NCBI taxonomy): domain Bacteria; kingdom Bacillati; phylum Actinomycetota; class Actinomycetes; order Kitasatosporales; family Streptomycetaceae; genus Streptomyces; species Streptomyces sp. NPDC047022. The sequence continues at coordinate 44,045 of NZ_JBEYVV010000001.1, read as the reverse complement.
CAGGTGATCGGCGATCCCCGCAATGAGCGGACACGGCACTTCCTGTCCCGGGTGCTCGATCCTGCGGGGGCGCCCTAGAAGGACACGGCCCCCGCGCCGTGCGGCCTGCCGGGGGCACTAATGTGCGGGGCATGAGTGAGCGTGCGGTGTTGCATGTGAAGGGGCGGGTGCTCGTCGGGGCGGAGGAGGTGCGGGATGAGCTGTGGGTGGTCGACGGGCGCGTCTCCTACGACCGTCCGTCCGGTGCCCGGGACGTCCGTACCGTGGAGGGCTGGGTGCTGCCCGGGCTCGTGGACGCCCACTGCCATGTCGGTCTCGACGCCCATGGCCCGGTGCCCGACGACGTCTCCGAGAAGCAGGCGCTGACCGACCGCGACGCCGGCACCCTGCTGATCCGTGACGCGGGCTCCCCGTCCGACACACGCTGGATCGACGACCGCGACGACCTGCCGAAGATCATCAGGGCCGGCCGGCACATCGCGCGCACCCGCCGTTATGTCCGCGACTACGCCTGGGAAGTGGAGCCCGAGGACCTGGTCGCCCACGTGGCCCAGGAGGCGCGGCGCGGCGACGGCTGGGTCAAGCTGGTCGGTGACTGGATCGACCGTGAGGCGGGGGACCTGTCCGCCTGCTGGCCGCGTGACGCGGTCGGGGCGGCGATCGCCGAGGCGCACCGCCTGGGCGCACGCGTCACCGCACACTGCTTCGCCGAGGACTCGCTGCGCGACCTGGTCGAGGCGGGCATCGACTGCATCGAGCACGCCACGGGGCTGACGGAGGAGACGATCCCGCTGTTCGCGGAGCGGGGCGTGGCGATCGTCCCGACCCTGGTGAACATCGCGACCTTCCCGAGGCTCGCCGACGGCGGCGAGACGAAGTACCCGCGCTGGTCGGCCCATATGCGGCGGCTGCACGAGCGGCGCTACGGCACCGTGCGCGCCGCGTACGACGCCGGTATCCCGGTGTATGTGGGGACCGACGCCGGCGGTTCGCTGCCCCACGGCCTGGTGGCGGCCGAGGTGGCGGAACTGGTGACCGCCGGCCTTCCGCCGCTGGCGGCGCTGTCGGCGACCGCCTGGGGTGCCCGCCGGTGGCTCGGCAGGCCCGGACTCGAGGAAGGGGCGCCCGCCGACCTCGTGGTGTACGAGGCGGATCCGCGCGCCGACGTACGCGTCCTGGCGGCGCCGCTGCGTGTGGTGGTGAACGGACGGGTGGCCGCATAGGCGCTGCTCCGGGCGCCCCCGTCGCGCTCCCCGATGTGGGGGATGTGGCGGCGACCCCAGGGAACAAGCGTGCCGCGAGTTTCGAAGATCCTTGCGGGAAAGCCACTATGGAGTGAAGTAACCCCGTGTTGCTGACGGTTCACTCCGGGTGCGTAATCCTTTCCGGGTCCCGAGCTTGTCTTCCCTGGGGGTCCCACCACCATGAACGGCACTACCTTCCGCATGCCCGCACGCCGGCTGACCACCGTCGCGCTGGCCACCGCCCTGGCCGCAGGCCCCGCCGCACTGGCCGGGGCGGGTCCGGCCGCCGCGACCGGCGACCACGGCAGCGCGAGCGCCTTCGTCCTGCGCACCGGGCTCGATGTGTCCCTGGTCAACAAGACGCTGAACGTCCCGCTCGCGGTCTCCCTCAACGCGGTCCAGGCACCGAGGAGCGCTCAGGAGACCGCGCTGTCGGCCCAGTTGGACGGGGTGGCGGGCGGGCACCCCTTCGATGTGGTGCGAGCGGAAGCCGCCGACGCGAAGGCGACGGTCTCCTCGAACGGCGCGGAGGCCTCCACGAGCCTCGCGCACGCACGCGTCCACCTTCCCGGACTGCCCATGCTGTCCCTGATCGAGGTGGAGGGCGTCACCTCCAAGGCGGTGTGCGCGCCCGGGAAGAGGCCGGTCGCCACGGCGAACCTGCTGGGCGCCGTGACCATTCTCGGACGCAAGGTCACCGCCACGGCGGGCGGTCCCACCGATGTGAAGGTCCCCGGCGTCGGTGAGGTGAGGGCGGAGGTGTCACCGACGCGGGTGTCCTCGCGCACGGCGGCGGCGTCCGCCCTGGTGCTCACGGTGTCCGTGAACCCGCTGAACCTGAACGTCGCGGAGGTCAAGGGCACGGTGACGCTTGCGAGCGCCAGTTGCGGGGCGCCCGCCGGATCCGGCACGCCGGGTCCGGGGACGGCGGCCACCGAGCCGGACGTCAAGCCGCAGGGCGCCCCGGCGAAGGCGGCGGGCGCCCCGGCCAAGGCGGCGGATGCCCCGGCGAAGTCCCATGACCTGGCGGAGACCGGGGGCAGCTCGGCCACCCCGTACATCGTGGCCGGGGCGATCGCGCTGCTCGCGGTCGGTGGCGGGGCCATCGGGGTGGCACGCCGCCGCCGGGGCTGACCGCACGGTGGCCCCGCCGGGCAAGTGACTCACCGCCCCGGCGCCCCACCGGGTGGGAGCGGCTCGGCTCATGGCCCGGCCAGTGTCACCGCCTGGTCCAGAGCCTGAAGGAAGCGGTTCGTCGTCGCGCGGTCCCGGACTGCGAACCGCAGCCACTCCTCGCCCAGGCCCGGGAAGGTGTCCCCGCGCCGTACCGCGAACCCGAGATTCCTCAGATGGCGGCGCACGGACACCGCCCGTTCCAGGCGGACGAGCACGAACGGACCCTCCGCGGGCTCGGCCACATCCAGCCCGTCGGGACCGAACTCCCGCAGACCCGCCACGAGATGCGCCCGGTCCGCCGTCACCCGGTGGGCCGCGTGCGCGGCCTCCGCCAGCGCCCGGGGCGACACACACGCCTGTGCCGCCACGAGCGCGGGCGTGGACACCGGCCACAGCGGCTGCGCCCGCTCCAGCCCGGCGATCGTCTCGGGGGCGGCCAGGACATAGCCGATCCGCAGACCCGCGAGCCCCCAGGTCTTGGTCAGGCTGCGCAGGACCACGAGCCCGGGCACGTCCGTGACGGACGCCAGCGCCTCACGCTCTCCCGGCACCGCGTCCATGAACGCCTCGTCGACGACCAGCGTCCGGCCCGGGCGGGCCAGCTCGGTGATCGCGGACGCGGGGTGCAGGACCGACGTCGGGTTCGTCGGATTGCCGATCACCACCAGGTCCGCGTCCTCGGGAACCCGCGCCGGATCCAGCCGGAATCCGTCCGAGGGCCCCAGCAGCACCCGGTCCACCGCGTGCCCCGCATCACGCAGCGCCGCCTCCGGCTCCGTGAACTGTGGGTGCACCACGACCGCCCGGCGCACCTTCAGCGCCCGCGCGAGCAGCACGAACGCCTCGGCCGCGCCGGCCGTCAGCAGCACACGCTCGGGTGGAAGACCGTGCCGCGCCGCGACCGCCGCCCGAGCGGCCCGCCCGTCGGGATAGGCCGCGAGCCCGCCGAGCGAGTCCGCGATCACCTCGCGCAGCCACGCGGGGGGCGTGTCCGCGCGCACGTTCACGGCGAGATCGGTCAGCGCCGCACCGTCGTCACGGACCTCGGCGTCCCCGTGGTGGCGCAGATCGTGCCGCCCGTCGTGTTCAGTGCGCATGGGAGTGCGAGTGCCCACCGTGATGATGCCCATGGCCGTTGCCGTTGCCGTTGCCGTTGCCGTGGCCGTTGCCGTGGTCGTGGCCGTCGTCGTCCGGGTGGAAGTGCGGCTGCTGCGGCAGCCCCACCTTGTCCTCGAAGCCCGGCAGAGCGATCCGGTACACGCACGAGTCGCAGTTCATCCGCAGATCGCCCTTCACCGCCTCCTCGTACCGCTCCATGACCAGGTCCAGGAGTTCCGGCTCAGGACCGATGACGTCCGCGCACCGCACCTCTGTCTCCGGGTGCGCCGCCGCCCAGTCCCGCGACTGCTGCCGCACCCGGTCCGGCAGGATGCCCGTGAACAGGAAGTAGGGCAGGACGACGATCCGGCGCGCGCCGAGCCTGACGCACCGGTCGAGGCCGCTCGGCACATCGGGTGCCGCGAGCGACACGAAGGCGGTCTCCACGCCCGCGTATCCGCGCCCCTCCCACAGCAGCCGCGCCGCCTTGTACACCTCGGCGTTGGCATCCGGGTCCGTCGAGCCCCGCCCGACCAGCAGCACCGTCACCTCGCCCCGGTCCGCGTCGCCGAGCACCTCGTCCAGACGGCGCTCCAGCACGTTCAGCAGGGCCGGGTGCGGGCCCAGCGGGCGGCCGTAGGCGTACGAGATCCCCGGGTGCCGCTCCTTCTCCCGCGCGAGCGCCGCCGGGATGTCCCCCTTGGCGTGCCCGGCGGACACGAGCATCAGCGGTACCGCGGCGAAGCGGCGTACCCCGCGCTCCACCAGCTCGGTCACCGCCTCGCCCAGCGGCGGGGGAGACAGCTCGATGAAGCCGCCCGCGACGGGCAGTTCGGGACGGCGCTGCCCCAGCCGCCGTACGAAGTCGCGGAACGCCTCGGCTCCGGCCTCGTCCCGGGTGCCGTGGCCGGCGATGAGCAGGGCGGGCGGCGGGGTGGTCACGGGGTCTCCTTCGAAGTGGGGTGGTACAGCAGGGCGTTGAGCGCGGCGGCGGCGACCGCCGAACCGCCCTTCTCGGACACGTTGCTCACGGCGGGCAGTCCGCTCTCCCGCAGCGCGGCCTTGGACTCGGCCGCGCCGACGAAACCGACCGGCAGACCGATCACCAGCGCGGGCGAGGCGTCCAGTCGCAGCAGTTCCTCCAGGGCGGTCGGGGCGCAGCCGATCGCCCACAGCGCCCCGGGGCCGACGTCCTCGTACGCCAGCCGCATCGCGTGCGCCGAACGCGTCAGGCCGGGCCCGGCCACGGCGTCCTTGAGGCGGCAGACGGTCTCGCGCCGGGTGATCCCTGCGGCCACCATCTCCACGTCCACGACCACCGGCGCGCCCCCGTGCAGCGCCGCGTGCGCCTTGACCAGGTCGCTCTCGTCCATGACGAGGTCGTCCGCGTAGTCGAGGTCGGCGGCGGAGTGGATGACCCGCTCCACCACCGCCCGTGTCAGCGGCGGGAAGTGCGAGGTGTCCAGGCGGGAGCGCAGCCGCCGGAAGGACTCCTGCTCGATCGGGTGGATCACACGGTTCACTTCGGTTCCTCCTGCCAGCGGTAGCCGCGCGGTGTCACCATGCGCCCCGCGATGTCACGGGTCGCCGTGTTGCCCACGGTCACGACGGTCATCATGTCGACCGTCGCCGGGTCGAGCGCGGCCAAGGTCGTCACCCGGCTGGACTCGTCCGGCCGCGACGCGTTCCGTACGACACCGACCGGTGTGCCCGGCGCCCGGTGCCCGGCGAGGATCGACAGCGCCTTCGGCAGCTGCCAGTCACGGCCCCGGCTGCGGGGGTTGTAGAAGGTCACGACCAGGTCGGACTCGGCCGCGGCCATCACACGCCGCTCGATGACCTCCCAGGGCGTGTGCAGATCGGACAGGCTGATCGACACATGGTCGTGGCCCAGCGGGGCGCCGAGGATCGCGCCCGCCGCGAGCGCGGCCGTGACACCGGGCACCCCGACCACGTCGATGTCGTCGGACGCCTCGGCCAGCGCCGGGGACGCCATCGCGTACACACCGGCGTCGCCGCTGCCGATCAGCGCCACGGCATGCCCCTTGCGAGCCTCGGCCACCGCCGTGCGTGCCCGCTCCTCCTCGGCACCGAGCCCCGACTCCAGGACCCGGGTGCCGGGCCGCAGCAGATCGCGGATCTGGTCCACGTACTGGTCGAGCCCGACCAGCACGGACGCACGCCGCAACTCGTCCCGCGCACGCGGCGTCACCAGGTCCCGGGCACCCGGCCCGAGCCCCACGACGGCCAGGCGCCCGCGCCCCGGACGGCGTACGACGGCACAGGTCGCCATCGCGGGAGACGCGGCCGACTTCCGCTTCGGCACGAGCAGTTCACCGCCTCGCACGAGCGCCGCCGCCTCCGCCACCGACGGAGTGCCGACCGCGGCCAGCGGCGCATCGGACGGATTGGGCACCTCCACCCGCGCCAACTCGTCGGCGGGGTACGTCACCACGGGCACCCCGAGGCGCCGCGCCGCCTCCACGATGCCCGGTTCGCCGGCCTTGGCGTCGACGGTGGCGAGTTCGGCGAGCGAGAGCGCGCAGAGCCCGGCGTCCCGCAGGGCTCCTTCCACCAGCTCCAGCACCTCCTCCACGGGAGCACCCTTGGAGGCGCCGACGCCGGCCACCAGCGACGGCGGACGCAAGAGCACCTCCCGCTCACCCGGCTCCACGGCCCGGTCCGTCACCCGGATCGAGTACGCCCCATCCGCCGCTGTCGGCAGCGGAGGAAGCGGCCAGGGCACCTCGGCCTCCAGGGCCACGGATTCACCGTCCAGCAGGGCCCGCGACACCGCGGCGAGGGCCCCCTCGTACGGCAGTCCGAGCGTGTCGAGACCCGGCAGCCCCACGGCGTCCGTCGCCGTCGTCACCACCGGCTCGGCCCCCAGCAGCGCGCCCACCTCACGCGCGAGTCCATTGGCCCCGCCGCCGTGTCCGCCGACCAGCGACACCGCGAACCGGCCGCCCTCGTCCACGCACACCACGCCCGGGTCGGACGTCTTCTCACCCAGCAGTGGGGCGATGAGACGTACGACGGCGCCCGTCGCCAGGAAGCAAACCAGCTGCTCGCACTCCGCGAACGCGGCCCGTACGGCCTCCCCGACGGGCCCTTCGTACACCCTCGTGCGGTCCGGCCACGCCGCGGCCAGCCGGTCGCGCGCCGCCGTCCCCGCCGCGGTGGCGGAAATCAGGCCGATCACTGAGCAACTCCTTCGGTATGCGCCACGGGACGTGTGCCCCACAGCAGAAAGACGGGATTGGTCGCCGCGAGCCGGGTCACCTGGCCCGGCAGCGGCGCGAGCCGCGACGACTGCAGCAGCACGCCGTCACAGGAGAACCCGGCCGAGACGAGCGCCTCGCGGGCCGCCGGCACCCGGTCCAGGGCGGCCATGGCGATCACCACCGACCGCCGGGCCCGCGCCGCGCACGCGGCGACGATGGCCGGCAGCTCGCCTCCGCCGCCGCCGACGAACACCGCGTCCGGGTCGGCGAGCGAGTCCAGCACGGCCGGAGCGGCGCCGTGCACGACGTGCACGTCCACCTCGTGCGCCGCCGCGTTGGCACGGACCCGCTCCACCCCGTCCGGTGTCTTCTCCACGGCGCTGACGGCGGCGCCGAGCCGCGCGCACTCGACCGCGACCGACCCGGAGCCTGCACCGACGTCCCAGACGAGGTCCCCGGGGCGCGGCCCGAGCCGCGCCAGCGCCAGTGCGCGCACCTCGAACTTGGTGATCATCGAGTCGCGGTGAGCGAACGCACTCTCCTCCAGAGCCCACTCGGTCGGCCCGGGAGGCGGACCCGCGACCGTACGCACGGGGCCGGGGCCCAGCGCGCGCGACGCGTCGAGAGACAGGACGACGCTCACCGCCGTACCCCAGTCGCGCGCCGCCGCTTCGGCGGGCGTCACCCGCTCCACGCGTTCATGTTCCGGATCGCCCAGCGCGCTCGCCACCACGAGGATGCGCTCACCAGGGGCGTGGGCGAGCGCAGCCCCCAGCTCGGCGGGACCGGCGCCCGGCCCGGTCAGCACGGCGACCTTCGGCCGCGCCCGGCACACGTTCACCGCCGTGCGCAGATCACGCCCGTGCGCGCTCACCACGACCGCGTCGTCCCACGGCAGCCCGAGCCGCGCGAACGCGGCGGCCACCGAGGACACCCCGGGCCGCACATCGAGCCGCTCGGCGTCGAACCGTTCGGCAAGCGCCCGGACGATCCCGAAGAACCCGGGGTCCCCGGAGGCCAGCACCACGACCCGCCGTCCCTCGGCGACATACCGCTCCACCGTGTCGAGCGCGGGGGCCAGCGGCCCGAGGACGATCCGCTCGGCCTCCCGTGGCAGCACGGCGGCCTCCAGATGCCGCCGTCCGCCCACCACCAGCTCGGCCCCGGCCAGCACATCGGACGGGACAGGGAGCCCCGTACCCGTGCCCGTACCGACGACCGTGATCATGTACTCGCCCCACGGGAGCGCAGGGCCCTGCGGGCCTCGGGGTCGGCCTTGCGGTAACCGTGGAAGTGGCCCGGGTGGTACAGATGCGAGCGCGTGCCGTGCGCGTCGAGGGCCGGACCGACCAGGAACAGCGTGTGCTTCCAGAGCTTGTGTTCCTTGACGGTCGCCTCCAGCGTGCCGATCGTGCACCGCACGACCAGTTCCTCGGGCCAGGTCGCCTGGTAGGCCACCACGACCGGGGTGCCGGTCGGGTAGCCGCCCTCCAGCAGCTCCCGCACCAGCTGTCCGCTGCGGGCAGCGGACAGGAAGATCGCCATGGTGGTGCCGTGCCGGGCGAACTCCCGCACCTCCTCCCCGGGCGGCATCGGCGTCTTGCCGCCGCCGAGGCGGGTCAGCACCACGGACTGCGCGACCTCGGGGATCGTCAGTTCACGCCCGGCGAGCGCGGCCACGGCGGAGAACGCCGAGACGCCCGGGACGATCTCCGTCTCGATGCCGAGCTCCGCGCAGCGGTCGAGCTGCTCCTGTGTTCCGCCCCACAGAGCCGGGTCGCCGGAGTGGATCCGCGCGACCGTCAGACCCTCGTCGTGAGCACGCCGGTAGACGGCGACGACGTCCTCCAGGGACAGTGTGGCCGAGTCGAGGATCTCGGCGTCCTCCCGGGCGTGATCGAGGACTTCCGCCTGCACGAGGCTGGCCGCCCAGATCACGATGTCGGCCTCGGCGATGGCGCGCGCGGCGCGGAAGGTCAGCAGGTCGGCGGCGCCGGGGCCGGCGCCGACGAAGGTCACCTTGCCGGTGGTGGCATCGGCCATGGGAATCTTTCCTCTCCTACGAAAGTTTGAGCAGTGCGGAACAGCGGTGCGCAGAAGGCCGCCGGTCCTGAGTGCACAGAGATCGATTGGATAGCAAGGTCATATGGCGGTCTTCGTCGCGCTCGGCGCGTTCCTGATGACGCTGGCCGGCGGATGGACGGCACAGCGTGTGACCGATCGCCGCCATCTCGTCCTCGGCCTGGCCGGGGGACTGATGCTCGGAGTGGTCGGCCTCGACCTGCTGCCGGAGGCACTGCGCGCGGCGGGCGGCGAGGTGTTCGGCGTACCCGCGGCGCTGCTGCTGTTCGTGGCCGGCTTCCTGCTGGCCCACCTGGTGGAGCGCCTGCTGGCCGCGCGCGCCGCCGCACATGGCGCGGACGAGCACAACCACCGGGCGCCCGAGGTGGGCCTGACGGCGGCCGGGGCGATGGTGGGGCACAGCGCCATGGACGGTGTCGCGATCGGTGCCGCGTTCCAGGTGGGCGGGGGCATGGGCGCCGCGGTCGCGCTCGCGGTGATCGCGCACGACTTCGCGGACGGCTTCAACACCTACACGATCACCAGCCTGTACGGCAACGCCCGCCGCAAGGCCATCATGATGCTCGTCGCGGATGCCGCGGCACCCGTCCTGGGCGCCGCGTCCACGCTGGCGTTCACCATCCCCGAGAAGCTGCTCGGCGGCTATCTGGGGCTCTTCGGCGGAGTGCTCCTCTACCTGGCAGCCGCCGAGATCCTTCCCGAGGCGCACCACGTCCACCCCGCCCGCTCGACCCTGCTGTGCACGATCGCGGGCGCGGCGTTCATCTGGCTCGTGGTGGGCCTCGCCGGCTGATCTGCTGCCGCCGGTCACAGCTTGCCGCCCCGCGTGCCGTCGCGCCGGGCGGGGGCGATGAGCGTCGACAGATAGGGCAGCGGGCCGCCGTCGAGATCGGAGGCGGGCCGGATGGACTCCCCGGGCAGCCCGAGAGCGGAGCCCCACACGGCGTCGTCGAGCCGCCCGGTCTCCCGCAGGATCCCGGCGATCTCCCGAGCCTGACGCCCGAACTTGTACGCCACGACCGTGCCGGGCCCTTCCAGCGCGTCCTTCAGCACACCTGACCCGGCGGTCACGGGCACGAGCGTGAGCGGCTCGGTGCCCTCGGTCAGCACGGCCCCGGACCGTGCCGCGAGGTCCTGCATGGCGGTGATGCCGGGCACGGTCTCGACGACGGTCCCCGGCACGAGCTCCTGCACGGTCTGCGCGAGATAGGTGAACGTCGAGTACACGTTGGGATCGCCGATGGTGGCGAACGCGACGGCCGAGTGCTCCTGAAGGAGGCGGGCCACGCGCTCCCCGGCCGTGTCCCAGGCCGCCTCACGCCGCGCGCGGTCGCTGCGCTCGTTGAGCGCGAACACGACACGTACGGTCTTCTCCTTCGGCACGTAGTGCAGCACGGTCGACTCGGCCCGCCCGGGCTCCCCGCCGTCCGTCCCGTCTGCACCGGCCATCACGGGCACGACGACGACATCGGCGTCCCGCAGAGCGTTGACGCCCTTGACGGTCACCAGCTCCGGGTCCCCGGGGCCCACCCCGACTCCGGTCAGCCTGCTGCTCATGACGTCCGGCACCTCTCCACGAACCGACGGGCCACACCGGGCTCGGCGGCCCAGTGCGTGTGCAGATAACTCGCGTGCACACCGCGTTCTACGAAACCTTCGACGCGCCGGAGGGGGGCGCGCATCCCCCAGGCGGGAGCCGCCCCGGCACCGGGCTCCACGACGGTGCGGTGGAACTCGTGCCCGCGCATCCGCGTCCCCTCCGCGGCCAGCACGCTGTCCCCCACGGCCACCGCGTCCCGGTAGCCGAGCGTGAGCCGCTCACTCATACGGGCCCGCGCGTCCAGCACCCCGCACATCGGCCGCCCGTCCAGCTCCCGGCACAGATACAGCAGCCCCGCACACTCGGCGGCAACAGGCGCCCCGCTCAGGGCGAAGTCGGCGACCGCCTTGCGGAGGGGGTCGTTGGCGGACAGCTCGGAGGCGTACACCTCCGGGAACCCGCCCCCGATGACGAGCCCCCGCGTCCCTTCGGGCAACCGCTCGTCCCGCAAGGGATCGAACGGGACGACTTCGGCACCGGCGGCGGCGAGCAGCTCGGTGTTCTCGGCATAGGAGAAGGTGAACGCGGCCCCACCGGCGACGGCGACCTTGACAACGCCGGTCACATCCAGCCTGTCCGGGGGCACCTCTCTGCTCGTGGGCCCGGGAGCGGGGGCCCCCAGAACCTCAGCCGCGTTCCAGGCCGCACCGGGCAACGGACCCGCACTGCGGGCAAGTTCGGCCAGCGCGGCGAGATCGCACCCCTGAGCCACCTGTGAGGCCATGGCCTCCACGGCCTCGACCGCTTCGGCCCGCCGCTCGGCGACCGGCACCAGCCCCAGGTGCCGCGACGGCGTGCCGACCTGATCAGCCCGCCGCAAGGCGCCGAGCACAGGAACCCCGGCGGCATCCAGCGCCTCCCGCAGCAGCGCCTCGTGCCGGTCGGAAGCGACCTTGTTCAGGATCACGCCCCCGACCCGCACCTGAGGATCCCAGGACGCGAACCCGTGCACCAGCGCGGCCACCGACCGGGACTGCGAGGACGCGTCGACCACGAGCACGACGGGTGCCCGCAGCAGCTTCGCCACATGCGCGGTGGAGGCCAGTTCGCCCTCCCCGGCGGCCCCGTCGTACAGCCCCATCACACCCTCGACGACCGCGAGGTCACACCCGCGCGACCCGTGCAGGAACAGCGGGGCGACCAGCTCGGGCCCGCACATGTACGCGTCGAGGTTCCGCCCCACGCGCCCGGTGGCGAGCGCGTGATACCCGGGGTCGATGTAGTCGGGCCCGACCTTGTGCGGGGACACGGCGAGCCCCCGCGCGGCGAACGCGGCCATCAGCCCCGTGGCGACGGTGGTCTTGCCGCTGCCGGAGGCGGGAGCGGCGATGACCAGCCGGGGCACGGACGAGGACGTCACCACTCGATGCCTCTCTGGCCCTTCTGGCCGGCGTCCATCGGATGCTTGACCTTGGACATGTCGGTGACGAGGTCGGCGAAGTCCACGAGCTTCGCGGGCGCGTTCCTCCCGGTGATCACGACATGCTGGGTGCCGGGCCGGTGGCGCAGCACGTCCACGACCTCGTCGGTGTCGACCCATCCCCAGTGCATGGGGTACGCGAACTCGTCCAGCACGTACAGCTTGTACGTCTCGGCGGCCAGGTCACGCTTGACCTGCTCCCAGCCCTCCCGGGCCTTCTCCTCGTTCGTCGAGTTGTCACCCTGGATGTCGCGCTGCACCCACGACCAGCCCTCGCCCATCTTGTGCCAGTCGACGGTCCCGCCCTCGCCGGACGCCCCCAGCACCCGCAGCGCGTTCTCCTCGCCGACCTTCCACTTCGCCGATTTGACGAACTGGAACACCCCGATCGGCCAGCCCTGGTTCCAGGCGCGCAGCGCGAGCCCGAAGGCGGCGGTCGACTTGCCCTTCCCGATGCCCGTATGCACGACGACGAGCGGACGGTTGCGCCGCTGGCGGGTCGTCAGACCGTCCTCCGGCACGACACTGGGCTGTCCCTGCGGCATTACGCGGCCCTCCTCGAAGTCCTCTGCGTCCCCTGCACTTCCCTGACCAGACCGGCGATCGCGTCGGCCCGCAACTCGTCCAGCGAGACGGCCGTACCGCCCAACTGCCCCGCGAGCCGACCGGCGAGCCCCAGCCGTACGGGCCCCGACTCGCAGTCCACGACGACGGACGCGACCCCCTCTCCGGCCAGCAGCCCCGCCGCACGCCCGGCCAGCGCGACGGGCTCCACGCCGCCGGTGGCCCGCCCGTCCGTCACCACGACCACGAGCGCCCGCCGCGCGGGGTCCCTCAGCCGCTCGACCCGCAGCACCTCGTGAGCCTTGAGCAGCCCGGCGGCCAGCGGCGTACGGCCGCCCGTCGGCAGCGACTCCAGCCGGGCCGCGGCCGCGTCCACGGACGAGGTCGGCGGCAGCGCGACCTGCGCGTCACTACCGCGGAAGGTCACAAGACCCACCTTGTCCCGCCGCTGGTAGGCGTCGAGCAGCAGCGACACGACGGCACCCTTCACGGCGCTCATACGCCGGCGCGCCGCCATCGAGCCGGAGGCGTCCACGACGAACAGCACGAGATTCGACTCACGGCCCTCGCGCACCGCCTGCCGCAGATCGTCCCGGCGCACCACGAGCCCGGGACCCGACCGCCCCCTTGCCCGCTGGTGTGGCGCCGCCGCCTGCACGGTGGCCGCCAGATGCAGTTTGGTGAGCGTTCCCCGGGGCCGGCGCGCCGCAGTGGTGCGCCCGTGCTCGGTACGGGCCCGCGACCGCCGCCCGGCGGCACCCTCACCGATGCCGGGGACACTCAGCACCTTGGTGCGAAAGGGCTCGGAAGCGCGAACAGCCTGCTGCTCCCCGGCGCCGGAGGCCTCCGGCTGTCCGCTCTCCCCGGCCTCGGGCCGCGCGGCGGTGTCACCGCCGCCCGGACCCTCCTCCGGCGACGGCTGCCCACCGCCCCCTCCGGGCCCGTCCGGACCAGGGTCCGGGTCGTCGTCCTCCGGGCCCCCGAACTCCTCCAGCGTCTCGTCCAGCTTGTCCTCGTCAAGGCCGGGCGCGTCGAAGGGGTTGCGCCGCCGCCGGTGCGGAAGAGCGAGCAGCGCGGCCTGCCGTACGTCCTCGGCGAGCACGTCGGTCCGCCCCGCCCAGGCGGCCAGCGCGGTGGCGGTACGCGCCATCACGATGTCGGCGCGCATGCCGTCCACTTCGAAGGCGGCACAGGTCGCCGCGATCTGCCGCAGCGCGCCGTCCCCGAGCCGCACGGACGGCAGCAGCGTGCGCGCCGCCACGATCCGCGCACGCACGGCGGCCTCCTCGTCGGCCCACCGCGCGGCGAATCCGGCCGGGTCGTCGTCGTACGCGAGCCGGCGCCGCACGACCTCCACACGCTGGTCGGGCTCGCGCGAGGCGGCGACTTCGACGGTCAGCCCGAACCGGTCCAGCAACTGCGGCCGCAGTTCGCCTTCCTCGGGGTTCATCGTCCCGACGAGCAGGAAGCGCGCCGCGTGCCGTACGGAGACACCCTCGCGCTCGACATAGGAGGCACCCATGGCGGCGGCGTCCAGAAGCAGGTCGACCAGATGATCGTGGAGGAGGTTGACCTCATCGACGTACAGGATTCCGCGGTGTGCGTCGGCCAGCAGCCCCGGCTCGAAGGCCTTCACGCCCTCGGCGAGCGCCCGCTCGATGTCGAGCGCGCCCACGAGCCGGTCCTCGGAGGCGCCCACGGGCAGTTCGACCATGCGGGCGGGCCGCTGTGCACCGCTCGCCGCCTCGTGCGGCCCGTCCGGGCAAGCGGGGTCCGGGGCGCCCGGGGCGCACGAGAACCGGCACCCGGGGACCACGTCCACCGCGGGCAGCAGCGCCGAAAGAGCGCGCACGGCCGTGGACTTGGCGGTGCCCTTCTCGCCGCGCACCAGTACACCGCCGACGGCGGGTGACACGGCGTTCAGCAGCAGCGCGAGCCGCAGGTCGTCCTGGCCTACGACGGCCGTGAACGGAAAGGGGGTACTCACTTCTCGTCGCCTTCCAGATCGCCTTCGAGCTCCAGATAGGTGGCGCGCAGCCGCTCCAGCGTGTCCGCGTCCGGCTCCGCCCACAGGCCACGGTCGGCCGCCTCCAGCAACCGTTCCGTGATGCCGCGCAGCGCCCAGGGGTTGGACTTCCGCATGAACTCCTGGTTCTCGGCGTCGAAGACGTATTCGGCGCTGAGCTTCTCGTACATCCAGTCGTCCACGACCCCGGCGGTGGCGTCGTACCCGAAGAGGTAGTCCACGGTCGCGGCCATCTCGAAAGCGCCCTTGTAGCCATGGCGCCGCATCGCGGCCATCCACCTGGGGTTGACCACCCGGGCCCGGAAGACCCTGTGCGTCTCCTCGCCCAGAGTCCGGGTCCTCACCTGGTCCGGCACAGCCGAATCACCCACGTACGCCTCGGGGTTGGCCCCCGTCAGATGCCGCACCATCGCGACCATGCCGCCGTGGTACTGGAAGTAGTCGTCGGCGTCGACAAGGTCGTGCTCCCTGGTGTCGACGTTCTTCGCCGCCACCGCGATCCGCCGGAACGCCGTCTCCATGTCCCCGCGCGCCGCCCGCCCGTCGAGGCCGCGCCCGTAGGCGTAACCGCCCCACACCGCGTACACCTCGGCCAGATCCGCGTCTGACCGCCAGTTCCGCGCGTCGATCAGCGGCAGCAGACCCGCGCCGTACGCCCCCGGCTTCGACCCGAAGATCCGGGCCGTCGCGCGCCGCCGGTCGCCGTGCTGTGCCGCGTCCTCGTCCACGTGTGCCCGTACGAAGTTCGACCCGGCGGGCTCGTCCAGCTCGGACACCGCCCGTACCGCGTCGTCGATCAGCCCCACCACGTGCGGGAACGCGTCCCGGAAGAAGCCGGAGATGCGGACCGTGACGTCGATGCGGGGGCGGCCCAGCTCGGCGAGCGGCACGATCTCGAAGCCCGTGACACGGCGCGAGGCGTCGTCCCACGCCGGGCGGCAGCCCAGCAGTGCCAGGATCTCGGCGATGTCGTCGCCCTGGGTGCGCATGGCGGACGTGCCCCACACGGTGAGGCCGACGGACTTCGGGTACTCGCCGGTGTCCTGGAGGTACCGCGCCACGAGCGAGTCGGCCAGCGACTGCCCGACCTCCCAGCTCAGCCGTGACGGAATGGCCTTGGGGTCGACCGAGTAGAAGTTGCGGCCGGTCGGCAGCACATTGACGAGGCCACGGGTCGGTGAGCCGGAGGGGCCCGCCGGGACGTAGCCGCCGTCGAGCGCCCTGAGGATGTGGCCGATCTCGTCCGTGGTGCGGGCGAGTCGCGGCACGACCTCGGTGCAGGCGAACTCCAGCACCGCCACCGCGTCGGGGAGTTCGGCACCGCCGAGCACCTCCCGTACCAGGGCGGCGCTCTCCTCGGCCGCCCAGGCACGCTCCTCCATGCTCTCCGCGATCCGCCGGCACAGCTGTTCCAGCAGGTCGATCGCGTCGGCGCCCGTGCGCGAGGGACCTTCCACCAGGTCCGTCAGCTCCACCGGCACCTTCACCGGGGCGCCGGGCTCGGCCAGGAGCTCCTTCTCCTCCAGCCCGAAGTGCGCGGCCAGCGACGCCCGCAGGCCCGGCAGCGCGTTCGCCTGCCCGCCCCACACCTGCGAGGCGCGCAGCACGGCGAGCACCAGGTTGACGCGCGGCTCGCCCTCCGGCCCGCCTCCCAGGATGTGGAGGCCGTCGCGGATCTGCACGTCCTTGATCTCGCACAGATAGCCGTCGATGTGCATGACGAACTCGTCGAACTCGTTGTCGTCCGGCTGTTCGTCCACGTGCAGGTCGTGGTGCAGTTCGGCGGCCTTGACGAGGGTCCAGATCTGGGCCCGCACGGCGGGGGCCTTGACCGGGTCCAGATCCGACACGAGCGCGTACTCGTCGAGGAGCTGTTCCAGCTTGGCCAGGTCGCCGTAGGTGTCGGCACGCGCCATCGGCGGTACGAGGTGGTCGACGACCGTGGCGTGCCCGCGCCGTTTGGCCTGGGTGCCCTCGCCGGGGTCGTTGACGATGAACGGGTAGATCAGGGGCAGGTCGCCGAGGACGGCGTCCGGCGCGCACCCGTGCGACAGCCCGAGTCCCTTGCCCGGCAGCCACTCCATCGTGCCGTGCTTGCCCATGTGGACGACGGCGTCGGCGCCGAAACTGTTCTCCAGCCAGCGGTAGGCCGCCATGTAGTGGTGCGACGGGGGCATGTCCGGGTCGTGGTAGATCGCGATCGGGTTCTCGCCGAAGCCACGCGGCGGCTGGATCATCACGACGACGTTCCCGAACCGGAGGGACGCCAGCACGATGTCGTCCCCGTCCACGTACAGGCCGCCCGGCGGCTCGCCCCACGCCTGAAGCATCGCGTCCCGCAGTCCGGGCTCGAGCTTGTCGAACCAGGCGCGGTAGTCGGCGAGCGGCACCCGCGCGGGCGCGGCGGCCAGCTGCTCCTCGGTCAGCCATTCGACGTCATGTCCGCCGGCCTCGATGAGGCGGTGGATGAGTTCGTCGCCACCCGAGGGGTAGTCGGTGAGCCCGTATCCGGCGTCGCGCAGGGCGTCCAGGACGCGTACCGCCGAGGCGGGAGTGTCGAGTCCGACCGCGTTGCCCACCCGCGAGTGCTTGGTCGGATAGGCGGTGAAGACGAGCGCGATCCTCTTCTCCGCGTTCGGCTTGTGCCGCAGCCGGGCGTGGCGCACGGCGATCCCGGCGACGCGCGCGGCCCGCTCGGGGTCGGCGATGTAGACCGGGACGTCGTCCGGGCCCTGCTCCTTGAAGGAGAAGGGGACCGTGACGATCCGCCCGTCGAACTCCGGGATCGCGACCTGCATCGCCGCGTCCAGGGGGGAGAGGGCGGCGTCGGACTCGTCCCACGCGGTGCGCGAGGAGGTGAGGCACAGTCCTTGCAGGACGGGGATGTCGAGGTCGGCCAGCGCCCCGACGTCCCAGGCCTCCTCGTCTCCGCCCGCCGACGCCTGCGAGGCGTGGGTACCGCCCGCGGCGAGCACGGTGGCGACCAGGGCGTCGGCCCGGCCGAGGATCTCGTACAGCCCGGCGTCCGCGCCGCGCAGCGAACCGCAGTACACCGGAAGGGCGTTCGCGCCCTGCGCCTCGATCGCGTCGCACAGCGTGTCCACGAAGGCGGTGTTGCCGCTGAGTTCGTGGGCGCGGTAGAAGAGCACGCCCACGGTGGGGCGGCCCTCGACGCGGGTGCGCTCGCCGTGGACGCCGTACTCGGGCATCTTCTGCGGCTCGGCGAAGCCCTCGCCGGTGAGCAGTACGGTGTCGGACAGGAAGCGGGCCAGTTCCGTGAGGTTGGCGGGCCCGCCCTCGACGAGGTACCGCAGCGCCTCGGCGACGACGCCCGCGGGTGCCGACGACTCCGCCATCAGCTCGGCGTCGGGCACGCTCTCGCCGCCGAGCAGCACGGTCGGGACGCCGGACGCCTTGAGGGCGGCGAGCCCGTCCTCCCAGGCGCGCTTTCCGCCCAGCAGCCGTACGACCGCGATGTCCGCGCCCTCGACCAGGCGGGGGAGTTCGTCCGTGACGTCCACGCGGGTCGGGTTGCCGATCCGGTAGGACGCGCCGGAGGCACGGGCCGCCAGCAGATCGGTGTCGGCGGTCGACAACAACAACACTGTGCTCATGCGGGCGCTCCCGGTGGAATGAAAGGCAGTCCTTGCGGCGCGCCGGACTCGATGAGCCGCCACAGCGCGTCCGTGTCCGCGTGCTGTTCGATCAGGTCGCCGAGCCGGTCGAGCTGTTCCTCGCGCAGCCTGGCGAACGAAGTGTCGGGGGCCGGCACGAAGCGGCGGCCCGCGGCGGCGGCGACCTCGCGCAGGAAGGCACGGCGGAAGCCGTCGGACTCCAGCGAGCCGTGCCAGTGCGTGCCCCAGGTCCGGCCGACCCGGCAGCCGTCCAAGAAGGCTTCCCCGCCGGTGACTTCGGCGACCCCGTGGTGGATCTCGTATCCCTCCACGCTCTCGCCGAGTGCCTCGCCGGAGGGGCGGGTGAGGGTCTTCTCGCGCGCGAACCGTACGCGCACGGGCAGCACCCCGAGCCCGTCCACATGGCCCTGGCGGCTCTCCACCTCGTCCTCGATGTGCTCCCCGAGGATCTGGAACCCGCCGCAGATGCCGAGGACCGGCCGCCCTTCCGCGGCCCGCCGTACGAGGGCCTGAGCCAGTCGCCTCTCGCGCAGCCACTCCAGGGCCCTGACCGTGCCACGGGTGCCCGGGACGACGACGAGGTCGGCGTCGGCGAGTTCCTCGGGCCGGTCCACGAACCGTACGACGACGCCCGGTTCGGCGGCCAGGGCGTCCACGTCGGTGAAGTTGGACATGAGGGGGATCGCGCAGACGGCGATCCGCAGGACGTCCTCGCCGGCGGGCGGGGCCACGGAGGACTCGCGTACGGTCCCGCGCAGGGAGACCCTGAGCCCGTCCTCCTCGTCGATCCCGAGGCCGTGCCGGAAGGGCAGGACGCCGTACGTCCGCCGCCCGGTGAGACCGTGCAGCATGTCGAGCCCGGGCTCGAGCAGCGAGACGTCCCCGCGGAACTTGTTGACCAGGAACCCGGCGACGAGTTCCTGGTCCTCGGGGGAGAGCAGGGCGACGGTGCCGAAGAACGAGGCGAAGACACCGCCGCGGTCGATGTCGCCCACGACGAGCACGGGCAGTCGCGCATTGCGCGCGATCCCCATGTTCACGATGTCGGTCCGCCGCAGATTGATCTCGGCGGGACTTCCGGCCCCCTCACAGATCACCGCGTCATACGTGCCCCGCAACTCGGCGAGGCAGTCCAGCACGGTGCCGAGAAGTGCCTCCTGCCGTCCGCCGTGGTAGCCGCGCGCACTGAGTTCGCCCACCGGCTTGCCCATGAGGACGACCTGACTGCTGCGGTCGCTGCCCGGCTTGAGCAGGACCGGGTTCATCAGCGCGGTGGGCTCGATACGGCACGCCTGCGCCTGCATGGCCTGCGCCCGTCCGATCTCGGCGCCCTCGCGTGTGACGAAGGAGTTGAGGGACATGTTCTGCGCCTTGAAGGGCGCGACCTTGACCCCCTGCCGCACGAGCCACCGGCAGATCCCGGCCGTCACAACGCTCTTGCCCGCG
The DNA here is from genome assembly GCF_040644155.1 of Streptomyces sp. NPDC047022. NCBI lineage: Bacteria > Bacillati > Actinomycetota > Actinomycetes > Kitasatosporales > Streptomycetaceae > Streptomyces > Streptomyces sp. NPDC047022. Next base: position 24,530 of record NZ_JBEYVV010000001.1, on the reverse strand, counting down.
TCGGAGGTGGTACCGGCGACGAGCAGTCCGCCGTTCATGCCTTACGTCCTTTCGCGAGAAGCCCTCGGGTGAACGCTCCGGACAGCATCCGGGCGCCCGCCCGCCCGGCGACACTGACGCCGAGGGCGAGCACGGTCACGCGCCTGGAGAGACTCACGGCGCGTTCGATGTCGGGGACGCGGACCGCGCGCCCCCCGCCGCCGTTGAGCACGGGCCGGTGTTCGACCCGTCCCGCGTACGACAGCGTGCCGCCCAGCCGTACCCCGAGCGCACCCGCGAACGACGCTTCCACGGGCCCGGCGTTGGGGCTCGGGTGCCGGTGGGCGTCCATACGCCAGGCGCGTACGGCCCCGCGCGGATCCGGTCCCGAGGCCGCCGCGAGGAGGGCGGTCAGACGCGCCCCCGGCCACCCGGCGACGTCGTCGAGCCGGGCGGACGCCCACCCGTACCGCTGATACCGGGGCGACTTGTGACCGACCATCGCGTCAAGGGTGTTGACGGCCCGGAAGCCGACGAGCCCGGGCACCCCGCCCACGGCTCCCCACATCAGCGCGCCCACCACGGCGTCCGAGGTGTTCTCGGCGACGGACTCGACCACGGCCCGGGCGATCCCGTCGGCGTCGAGTGCCTGCGGATCCCGTCCGCACAGATGGGGCAGACGCGCGCGGGCGGCCTCGATGTCACCCGCTTCGAGGGCGCGCCCGATGGTCCGGGCCTCTCGGGCGAGTGAAGTCCCGCCGACGACCGACCAGGTGGCGGCGGCGGTGAGGGCGATGGATCCGGCACGGGAGGGACGCACGGCCGACGCGGCGAGCGCCGCGAGGGACACGGCGCCGCCCACGCAGACGGCGGTGTGCAGCGCGCCCCGCCCGCGGTGGTCCCGCCACAGCATCCGCTCCACGGCGGACGCGGCTCGCCCGAACGCGGCGACCGGGTGCCCGCGGCGGGGATCGCCGAGCAGGTGGTCACCGAGGAGGCCGAGGCCCGCGCCGTACGCGAAGACGCGATCGGCACTCATCGGCTCAGCCGACCGCGGGGTGGGGCAGAACCCGGTCGCTGAACCTCAACAGGCAGCCGCGCATGGCGATATGTCCTCACTCAGGGTGTCCACGCCCTGGTTCGACGAGACCGGCGGTGAGAGTTCCTGGCTCCCGGGGGATCTTCTCCCCGGTGACAGTGGCGGGACCGCGCCGGATTCGCACCGGCTTCCTCTCCTGCCGCCGTATTGGCCCCGGCAGTCCACCATGTGCCCGGAACACCCGTCAACCTGCTCTTGACCTGCGATGCAGCGGTGTGCCGAGCCCCACACGGCTGAAGTGCCGTCAGTCGCCCGAATCGGTGGTTTCCGTCCCAACGCGCGAGAGTGGCCGCAGACATGGCGAACCCCCGCAGTGAAGACCACTGCGGGGGTGCGACGCGTGTGTCCGTGCCCTACGGTTTCGAGCCGTGGCGATTCAGGCCACGATCAGGAAGATCCCGTATCCGACCGCCGCCGCGCACGCCGCGAAGCACGCGTAGGCGCCGGTGGCCGCGAGGGCGGCCGCGCCGCCCTCGGCCGAGTCCTTCTTGGTGAGGCCCACGACGCCCAGGGTGAACAGGGCCACCAGAGCCACGGTCACCCCGAGGCTGACGCCGAGGACGGAGCCGAGAGCTGCCCAGTCGATCTTCATGAGTGGTGTTTCCTTAGCCGTCTCAAGCCGTCTTGGCTGTGGGTACCGTCTCGGCCGTGGTCGTCTCGACCAGGCCCGCCGGAGGCGGGATCACCGCGGCGATGGCGTTGGTGACGACGCCCGCGGGCTCCGTCTCGATGCCGTCGACGTCGTTGACGTTGTTCACGGTGACCGGCTTGCGACGGGACAGCGTCCAGATGACCCCGGCGCCCGCGACAAGCAGCACACCGGTGGTCACCGTGCCCCAGGTGCCCTGCTTGGTGAGAAGTTCGGCGCCCGCGCCGACCAGTCCCGCGGCCGGGAGCGTCAGGCACCAGGCGACGAGCATCCGGGTCGCGGTGGACCAGCGGACGACGCCGCCCTTGCGGCCGAGGCCCGAGCCCAGGACGGCACCCGAGCAGACCTGGGTGGTGGAGAGGGAGAAGCCGATGTGCGAGGAGGCGAGGATCGCGGTCGCCGCGCTGGTCTGGGCGGCGAAGCCCTGCTGCGGCGCCAGATCTGTGAGGCCCTTGCCGAGGGTGCGGATGATGCGCCAGCCGCCCAGGTAGGTGCCGAGCGCGATGGCCAGACCGGCCGAGACGATGACCCAGGTGGGAGGGTTCGAGCCGGGGGCGATGACACCGCCGGTGACGAGCGCCAGGGTGATGACGCCCATCGTCTTCTGCGCGTCGTTGGTGCCGTGGGCCAGGGAGACCAGGCCGGCCGAGGCGATCGATCCGAAGCGGTAGCCCTTGGCGGTGGCCTTGTCGTCGGCGCGGTTGCCGATGACGTACGACAGGCGCGTGGCGATCAGCGAGGCGAATCCGGCCACGACCGGTGCGGCGACCGCGGGTATCAGGACCTTCATGACGATCGTCGAGCCGTTCACCGCGGACCAGCCGGCCGAGGAGACCGCTGCGCCGATGAGACCGCCGAAGAGTGCGTGGGAGGAACTGGAGGGCAGACCCAGGAGCCAGGTCAGCAGGTTCCAGAGGATGGCGCCGACCAGGGCCGCGAAGATCACCTCGACCCGTATGCCCTTTTCGTTGATGATGCCGCCGGAGATCGTCTTGGCGACCTCCACGGAGAGGAACGCGCCCACGAGGTTCAGCGTGGCGGACATCGCCACTGCGATCTTGGGCCTCAGGGCGCCGGTCGAGATGGTCGTGGCCATCGCGTTGGCTGTGTCGTGGAAACCGTTCGTGAAATCAAACACGAGAGCGGTGACGATCACGATTCCAAGGAGGAGCGTGATGTGTTCCATTTACCCAAGCTTCTCTGGGAGGTCATTGGCCTGTGGACCGTAGGCAACCTGAGTGAACGGAAGGTGAACTGGGACAGGCTTGAGGGTGTACTAGCTGGATGGCCGACGCTCCGTCAGATGTGCGGAGGTGGCGGTCGGATTGTCGAACTAGGGCGGAATTTCGGGCTCCGGAGCCCTTTGCCCGATCTGTGGCCGCCTCGCGATGCGCCCCTTCGGACGCCCCCGAAGGCCGTCGAAGAGACGTTGGTCACTCTGTCGCGGCGCGAGGCAACCCCCTTGCGAGCGCAGGGCCTTGACGGCCAATTGCACCGATATGTCCGTTTATGAATGCGCGTCTTACGACCCCCATCGCGCCGGGCCACCGCCGAGGCAGTCCCCTGAGAGGATCGCGGCATGGCTGAGCAGCGACGCGACGCACGGGACGCAGAAGACACGACGGAGGCGGCGGAGGCGTGGCGGGACACGCCCGGTCCGCCGGTGGACGAGGTGCGGCGGGCGTGGGGCGAACTGGTCGCCACGGCCCGCCGGACCGTCGCCGAGGGACTGGTCGTCGGCACGTCCGGCAACGTCTCCGTACGGGTCGGGGACACCGTCCTGGTCACGCCCACGGGAGTGCCCTACGAACGGCTGACCCCCGAGGACACGGTGGGCGTCGACCTCGAAGGCCGGCAGGTGCTCGGCTCGCTGCGGCCCACGAGCGAGCTGCCGATGCACCTCGCGGTCTACCGCACCACCGGGGCGCGCGCCGTCGTCCACACCCACGCCGTGCACGCGACGGCCGTCTCCACCCTCGTACGGGAACTCCCGCTGATCCACTACATGGCCGGAGCGCTCGGCGGGGCGGTCCGGGTCGCCCCCTACGCGACCTACGGCACCCCGGAGTTGGCCGACCACATGCTCCGGGCGCTGGACGGCCGCAGCGCGTGCCTCCTCCAGAACCACGGGACGATCGCCTACGGCACCTCGCTCGCCCAGGCATACGACCGCACGGCACAGCTGGAGTGGATGTGCCGGGTGTGGCTCACCGCGGCGTCGGTCCCCGGACTGTCACCCGCGCTGCTCACCCCCGAGCAGCTCGCGGAGGCCGGGGAAAGGCTGCGGGGCTACGGCCAGGGGGCCCGCTGACCCCTGTGTGACACCGGCGGAGCCCGCCCACTGGCCGGGGGAGGGCCGCGCCGGGAGACTGGACGGGTGCGCACTGTCAAAGCGGCGGCCGCAGCCGTCACCGTAGCCATCGCGGCGGGCGCGGCGGGCGTCGTCGCGGGACGCTTCGCCAGCGACGCCGCGCTCAAGGCCGCCCCAGGGCGTCCGCTGCCCACGGAGCCCCGCCTCACCGTGCACTCCCTGGCCGCGGGCCGGATCGCGCTCACCCGCGACCTGGCGTCCGGCCGCCCCGGCACCTACGGCCTGTCCGGGGACGACTCGCACGCCGTCGTCGGTCCGGTCCTCGACACCGCCCCCCATTCCGCCGACACCGTCGTACGCCGCCTGGAACGGGTGACGCACGGCACACTCGAACCCGGCGACAAGGCCTGGTTCACCCCCACCCTGCACATCGGCAACCCGACCTCGGCCCTCGGCCTCGAACACGCCGACGTCGACGTGCCCGGCGAACTCGGCACCCTGCCCGCCTGGTTCGTGCCAGGGGTCCGCGACACCTGGGTGATCACGGTGCACGGGCTCGGCGCCACCCGGGAACACCCCATGAACGTCATGGGGTTCCTCAGCCGCCACCGCTTCCCGGTCCTCGACCTCGCCTACCGGGGCGACCTCGGGGCACCCAGGCCCCCGGACGGCCTGAACCACCTCGGCGAGAGCGAGTGGCGCGACGTGGACGCCGCGATCCGCTACGCCGTGCGGTACGGCGCGAGGCGCGTCGTCCTGCACGGCTGGTCCACCGGTGCCGCCATGGCGCTGTACGCGGCCACGCGGTCGGCGCTTCGCGAGCGGATCTGCGGGCTCGTCCTGGACTCGCCCGTGCTCGACTGGCAGGCCACCCTGCGGGCCCTCGCCGCGGCCCGCCGCACCCCCGGCCCGCTGCTGCCGCTGGCCGTGCGTGCCGCCCAGGGCCGTACCGGTCTGCACGGAGACCACGCCCACGCCTCCGCCGCCGTCGACCCGGCCCGGCTCCGGATGCCGGTCCTGGTCTTCCACGGCCCCGACGACACGATCGCCCCCTGGGGCCCCTCGCGCCGTCTCGCCGAGAGCCGCAGGGACCTGGTCAGCCTTCAGACCGTGCCGCACGCATCGCACGGCGCGATGTGGAACGTGGACCCCGGTGCCTACGAAGAGGCCATGCGGCGCTTCTTGACCCCGCTGATGTGACGGGCGTCTCAGTCGTCGGCCCCGTTCCCCGGTGCCGTCTCTTCCGCTTATGCCCTCGGGCAAGCCCTCTCCACGCACTCGCTGCCACCTCCTGGCCGAGCGCGCCCGCCTGCTCCGTCGGCCGCCCCGGGGCCCGCCCTGGCATTCCGTTTGGGTTTTCGGACCGTCAACCGGAAGACTGCACCTGTGACGTCCCGTACCCCGCGCGACTCCAGGCTCCGACTCGTCCGCCCGCGGCCCCTGGCCGCCACTTCCCAAGCGGTGACCCAGCACCGTACGCGCCGCCCGGCGCCCCGGCCGCCCGAGGGCACACCCCCGCCCGCGGAGCTGGCCGTGATGGCCCGCGCCCGGCTGGCGGGCGCGGCCCGTGTCGCCCACTGGGCGGGCGCCTCGCTCCGGCCGGGCCGTGACGGCGCGGCCCCGGACGACAAGGGCACCCTCTCCCACGCCACCGCCGAACGCGCCGCGGCCGACCTCGGCCTGACCGCCGCTCAGGTCAGCGCCGACTGGGACACCGCCCGCCTCGCCGGCCTCGTCGAGGTGCACGGAGACAGCGCCCGCCCCGGCTGGCGGCTGCGCGCCTGGCACCGTGACGACTCCGCCGTGCTGCGCGGCTGGGTCGCCCTCTTCGACGCCTGGTCGCTCGCCTACCCCGAGCCCGCCGACCGCGAGCACGCCGCCGTCGCCGAGGCCGTCTCGGGCATGCCCCAGGTGCTCTCCTTCCTCCAGCTGTCCGCGGGCCCCGTCCCCGTCGAGCAGCTCCTCGACCTTCTCGCGCAGCGCGTCACCGAGCTGCGCACCGAGCGCTGCGAGGTCCCCTACGGCCCCGGCCCCGCACCCGCCGAGGCGCCGCTGCACGGCGCCGCCGAGCACACCGACCTCGCCCCGCTGCTCGACTGGGCCCTAGAAGCGCTCGCCTATGTCGGCGCCCTCACCTGCGCCGATGGCCAGGCCACCCTCACCCCGCTCGGCAGCTGGGCGGTCTGGGTCAAGCTGGAGCAGATCTGCGTCGCGGCACAGAGCCCCGCAGGGAACATCGAGCAGAACGCGGAGGCGATGCTCCGCGGCTGCGCGCAGCTGCGCCCGAACGCGGCCCGCGCCGAGTACCGCGCCTGGCTCGCTGCCCGCACGGTGGGCAGCGCCGTCACACAGCTCCTGGACGCCGCCCGTGGCGAGGACGCCCTCCTGCGCGGTCTGGCCTTCGAGGCGCTGCGTGTGGTCGGGGCCCCCGCCGAGCCCGAGGTGCGCGCCGTCGCGGCCGAGACCCCGCTGCGTCCCTACGCCCTGTTGTGGCTCGCCGAGTACGACGGAACCGACCCCGAGGACGCCTACGAGGTGCTGACCCGGGAGGAGGCCACCTGGCTGTGGGTCGACACGGCAGCCGCCGTCGCCGACCACGGGGAGGCCCCGCTCCTCGTACGCCACCTGGAGTCCGCCGTGCAGCCCACGGTGCCCCAGCTCCTCGACGAGGTGCGCGCGGTCGGGCACCCCCGCACCGTGCAGGTCCTGGTCGCGCTCGCCGCCGCCCACCCGGACCCGGCGCTCGCCCGGGCCGTGCGCCGCGCCGCCTTCCAGGTCCACACCGGCGGCAGCTGAGCTGCGGTCAGAGCGCTATCTCGGGGGCGTAGGTCCCGAAGCTCCAGACGTTGCCCTCGGCGTCCCGGGCCATGTAGTCCCGGGAGCCGTGCTCCTGGTCGGTCGGGGGCATCAGGATGTCCGCGCCGTGTTCCACGGCCCGCTGGTGGTGTGCGTCGACGTCGTCCACGACGATGTACACCCCGCAGGGGCCCGCGTTCTTCATCGCCTCGTCGAAGACGCCGCCTCGGCCCTTGGAGCCCAGCATCACCGCTCCGTTGCCCTGTACCAGCTCGGCGTGCAGCACCGAGCCGTCCTCCCCCTCGTACACCGACAGCTCGGTGAAACCGAAGGCGTCCGTCAGCTGTCTGATCGCCGCCTTCGCGTCCACGTACAGCAGCGTCGGGTAGATGCTCGGCCGCCTGCCGTCCATGCCCATGCCCGCCACCCCGATCACTCCCTCCGGCGTTCCGTCCGCAACGATGACCCGCCGACCAGTCTGGCACCGGCCACCGACAACGCTCCACGGCCGCGGCGCCGGAGACCACGCGAAAACGCCGGACACAGCACGAAAGGGGGATGCCGCGGCCGTATCGCGCGCGATCCACCGTGCCCGCGCCTAAAGTGCCCCGGCCGCCGGGGCAACGAGGATCACAGTGGACGGCGTCCGCACCCAGGAAATCCGCTTGCACGCCCCCGTTAGACTGGTCCCCATGGCCATTCTCCTCGCGCATTAGACGGCGGGAACGTCCTCAGCCGCCCATCCCGCCCCAGCCCTGGAGCCTGTCCGTGATCTCCGCTTCCGGTATCGAGCTGCGCGCCGGTGCCCGCATCCTCATCGAGAACGCCTCGTTCCGCGTCGCCAAGGGCGACCGCATCGGTCTGGTCGGCCGCAACGGGGCCGGCAAGACCACCCTGACCAAGGTCCTCGCGGGCGAGGGCATCCCCGCCGCGGGCACCGTCACCCGCTCCGGCGAGGTCGGCTACCTTCCGCAGGACCCGCGCACCGGCGACCTGGACGTGCTGGCCCGCGACCGCGTCCTGTCCGCCCGCGGCCTGGACGTCCTGATCCGCAAGATGCGCGAGAACGAGCAGCGCATCGCCAATGGCACGGGCGCCACCCGCGAGAAGGCCCTGAAGCAGTACGAGCGCCAGGAGACGGAGTTCCTCACCAAGGGCGGATACGCCGCGGAGGCCGAGGCCGCCACCATCGCCGCCGCGCTCAACCTGCCCGACCGTGTGCTCGGCCAGCCCCTGCACACCCTCTCCGGCGGTCAGCGCCGTCGTATCGAGCTGGCCCGCATCCTCTTCTCCGACGCGGACACCCTGCTGCTCGACGAGCCGACGAACCACCTCGACGCCGACTCGATCGTCTGGCTGCGCGACTACCTCAAGACCTACCGCGGCGGCTTCATCGTCATCTCGCACGACGTCGACCTGGTCGACACGGTCGTGAACAAGGTGTTCTACCTGGACGCCAACCGTTCCGCGATCGACATCTACAACATGGGCTGGAAGCTCTACCAGCAGCAGCGCGAGGCCGACGAGAAGCGCCGCAAGCGGGAGCGCGCCAACGCCGAGAAGAAGGCCGCCGCGCTCAACGCCCAGGCGGACAAGATGCGCGCCAAGGCCACCAAGACGGTCGCGGCGCAGAACATGGCCCGCCGCGCCGACCAGCTGCTGTCCGGCCTGGAGGCGGTGCGCCAGTCCGACAAGGTCGCCAAGCTCCGCTTCCCGCAGCCCGCGCCCTGCGGCAAGACCCCGCTGATGGCCGAGGGCCTGTCGAAGTCGTACGGCTCCCTGGAGATCTTCACCGACGTCGACCTGGCCATCGACAAGGGCTCGAGGGTCGTCATCCTCGGCCTCAACGGCGCGGGCAAGACCACCCTGCTGCGGCTGCTCGCGGGCGCCGAGCAGCCCGACACCGGCGCCGTCGTCCCCGGCCACGGCCTCAAGCTCGGCTACTACGCGCAGGAGCACGAGACCCTGGACCCGGACCGCACGGTCCTGGAGAACATGCGCTCCGCGGCGCCCGACATGGACCTGGTCGAGGTCCGCAAGGTGCTCGGCTCGTTCCTGTTCTCCGGTGACGACGCGGACAAGCCGGCCGGTGTCCTCTCCGGCGGTGAGAAGACCCGTCTCGCCCTCGCCACCCTCGTGGTGTCGTCGGCGAACGTGCTGCTGCTGGACGAGCCGACCAACAACCTCGACCCGGCCAGCCGCGAGGAGATCCTCGGCGCGCTGCGCACCTACACCGGTGCGGTCGTCCTGGTCACCCACGACGAGGGCGCGGTGGAGGCGCTCCAGCCGGAGCGCATCATCCTGCTGCCCGACGGCGTCGAGGACCTGTGGGGCGCGGACTACGCGGACCTGGTCACCCTGGCCTGAGGATCCGCTGCTCCGGCAGCGGTGTCAGCCCCGCTTGACCGAACGGCTGATCCACTGAGTATGGATCATTCGGCCGATCCGTGATCCATCATCTGTGTGAGATCCCCTCGTACCGAGGTGTGTCCTACACGGAATTCACGGCCGATACCTTCCATCCCAAGGGCTCGGCCGTTGTGCCGCGCTGACCTGGTGCTTTCCGGATCAACCCGTTCGGACGCGTGGACGCGAAGAGGCGGAAGGCGGGATTCCGTTCGTGGATGCGCGCTCCCGTCGTCACAACCTTGTCGCATGGACCTTGCCGAATGGGTGGCCATCGCGCCCTCGAGGGGTGATCATGAGGAGACCAGAGCGCACTTCCCATGAGGAGGCACGGGTGGCCGAGACTCTGAAGAAGGGCAGCCGGGTGACCGGCGCCGCGCGCGACAAGCTCGCGGCAGACCTGAAGAAGAAGTACGACTCCGGTGCGAGCATCCGGGCGCTGGCCGAGGAGACCGGCCGCTCGTATGGCTTCGTTCACCGGATGCTCAGCGAGTCGGGTGTCACGCTACGTGGGCGTGGCGGGGCGACGCGGGGCAAGAAGGCCCCGTCGGCCTGACGCCGGGCGGCCCATCGGCTTCGGTGGTGGCCACCCGGTCGGTCGGGCGACCGGCCGGGTGGTTACTGTGCAGTCACTTGTGGATGTCGTCATGCGGCATCCTCTTCTGACCGCACCCATCGGAGGCGCCCTCATGGCATCGCTCGACCCGGTACTCGACAAGGACGGTGTACGGCTCACTGTCGACGAGGCAATCGCCACGGTGACGCTGGACAACCCGGGCAAGCTCAACGCCCAGAGCCCGGCGATGTGGCGAGCGTTGGCGGAGGCCGGGAGCAAACTGCCCGGTTCCGTGCGCGTGGTCGTGCTGCGCGCGGAGGGCAAGTCGTTCTCGGCCGGGCTCAACCGGCAGATGTTCACGCCCGAGGGAATCGAGGGCGAACCGAACTTCATCGACCTCGCGCGCAGCAGCGACGCGAAGCTGGACGCGACCATCGCCGAGTACCAGGAAGGTTTCACCTGGTGGCGGCGCAATGACATCGTGTCCATCGCCGCTGTCCAGGGGCATGCGATCGGTGCGGGCTTCCAGCTCGCCCTCGCCTGTGACCTGCGCGTCGTCGCGGACGACGTGCAGTTCGCCATGCGCGAGACCAGCCTCGGTCTGGTTCCGGACCTCACCGGCACGCATCCGCTGGTCAGCCTGGTCGGCTACGCCCGCGCGCTGGAGATCTGCGCGACGGGCCGCTTCGTCACGGCCGAGGAGGCCGTGAGCACGGGTCTCGCGAACATCTCCGTGCCGCGTGAGCAGCTCGACGACACCGTGCGGGACCTTGCGTCCGCGCTGCTCGCCGCCCCCCGGGACGCGGTGATCGAGACGAAGGCCCTGCTGCGGGGGGCCCACGGGCGGTCGTACGAGGACCAGCGCGCCGCCGAGCGCGCCGCACAGGCCCGCCGCCTGCGGGACCTGGCCGGTACCGGCGACTGACATCTCTTCCCTCTGCCGCGCCGCCATGTCCGTGGGGATGTGACGGCGCGGCAGAGCCATGTCAGCGCCCCGCAGCAATTGCTCCGGCCTGCCGCATCCGCGGCGCGCGGCCGTGCCGACGCCCTTACCGTGGGTGAGGGGAGACGACCGGAAGGGGCGTGCGGTGATGACCGAGATGACGGGGCGGAACCGGCCGGAGGTGACCTCCGAGGGCGTGGAGACCCCTCAGATGCGGGCGCCCACCCGGCGCGGCGGCGGGGACCCGGCCACACGGGGCCGGACGACCATCGCCGACGGCGTGGTGGAGAAGATCGCCGGACTCGCGGCGCGCGATGTGCCCGGCGTGCACGACCTCGGCAGCGGCCTCAGCCGCACCTTCGGCGCGATGCGCGACCGGGTGCCCGGCGGCTCGCGGGCCGCACGCGGGGTGAAGGCCGAGGTCGGCGAGGTACAGACCGCGCTCGACCTGGAGATCGTGGTCGAGTACGGGGTGTCCATCGCCGAACTGGCCCGCGCGGTGCGCGAGAACGTCATCGCGGCGGTGGAACGCATGACAGGACTCGAGGTCGTGGAGGTCAATATCGCGGTGACCGATGTCAAGCTGCCGGACGAAGAGGACGAGGAGCCGGAGACGAGGGTCCAGTAGGCGGAGGACCGCGGGAGCCTGGTATCCCGGGACCGCGAGCTGAGGAGCGCAGCATGAGCATGGCCGTGATCGGCATGATCGCCGGAATGGCGCTGGGCTTCGCCGGATACTTCGGCGGCTTCGGCGCGTTCCTGCTCGTGGCGGCCCTCGGAGCCGTCGGGTTCGTCGTCGGCCGCTTCCTGGAGGGGGATCTGGACGCCCGCGACTTCTTCCGCCCCCGCGACGACCGGCGGCGTTGACCCATGCCCGGCCCTGCCACGGAACGGGAGCCGAGTGGCGCGACGCGGCAGCCCACGGACGAGGTGGCGGCCGGTGACCGCGGGGCCACCCGGATCGCCGACCTGGTCATCGCGAGGATCGCCGCGCAGGCGGCGCGCGAGGCGCTCATGCCCCTCGCGCCGGGCGCCCTGCCCCCGTACGCCACGGTCGTCGTCCGCGGCACCGGCGCGCGCGTGCGCCTCGGCGTCGAACTCGGCTACCCCTCCGACATCGGCGGGCAGTGCGCCGCCGTGCGTCGCCGTGTCACCGAGCGGGTAAGCGCACTGGCGGGGACGGAGGTGCACGAGGTCGCCGTCCAGGTGGAGCGGCTTCATCCGGCACCGGCGCACGGGAGGACGCAATGAGCGAGTCCCAGACCCACGGCACCACCCAGAAGCTCCCCGCCGACGAGCAGCCCACGGACGGCGGATTCGGCCAGTCCGCGTCCGCTGCGGCGTACGAACCGGTGGACGGCGCGCACGGCCGCGGCGGACGCTTCTGGTCGGCGCGACGCGTCCCCGCGGGCGTCCTCGCGCTGCTCTTGCTGATCGTCGCGGGGCTCTTCCTGTACGACATCGTGGCGGTACGGGCCCACCGGACCGCCCAGCCATGGCGCCGGGACCTCGCCCGTCTGCTCGCCGAGCAACCCCTCGACGGCACCTGGGTACTGGCCGGAGCCGCCACGGTCACCGCCGTGGGCCTCTGGCTGCTGGTGCTCGCCACGACACCCGGACTGCGCGGCGTGCTCACCATGCGCGCGGAGCACCCCGACATACGCGCCGGACTCCACCGGGACGCCGCCGCCCTGGTGCTCAGGGACCGGGCGATGGAGGTCTCCGGAGTGCGGTCCGTACGCGTCCGCCTGCGCCGCAGGAAGGCGGACGTGCGGGCGGTGTCGCACTTCAGGGAACTCGACGACGTACGCGCCGACCTGGACGTGACGCTCGCGGACGCCATCCGCGGCCTCGGGCTCGCCCGGCCGCCCGCGCTCTCGGTGCATGTGCGGCGGCCCGGACGGAAGGGGTGAGGAGCGGTGCCGCGGACCGCCAACCGTGTGCTGATCGGGCTCACCGGCCTGGTCCTGATCGCCCTCGGCGGCTGTGTGCTCGCCGTCGGCCTCGGAGTGAAGCCCCCCTCATGGTGGATCCACCAGGGCCCGCACGACGTCCTGCTCAGCGACGCCGAGCGCACCCGGTGGCGGGAGCGGACCTGGTGGTGGCCCACGGTTGTCGGGGCGCTCGCCGTACTCGCCCTGCTCGCCCTGTGGTGGCTCATATCGGTGCTGCGCAGGCGTCGCCTCGCGGAAGTGCTCGTGGACACCGGCGACGGCGAGGGCGCCCTCCTGCGCGGACGGGCCCTCGAGGACGTACTGGCCCAGGAAGCGGGGCAGCCGGACGGCGTCGCATGGGCGGAGGTGCTGCTGACGGGGCGCCGCAGCACACCGGCGGCCCGCATCCGGGTCGGGGTGGCCGCGCATGTGGACCCCGCCGACGCGCTGCGCAGGCTGACCGACGAGTCGCTCGCGCGCGCCCGCGAGTCCGCCGGCCTCGCGAGACTGCCCGCCGAGGTACGGCTGCGGGGTGTCAGGCACCGGGCCGAGCGGGTCACCTGACGGCCGCCGGGGAGCCGGCCCTATTCCGCCGGAGCGTCCCCGTACAGGGTCAGCGCGGTGCCCACCAGGCCCAGATGGCTGAATGCCTGCGGGAAGTTCCCGAGCTGGCGGCGTGCCTCCGGGTCGTACTCCTCCGCGAGCAGACCGACGTCGTTGGTGAGTCCCACGAGCCGCTCGAACAGCCGCTCGGCATCGTCGGTGCGACCGATGAGATGCAGGGCCTGCGCGAGCCAGAACGAGCAGACGATGAAGGTTCCCTCGCCGCCGGGAAGCGGGTCCACCTCCGAGCCCTCCGTGCTGTAGCGGCGCACGAAGCCGTCCTGCTCCAGCTCCGCGCAGACCGCGTCGACCGTGCCCGCCACGCGCGGGTCGTCCGGCGGCAGGAAGCCGACGCGGGGGATCAGCAGCAGCGAGGCGTCGAGCGCGCGCGACCCGTAGTACTGGGTGAACGTGTTGCGCTCCGGGTCGAAGCCGCGCTCGCACACCTCCCGGTGCACCTCGTCGCGCATCGCCCGCCACCCCTCCAGATCGCCCGACAGGTCGGGATGCGCCTGAAGCGCGCGCACGGCCCGGTCGGCGGCCACCCACGCCATCACCTTGGAGTACACGAAGTGGCGGCACTCGCCGCGCACCTCCCACAGCCCCGCGTCGGGCTGCCGCCACGCGGTGCGCAGGAAGTCCATCAGCGCGCACTGCACCTGCCACATGTGCGGCCTGACGGGCAGGCCCGACCGCTGCGCCAGTGTGAGCGAGTCGATGACCTCGCCGTACACGTCCAACTGGAGCTGCTTCACCGCCTCGTTGCCGATCCGAACCGGTGCCGAGCCCTGGAAGCCGGGCAGCCAGGACAGCTCGAACTCGGGCAGCCGCCGCTCACCCGAGATGCCGTACATGATCTGCAGGTCCGCCGGATCGCCGGCGACCGCTCTGAGCAGCCAGTCGCGCCAGGCCTCGGCCTCCTCGTGGTAGCCCGCGTACAGCAGCGCCTGCAGCGTCAGGGTCGAGTCGCGCAGCCAGCTGTAGCGGTAGTCCCAGTTGCGCACACCGCCCAGGGACTCCGGCAGGGAGGTGGTGGGGGCGGCCACGATGCCGCCCGTGGGCTGGTAGGTGAGGGCCTTGAGGGTGATCAGGGAACGGACCACCGCGTCCCGGTGGGGGCCGTTGTAGCGGCACTGCGCCGCCCACCCCTGCCAGTCCTCGACGCTGCAGTCCAGGGCCTGGAACGGGTCGATGAACGGCGGGCGGGGCCGGTGCGAGGGATGCCAGGTCAGGACGAAGGCGACCCTCTCGCCCTTGCCGACGGTGAACTCGGAGTGGGTGGTGAAGTTGGCACCCCAGGTGTGCACCTCGGGCTCGCTGCGCAGCCACACCGAGTCGGGGCCCGCGACGGCCACGCGCTGACCGTCGTGGCGGCGCATCCACGGCACGATCGAGCCGTAGTCGAAGCGCAGCCGCAGTTCGCCCCGCATGGTGACGCTGCCTTCGAGGCCCTCGATGACGCGTACGAGGTCGGGGGCGCGGTCGCGCTGGGGCATGAAGTCGGTGACACGCACCGAGCCGTCCCGGGTGTCCCACTCCGTGTCGAGGATCAGAGTCTCGGGCCGGTAGGCGCGGCGGGTGCACAGACGGGCGCCCTTGGGCGCCATCCTCCAGTGGCCGTGTCTGTCGTCGCCCAGCAGCCTGGCGAAGCAGGCGGGCGAGTCGAAGCGGGGCAGGCACAGCCAGTCGACCGAGCCGTTCCGGCCGACCAGGGCGGCGGTCTGCTCGTCGCCGATGAGCGCGTAGTCCTCGATGCGCGGGTCCACGGAGTTCCGGGTTCCCGGTGCACCCACGCAGCAATCAGGGGCGGGGCCGGAGGGGTGACAGAGCCGCCCGCGGGAGGGACCGCGCGCGCTGGAGGTGAGGGGCCGGGCAGGCGGTCAGACCGCGGCGGGCTCCGGCTCCCTGCTCGGGTCCTCCGCAGCCCTCCGCGCCCGCTCCCGGGCCTCGCGGCGGACCAGGACCAGCCAGCCGAAGGGGACGCCCGCGGCGAACACCCACCACTGGACGGCGTACGGCAGGTTGATGTCGCCGAGGCCGATCCAGCTGGTGTCCTCCTTGGGCGACGGGATCAGCTCGGGGCTGCCGCCCTTGGGGGCGGGCGCGGTCAGTTCGATGTAGCCGCCGAGCACGTCCTTGGCGGAGGCGTCTCCGGTGCCGCGCAGCAGGGCGCCGACCTGCCGGCTGTTGATCAGCATGATCTGGCGGTCCGGCAGTCCCTTGACGTTCTTGATTCCGCTCGCGGCCGTCGTCTGGTCCTGCATCAGCCGGCCGGTGACCGTGGTCTCGCCGCTCGCGGGCGCCGGGATCTTCGGGAAGGCGGTCTGGGAGTCGGGGGAGCCGATCCAGCCCCGGTCGACCAGGAGCGTCCTGCCGTCGTCCAGCAAGAAGGGGGTCAGGACGTGGTAGCCGATCTCGTCGTCCGCGTTCGTACGACGGCGCACCACCAGCTCGTGCGCCGTGTCGAAGCGGCCCTTCGCGGTCACGCGGCGGTAGATGTCCTTGTGCTCGACCGTTCCGCCGACGGAGGTGAGCGACTCGGCGGGCACGGGCCGCGCCGCCAGCGAGTCGTTCATCACCTTGTTCAGCGCCTGCCGGTGGTCGTGGCGGTGCAGCTGCCAGAGACCCAGCCCGATCATCGTCGGGATGAGCAGGAGGGCCACGAGGGTGAGGATCACCCACTGGCGGGTCAGCAGGAAGCGGTACACCCCACGACGGTACATCTCGGTCGTGGGGTGCTCTGAGGCGGGTACCGGCTCGGACGGGTACACCGGCTTGGACTAGGACCGGCTCACGTACGGTGTCGCGTCGACGGGGCTGACACGTCAGCTGGAATTTGCGCAGACGGCCCAGACAGTCACGTTGATCGTCGTCCCGCTGGAGTTGCGCATGGTGGCCTCCCACGTGGTGTTGCTGGTCGGTGCAGTCTGCATGACGTACACCCCGCTACTGACGAATGCGTCGGGGGAGATGCCTCCCCCGGTGACCACCGTCCCGGCTGGACAGGTCGCTGTGAGGGTGCAGATGTCGTCGCCCGTGCATGAGGCGGATTTGGAGACCTGTTGGTAGCCGGCCAGCCCACCAGGTCCCGTGACACCGGTCGCACCCGTGGGGCCGGTCGGTCCCGTCGGTCCTGTGGGCCCCGTCGCTCCGGTGTCGCCCATAGGGCCTGTGGGCCCCGTAGGACCTGTTGGCCCTGTGGCGCCCCTGCACTTCTCCTTGCGGTCCCTGTCCTTGCCGCCCCTCGAGGACCTGCGATCGTCATCACGGCGGTCGTCGCACGACTTGCGCCCCCCAGCCGGTGCCAGGAGCCGGGACGCCTGCTGATGAGCAGGGGCAGTGTCGGCCGCGGAGGGGATAACGCCGAAGGCGACCAGCGTCGGCAGGGCCAGAAGACCCGCGGCCAGCACGTTTCTGTGCCGGGAGAACGGACCGAATCGGGTGCCAAGGCGCATGAGTGACCTGCTTTCTACTTCGAGCTGTGACCTACTCGCAGCGAGTCGTGGTGATTCCAAGGACGTAGATTGCCCTCAGAGTTCGGTGATCTCAGCATGAAAGTTGACAGACGCGCCGAATATCCTCATAACGGCGGGAACGTAAGAAAATCGGCGTAATTCCGATCGCGGGCGAGGAATCGCTCGCTATGCCCGGTCGGCCGAGTGCAGGACGGAAAGCGAAAGCCATCGAAAGCCGAAATCTTGGGAGTTCGGCTGTCTGCGGGCGCGAGTCAGACGCCGGATTCCGCTTCGGTAATTCCAATAATATGCAGGGCCGGGCCGCTTGAGTCGGCAGGCAGAGGAACCTGGCCTCCGCGAAGGAGTGTTGGCATCGCCGGACGCTACGCCGACCAGGTAGAACCTCCGGTCGGGAGCGGGCCGTCAGCTTGCCCGTGCCGTCTGCGGTCCTGACGATACCGTGCATGACACGTTGCGAAGTGTGCGGCAATGACTATGCGCTGGCGTTCACTGTGGAGACCCAGGACGGCGCGCGCTACGTCTTCGATTCGTTCGCCTGCGCGATTCACCATATGGCCCCGATCTGTGAGCACTGTCGCGTGCAGATCATCGGTCAGGGTGTCGAGGCCGACGGTCACTGGTACTGCGGCGGGCATTGCGCCCGAGCGGAGGGCAAGGTCGGTATCGTCGACAAGGTCGGATCACCGGCATAGCGAAGTGCCCCTCCCGCGGGAGGGGCACTTCGCCGTTGGCGATCACGCGAACGTCGGTCGGTGAGTGTCCTCACCGGTTACGCGCGCCGGCCCTCGGCTCCGGTACCGCTCCCGCGGGCTCGACGTCCCGCAGAAGCTGTCCGAAGGCCGCCTCGTCGATCACCGGCGTTCCGAACTGCCGTGCCTTGACCGTCTTCGACGTGCCCGAGTCGGGGTCGTTGGTCACCAGCAGGCTCGTCAGCCGTGACAGGCTCGTGGCGACATGCAGTCCCGCCTCGACGGCCCGGTCCTCCAGCAGCTCCCGGTCGATGGACGTGTCACCGGAGAACGCCACCCGCATGCCCTGCTTGAGCGGTTTGCCCTCTTCGTAACGGCCCGGGTTGGGGTAGGGGCAGGCCGGGCGCTTGCGTGAGGGCCGCCAACTGCTCGGCCCGGGGCCCCCGGAGGACTGCCGGCCGATCGTCGGGGAGGCGGACCACTCGGTCAGCGGGCGGCACTCCAGCAGCGGCAGCCGTACGCCGTCGCGCGCGGCCGAGTGCAGACTCGGGCGGAACGCCTCGGCCAGGACGCGCGCGTCGTCCAGCGCGTGGTGCGCCCGCCGCTGCACGACCCCGAAGTGCGCGGCCAGCGTCTCCAGCTTGTGGTTGGCCAGCGGAAGCCCCAGCTCCTTGGAGAGCGCGATGGTGCACAGCCGCTGACGGACCGGCGCCTCGCGCTCGGCGCGCGCGTACTCACGTGCGATCATCGACCAGTCGAACACCGCGTTGTGCGCGACGAGGACGCGTCCTGCGAGCCGGGCCGAGAACTCCTCGGCGATTTCGTCGAACAGCGGTGCCCCCTCGAGGACCTCGCTCGTCAGGCCGTGAATCCATACGGGGCCCGGGTCGCGCTCCGGGTTGACGACCGTGTACCAGTGGTCCTCGACCTCGCCGCGCGCGTCCAGCCGGTAGACCGCCGCCGAGATGATCCGGTCGTCGCGGGCCAGTCCGGTGGTCTCCACGTCGACGACCGCGTACCCCTCGGGATACGCGGCCGGCCAGACGGCCGGGGGCACTGCGGTCGCGGGATCTTCAAACATGGTCATTGAGGATACGGGCCCTGGCTGACAGCCTTTCCCCTGCCCGCCCGGCGGGGCCGGTTCACGCCGCCCACGCGCCGGGGCGCGCACCCCCGCTACAACCGGTGCGAGTTCGCCGCGGGTTCGAGGAGGGACCGCACCAGCGCCCGCACGGACAGGACGAACAGCCGCTCCCTGTCCGGAGGACCGGCCAGCGCGAGGGCCAGTGCCGGATCGTCACCCGCGGACACGGTGCCGCTCCACAGCTCCTGCTGACCGGGATGCTGCTCCGGCGCCCGCTCCTGATTCCGTTCCACCAGGACATGGCCGACGACCTGGACCTGTACGGCCCGTACCAGGTCGGCGGCCCCCGCACCGCGCAGGCCCGCGGCGTGCGCCTCCCGTACCAGAGCCTGCTGGGCGGGCAGGAACATCCGTTCCGTCAGACCGCGTTCGTGGACCAGCGCGACCAGATGCGGACGGCCGAGCAGCCGTCGCCGCAGGGCGCCCGCGACCGAGACGATGCGCTGCGCGGGCGTGTCCCCGGTGGGGTGGATCTCGCCGAGGTCGGCGACGGTGCGCTCCACGAGTGCGTCGAGCAGGGCCTCGCGGTTGCCGACATGCCAGTAGATCGAGGTGACGGCGGTGCCCAGCTCCGCGGCCAGCCTGCGCATGGACAGCGCGTCCGGACCATGCCGTTTCACCAGGTTCGCGGCGGTGTCCAGGACCTCGTCCCGGGTGAGTGCCGCTCTGGCCATGATCCCCCCAATGTTCGTCCGTGCAGCCCTGTTTACCCCGGACGGGGTCTGCTGTAACTGTGTTACAGGTGACGGTCCGTCAGGCACGGTTGACGGGTCCGACGCGACGGCCCATCAGTCGAAGCGGTACGACGACGAAGGGGTACGACATGGCACGAGTGCGGTACGGGGCGCGCACCGAGGCGGAGATCGCCGCCACGCGCGCCGCTCAGGCGAAGCTCCCCGACATCTGGTCCACGGGCGTCGTGGCCACCTGGGAGAGCGATCCGGACGCGGTCGCGGCGGTGCTGCCGCCCCCGCTCAAACCCACCGCCCGCCCCCTGGTGCGGGTGAACATCAGCAAGGTGAGCCTGCCCGGATATCCCCTCGGCGCGGGCTCGTTCGCGGTCGCCGCCGCGCACGGCGGCGTCGAGGGCTGGTACCCGCTCGTCATGCCGATGACCCATGAACGGGCCCTGACCGGTGGCCGCGAGGTCTTCGGGGAGCCGAAGAAGCTAGGCGAGGTGACGGTCGAGCGCGACGGCCTCGTGATCCGGGCATCGCTCGCCCGGCACGGCATCGCGTTCGTGGAGGTCCGCGGCGCGGTGAGCGGGGAACTGCCCTTGCCCGCGCCCAGCCGCAAGACCGACTTCTACTTCAAGTTCCTCCCCGCCGTGGACGGTTCGGGCTTCGACGCCGACCCGGTCCTCGTCCACTGCGTGCGTGAGGAGAAGGTGCGCAAGCTGGAGCGGATCACCGGGGACGTGATCCTGCGTGAGTCGGTGTACGACCCCGTCACCGACCTCCCGGTCCGCCGCCTCCTGGAGATCAGCCTCGGCGAGAAGACCACCGACCAGCGCGGCACGGTGGCCGAACGGGTCGACGCCGCCGCCCTGCTGCCCTACGTCCACCAGCGGTACGACGACCCGTTGCAGGTCTTCGACGGGCCGCCCGAGGGGAGCGCCTGATGAGGCTGAGCGCCGGACAGGTCGCCGTGGTCACCGGGGCGGCGAGCGGCATCGGGTTCGCGATGGCACGGCGGTTCGCCGCCGAGGGTCTGCGCGTCGTCCTCGCT
This sequence comes from Streptomyces sp. NPDC047022, assembly GCF_040644155.1. Lineage (NCBI taxonomy): Bacteria > Bacillati > Actinomycetota > Actinomycetes > Kitasatosporales > Streptomycetaceae > Streptomyces > Streptomyces sp. NPDC047022. The sequence goes on along the minus strand of NZ_JBEYVV010000001.1, from coordinate 4,217 downwards.
GACGTGGAGGAGGGGGCGCTGGAGAAGGCGGCGGCCCAGCTGCGCGAGGCGGGAGCCGTCGTACACGCGCGCGTGGTGGACGTGGGGGACCGGGCCGCGGTGGTGGCCCTCGCCGACGACGTGTACGAGCGTTTCGGCGCCGTCCATGTGCTCTGCAACAACGCCGGAGTCGGATCGGGCGCCGAAGGCCGTATGTGGGAGCACGACCCGAACGACTGGGCTTGGGCCTTCGCGGTCAACGTGTGGGGCGTCTTCCACGGAGTCCAGGCCTTCCTGCCCCGGATGATCGCGAGGGGAGAGCCGGGCCATGTCGTCAACACCTCCTCGGGCGACGGCGGTATCGCACCCCTGCCCACCGCCTCCGTGTACGCCGTGACCAAGGCGGCCGTGGTGACGATGACCGAGTCCCTGTACGCGCATCTGAAGGCGGAGCACGCGCGCGTGGGCGCTTCCGTGCTCTTCCCGGGCCCGCACATGCTGCGGACGGGACTGTGGGAGTCGCACCGCAACCGCCCCGCCAGGTACGCCAAGCAGAAGCCCCGCCGCACCCCGTACCGCAGCATCGACCAGTGGGAGGCGGCGATGAAGGAGGCCGGGCGCGAGGTGAGCTTCACGCCGGTCGAGGAGGTCGCCGGCCTCGTCGTGGAGGGCATCCGTGCGGACCGCTTCTGGCTGCTGCCGCCGAGCGAGCACAGCGACACCCAGATCAGGGCGCGGGCGCGGTCGATGCTCGACCGCGCGAACCCGTCGTACCTCGAGAACTTCATCCTCGACTGACTCGACTGACTCGACTGACTCGACTGACTCGACCGACTCGACCGACCGGTTCGACTGGACCGATTGGACCGAGAGGGGGACCACGGTGACCGACCAGACCCCGTATCTGATCATCTCTTCCGACTGTCATGCCGGACTGCCCACCGAGGAGTACCGGCCCTATCTGGAGAGCCGCTTCCACCGGGAGTTCGACGAGTTCCTCGCAGGACGGGACCGCCGCCGGGAGGAGATGACCCGGCTCGGCATCCGCAACGAGGCGTTCGCGGACAAGTGGTTCAAGGACAACGAGGAGGGGCTGCGCGGCGGCTGGGAGCCCGCGCAGCGCCTCAAGGAGCTCGACGGCGACGGAGTGGCCGCCGAGGTGGTCTTCCCGGACGCCGACGCCGTGGACAGCCGGACCGCCGCGCCCTTCGGCGTGGGCCTCGGCCTCTCCGGCGACCAGGACCCCCGGCTCGGCATGGCGGGCGCGCAGGCGCACAACCGCTGGCTCGCGGACTTCGTGTCCGAACACCCCGAACGGCACTGCGGGGTCGCCCTGCTGCCCATCACCGCCCCCGTCGGCACCGTCGTCGCGGAGGTCCACCGCGCCAAGGAGTCGGGCCTCGGGGCGCTGATGATCCCCTGCATGTGGGCCGACAAGGAGCCCTACCACGACCGTCGTTACGACCCGGTGTGGGCGGCGGCGGCCGAGTGCGGCATGCCGGTCCTCACCCACTCGGGGACCTCGCCGCGCGACGAGTACGGCGACCACCTCGGCATCTACGTCAGCGAGGTCACCTGGTGGCCCGCCCGCCCCCTGTGGTTCCTGCTGTGGTCGGGTGTCTTCGAACGCCATCCCGGGCTGAAGTTCGGTGTGGCGGAGTCCGGCTGCTGGTGGCTGCCCAACCTGCTCTGGTTCATGGACCGCCTCTACCTCGGCGCGCACGGCGGCAAGAAGCTCTCGCCGTTCGAGGAGCTGAAGCGCCCGCCGCACGAGTATCTGGACCGCCAGATGTTCGTCTGCGCGACCAACACCAAACGGCGCGAACTGGCCCAGCGGTACGAGATCGGCGTCGACAACATCCTGTGGGGCAGCGACTTCCCGCACCCCGAGGGAACCTGGCCCGACACCCGCGCCTGGCTGCGCCGCACCTTCCACGACATCCCGGCCGCCGAGACCCGCCGGATGCTGGGCCTGGCCGCGGCGGACGTCTTCGGCTTCGACACCGAGAAGCTGGCCCCGCTCGCCCGGCGCATCGGCCCCACCCCCGCGGACCTCGGCCAGCCCGACGACCAGGCGGCCGTGGAGGCGTCCTGGGCCCGCTCCCGTGAGGCGGGCCGCCACTGGCTCACCGACGAGGACTTCCCGGTGCTGGGGGTGACCCGGTGAGCGAGGAACGGTCCGATGAGCGGTACACCGTGATCTCCGCGGACTGCCACGCCGGGGCCGACCTCCTGGACTACAAGCCGTACCTGGAGAAGCGGTACCACGAAGAGTTCGACGCGTGGGCAACGTCGTACGTCAATCCCTACGAGGACCTGCTCGCCGACACCGCCGACCGGAACTGGAACTCCGAGCGGCGCCTTGCCGAGCTGGAGGCGGACGGCATCGTCGCGGAGGTCGTCTTCCCCAACACGATCCCGCCGTTCTTCCCGTCCGGGGCGCTGATGGCGCCGGCACCCACCGGGGAGGAGTTCGAGCTCCGGTGGGCGGGCCTGCGGGCGCACAACCGCTGGCTGGCCGACTTCTGCTCCCTGGCCCCGGACCGCCGGGCGGGCGTTTTCCAGATCCTGCTGGGCGACGTCGAGGAGGCGGTGAAGGAGATCAGGCGGGCCACGGAGGCCGGTCTGCGCGGCGGACTTCTGCTCCCCGGGACACCGCCGGGCTCGGGCCTTCCCGAGCTGCATTCGGCTTCGTACGACCCGATCTGGGCGGTCTGCGAGGAGCAGGGCGTCCCGGTCAATCACCACTCCGGATCGGCCTCGCCGCCCCTGGGCGACGAACCCGCCGCGCGGGCCGTGTTCATGGTGGAGACGACATGGTTCTCGCACCGCGCGCTGTGGCATCTGGTCTTCGGCGGGGCCTTCCGGCGCCATCCCGCGCTGAAACTGGTGCTGACCGAGCAGGGTTCGGGCTGGATACCCGGTGTGCTCGCCATGCTGGACTACTACCACGGCCGGATGGTCGCCGCGGCCCAGGCGTCCACGGCGCAGACGGCCGAGTCGAAGTTCGGCGTGGGGCTCGCGGACGCGATGGGCGAGGCCCCGTCGCGGGTGTGGCGCTCGAACTGCTTCGTCGGGGCGAGCTTCATGCGCCCGCACGAAGTACCGCTGCGGGACCGCATCGGTCTCGACAAGATCATGTGGGGGAGTGACTACCCGCACGACGAGGGCACCTACCCGTACACCAGGGAGGGCCTCAGGTTCGCGTTCGCGGGTGTGCCGCGCGAGGAGGTCGCGGCGATGGTCGGCGGCAACGCGGCGCGCGTGTACGGCTTCGACCTGACCGCCCTCGATCCCATCGCGGCGAAGGCGGGCCCCACGGTCGCGGAGATCGCCGAACCCCTGCCCCAGCCTCCGCCCGACGCGACGAGCCCGGTGTTCGCGCGTGGAGGGTCGGTACGGGTCTGGTGACGTGCGGGGTGCCATCCTCGGTCCCGTGACCGAACCACCCCACGACGAGACGCACGGCGGCGCGCTCGGCTCGCGGCTGAACTGGCTGCGGGCCGCGGTGCTGGGCGCCAACGACGGCATCGTGTCCACGGCGGGGCTGGTCGTCGGCGTGGCCGGGGCCACGGGCGCCCGCGCGGCACTGCTGACGGCCGGCCTCGCGGGACTGCTCGCCGGGTCCATGTCGATGGCGGCGGGGGAGTACGTGTCCGTCTCCACCCAGCGCGACTCGGAACTTGCCGCGCTGGCCATGGAGAAGCGCGAGCTGCGCGAGCAGCCGGACGCCGAACTGGAGGAGCTCACCGAACTGCTGGAGGAGCGCGGGCTGTCCCGGCAGGTGGCCCGCGAGGCGGCGGTCCAGCTGACGGAGAGGGACGCGCTGCGCGCGCACGCGCGCGTGGAGCTCGGTATCGACCCCGACGAGCTGACCAATCCGTGGCATGCGGCGTGGGCCAGCTTCCTGGCCTTCACCATCGGCGCCCTGCTGCCGCTCCTCGCGATCGTCCTGCCGCCGGCCTCCGTACGCCTCCTCGTCACCGTGGCGTCCGTACTGGCCGCGCTCGTCCTCACGGGGTGGAGCAGCGCCAGGCTCGGCGCCGCCGACCCGAGACGGGCGGTGCTGCGCAACGTGGCGGGCGGCGCGCTGGCCATGGGCGTCACCTATGCGGCGGGCAGCCTGCTGGGTGCCGCCGGGGTCTAGACGAGTCTGTCCAAATGCCTGCGGGCATGAAGAGAGGGTGTTCAAGATCCGTTTGTGACGACAGAACTGAACACCCTCGTGACCGCACTTT